>JAIXUQ010000060.1 GCA_027483465.1 Sphingomonadales bacterium
CTCACCCATGTCTTCACCCTGCTGGTGCAGGTGGGCGCGCCGGTGGAACTGGGCCGCATCGATGGCGCGCAGCGGCGCTTCGTGCCCATCACCGGCGGCCGCATCAGCGGCCCGCGCCTGGCCGGCGTGGTGCTGCCCGGCGGCGGGGACTGGCAGGATATCCGCCCCGGCGGCCTCACCGAGGTGCGCGCCCGCTATGTCCTCAAGGCCGATGATGGCAGCATGATCGGCGTGGAGAACAGCGGCGTGCGCGTGGCCAGCGAGGCGGTGACCGCCGATCTGGCGCGCGGCGTGCCGGTGGAGCCATCGGCCTATTATTTCCGCACCGTGCCGCGGTTCGATGTGGCCCCCGGCCCGCACGAATGGCTGCGCCGCAGCCTGTTCGTGGCCAGCGGCATCCGCCGCCCGACCGAGGTGCAGATCGACATTTTCGCCCTCGCCTGACCCGCAACCACACCAGGAGAACCACGATGACCGACCGCAGCGAAACCGAAACCGTCGCCTTTGATGTGCAGGATGGCATCGCCTGGGTGCGCTTCAACCGCCCCGAAAAGCGCAACTGCATGAGCCCGAAGCTCAACCGCCAGATGGGCCGCGTGCTTGATGAACTGGAATTTCGCGAGGATGTGGGCGTGCTGGTGCTGTCGGGCGAGGGCAGCGCCTGGTCGGCCGGCATGGACCTGAAGGAATATTTCCGCGAGACCGAGGCACAGGGCCTGGCCGGCACCCGCACCGCCCAGCGCGAGGCCTATGGCTGGTGGCGGCGGCTGCGCTGGTATCAGAAGCCGACCATCGCCATGGTCAATGGCTGGTGCTTTGGCGGCGGCTATGGCCCGCTGTTTGGCTGCGATCTGGCCTTTGCCGCCGAAACCGCCACCTTCGGCCTGTCGGAAATCAACTGGGGCATCCTGCCCGGCGGCGGCGCATCGAAGGTGATCGCCGAACTGACCGGCTTCCGCCGCGCCATGTATCACGCCATGATGGGCGAGAATATCGACGGCAAGACCGCCGCCGAATGGGGCCTGGTGAACGAGGCGCTGCCGCTGGATGCGCTGCGCGACCGGGTGGAGCAGGTGGCGCGCGTGCTGCTGGCCAAGAACCCGGTGGCGCTGAAGGCCACCAAGGACGCCATCCGCCGCGTGCGCGAGATGACCTACGACAATGCCGAGGATTATCTGATCCGCGCCCAGGAAGCCGCCAACAGCTTTGACAATGATGGCCGCAAGGAAGGCATCCGCCAGTTCATCGACGAGAAAAGCTACAAGCCGGGCCTCGCTGCCTATGACAAAGCGCGCCAGGGCGCCTGAGCCGGCCCGATGACCAGCCCCCCGCCCATGCTGGAACGCCTGCTGGCCCCGCGATCGGTGGCGATCGTGGGCGCCTCCGAAAAGCCCGGTGCGCTGGGCGCATCGGTGCTGGCCAATCTGGTGCGCAACGGTTTTGATGGTGCCATCCACCTGATCAACCCCAAACGCGCCGAGATTGACGGGCGGCCCTGCCTGCCCGCCATCGCCGATCTGCCGCTGGGGGTGGACGTGGCGGTGCTGGCCATTCCGCAGGCCGGCGTGGTGCCGGCGCTGCGCGATCTGGCAGCGCGCGGGTGCGGCGCGGCGGTGGTGTTTGCCGCCGGCTTTGCCGAAGGCGGGCCGCAGGGCCTGGCCGATCAGCACGAGATCGGCCGCATCGCCGCCGCCAGCGGCATGGTGATCGAAGGGCCCAATTGCCTGGGCCTGGTCAACCACGCCCGGCGGCTGCCGCTCACCTTTGTGGAAACGCTGGTGCCCACCGATGGCCAGCGCCATGGCCGCGGCGTGGGCATCGTCTCGCAATCGGGCGCCATGGCCGCCGTGCTGGGCACCACCCTGATGAGCCGGGCGCTCAACCTCACCCTGTCGGTCTCCACCGGCAACGAGGCGGCGACCGGTGTCGAGGATTATGTCGAGCATCTGGTTGCCGATCCGGGCACCGAGGTGATCGCCATGATCGTCGAGCAGTTCCGCCGGCCGCAGCGGTTTCTGGCGACGGCGCGGGCGGCACGGGCGGCGGGCAAGCTGATCGTGCTGCTCCACCCCGGCCGGTCGGCCGCCGCGCGCGAAAGCGCCGCCACCCACACCGGCGCCATGGCTGGCGACCATCCGCTGATGCGCGCCATGGTGGCCCGCGCCGGCGTGGTGCTGGCCGAAACGCTGGAGGAACTGGGCGACATCGCCGAGATCGCCTCGCGCTGCCCGGCGCTGCCGGCCGGCGGCACCGCCGTGCTGGGCGAATCCGGCGCGTTCAAGGCGCTCAGCCTTGATCTGTGCGAGGGCCTGGGCCTGAAGTTGCCGGCGCTGGATGATGCCAATGCCCCGGCGGTGCGCGCCGCGCTGCCGCCGTTCGTGGCGGTGAGCAACCCGCTCGACATCACCGCGCAGGGGCTGGTGGAGCCCGACATCTATGCCCGGCTGATCCGCGCGCTGGCCGATGATGCGCGCTTTGGCTGCATCGTTGCCGGCATCATCCAGACCGATGCCGCCACCTGCGCCATCAAGCTGCCGCCGATCCGCCGCGCCGTGGCCGAAGCGCCGCTGGCCAAGCCGCTGATCTTTGCCGGGCTGGACGAGGGCGCCGGCATCGGCGCCGACGATCGCGATGCGCTGCGCGCCGCCGGCGTGCCGGTGTTCCCCAGCAGCGAACGCGTGTTCCGCGCCATCGCCCGGCTGGCGGCGCTGGCCGATGCGGCCGGCGGCGCCCGCACGCCGGCGCCGCTGGCCCTGGCGCTGCCGGCGGCCGGCGGGGTGATCCCCGAATATCAGGCCAAGCAATTGCTGACCCCGCACGGCATCGGCGTGCCTTCGGGCCGGCTGGCCACCAGCGCCGATGCCGCTGTCGCCATCGCCGCCGAACTGGGCGTTCCGGTGGCCCTGAAGGCACAGGCCGCCGCGCTCAGCCACAAGAGCGATGCCGGCGGCGTGATCCTGAACCTTGGCGATGCCGCCGCCGTGCGTGCCGGCTGGGCGCGGATGCATGCCGATATCGCCGCCTTTGATCCGGCGCTGCGGCTGGATGGCGTGCTGGTGGAGGCGATGGGCCGGCGCGGGCTGGAACTGATCATCGGCGCGCGCCGCGATCCCGATTGGGGCCCGGTGGTGCTGGTGGGCCTGGGCGGGGTGACGGCGGAAATCCTGCACGATGTGCGGCTGATCACGCCCGACATGGATGCCGCCGCCATCATCGCCGAACTGGGCCGGCTGCGCTGTGCGCCGCTGCTGTGGGGCTATCGCGGCAGCCCGGCGCTGGATGTGACGGCAGTGGCGGCGCTGGTGCTGCGCCTGATCGACGTGCTGGCCGGCACCCCGGCGCTGCGCGAGGTGGATTTGAACCCGGTGATCGTCCACCCTGATGGCGTGGTGGCGCTGGATGCGCTGATGCTGGCCGATCCTGCGGGGTGAACCGCCGGCCAGTGGGGGGAGGGGTGATGCAACAGGATCCGGCGGCGATCATCGATCAGGGCCGCATGTCGGCGGCGCAATGGGGCGTGGTCGCCACCATGATCGCGCTCAACGCGCTCGATGGCTTTGACGTGATGTCGATCAGCTTTGCCGCCCCCGGCATCGCGGCCGAATGGGGCATTGATCGCGCCGCGCTGGGGCTGGTGCTGTCGATGGAATTGATCGGCATGGCCATCGGCTCGCTGCTGCTGGGCCAGGTGGCCGATCGCATCGGCCGGCGGCCCACCATCATCGCCTGCCTGCTGTTGATGACCGGCGGGATGCTGGCGGCGGCCACGGCGGGCAGCGTTGCCGCGCTGTCGGCGGTGCGGGTGGTGACCGGGCTGGGCATCGGCGGCATGCTGGCCGCCACCAACGCCGCGGTGGCCGAAGCCGCCAACGCCCGCCACCGGCCGCTGGCGGTGGTGCTGATGGCCGCCGGCTATCCGGTGGGGGTGATCATCGGCGGATCTGCGGCGGCACAATTGCTGGCTGCCTTTGATTGGCGGTCGGTCTTCCTGTTTGGCGCGGGCTGGTCGGCGCTGATGGTGCCGGCCACGCTGGTGCTGGTGCCCGAATCGGTGGCGTTTCTGGCCAGCCGCCGCCGGCCCGACAGCCTGGTCCGCATCAACGCTGCGCTCGCCCGCATGGGCCATGCGGCCATCACCGCGCTGCCGCCCGCGCCGCCACCGGCCGCGCGCTTGCCGCTCACCGCGCTGTTCGCCGGGCCGCGCCGCGCGGTCACCCTGCTGCTCACCGCCGCCTATCTGGCCCATGTCATGACCTTTTACTTCGTGCTGAAATGGGTGCCCAAGCTGGTGGTGGACATGGGCTTTCCCCCGGCGGCGGCGGCCGGCGTGCTGGTGTGGGCCAGCATCGGCGGCGCCAGCGGATCGGTGCTGCTGGGCCTGTTCACCGCGCGGGTGAGGGTGGCGCCGCTCACCATCGCGGCCATGCTGGCCTCCACCCTGCTGGTCAGCTGGTTTGGCGCCGGGCACGACGGGTTGGCGCGCCTGTCGCTGGTGGCGGCGCTGGCCGGCTTTGCCACCAATGCCGGTATCGTTGGCCTTTATGCGCTGGTGGTGCAGCATTTCCGCGCCGATCTGCGCGGCACCGCCACCGGTTTCATCATTGGCGTGGGGCGCGGCGGTTCGGCGCTGGCCCCGGCGCTGGCCGGCCTGTTGTTTGCCGCCGGCCAGCCGTTGCAGATGGTGGCGGTGATCATGGCCGGCGGTTCGCTGATCGGCGCTGCCGCGCTGATCCGGCTCGGCCACCGCCCGCTCACTTGAGGATCTGGTTCATCTCCACCAGCACGCCATCGGGATCGAAGAAATTGCAGCCCATCACCCGGATTTCGGGGCCGCCATTGCGCCCGGGATACACCTGCAAGCGCGGTTCGGACGTGAAATGCACGCCGGGCACCGCTTTTGCTGCCCGGCAGCGGCCTTCCACATCATCGGTGTTCATCACCAGCACCACGCCGCCGGGGCCCATGCGTTTGGGATAGGGCTTCGCCTTCAGGGTGGGCTTCACCCACTGCATCAGGCCGATCCAGCCCACCCAGGGATCATTGGAATTCAACAGCACCAGCCGCGCCTTGGCACCGGGCGGGCCGGCGGGCAGGGCGACGCCGCTGGTTTCCACCACCGTGTCATAATTCACCTGCATCCCCACCACGTCGCGATAGAGTTTCAGGCTGGCCTCCATGTCGCGCACGATGATGGTGGCGCGGCGCACATCGGTGGGCAGGCGCTCTTTCGGCTTGTCCACGCCCGGTGCCGTTGGATTGGGTGCCGTTTGGGCGGTGGCGGCCGTTGCCAGCAGAGTGGCGGCAATCATCAGGCGTTTCATCAGCTTTCCTCCACGGCGCCGCTGGCGATCAGGGCGGCGATCCTTTCGGCATCATAACCCAGCCCGGCCAGCACGGCGCGGCTGTGCTCGCCTGGCCGTGCCAGGGTTTGCGGCGCCCCCGGCCGGCCGCCGGCCATTTCCAGCGGGATGGTGGGCAGCATCGTTTCGCGGCCATCGTCCAGCGTCACCGGCTCCAGCCCGCCGGCGGCCAGGTGGGGATCGTCAAACAGCTCCTCGGGCTTGCCGATGGGGGCAAAGGGCATGCCGGTGCCGTCCAGCTTCGCCACCACCTCGGCCCGCGTCATGTTGCCGACGATGCTGCGGATCACCGGCAGGATGCGGTCCCGCGCCAGCACCCGGTTGTTGTTCCGGCGCAGGCCTTCATCGGCCCACAGTTCGTCCAGCCCGAACAGGGCGCAGAATTTCGCCCACAGCGCATCGGTGACCACGCCGATGAACACCGGCTCGTCCCGCGTTTCAAACACATCGTAAATCGCCCAGGCCGAAACCCGCGCCGGCATCGGGGCGGCGGGCGTTCCGGTCACGGCAAATTGCGCCATGTGCTGGCCCACCAGATAGGCGGTGGTTTCAAACAGGCTGGCCACAATCTTCTGCCCGCGCCCGGTGCGCCCGCGTTCGTGCAGGGCCGAAACTATGCCGATCACACCAAACATGCCGCCGGTCACGTCGATCACGCTGGCCCCGGCGCGCAAGGGGCGGCCGGGCGGCCCGGTCATATAGGCCAGCCCGCCCATCATCTGCGCCACCTCGTCCAGCGCGGTGCGCGCCTCATAGGGGCCGGGCAGAAAGCCCTTCTCGCTGCAATAGATCAGGCCGGGATTGCGGGCGGCCATCGCCTCATAGCCCAGTCCCAGCCGATCGAGCGCGCCGGGGCGGAAATTTTCCACCAGCACATCGGCGCCGGCCACCAGATCGCCCGCCACCGCCAGGCCGTCGGCTGACTTCAGATCAAGGCAGATGCTGCGCTTTCCCCGATTATACATCGGGTAATAGCCGGCGCCCGATCCCAGCAGCCGGCGTGTCTGGTCCCCGCCCGGCGGTTCCACCCGCACCACATCGGCGCCCAGC
The DNA here is from genome assembly GCA_027483465.1 of Sphingomonadales bacterium. GTDB lineage: Bacteria > Pseudomonadota > Alphaproteobacteria > Sphingomonadales > Sphingomonadaceae > Sandarakinorhabdus. The sequence goes on from JAIXUQ010000060.1 coordinate 6,411, forward strand.
CCGGCCAATATATGCCCCACGGTGGGGCCCATCACCATGTGGGTGAATTCCACGACCTTCAGGCCAGCCAGGGGGGTGGGCGCGGTCACTTTGCCAGTCTCTCCCGATAATCCAGCATCGGCCCGGCATCGGGCGTGAAGCCATAGAGCGGCTCACCGGGCAGCGCCTCGGCCAATATCGCCCGCACCGCGATCAGTTTTTCCAGATCAATGCCGGTCTTCAGCCCCATGCTGTTCAGCATCAGCACCAGATCCTCGGTGACAAGATTGCCCGAGGCCCCCGGCGCGAACGGGCAGCCGCCCAGCCCGCCCAGCGAGGCATCCAGCGTGGTGATGCCCTCCTCCAGCCCAGCGAGCGCATTGGCCAGCCCCAGCCCGCGCGTGTTGTGCAGGTGCAGCGTCGTCAGCCGCGCGCCCACCGCGGCGCGAACCGCTCGCACCAGTCGCTTCACCTGCGCCGGATCGGCATAGCCCGTGGTGTCCGACAGGCTGAATTCGGCCGCCCCCGCTTCGGCCGCCGCCGCCGCCAGCCGCACCACGGTCGCCTCCGGCACCGCGCCTTCGATGGTGCAGCCAAAGGCCGTCGAGAGGCCGACCGCGAAATGCACCCCGGCCGCGTGCGCGATTTCTGCGACTGCGGCGATTTCGGCCAGCATCTGCGCGTGCGTCTTGCGCACATTCTTCAAACTGTGCGTCTCGCTCATCGAAAAGGGGATGGACATGCCCATCACGCCCGCCGCCACCGCCCTTGTCGCGCCCTTCGCATTGGGCACCAGCGCCACCACGTTGAGGCCGGGGATGGTGCGGGCAAAGGCGACCAGTTCGGCGGTGTCGGCCATCTGCGGCAACAGGCCGGGCGGCACGAAACTCCCCACCTCGATCTCCCGCACCCCGGCGGCAGCCTCGGCGGCAATCCACGCCTTTTTCGCCGCCAGCGGCATCACCCGGCTGATCGACTGCAACCCATCGCGCGGGCCAACTTCGGAGACCAGGATCATGACTCTGCCCCTCCAACGCCTGCGGCGGTCCCCCTCCCCAAACAAGTTTGGGGAGGATCAGAAGGAGCGACCCCAACCAGATGATCCCCCCCAGCCGCAGGATGGGGGGGTGCCGAGCGGAGCGAGGCGGGGGGGACGGCGGGGGGGCGCTTCGCCATCGCCGCCGCCACGATCGTCGCCACCGCCGCTGCCACATCGTCCAGCACCAGCGCCGCCGGCAGCCGCAGCGTGGTGATGCCCTGGGCGGCCAGCCAGGCATCGCGGGCGGCGTCTTGCCCCGTGCGGGCATTGTGGCTGGCGCCATCGATTTCCACGCACAGCCGCGCGGCCGGGCTATAATAGTCCAGCACATACGCCCCGGCCGGATGCTGGCGGCGAAATTTCAGCCCCCCCGGCCGCGCCCGCAGCGCCTGCCAGAGTTGCACTTCTGGCAGGGACATGGCGGCGCGCAGGGTGCGGGCGCGGTGGATGGTGGCGGTGGGTTTGGCAACAGATGAGGCCTTGGTGCTGGCCAGCACCGCCCGTGGCCCGCCGGCGCCACCCCTCCGTCGCCCTTCGGGCGCCACCTCCCCATCCTGCGGCTGGGGAGGATCAACAAGCCCCCCCCCAACCAGATGATCCCCCCCAGCCGCAGGATGGGGGGGTGCCGAGTGGAACGAGGCGGGGGGGCCGGAGCCCAGATACACCCACGCCCGCGCCTGCCGGTCCGCCGCTTCCCACGCATCGATCGCGGCCTTCGATTTCAGCGTCAGCGCGATCGCGTCCAGCCCTTCCAGCAGCATCAGCTTCGCTTCGGCATCGATGCCAAAGCCCACCCCGTTCGCCGTCTGCGCAGCCAGGTCAATCGCCACCGGGCGCCATGCCCAGTCCGCCGCCGGCAGTTCCACCGGCAGCAGGCCGTTGCGCAGCGCATTGGCCTTGAAGATCGGCGCGAAGCTGGGGGCGATCACGGCGCGGATGCCCCATTCGGCCAGCGCCCACACCGCGTGCTCCCGGCTGGAGCCGCAGCCGAAATTGGCCCCGCCCAGCAGGATCTGCGCGCCGGCCGCGCGGGCATCATTCAACGGAAATGCCGGATCGGGCAGCCGCGCGTCCACATCCCGGTAACGCCACGGCGCAAACAGCCCATCGGCCAGCCCGGTGCGCCCGGTGGAGCGCATTTCCCGGCTGGGGATGATGGCATCGGTGTCGATATTGTCGCGCAGCAGCGGAATGGCGATGGAGGACAGGGTGGTGAACGGCGTCATGCGATCACCCGGGGATCGGCGATCACCCCGGCCAGCGCGCTGGCCACCACGGTTTCCGGGCTGGCGATATGGGTGCGGATGCCCGGCCCCTGCCGGCCTTCGAAATTGCGGTTGGTGCTGCTGATGGTGCGGCTGCCCGGCGCAAAGCCTTCGCCGCCGGCATAGAAGCACAGGGAACAGCCGCTTTCGCGCCATTCAAAGCCGGCGGCCTGAAACAGCTGGTGCAGCCCTTCGGCCTCGGCGGCGCGCTTCACCGCGCTGCTGCCCGGCACCACCAGCGCCTTTCGGATGCCCGGCGCGATCCGCCGGCCCTTCAGCAGCGCGGCGGCGCGCCTGAGGTCTGACAGGCGGCTGTTGGTGCAACTGCCGATGAAGGCGGCATCGATCGGCGTGCCGGCAATCGGCGCGCCGGGGGGCAGGCCGATATAGTCATGCGCGCGCGCCGGGCCGGCGGGCAGGGCGGCATCGATGGCGATACTGTGTTCGGGGCTGGTGCCCCAACTCACCATCGGCGCGATGCGGCCGGCATCCAGCGCAAATTCGGCATCAAACGGCGCATCTTCATCGCTGTGCAGCCCGCGCCAATAGGGCGCATCAAAGGCCGCCGGGGCATGGCGCCGCCCGGCCAGCGCCGCGAAGGCCGCCTCGTCGGGCGCGATGATGCCGGTGAAGGCGGCAAATTCGGTGGCCATGTTGCACAGCGTCTGCCGCGCCTCCATGTCCATCGCCGTCACGGCGCGGCCGGCATATTCCACCGCATGGCCGGCGCCGCCGCCGGCACCAAAGCGCGCCAGCAGCGCCAGCGCCACGTCCTTGGCCGTCACCCCCGCCGCCAGCCGGCCATCCAGCCGGATGCGCATGGTTTTCGGCCGCGCAAGGCGCAGCGTGCCGGTGGCCATGGCATGTTCGGCCTCGCTGCTGCCGATGCCCCAGGCCAGCGCGCCAAAGGCGCCTTGCGTGCAGGTGTGGCTGTCGGGCGCCACCAGCGTGAGGCCGGGCAGCACGATGCCCAGTTCCGGCGAGATCACGTGGACAATGCCCTGCTCGCGGTCAGTCACATCGAAAATGGTCAGCCCGGCGGCGCGGGCGGCGGCGCGCGTCTCGCTGATGAAGCCCTGGCCGCCGGGCATCAGCGTCTGGTCGGTTCGGCCGGGGCGGGTGTCGACAATATGGTCCATGGCCACAAACACGCGGGCCGGATCGCGCACCGGCCGGCCGGCCGCCGCCATCGCCTTCAAGGCGGCGGCCCCGGTGCGTTCGTGCAGGAAGATGCGATCGATGGCGACAAGATCGGCGCCACCGGGCGTCTTGCACGCCAGATGGGCATCCCAGATCTTGTCAACCAGCGTCGGCATCAGGGCTCCAGGCTCCGCCAGTCCTTGGTCACCAGCGTTTCCTGGATGGCGGTGCGGGTTTCCAGATTGCCATTCCTGATCCAGTGCCAGGTGCGGCAGCGCTTGGTGCCGCAATCGGCCAACTGGATCATTTCATAGAGATAGAGCGTGGGATCGCCAGTGCGTTCCCAGAACAGCATCACCGAGCGGTTGTGATCATCCTCGCCCACTTCCCAGGCGCTGCCCTTGATCAGTTCATTGTCCCACCACACCCGCTTGCTGTGATAGGCGGCGGGAAAATCGCGGATTTCGGTGCGGCCATCGGGCCAGGTGTAATGGTTGGTCTGGTGATAGGGGGTGGGATGATCATCGCCCAGAAAGCGGCAGAACAGCCGGCTCTTGTGCTCGTCCACCTTTTCGCCGGCCGCGTTGAAATAGGTGTAGGTGCCGTCCCACACGCCTTCGTGGCGGGCCAGCAGCGGCATGTCTTCACGAATTCCCATCTTGGTCTCCCATGGCAGTGTGGAAAGCGCGGGCGCTGCGGGCTTGCAGCAGGGCCAGATGCGCCGCCGCGAGGCGCTGCGGCGTGATGGCGGCGGGATCGAACGGGATGGCGGTGGCGGCGCTGGCCTGGTGCCAGGGCCGGAAGAAGGCGGCGGCGCGCACCGCGGCCCAGGCGCGGGTGAGGTGGCTGCCAAAGCGGTCGGGCGTCAGATCGGGGTAGAGCAGCGCCGGATCGCCGGGGGCCGCGCCTTCAAAGGCCAGGCTGGCAAAGCCGCGCTGGCGGGCGAC
>JAIXUQ010000075.1 GCA_027483465.1 Sphingomonadales bacterium
GCGGTGGGCGCGAACCTGGTGCTGACGTTCAGCGAGGCGGTGCGGGCCGGCAGCGGCAACATCGTGATCCACAACGGCAACGGCAGCGTGTTCCGCACCATCGCGGTGACGGACAGCAACCAGGTGAGCTTCTCCGGGTCGACGATGACGGTGAACCCGGCTGCCGATCTGCTGGCCGGCGCATCCTATTATGTGCAGATGGCCGCCGGTGTGGTGCGCGATGCGGCCGGCAACAATTTTGGCGGCATCAGCGGCACATCGGCGTTCAACTTTGCAACCGCGGCGGCGCCCGCCAATCCGGTGGCATCGGGCGGGACATTTGCGGTGGCCGCCGGCACCGCGCGCCCGCTGAGCACGCTGTTCACCTATTCGGATGCCAATGACGACATCACCCGCTTTGCGGTGCGGGATCGGGATGTGGGCGGCGGCTATCTGCTGCGCAACGGCGTGCGGATGGCCGAAAACCAGTTGTTCGACAATATCCCGATCGGCGAGATCGGGCTGTGGAGCTATGTCGCCGGGCCGGCCGGTTCCAGCAGCACGGTGGGCTTCAACGCCATCGACGCGCGCGGCGGCTTCAGCCCCAGCGCCACCGCAACGCTGACCGTGGCCGCCCCCCCACCACCGCCGCCGCCGCCTGTGGACCGGACGGCACCGACGTTGCTGACGACCACGCCGGCGGACAATGCCAGCGCCGTTGCGGTGGGCGCGAACCTGGTGCTGACGTTCAGCGAGGCGGTGCGGGCTGGCAGCGGCAACATCGTGATCCACAACGGCAACGGCAGCGTGTTCCGCACCATCGCGGTGACGGACAGCAACCAGGTGAGCTTCTCAGGGTCGGCGATGACGGTGAACCCGGCTGTCGATCTGCTGGCCGGTGCATCCTATTATGTGCAGATGGCCGCTGGCGTGGTGCGCGATGCGGCCGGCAATGGTTTTGCCGGCATCAGCGGCAATACGGCGTTCAACTTCGCCACGGCCGCCCCGCCGCCACCGCCACCGCCGGTTGACACACTGGCACCGACGTTGCTGACGACCACGCCGGCGGACAATGCCAGCGCTGTTGCGGTGGGCGCGAACCTGGTGCTGACCTTCAGCGAGGCGGTGCGGGCCGGCAGCGGCAACATCGTGGTCCACAACAGCAACGGCAGCGTGTTCCGCACCATCGCGGTGACGGACAGCAGCCAGGTGAGCTTCTCGGGCGCGGTGATGACGGTGAACCCGGCTGTCGACCTGCTGGCCGGCGCATCCTATTATGTGCAGATGGCCGCTGGCGTGGTGCGCGATGCGGCCGGCAACAGTTTTGGCGGCATCAGCGGCAATACGGCGTTCAACTTCGCCACGGCGGCGGCGCCGGCCGATCCTGTGGCCACTGGCAAGACAATGGTGGTTGCCGCCGGCACCGCACAGCCTCTCAACACATTGTTTTCCTATACGGATGCCAACAACGACATCACGCACTTTGCGGTGCGGGATCGGGATGTGGGCGGCGGCTATCTGCTGCGCAACAATACCAGGATGGCGGAGAACCAGTTGCTCGACAAAATCCCGATCAGCGAGATCGGGCTGTGGAGCTATGTCGCCGGGCCTGCCGGTTCCAGCAGCACGGTCGGGTTTCAGGCAATCGATTCCCGCAACGGCTATAGCCCCAGCGCGACCGCGACGCTGACCGTGACTGCGGCACCGCCGCCGCCGCCGCCGCCAGTGCAGACGAACGGTGTTGATGGTGGGCGAGTGCTCAATAGGGCCATCGAATATCTGGGACGTGACTGGGGAGCAGATAACTGCACCGGATTTGTGTTCTCGGTCTCCGTGGACGTGGGAAGTTTCTTTTTTGATTCTCGAACTGCGGCGAGGAACTTCGTCGGATCACCCGGAGGCAGCCCCGACGGATTTGTCGTGCCTGTTCGCGATTTCAGGCACTGGCCTTCGCCGACAAGCCCAGCAACGAGACCAGACGAGCCGTCTGACAAATGGACATTGGTTTCGGCGAATGTGAACCTGACAGCGCCTTCTTTCCGGGATTTCCAGCCGGGCGACCTGTTTCGAGGCGGGGTATATTTCAACGACGGCAGCTACGTTGTGCACTCCGGGATTGTCTCTGCATTTGACAGGGCTACGAACCGGTTATGGCTGATTGACAATGTTTCGCCATATAATGCTGGCGACAACATCGGTTACACTGATTTTGCTGTTGGCGTTTCGACCGGGCGTCGGATCGATACGAGCGCATTCGCGATTTATCGCAGCGATCCGGCGTTCCAGGATCAGTCAGATGAGATCATTGGCGCTGGCTTCAATGATGTTCTGGGCGGTGGGGCAGGGAACGATGTCATCCGCGCTGGCAACGGCAGCGACACGCTCATCGGCGGCAGTGGCAATGACACGCTGACGGGAGGCGCTGGCGCTGATGTGTTTGTCTTTGAATCAGTGCTGAATGGCAGCAACAACGTTGATGTCATTACCGATTTTTCGGTTGTCGATGACACGATCCGGCTCGGGCGCAATGTCTTTACCGCGTTGGGGTCAGCGGCCGGTCTGGCTGCGCAGCAATTGGCGATCGGCGCTGCTGCGACCACCGCAAGCCACAGGATCATCTATAATCAGGCAACGGGTGGCTTGTCCTACGATGCGGACGGAAACGGCCCCATGGCGGCAATCATGTTTGCCAACATAGGCGCGGGCCACGCATTGACGGCCGCTGATTTCATCATCGGCTAGGGCCGGTTGCGTTAGCCTTGAACGGGTCCCCCGTGCGCGATGTCGGGCATGGCCCTCTTGCGTAACAGGGGTCGGCCCGGCATCCGCCTCAGGGTGCCGGGGTGGCGGCAGCCTCCTCGGCCGGGGCCTCCTCCGCCGGTGCGGCTTCCTCGGCCGGTGCGGCGGGGAGGGGGAGGGGGCTGGCGCTCTTGCTGTTGAGATAGGCGATCACCGCGGCGCGCTCTTCGGGCTTGGTGATCCCGGCAAAGCTCATCTTGTTGCCGGCCATGAAGTTTTTCGGGCTCTTCAGCCAGCCCCACAGATGGTCCCAATCCCACTTCTGGCCCTTCATGCCGGAAAGGGCATCGGAATAGGAGAAGCCGGCATGGCTGGCGATTTCGCGGCCCACCACGCCATACAGCGCCGGGCCGGTGCCGTTGGCGCCGCCGGGATCGACATTGTGGCAGGCGGCGCATTTCTTGAACACCGCTTCGCCCTTGGCGACATCGGCGGAGGCCAGATAATAGGCGGCGGGCTTTTCGGCTTCGGCGGCGGGGGCACCCTCGGCCGGGGCTTCCTCCACGCCGGCCACTTCATAGCCGGGTTTTTCCGGCAGATGGCGGGCAAACATCATGTCGCTGGCGATCGACACGCCCAGCACCGCCAGCAGGCCCGCCAGCAGGCCGCCGAAAATCTTGTTCCATTCAAAACTGTCCACGTCGCGCTCCATCCGGGCAGCGCCCTCAACCTGCCCGGCTGCGCTGTCCTGTCGCAGGGGATAGGCAATTGCGCGCCGCCCCGCAAGCATTTGCTTGTTGCAGCGCACTATCTTAACGCAGGGGCATGACAAGCAGCTATCCGCCCCTGGCCCAGACCCTGGTTGATCGCATGGCCGCCGCCGCCGCCGCCGATCCGGCCGCCGCCGTGGCCTTTCAGGGCGCGCCCGGCGCCTACAGCCACCAGGCGGTGCGCGAAACCTTCCCGGCGCTGCTGCCGCTGCCCTGCGCCAGTTTTGAAGATGCCATCGAGGCGGTGCAGACCGGCCGGGCGGCCTGCGCGGTGATTCCCATCGAAAACAGCCTGCACGGCCGCGTCGCCGACATGCATTTCCTGCTGCCCGAAAGCGGCCTCAACATCGTGGGCGAGCATTTCGTGCGGGTGCGCCACTGCCTGCTGGCGCTGGGGGCGATGGCGGCGCTGCGGGAGGTGAAGAGCCATCCGCAGGCGCTCGGCCAGGTGCGCCGCCACCTGCGCGAATGGGGCATCGCGCCGGTGCAGTATTTCGACACCGCCGCCGCCGCTGCCGCCGTGGCCGGCGAGGGCGATGTGGCCATGGGCGCCATCGCCAGCCGGCTGGCGGCCGAGCTGTATGGCCTCAACATCCTGGCCGAAGGCGTGGAGGACGCCGATCACAACACCACCCGCTTCGTGGTGCTGGCGCGCGAAC
>JAIXUQ010000048.1 GCA_027483465.1 Sphingomonadales bacterium
AAAGCACAAAAAACCCATCCACAATCCAACCACATCACCGCGGGGTGGAGCAGCCCGGTAGCTCGTCAGGCTCATAACCTGAAGGCCGCAGGTTCAAATCCTGCCCCCGCAACCAGATCAACGCCCAGTGCTCACCGGCACTGGGTGGTTTTGTTTGTTCTGGCGCCTGCCGGCTCAGCGAAACAGCTTGTCAGCCTCGGCGCGGATGCGGTCGGCGCTGTCGCGCTGACGCCGAGTGCGGATGATTTCGGCTTCCAGAACAGCCATGCGCTCGTCCAGTTCCGCCACCGACAGGCGAGCCAGATCTTCCCGAACCAGTTCGGCCAGGGTATTGGATGGTTTGCGTGGCAATTCTTCGTCAAACATGCGCCGCATAAACGGGTCGGTCACGCCGCCTGTCAAGATCGCGCCCAGCCACGGACACCGCTTGCCGTGCGCACCGCGCCCGTGCCATGCACGCACCATGACCATCCCAGCCACAATGATCGCGATTGATCCTGCCGCCCCTGGTGGCCCCGATGTGCTGGTTCCGGTGGAACGGCCGGTGCCCCAGCCGGGGCCGGATGACGTGTTGATCCAGGTTGCCGCAGCCGGGGTCAACCGCCCTGACGTCTTGCAGCGTCTTGGACTTTATCCGATGCCGGCCGGCACGCCGACGATCATGGGCCTGGAAGTGTCCGGCACCATCGTCAGCGTAGGTGACAGTGTCACGCGCTGGCGGCCGGGTGATCTTGTGTGTGCATTGGTCGCTGGCGGCGGCTATGCTGAATATTGTGTGGCCCCAGGCGGCCAATGCCTGCCGGTTCCGGCCGGAATACCGCTGGCGGATGCCGCTGGGCTGCCCGAAACCTGGTTCACTGTCTGGTCCAACGTTATGGACCGCGGGCACGCGCGGCCCGGCGAAACCATCCTGATCCATGGCGGCACCAGCGGCATCGGCATCACGGCGCTACAACTGGCGCGCGAAATTGGACTCACCGCTATTGCCACCTGCGGCAGCGATGAGAAATGCGCCGCCGCGCGCGCTCACGGCGCTGCCCACGCCGTCAACTACCGCAGCAGCGACTTTGCTGCCGAAGCCTTGGCCCTGACCGGCGGGCGTGGGGTTGATCTCGTACTGGATATGGTGGGCGGTGATTATCTGCCAAAGAACCTCGTTTGCCTAGCTGACGATGGCCGCCATGTGAGCATCGCCTTTCAGCGCGGGCCAACCGCCGAGTTGAACCTTGGGTTGGTGATGCGCAAGCGGCTCACGCTGACCGGATCAATGCTGCGGCCGCGCCCCGTGGCGTTCAAGGCGGCGATTGCTGAAACGCTGGAGGGCGTGATTTGGCCGGCCTTTGCCGCCGGCCGCCTCGCCCCGGTCACCGATCATGTCTTCCCGCTGGCCGCGGCCGCTGCCGCCCACCGCCGCATGGAGGCCGGCGCCCATGTCGGCAAGATCATCCTGTCGATCAGCTGACCATCCCACGCGGCGCAAAGCGCGCGTCTTGCCACTCCCCGCTGCGCAGCACGGACGCCAATGCCGCAAGGGCGGTGCCAATGTCGGCGTAACGCGTCGTCAACGCCGGAAAGCCGAACCGCATCACATCGGGCGGCCGCATGTCTCCAATCACGCCGCGCGCGATCAGGGCCGCCATCACGCGCCGTGCCGCCGGGTGACGGATGATCAGGTGGGCGCCATGCCGGCCCGGCCCGGGATCAGCCACGGTCACGCCGGGCAATCCCTGTGCATACCGGGCAAAAAGCTGCACCAGCTGTCGCGATTTCGCTTCGGCGTCGGCCAGCGGAATCCCATCGAAACAACCGATCCCGGCTTCCAGCGCGCGCATGGCAAGGATCGGTGGGGTGCCGGTCAACAGCCGCCGCGCCCCGGGAGCCGGCACATAATCGCCGGCAAAATCAAAAGGCGCGGCATGGCCCATCCAACCTGTGAGCGCTGGTTCGGCCGCCTGCCAGTGACGCCGCGCCATATAGGCAAAGGCAGGCGCCCCCGGCCCACCGTTCAGATATTTGTAGCCGCAGCCCACCGCGAAGTCGGCGCCGTCGGCATCCAGCGCCAGCGCCAATGCCCCGGCGGAATGGGACAAATCCCACAGGCTGAGCGCGCCGGCAGACGTGGCGGCCGCACTCATCGCCGCCATGTCGTGCACGGCGCCGCTGACATAATGGACATGGGCCAGCAGCAGCAACGCCACGTCGCCATCCAACGCCGCCAGCAGGTGAGCGCGCGGCACGCGGCGCACCTGCACGTCAGCCAATCCGGCCAGGCCCTGCATCACATAGGCATCAGTGGGGAAATCATCAGCCTCCATCAGGATGGTGCGCCGGCCCGGCCGCATCGCCAGCGCGGCGCTGGCCAGCTTGAACAGATTGATGCTCACCGAATCGCAGGCCACCACGGCCGCGGGCTCGGCGCCCACGATCGGTGCGATGGCGGCCCCCAGCTGTACCGGCAGATCGATCCAGCCGGCCTCATTCCAGCTGCGGATCAGGCCTTCACCCCATTCCTGCGCCACCGCCGCCGCCATCCGCCCGGGCAGGCTGGCCGGCAGCGGGCCGAGCGAATTGCCGTCGAGATAGACAAGATCCGGCGGCAACCGGAAGCGGGCGCGGGCATGGGCCAGCGGATCGGCCGCATCAAGCGCGGCAAGGTGGGCGGGATCGGGCAGCATCGCGCCGCCCTTGCGCCACAGCCGGCTCTCCATTACAAGCGCTTCGTTACCAGCCGTCCCGCAAGGGGCGGCTGTTTTCATTCCAGTTGCCGTTCACGGGAGCCAAATCATGGCCAATGCCACCCTGCCCCTGATGCCCCATGCTACTGCCGCCTGGCTGGTGGACGAAACCGGGCTGACCTTTGCCCAGATCGCCGAATTCTGTGGCCTCCATGTGCTGGAAGTGCAGGCGATCGCCGATGACACGGCTGCAACCAAGCTGAAGGGCCGTGATCCGATCCGCGCCGGCGAACTGACCAAGGAGGAACTGGCCAAGGGGGAGGCCAATCCCGACCATGTGTTGCGCATGTCGCGCCTGCCTGAACAGGCCCGCCGCACCTCTGGCCCGCGCTATACCCCGGTTTCCAAGCGGCAGGACAAGCCCGACGGCATACTGTGGATCATCAAGAACCACCCGGAAATCACCGACAGCCAGATTTCCAAGTTGATCGGCACCACCAAGACGACGATCGCTGCCATCCGGGACAAGAGCCACTGGAATTATGCCAATCTGCAGGCGCGCGATCCGGTGACCCTGGGGTTGGCCAGCCAGCGCGAGCTGGATGCCATGGTGGCGGCCGCCGCCAAGAAGGCCGGGATTGATACCAGCGTTGATCCCGAAAAGGCCGAGGCCCAGCGCGCTGCGCTGATCACGGCCCTGCAGGCCGAGCGCAGCGCCGTTGCCACGGCTCCGGAAGCGCTGACCGCTGAAACCCTGTTCCGCAAGTAATCGGAGCTATTCCTCGCGGCCGCCGAGCGGGAGTGGCAGTTCTCGCGGCGGCTCGCGATCGAGCAGGCCTGCGGCCTTGAGATCGGCCAGGCCGGGCAGATCGCGCCGGCTGACCAGGTTGAAATGGGCCAGAAATTCCGGCGTGGTGGCATATTGCAGCGGCCGCCCCGGTGTTTCGCGGCGGCCGGCCGGGCGCACCCAGCCGGCTTCCATCAGCACGTCGATGGTGCCGCCTGACACGGCAACCCCGCGGATTTCCTCGATTTCCGGGCGTGTGACCGGTTCGTGATAGGCAATCACCGCCAGGGTTTCGACCGCCGCGCGGGACAATTTCTTCACGGTTTCCCGGTTGCTGCGCAGATGATGGCCCAGATCAGGCGCGGTCTGGAATTGCCAGCGCCCGCCGCGCTCGACGAGGTTGATGCCACGCGGCGCATAGGATTGCGCCAGCGCGCGCAGCGTTGGCACAAGATCGCCGCGTTCACCGACATGACGGGTGAGCTCCGCCAGTGACAACGGCACCTCGGCGGCAAACAGGATGGCCTCCAGCGCGCGGGCAAGGGCGTGATCATCCCCTTCAATCATGGCGGGCCTTGACCAGGATAGGCGCGAAGGCGGCGCCCTGGCTGAGCGTGGCCTTGCCCTGGCGGGTGAGCTCGAGCGCGGCGACAAAGCTGGACGCGAGCACCGAGCGGGCATAGCTCTCATCGGCCAAGTCATTGGGCAGAAAGCGGGAAAGCTCGGTCCAATCGAGGCTGCGGCCCAGCAGATGCTCCAGCCGCTCCATGGCTTCGTCCAGCGCCATCACCGGGCGGCGGCGCACGACGTGGACCGATTTGTTGCGCCGCGCCGTGATCGCGCCATAGGCGGACAGAAGCTCGAAATAGCTGCACTCATATACAGCACGCCGTTCCTCGGCGAGGCCCTCGGGGTTGGGCCGGCGAAACATGTCCCAGCCCAGTTGCGGGCGGGCCAGCAGCCTTTGCCCGGCCTCGCGCATCGCTTCCAGCCGTTGCAGCTGGAATTGGAGCTTCAATGCCATTTCGGCCGGATCGGGTTCGGCCTCCGGGTCCTTGGGCAGCAGCAGCAGCGATTTCAGATAGGCCAGCCAGGCCGCCATCACCAGATAATCGGCTGCCAATTCCAGGCTCAGGGCCTTGGCTTCGCGAATGAAATCAAGATATTGATCAACCAGCGCCAGGATGGAGATCTGGGCCAGATCAACCTTCTGGGCGCGCGCCAGGGTGAGCAGCAGGTCAAGCGGCCCTTCCCAACTGCCCAGTTGCAGGATCAGCGGCGCGGCGGCGCGGACCGGCTGGTCAAATTCCGCCGTCCCATTCATGCCAGCGCCAACAGCGCATCGCGGGCGGCGGCCCATTCGCTGGCCGGGGTGGCATCGCCGGGGCCCAACCAGGCCATGGCGGCGGCCAGGCGGGCAGTGGCGGCCTCGGTCATCACCGGCGCAGCCTCGACAATGGCGCGCATCTCGCTGAAATTGCCGGAACAATGCAGCGCCACATCACAGCCGGCTGCGATGCAGGCCAACGCCCGGGCGCCGAAATCCGCCAGCGCGTTGCTGCCTGGCGGGTGGCCGCCCGATTGCGGGTTGCCCAGCGCCTCCATGCCCAGATCATCTGACATCAACAGCCCGCCAAAGCCGATATCATTCCGAATGAAATCAATCACGTGCGGTGAAAGTGTGGCGCAGCGGGCGGCATCCAGCGCGCTGTAGGTGATGTGCGCCGTCATCGCCATCGGCGCGTTGGCCAGCCGGCGGAAGGGCAAGAAATCCCGTTCCAGTTCGTCCCGGCTGGCGCTGACCACTGGCAGCTCGAGATGACTGTCGGCCCCCGCCCGGCCGTGGCCCGGGATATGCTTGACCACCCCGCAAATGCCGCCGGCCTGAAAGCCATCCAGCACCGCCCGGCCCAGCGCGGCGACGGCCAACGGCGCCGTGCCAAAGCTGCGATCCCCAATGATATCATGGCCTTGCGGATCACGCACATCCAGCAGCGGCAGGCAATCGACATTGATGCCCAGACCGCGCAGCAGCGCCGCCAGCGCCAGCGCGTTCAGCCGGCAAGCCTCGATCGCGGTGATCGGCGCCTTGTCATACAGGTGGCCGAACACCGCGCCGGGCGGAAATTCCGGCCAGTGCGGCGGGCGCAGCCGGGCCACCCGGCCGCCTTCCTGATCGATCAGGATCGGCACATCCCGCCCCGCCAGATCGCGCAGCGAGGCGGTGAGGCTGCGCACCTGTTCGGGCGATTCCACGTTTCTTTTGAAGAGGATATAGCCCGCCGGATCGGCGCTGCGGAACAAGGCCGCTTCGTCTGCGGACAGCGCCAGCCCGGCCAGCCCAAGGATCAGCGGCTGCATCATGGCTTCACCACCTCGCACGCGCCCTTCATCGCCAGGATCGCCTTGCACGCCTTGTCGGCATCGCTGGTGCGGCCGCGCACGCGCCACAGGGTCTTGCCGCTGCTGCCGGTCAATTGCTGCACCTGCTTGCCCGACAGCCCGGCCTTGCCGGCCACCCGCTGCCATTCCTCGTCGGCCTTGGCGGCGCTGGAAAAGGCGCCGATCTGCACGATAACAATGGTTTCCGGTGACGGCTTGCTGGCCACTGGTGGCAGTTTGGCGGGCGCTGGTGGCAGTTTGGTGGCCACCGGTGACGGCACGGCGGGCGCGGGTGACGGCTTGCTGGCCACAGCCCGCGCCGCGCCGGCCGGCGGCACAATCTGCACCGGCACCGGCTGGGTTGCCGGGGCGGCGGACGGTTGCGGGGCCGGTTGCTGGGCCGGCGGCGCTGCCAGCGGCGGGGCGGCCGGCGCGGTGCCGCCGGCGCCCGGCGGCAGCAGGTCGCGCGGCCGGCCGATCGGTTCTTCCGGCACCGCGGTCATGTCGATCACGCTGCCCAGATCCTCGCCGCGCACCGCCTCGTGGATCACCTCGCCGTCGCCTTCCACCTCCAGGCCCTCGCGGTCCAGCGGGACAACCTTCCACGGGCCGGGTTCGGCCTCGATCAGCGGCGCCTGCTCGGCCTCCATATAGCCCTGGGTGCTGCCGCCATCCTTGCGGCCCAGCAGCATCAGCAGCGCCACCGCCGCCACCGCGCCCAGCGCCAGCACGGCAATCGCGATGGTCAGCCAGCCCGGCCGGGCCGGGGCGGCGCCCAGCGGCGCGGCTTCGGCCAGCCAGGGGGCATCCTCATCGCGGTTCGGCATCTCAGTGCAGCTCCTCGGCCGCGGCCACGCCGATCACGGCCAGGCCGGTGCGGATCACCTGGCCCACGGCGCGGGCCATGGCCAGCCGGGCGGCCGTCAGCTCGGGTCGGTCGGCCAGCACGAACCGGCGGGCCGGATCATCATTGCCGGCGTTCCACTGGCTGTGGAAGGCGGCGGCCAGATCGCCCAGCCAGAAGGCGATGCGGTGCGGCTCGCGCGCTTCGGCGGCCTGTTCGATCAGGCGCGGGAAGGTGGCGGCCAGCTTCACCACCGCCAGTTCATCGCCGTCCAGCAGCGTCAGATCGGCCGGGGGCAGCGCGATGCCGGCTTCGGCCACGCGGCGCCCCAGGCTGGCGATGCGGGCATGGGCGTACTGCACATAGAACACCGGATTGTCGCGGCTCTGCTCCACCACCTTGGCGAAATCGAAATCCATCGGCGATTCCGGCCGCTTGGTGAGCATCACGAAGCGCACCACGTCCTTGCCCACTTCCTCCACCACCTCGCCCAGCGTGACGAAGGTGCCGGCCCGCTTCGACATTTTCACCGGCTCGCCCGCGCGCAGCAGCTTGACGAGATTGACGATCTTGATGTCCAGCGGCACCGCGCCATCGCTCAGCGCCTTCACCGCCGCCGTCATCCGCTTCACATAGCCGGCGTGATCGGCGCCAAAGATGTTCACCAGCGCGTCAAAGCCCCGGCTCAGCTTGTCCCAGTGATAGGCGACATCGCCGGCAAAATAGGTCCAGCTGCCGTTGGACTTCTTCATCGCCCGGTCCTGATCATCGCCAAAACCGGTCGAGCGGAACAGGGTCTGCGGGCGCGGCTCCCAATCATCGGCGGCCTCGCCCTTCGGCTTTTCCAGCACGCCTTCATAGATCAGGCCCTTGGCCTGCAATGCCTCCAGCGCCTGCTGCACGCGCGGCCCCAGCGAGGCTTCGGAGAAAAACACATCCTGCGCGATGCCCAGCAGCGCAAGATCGGCGCGGATGCGTTCCATCATCGCCGCCACGGTGCGGGTGCGGAACAGCACCAGCCATTCGGCTTCATCGGCGCCCACAAAGCGGTCACCATAGTCGGCGGCCAGCGCCTGGCCCACCGGCACCAGATAATCGCCGGGGTAGAGGCCTTCGGGGATGGTGATCGCCTGCCCCAGTGCCTCGCGATAGCGCAGATGGGCGGAGCGGGCGAGCGTATCGACCTGGCCGCCGGCATCATTGATATAATATTCGCGCGTCACGCCCCAGCCGGCGAATTCCAGCAGCCCGGCCAGCGCATCGCCCACCACCGCGCCGCGGCAATGGCCCATGTGCATCGGCCCGGTGGGATTGGCCGAGACATATTCCACATTGATGCGCTTGCCGGCGCCCGCCGTGCTGCGGCCATAATCCGCCCCGGCGCCCAGCATGGCGTTGATCTGATCATGCCACACGCTGTCGGCCAGCCTGAGGTTGATGAAGCCCGGCCCGGCGACCTCGGCGGCGGTGATGCCGGGCGCGCTGCGCAGGCGGGCGGCCAGCGCTTCGGCCAGGGCGCGCGGATTGGTGCCGGCCGGCTTGGCCAGCACCATGGCGGCATTGGTGGCCAGATCGCCGTGGGCGGGATCGCGCGGCGGCTCCACCCCCACATTGGCAAAGGACAGGCCGGCCGGCAGCGTGCCGGCGCTGACCAGTTCGGCCAGCGCGGCATGAACGATGGCGGTGAAATGGGTGAAAAGGTTCACGGGCGGGGGTGCAATCTTTGCTGGAAACAGTGTCGCTGCTCACTACCGCGCACGCGCTGCGGCGTCCATGGGGTGGTGCCTTGGCGATGTTCGGCCCGGCCCCGCCGCCCCCTCCGCCCTGCGGGCACCTCCCCCAGAGGGGGAGGATCAATCAGGTCCTCCCCAGCCGCAGGATGGGGAGGTGGCGCGAAGCGCCGGAGGGGTGGCGCAGGTGGAATTCGCAGCCCTGCCCGCCGCCCCCCTTGCGCCGCGGCGCGGCCCGGCCCAGCATGGCGGGCATGGGCGATCATGTGGCGGCATTGGAAGCGAGCCTGGCGGTGGCGGTGGCGCGGGGCGGTGATCCGCAAGGCGAGGTCTATGCCCGGCTGTTTGCCCGGCATCCGGCGATGGAAGCGGAATTCTGGCGCGATGGTTCGGGCCGCATCCGCGGCGAGATGCTGATGCGCAGCATCGAGGCCTGTCTGGATCTGGCCGCCCCGCATGCGCCGGCGGGCGGCTGGGCGGCGGCCTTTCTGGCCACCGAAGCGGTGACCCACGCGGCCTATGGCATTGATCGGGCGGTGTTCGCCGATTTCCTGCCGATCATCGCCGGGCAGGTGGCGGCGGCCTGCGGCGATGAATTCACGCCGGCGATGGCGGCGGCCTGGGCGCTGGTGCTCGATCGCGCCGGGGTTGTGCTTGGGGCCGTGCCGGGGGCCGCGCCGGCCTGATCGGCGTCAGGCGGCGGCCGTTGCCGCGCGGCTGGTGCGGCCGGCCAGGGCCTTGGCTTCGGCGTTGGCCAGCGTCTGCCAGGCGGCCTGGGCGCGCAGATACATGGCGCGCTGGTTGTCCAGCCCGGCGGCGGCGGCCTGGGCGGCGCACAGCCCGATCTGCTCGGCATAGAAATCGGCGGTGGCGCGCATGGGGCCTGCTTTCGGCTGGAAGGGGGGAAGCAACAGATCGGCGGCGGGCGGCCCCGCGAAGGGTGCCGCCCGCCGCCGCGCTGATCAGGCGGCTTCGAGATTGACAGCCGAGGTCTTGCCGCGGCGGTCGGTCTCCAGCTCATATTTCACGCGCTGATCCTTGTTCAACGTGTGCATCCCGGCGCGTTCGACGGCGCTGATGTGGACGAAATTGTCGTCCCCGCCATTTTCGGGCGAGATGAAGCCATAGCCTTTATCGGTGTTGAAGAATTTGACAGTGCCTGTGATCATGGGAACTTCCTTTCAGGAAAGCATGACTATCCAGCCGCACGATTGCGGTTGGAGCTGGTAGCGAATGAAAGGAAGCGGAGCTGATCAGCAGGGCTGATATGGAGCATCAATTTCCGTCGCAATCGACGATAGCCCGGCTTCATTGCGCCCGATCTGTGGACAAGTCAAGATTGATTGCCGGCAATGTGGGTGATGACCGGGCGATTGACCAGCGCCGCCGCCTGTGCCCCAATGGCGGGCAAACACGACAGGCTGGGGGACGGGATGCGCAACCTGTGGGCGGAGGCGGTGGGGACCGGCTTCCTGTTCATGACCGTGATCGGTTCGGGGATGTTGGCCGAGGCCAACATGGCGGGCAATGTGCTGCTGGGCGTGCTGGCGGTGACGGCGGCGACGGTGATGATGCTGCAATTGCTGGTGACCATGCTGGGCCCGGTGTCGGGCGCGCAGTTCAACCCGGTGGTGAGCCTGGTGCTGAGCCTGCGTGGCAACCAGGGCTGGCGGCTGACATTGGCCATGGTGGCGGTGCAGGTGGCGGCGGGCGTGGCGGCGGTGGTGGCGGTGCACGCCATGTTCGGCCAGCCGCTGGTGCAGGTGGGCACCACCGCGCGCGGCGGCTATGGCCTGATGCTGGGTGAATTCATCGCCACCTTCGGCCTGATCCTCACCGTGCTGCTCACTGGCCGGCACGCGCCACACGCGGGCGCCACCAGCGTGGCGCTCTATATCGGCGCGGCGATCCTGTTCACCTCATCGACCTGCTTCGCCAACCCGGCCATCACCATCGCCCGGGCGCTCACCGACAGTTTCACCGGCATCGCGCCGGCCGATGCGCCCGGCTTCATCGCGGCGCAACTGGCCGGCGGGCTGGCGGCGCACTGGCTGGAGCGGGTGTTGTATCCGGCGGGGTGAGGGGCAAGCGACTTTGGCGAGCACGTCATGCTGAACTTGTTTCAGCATCCATGGGCAGACAGAAGCTACACGCACAGCCTGCGGGGCATTTGCGCCATGGATGCTGAAACAAGTTCAGCATGACGAAGCCTTGATTGACGAGCGGGTTCAGGCCGCCGCCAGCCCATCCTCCGGGATGGCATAGAGCAGGCTCGCCCCCCGCATCGCGCTGGCGGCCAGCGCCTGCACCTGCGGCAGCAATTGTTCGGCGAAGAAGCGCGCCGTGGTGCGTTTGGCGGCGGCAAACTGCGCGTCGGGGTGGGCGCGGCTGGCCAGCGCCTGCCTGGCCAGCAGCCAGCCGCCCAGCGTGAGGCCCATCAGCCGCAGATAGGGCGTGGCGCCGGCGGCGATATCGTCGGGGTTGTTGTGGCCGGCCAGCCAGAGCGAGCAGGTTTGCGCTGAATCGAGCGCATCCTGCAACCAGGGGGTGATGGCGGCCAGTTCATCATCCTCGCCCAGATCGGACAGGGTGGCGCGCACGTCGCCCAGCAGGTCTTTCCAATGCTGGCCGCCGTCGAGCCCCAACTTGCGGCCCACCAGGTCCATGGCCTGGATGCCGTTGGTGCCTTCATAGATGGGGGCGATGCGGGCATCGCGCAAATATTGGGCGGCGCCGGTTTCCTCGACATAGCCCATGCCGCCGAACACCTGCACGCCCAGCGAGGCGACCTCGACGCCGATATCGGTGGCCCAGGCCTTGGAAATGGGCGTGAGCAGATCGGCGAGGCCCTGGCCTTCCGCATCGCCGGCGTGGGCGCGATCGACTGCAGCGGCGTTCAGATAGACCAGCGCGCGCGCGGCTTCGGTGAGGGATTTCATCGTCATGATCGTGCGGCGCACATCGGCATGTTCGATGATGCGCACGGGATCACGGCCGCCACCGAATTTGGCCGATTGCACACGCTGCCGCGCATAATCCAGCGCGTGCTGGGTGGCGGCCTCGGCAATGGCGACGCCCTGCAGGCCGACCTGCACGCGGGCATTGTTCATCATGGTGAACATGGCGCGCATGCCGCCGTTTTCGGGGCCGACCATCCAGCCGATGCACTCGCCATTGTCGCCAAAGCTCATCGTGCAGGTGGGGGAGGCGTGGATGCCCAGCTTGTGTTCGAGGCCGACACAGCGCAGATCGTTGCGGCGGCCATCGGGCAGGATTTTCGGCACCAGGAACAGGCTGATGCCGCGGGTGCCGGCCGGGCTGCCCGGCGTGCGGGCCAGCACGAGGTGGACGATGTTCGCCGCCGCGTCATGCTCCCCCCAGGTGATGTAGATCTTGGTGCCGCTGATGCGCCAGCTGCCGTCGGGGTTGGGCTCGGCGCGGGATTTCAATGCGCCGACATCGCTGCCGGCGGCAGGCTCCGTCAGGTTCATCGTGCCGGTCCATTCGCCGGTGACGAGTTTGGACAGGTAGCGCGCCTGCAACTCCGGGCTGGCGTGGGCGGCCAGCGCCTCGATCGCGCCCTGGGACAGCATCATGCACAGCGCAAAGGCCATGTTGGCGCTGGTCAGCTGTTCCTGCACCGCCACGGCGACGGCAAAGGGCAGGCCCTGGCCGCCATGGGCCTCCGGCACGCCCAGCCCGGCCCAGCCGCCTTCGACATAGTGGGCATAGGCCTCGGCAAAGCCCGGCGGCAGCGTGACGACGCCATCGGCCAGCCGGGCATGGGTGCGGTCACCCACTTTGTTCAGCGGCGCGAACACGTTGCTCGCCAGCTTGCCGGCTTCGGCCAGGATCGCGTCCACCATGTCGGGGCTGGCGTTGGCATAGTGCGGCAGCGCGGCGAGACCGGGCAGATCGGCAATGCTGTCAAGCACGAACCGCTGTTCGGTGGTGGGGGCGGTGTAGGGCATAAGATGTTTCCGTTGTGGCCTTTGCGCCGGTATAGACGCAGGCCATGCCGCCTGAAAGCCGCCTGTTGCAGCCCGATCCCGCCGGCATTGCCGCAGCGGCGGCGATCCTGCGCGCCGGCGGGCTGGTGGCGGTGCCGACCGAGACGGTCTATGGCCTGGCCGCGCGGGCCGATCAGCCGGCAGCGGTGGCGGCGATCTATGCCGCCAAGGGCCGGCCCGGCTTCAACCCGCTGATCGTGCATGTCGCCGATCTGGCCCAGGCGCAGGCGCTGGCGAATTTTTCGCCGCTGGCGCTGCGTCTGGCCGGCCAATTCTGGCCGGGGCCGCTCACGCTGGTGCTGCCGCGCCGGGCCGATGCCGCGGTGGCCAGCCTGGTGACGGCCGGACTGGCAACCATCGCGCTGCGCTGCCCGGCGCATGACGTCATGCAGGCGCTGCTGCGCGCCGTGGGGCCCCTGGCGGCGCCGTCGGCCAATGCCTCGGGCCGCATCTCGCCCACGCGGGCGGCGCATGTGCTGGCCTCCCTGCCTGATGTGCCGGTGATCGATGCCGGGCCGTGTGCGGCCGGGGTGGAATCAACCATCGTGGCGGTGGAGCCGGCCGGCTGGCGGCTGCTGCGCGCCGGGGCGGTGGCGGTGGAGGCGCTGGTGGCGCAAGCGGGCGCACCGCTGCCCGCCCAGGCCGGCGCAGTGGAGGCGCCCGGCATGCTGGCCAGCCATTATGCCCCGGCCCAGCCGGTGCGGCTGGCGGCCACCACGGCCGGGCCGGACGAGTTTCACATCGGCTTTGGCGCGGTGGCCGGCGATGCCAGCCTGTCGCCCACCGGCGATCTGGCCGAGGCCGCCGCCCGCCTGTTTGATCTGCTGCACGCGGGCCAAGCCTCCGGCCGCGCCGGCATCGCGGTTGCTCCGGTGCCGGCCCATGGCCTGGGCCTGGCCATCAACGACCGGCTGCAACGCGCCGCCGCCCCGCGCGGCTGAACCCCCCATGGAGGATCGCATGTCCATCGCCTTCCCCGCCGCCGCTGCGCTGCTGCTGGCGGCTGCGCCGGCCGCTGCCGCCGGGCTGGCACCGGGCAGCGCCTATGTGGCGATGGGCAGCAGCTATGCCGCCGGGGCCGGCATCGGGCCGCTGCAACCGGGATCGCCGCCGCGCTGCGGGCGCAACAGCAACAATTATCCCGCCCTGCTCGCCGCCCGGCTGGGGCTGCGGCTGGTGGACGCCAGTTGCAGCGGCGCCACCACGGCCCATGTGCTGGGCCCCTGGAACGAATTGCCGGCCCAGATCGCGGCGGTGACGCCCGACACCGGCCTGGTGACGATCACGGTGGGCGGCAATGATCTGGGGCTGATGGGCTGGATGTTTGCCGGCAGTTGCCGCGCCGGGGTGGGGCAGGGGCCGTGCCGCACGGCCACCATGCCCGATGCGGCGGCCGAGGCGCGGCTGGAAACCAATCTGGGCGCGATCGCGGCGGCGGTGAAGGCGCGGGCCCCGGCGGCGCGGCTGGTGTTCGTGCTCTACCCGCGCCTGCTTTCGGCCCGGCCCTGCGCGGCGGAAACCATCGATGCGCAAGGGGCAGCCGGCGGCCGCGCCATCGCCGCGCGGCTGGCCGCCATCACCCGCCGCGCCGCCCGCGCCCATGGCGCCGGGGTGCTTGACATTGACCGCGCCTCCCGCCGGCACACGCCCTGCGCGGCCCAGCCCTGGACCAACGGGCTGGCCACTGGGCAGGACCCGGCGCGCGGCGCGGCCTGGCATCCAAACGCCGCCGGCCATGCCGCCATCGCTGATCGGCTGGCGGCCTATCTGGCCGGCGGCTGAGACGGCCTGGCCCGCCGCAATCCGCCAGCGCCTCAATCCTCCAGCGCCTCGATGGCCTGGCGGGCGGTGGCTAGGATTTCGGCGATGCGGGTGGCGCGCGGGCTGGCATCGTCGCTGTCGGCCAGGCGGCTGCGCACGGTGGTTTTCAGTTCGGCCATGGCATCGCGCACCGCGGCGTGGCGGCGGCGCCCGGCCATGCCGGCCAGTTCGGCCAGCCGCTCCAGCGCCTGTTTCAGCTCGGCTTCGGCGGCGGCCAGCGCGGCCTCGCCCTCGGCCGTAATGGCATAGCGGCGCTTGGCATCCTCGCCCGGCAGTTCGCTGATCAGGCCCTGTTCGGCCAGCAGGGTGAGCATCGGGTAGATCATGCCCGGCGACGGCGAATAGAGGCCGGCCGACAGGCCCTCGATCGCCTTGATCAGTTCATAGCCATGGCGCGGTTCGGACTTGAGCAGGTGGAGGATGACGATCTTGAGCGTTTCGGCGCCAAAGCGGCGGCGGCGGGCGCGCGGCGGGCCATCAAACCCGTCGCCGAATTCATCGGCAAAGGCCCGGGCAAAGGCGGCCCAGCGGCCGCCGCGGCCCGACCAGCCGGTGCCGAACTCCTTGTGGAAGCGCCGGCCATCAAAATGGAAACGGAAATGCATGCTGGTCTCCTGGGGGCAGTGGAGCACTTAAGATATATCTTTGCTGACTGTATTGCAAGGGCCATACGGCATATAGCTATTGCAACGCACTCGCAATAAGTCCATCCTGCGCCCGCGTTTGGAGGACAGGCGATGGTTGTGAAGCATGAACCGGACGGCCAATGGGGCGGCGGCGATGGCCGGGCGGGCGGCAATAGCGGTGGCAATGGCCTGGGCCAGCCCGCCGATCTGCTGGCGCCGCACCAGCGCGATCTGCTCTGGTGCCTGCGCCGCACGGCGATCCACGCGCCCGGCTGCACGGCCCGCGATCCCCATGTCCATCTGCTGTTGCAGCGCCGCTTTGGCGACGGCGGCCTGGGGCTGGAGCATCTGCTGCGCTGCCTGGTGATGGGCCTGGCGCAGCGCGCCACCCGGCCGATCCGGCTCAACCGGCCGTGCCGCGCGCCGGTCAGCCCCGATGAATGGCGGCTGCTCACCGCGCTGGCCGATGCCGGCCGGCCGCAACGCGTGGCCGCCGTGCTGGCCCCGCTCACCGGCAGCCGCGGCGGCGAACTCGCCCCGCTGCTGGCCGGCATCGCCAGCTTGCTGCCTGCCTGAAGCCGCCATAAGCTCAGCCCCCAATGGCGGGAACCCAGGGGGGAAGCAGCGATGACACGCATCTGGGCACTGGCGGCACTGTTGCTGGCGGGGGCTGCGCCGGTTGGGGCAGCGGCGCCGCCGGTGGTGATCAGCGGCGGCCTGATCGTGGATGGCAGCGGCAGCGCCCCCTACACCGGCTGGCTGGCGATGGCCGGAGACCGGATCACTGCGATGGGGGCCGGCGCACCGCCGGCCGGGGTGGTGAAGGGCGCGGCGCTGATCGATGCGCGCGGGGCGGCGGTGGCGCCGGGCTTCATCAACATGCTCAGTTGGGCCAACGAGGATCTGATCGCCGATGGCCGCGGCCTGTCGGATCTGAAACAGGGTGTCACCCTTGAGGTGATGGGCGAAGGCACCAGCATGGGGCCATGGACCCCGGCGATGAAGGCGGCGCGCGAGGCCCGGCAGGATGATATCAGGTACAAGGTGAGCTGGACCAGCCTGGCCGAGTATCTCGACATGCTGGTGAACAAGGGCATCGCGGTGAATGTCGCCAGCTTTGTCGGTGCCTCCACGGTGCGGGTGCACGAACTGGGGGAGGACAATGTCCAGCCCAACCCGTGGCAATTGGCGGCGATGCAGAAACTGGTGAAAGGCGCGATGCACGAGGGTGCGCTGGGGGTGGCCTCCGCCCTGATCTACACGCCCGGTGCCTATGCGACGACGGCGGAGCTGACCGCGCTGGCCAAGGCCGCCGGTGATTGCGGCGGCATGTACATCAGCCATATCCGCAACGAGGGCCCCACCATCGAGGCGGCGCTGGACGAGATCATCCGCATCAGCCGGGACAGCGGGGCCCGGGCCGAAATCTATCATCTGAAACAGGCCGGGCGGAACAATTGGGGCAAGATCGATGCGGTGATCGGCAAGATCGAGGCCGCCCGCGCCGCCGGCGTGCGCCTCACGGCCGACATGTACACCTATGCCGCCTCCTCCACCGGGCTGGAGGCCTCGATGCCGCTGTGGGTGCAGGAAGGCGGGATCGAGAAATGGGCGGCGCGGATGCGCGATCCGGCGGTGCGCGCCCGCGTGATCGCCGAGATGAAGGCGCCGCCGCCGGGCGAGACCAATTCGATGCTGGAGGCCGGCGGGCCGGACAAGGTGCTGCTGCTGGGCTTCCGCACCGAGGCGCTGAAGCCGCTGACCGGCAAGACGCTGGCCGAGGTGGCGGCGATGCGCGGCACCAGCGCCGAGGAGACCGCCATCGATCTGGTGATCGAGGATGGCAGCCGCATCCAGGTCGCCTATTTCTCGATGAACGAGGCCAATGTGCGCCGGCAGGTGGCGATCCCGTGGATCAGCTTTGCCAGCGATGCCGGGGCGCAGGCGCCCGAAGGCGTGTTCCTGAAAAGCTCCACCCACCCGCGCGCCTATGGCAATTTCGCCCGCGTGCTGGGCAAATATGTGCGCGAGGAGAAGGTGATTTCGCTGGCCGAGGCGGTGCGCAAGCTGGCCGCGCAGCCCGCCGACAATCTGCGCATCGCAGGCCGCGGCCGGCTGAAGCCCGGCCATTTTGCCGATGTGGTGATGTTTGATCCGGCCCGCATCGCCGATACTGCCACCTTCGCCAGGCCGCAGCAACTGGCGGTGGGCATGCGCCATGTGTGGGTGAACGGGGTGCAGGTGCTGAAGGATGGCGAGCCCACCGGCGCTGCCGCCGGCCGCCATGTGAAGGGGCCGGGCACCGGCAAATGCCCGGCGTGAGGCGGCAGAATTATTCGGGCCGGGCTTCCTGATAGGTGCCGCGGGCGTTGCGCTTTGCCCGGTAGAGCGCCGAATCCGCCCGCCGCAGCAGCAGTTCGGGTGAGCTGTGGCTGCCGATGTGTTCCCATGCACCGCCAGCGCTGGCGCTGGATTGCAGCATCGTCTCCCCAAAGCGCACGGGTGACCTGATCGCCGCCAGCGACTCCTGTGCCATCCGGCGCAGCTGCCGCGCGTCGCTGTCCATGATCAGCAGCGCGAATTCGTCACCGCCCAGCCGGGCGGCCAGCCCGGTGTCCCGCGCGATGGCGCCCAGCCGCTCGGCCGATGCCTGGAGCAGGGCATCACCGGCCTCGTGGCCATGAAGATCGTTGGTCGGCTTGAGATTGTCGAGGTCGATCAGCGCCACGGCAACCCGGGCGGGGCGGCGGTTGCCGTCCTCGAACGCCTGGCCCAGTTCCTCCATGAACCGGCGGCGGTTGGGCAGGCCGGTCAGGCTGTCATGGTTGGCGCTGTGCAGCACCTTCGCTTCCAGCAGCTTGCGGTCGCTGATGTCCTGCAGCGTGCCATAGGCGCGGGCCGGGCGGCCCTGTGCGTCCTTCTCGATCAGGTTGCGCGAATGCAGCCAGCGGATGGTCCCGTCGGGTAGGATGATCCGGTAATCCAGCGCCGTGTCGCAGCCCAGCGCGGCCGCCTTTGCCACGGATTGCAGCACATGGTCGCGATCGTCGGGATACAGCATGCGCACCCAGGCCTGGCGACCGACACTGGCCGTGCCGTCCGGCAGCGCCAGCAACCGCGCCCACATCGATGATCCGGTGGAATGGCCGGTCAGCATGTCGATTTCGAACACGCCAACCTGGCCGCCCTCCTGCGCCAGTTCCAGCAGCCGGTGATGCGCCGCCAGGCGTTCGTGCAGGCGGGCGGCAACCTCGCGCTCGATCTCCTGCCGGATGCCGTCCTGCAATTCCGGTGCGAGCTGTGCGATCAGGTCGCCACCGCCGCGCCAGGCCTGTGAACGAACGCCTGGTTCTGATCCCATCTGTCCGGTCTTCCCGCAATCGCGCTGCCGGGCCGTTAACGGCCGGGGCGCGCGGCGCTTTACCCCGGCATCCCGGCGGCTGGCCGGCGGCGCGCGCGGGCCGCGATGCCCAGTACACCCAAAGCTGCGCACCCAAACCGGCGCACCGAACACCGGCACAACGAAAAAAGGCCGTTCCAAGGAACGGCCTTTTCGAATGATGGTGCCCAGAAGAGGACTCGAACCTCCACGCCCTTGCGAGCGCCAGCACCTGAAGCTGGTGCGTCTACCAATTCCGCCATCTGGGCACGCCGCGGATTGCTCTGCGGGGTAGGCGGCGGCAGATATGGGCGGAATCAGGGCTTGTCAACCGCATCCGTGCGGTTTTGCCAAGATTCTTCCGCACCCGTTGCCGCCGGGGCAAGATGGCCCAAGACAGGCCGGGCAACTGCCGCTAGAGCACGCGGCCATGACAAGCAGCAGCGAGCCGGTGGCGCCCCTTGGCATGGGCGAGTTGGTGACGGTGATCGGCGGGGCCGGGTTCATCGGCCGTTATGTGGTGCAGGCGCTGGCCCGCGCCGGCTGCCGGGTGCGGGTGGTCTCCCGCCATGCCGACAGCGCGCTGTTCCTGAAGCCGCTGGGCGATCTGGGCCAGATCCAGGTGGTTTCGGGCAATATCACCAGCGACGCGGCACTGGCGGCGGCCTTTGCCGGGGCGGCCGCCGGGGTCAATCTGGTCGGCATCCTGGCCGAAGCCGGCAGCCAGCGCTTTGATGCCCTGCAGGCCGAGGGCGCCGGGCGGGCGGCGCGGGCGGCGGCCGCCGCCGGGGCGCGCGCCTTTGTGCAGGTGTCGGCCATCGGCGCCGATGCCGCCAGCCCGATCGCCTATGCCCGCAGCAAGGGCCAGGGCGAACAGGCGGTGCTGGCCGCCTTCCCCGGTGCCACCATCCTGCGCCCCAGCCTGGTCGCCGGGCCGGAAGACCAGTTTTTCAACCGCTTTGCCGGCATGGCGCGGCTGTCGCCGATCCTGCCGGCCATCGCGGGCGACAGCCTGTTCCAGCCGGTCTATGTGCATGATGTGGCCGATGCGGTGCTGGCCGCGCTCAACAGTGCCGAGGCGCGCGGGCAGACCTATGAACTGGGCGGGCCCGAGGTGCTCAGCTTTGCCCGCATCCTGGCGCTGATTTCGGACTGGACCGGCCTCAACCGGCCGGTGGTGCCGTTTTCGGATTTTACCTCCGGCCTGTTGGCGCGGCTGGGTGATGTGCTGCCCTTCATGCCGATGAACAGCGATCAGCTGGCCATGCTGAAGAAGGGCAATATCGTTGGCCCCGGCATGAAGGGCCTCGCTGATCTGGGGGTGGTGCCGACGCCGCTCGATGCCTTCGTGCCAGCGATGCTGGAACGCTTCCGCCGCGGTGGGCGCTTTGCCAAGGCGCAGCCGTGAACCAGCCTGATCTGATCACCATCATCCTGCTCGGCATTGTCGAGGGGTTGACCGAATATCTGCCGGTGTCCTCCACCGGCCACCTGATCCTGGCCGGGGAGCTGCTGGGCTTTTCCGGCGAGGCGGGGGCGACGTTTGACATCGCCATCCAGTCGGGCGCGATCCTGGCGGTGCTGGTGGCCTATTGGGGCCGCTTTGCTGGCGTGGTGCAGGGCCTGATCCGGCGCGAGGCGGGGGCCTTTGCCTTCGTCCGCAACGTGGCGCTGGGCTTTCTGCCGGCCGCGGTGATGGGCGTGTTGTTCATCAAGGCGGTGGAGGCGCTGCTGGAAAGCCCCACCACGGTGGCCGTCTCGCTGATCCTGGGCGGCATCGCCATCTTGTGGATCGAACGGCGCATGGGCGCGGCCAGCATCGCCGGGGTGGAGGCGCTCAGCACCCGCCAGTCGCTCACCATCGGGCTGGGCCAGTGCATCGCGATGATCCCCGGCGTGTCGCGCTCGGGGGCCACGATCATGGCCGCGCTGATGCTGAAGGTTGACCGCAAGACCGCGGCCGAATTCAGCTTTTTCCTGGGCGTCCCGACCATTTCGGGCGCCACCGCGCTGATGCTGTGGAAGAACCGCGACAGCCTGGACGCCTCCAACCTGTCGGCCATCGGCATCGGCTTTGCCGTCAGCTTCGTGGTGGCGCTGGTGGTGGTGAAGGGCTTTGTCGCGCTGGTCAGCCGGTTCGGCTTTGCGCCCTTTGCCTGGTACCGAATCATCGCCGGCAGCGCCGCCTTGCTGTGGCTCTGGGCCAGATAGGGCCGGATCGGCCATGAAATTCCGGTGAGGTTCGCCGGAATCGGACCCGTTCGCCGCGAAAAGGGCAGAAATGTTGCCCATTTCCCGGTTTTTCGCGTGACAAGCGCCGCGCATTATGGTTTCGCGTCTCCGAACGAAAGGACGGGCGGCCATGGGCGCAACAAAATTGCTGAAGTTCGTCGAGCGGGATCAGGCCTATCCGGCCAAGCGTGACGCGCAGAGCCGCGCGCAGGATTTCCTGGAGATCAGCCGGCCCTATATCCTGGCCAAGGCCGAGGAGCAGGCCGGGCGGTGCAGCCAGTGCGGCGTGCCCTTCTGCCAGGTGCATTGCCCGCTGCAGAACAACATCCCCGATTGGCTGAAGCTGACCGCGGAAGGCCGGCTGGAGGAGGCCTATGAGGTTTCCGCCGCCACCAACGCCATGCCGGAGATTTGCGGCCGCATCTGCCCGCAGGACCGGCTGTGCGAAGGCAATTGCGTGATCGAGGAAGGTTTTGGCAGCGTCACCATCGGTTCGGTGGAGAAGTTCATCACCGACACCGCCTGGGAAATGGGCTGGGTGAAGCCACTGCGCGCCGTGGCGGACCGCAGCGGCCAGAGCGTGGCGATCATCGGCGCCGGCCCGGCCGGCCTGACCGCCGCCGAGGCGCTGCGGGTGAAGGGCTATGACGTGCATGTCTATGACCGGCATGACCGTGCCGGCGGGCTGCTCACCTATGGCATCCCCGGTTTCAAGCTGGAAAAGCCGGTGGTGATGCGCCGGGTGGAGCGACTGGCCGAAGGCGGGGTGCAGTTCCACCTGAATTTTGCCGTGGGCCGCGATGCCAGCCTGGCCGAACTGCGCGCGAAGCATGATGCCGTGCTGATCGCCACCGGCGTCTACAAGGCGCGGCAGGTGGAGGTGCCCGGCGCTGACGGGCCGACCACGCTGGAGGCGCTGGACTTTCTGATCGCCGCCAACCGCGCCGGCTTTGGCGATGCCGTGCCCGATGCCGCCAGCCTGGATGCGGCCGGCAAGCATGTGGTGGTGATCGGCGGCGGTGACACCGCGATGGACTGTGTGCGCACCGCCGTGCGCCAGGGCGCGGCCAGCGTGAAATGCCTGTATCGCCGCGATCGCGAGAACATGCCCGGTTCGGCCCGCGAAGTGGCCAATGCCGAGGAAGAGGGCGTGGAGTTCGTGTGGCTGGCGGCGCCCGCCCAGATCACCCCGGCCGGCGTGGTGGCGCAGGGCATGCGGCTGGGCCAGGCCGGCCCCGATGGCCGCCGCGCCCCCGAACCCGATGCCGAAAACCGCTTCACCCTGCCGGCCGATCTGGTGATCAAGGCGCTGGGCTTTGATGCCGAGGATCTGCCCACGCTGTTTGGCGCCGCCGATCTGCCCGTCACCCGTTGGGGCACGCTGCGCATCGATCACAAGACGATGATGACCGGGCTGGACGGCGTGTTTGCCGCCGGTGACATCGTGCGCGGCGCCAGCCTGGTGGTGTGGGCGGTGCGCGACGGGCGTGACGTGGCGGCGCGGATGCACCAGTATCTGCGCGCGCGCGCCGGTGCCGCCGCCATGGTGGCGGCCTGATTCCCCGGCGCGCTGGAGACTGTTGATGCCGATGCTGCCCATCCTGATCGCTGCCGTCGCCACGCTGGGTTCTGCCCCGGCCCCGGCCCCGGCCGCCCGCCCGGCCGCCCCGCCGGCCCCCCCGCCGGTGAAGGCCGATGCCGCCACCCTGCAGGCCGCCAACGCGCTGGTGGCGCAACTGGGCATCAAGGTGCAGTTGCAGCGCCAGATGGCGGCCAGCGTGGTGCAGATGAAGCGCGGTGCGGTGATCGGCGCGATGCTGGCGCAGCAGCCGGGCTTCATCCAGGCCTATCAGGCCAACAAGGCGAAATTCGATCCGGTGCTGCAAAAGGCCGGCACCATCCAGGCCGAGATCGCGCAGGGCGTGATCAACCAGAATCTCAATGCCGTGGTTGCCGCCGCGGCCCAGGCCTATGCCCGGCAATACACGGCGGCCGAACTCAACGGCCTGATCGCTTTTTACAAGAGCCCGCTGGGCCAGAAGCTGCAAGCCCGCCAGGGCGCGGTGAGCCAGGAAATCGCCGCCCAGACCGCGCGGCTGATCGGTGCGAAGATCGATGCCGCCATGGCCGCCAACGCCGGCCGCCTTCGCGATGCGCTGGCGCCGCTGAACGGCGCCCCCACCGCGCCGCCACCCCAGAAATAAGCCCCATCCGGGAGCCTGATCGATGACCAACCTGCCCGCCTTCACCGCCAGCCCCGCCGAGCGTGCCCGCATCGCCGATATCGGCATGTATCGCCCCGAGATGGAGGGCGATGCCTGCGGCGTGGGGCTGGTGGCCGCCACCGACGGCCGCGCCCAGCGGCGGGTGGTGACAGCGGCCATCGATGCGCTGAAGGCGGTGTGGCACCGCGGCGCCGTGGATGCCGATGGCAAGACCGGTGACGGCGCCGGCATTCTGGTGGAAATCCCGGTCGATTTCTTCCACGAGCATATCGAGCGCCACGGCCAGAAGCCGGTGGCGGGCCTGCTGGCGGTGGGCCAGGTGTTCCTGCCGCGCACCGATCTGGGCGCGCAGGAAGCCTGCCGCACCATCGTCGAATCGGAAATCATCGGCTTTGGCTACAAGGTCTATGGCTGGCGGCAGGTGCCGGTGGACATCAGCTGCATCGGCGACAAGGCGATGCTCAGCCGCCCGGAGATCGAGCAGATCATGATCGCCGGCCCGCGCGGCGAGGGCGATGATGCCAAGGAACGGTTTGAGAAGGACCTGTTCCTGATCCGCCGCCGCATCGAGAAGAAGGTGATCGAATCCCAGATCCAGGGTTTCTATTTCTGTTCGCTGTCGTGCCGCACCCTCATTTACAAGGGGCTGTTTCTGGCCGAATCGCTGAGCGTCTTCTATCCCGATCTCAACGACGAGCGCTTCGTCTCGCGCTTTGCCATCTATCACCAGCGCTATTCCACCAACACCTTCCCGCAATGGTGGCTGGCGCAGCCGTTCCGTTGCCTGGCCCACAATGGCGAGATCAACACGATCCGCGGCAACAGCAACTGGATGAAGAGCCACGAGATCAAGATGGCGGCTGCGGCCTTTGGCGAACATTCCGAGGATATCAAGCCGCTGATCCCGGCCGGCGCCTCTGACACGGCGGCGCTGGATGCGGTGTTCGAGGCCTTTGTGCGTTCGGGGCGCGATGCCCCCACCGCCAAGCTGATGCTGATCCCGCAGGCCTGGCAGAAGGACGACAGCCTCGATCCCGCCACGCGGGCGATGTATGCCTTTTTCGCCTCGCTGATGGAGCCGTGGGACGGGCCGGCGGCGCTGGCGATGACCGATGGCCGCTGGGTGGTGGCCGGGCTTGACCGCAACGCGCTGCGCCCCATGCGCTATTGCCTCACCCGCGACGGGCTGCTGATCACCGGGTCCGAAGCCGGCATGGTGGTGGTGCCCGAAGCCGATGTGGCCCGCAAGGGCGCGCTGGGCCCAGGCGAGATGATCGCGGTCGATCTGGATGCGGCGCCCTCGCGCTTTTACAGCGATGCCGAGATCAAGGCGAAAGTGGCCGGCGCGCAGGATTATGCGACGCTGGTCGCCGGCTTCACCAATTTCGAGGATCTGCCCGGCCACCAGGGCCCGGAACCCGGCCCGGCCTTCGCGCGTGACCAGTTGCGCCGCCGCCAGATCGCCGCCGGCCAGACCATGGAGGACATGGAGCTGATCCTGGCGCCGATGGTGGAGGATGCCAAGGAAGCCGTGGGCAGCATGGGCGATGATGCGCCGCTGGCGGTCATTTCCGAAAATGCCCGCAACCTCAGCCATTTCTTCCGGCAGAATTTCAGCCAGGTCACCAATCCGCCGATCGACAGTTTGCGCGAAACCCGGGTGATGAGCCTGAAGACGCGCTTTTCCAACCTGACCAACATCCTGGACGACGAAGCCACCCAGGCCGGCGTGATGGTGATGGAATCGCCGGTGCTGACCAACCGCGACTGGCAGGTGCTGAAGGATCATTTCGGCCGCCAGGTGGCCGAGATTGATTGCACCTTCGATATCGCCGGCGGACCGGCCGCGCTGCGCGCCGCCATCGCCCGCATCCGGGCCGAGGCCGAAACCGCCGTGCGCCAGGGCAAGACGCAATTGTTCCTGACCGACGAGCACCAGTCCGCCGCGCGGGCCGGCATCGCCATGATCCTGGCCACCGCCGGTGTGCACACCCATCTGGTGCGCAAGGGCCTGCGCACCTATGTGAGCATCAACGTGCGCGCCGCCGAGGCGCTGGACACGCATTATTTCGCCGTGCTGATCGGCGTGGGGGCCACCACGGTCAACGCCTATCTGGCGCAGGAGGCGATTGCCGATCGCCACGCCCGCGGCCTGTTCGGCGCGCTCAGCCTTGATCAGTGCGTGGCCCGCTACAAGAAGGCGGTGGACGATGGCCTGTTGAAGATCATGGCCAAGATGGGGATCGCGGTGATCTCCTCCTATCGCGGCGGCTACAACTTCGAGGCGGTTGGCCTGTCGCGCGCGCTGGTGAATGACTTCTTCCCCGGCATGCCGGCCAAGATTTCCGGCGAGGGCTTTGAATCGCTGTTCATCAACGCCCAACTGCGCCACGAAAAGGCGTGGGACGAGGATGTGATCACCCTGCCGGTGGGCGGCCTGTATCGCTGGCGCGCCGGCGGCGAGGCCCATGCCTGGTCGGGTCATCTGATCCACCTGCTGCAAACCGCCGTCAGCCGCGACAGCTACAGCGATTATCAGAAGTTCAGCCGCGGCGTGCAGGCGCTGCCGCCGATCTCCTTGCGCGATCTGCTGGATTTCGTGCCCGGCACCCGGCCGGTGCCGATCGAGACGGTGGAATCGGTGACCGAAATCCGCAAGCGCTTCGTCACGCCGGGCATGAGCCTGGGGGCGCTTTCGCCCGAAGCGCACGAGACGCTGGCGATCGCCATGAACCGCATCGGCGCCAAGGCGGTTTCGGGCGAGGGCGGCGAGGACAGTTCGCGCTTCAAGCCCTATGCCAACGGCGACAACGCCAACAGCGTGATCAAGCAGATCGCCTCGGGCCGCTTTGGCGTGACGGCGGAATATCTGAACGCCTGCGAGGAGATCGAGATCAAGGTGGCGCAGGGCGCCAAGCCCGGCGAGGGCGGCCAGCTGCCCGGCTTCAAGGTGACCGAACTGATCGCCCGCCTGCGCCATTCCACCCCGGGCGTGACCCTGATCAGCCCGCCGCCGCATCACGACATCTATTCGATCGAGGATCTGGCCCAGCTCATCTATGACCTGAAGCAGATCAACACCCGCGCCCGCGTGTGCGTGAAGCTGGTGAGCAGCGCCGGCATCGGCACGGTGGCCGCCGGCGTGGCCAAGGCCCATGCCGACACGATCCTGATTTCCGGCAATGTCGGCGGCACCGGCGCCTCCCCGCAGACCAGCATCAAATATGCCGGCACGCCGTGGGAAATGGGCCTGTCGGAAGTGAACCAGGTGCTCACCCTGAACGGCCTCAGGCACCGGGTGAAGCTGCGCGCCGATGGCGGCCTGAAAACCGGGCGCGATGTGGTGATCGCTGCCATCCTGGGCGCCGAGGAATTCGGCATCGGCACCATGAGCCTGGTGGCGATGGGCTGCATCATGGTGCGCCAGTGCCATTCGAACACCTGCCCGGTGGGCGTGTGCACCCAGGACGAGGGCTTGCGCCAGAAATTCGTCGGCTCGCCGGAAAAGGTCATCAACCTGATGAGCTTCATCGCCGAGGAGGTGCGCGAGATCCTGGCCCGGCTGGGCTGCCGCAGCCTGGACGACGTGATCGGCCGCACCGAATTGCTGCGCCAGGTCAGCCGCGGGGCGGAGCATCTGGATGATCTTGATCTCAACCCCATCCTGGCCAAGGTGGATGCGCCCGATGCGATGCGGCGCTGGGGCCTGGGTGATGGCCGCAACCCGGTGCCCGACAGCCTGGACGCCGAAATGATCCGCGATGCCGCGCACCTGTTCGAACGCGGCGAGAAGATGCAGCTGGCCTATACGGTCAGGAACACCCACCGCGCCGTCGGCACGCGGCTTTCGGGCGAGATCACCCGCCGTTTCGGCATGACCGGGCTCAGCGATGGCCATGTCCATATCCGGCTGCGCGGCTCGGCCGGCCAGTCGCTGGGTGCCTTTGCCGTGCAGGGCGTGAAGCTGGAGGTGTTTGGCGAGGCCAATGACTATGTTGGCAAGGGGCTTTCGGGTGCCACCATCGTGGTGCGGCCGATGGTGTCGAGCACGCTTGCCAGCCACGAGAATGCCATCATCGGCAACACCGTGCTCTATGGCGCCACGTCGGGCCGGCTGTTTGCCGCCGGCCGGGCCGGCGAGCGTTTTGCCGTGCGCAATTCCGGCGCCACCGTGGTGGTGGAAGGCTGCGGCGCCAACGGCTGCGAGTATATGACCGGCGGCACCGCCGTGATCCTGGGCAGCACCGGGGACAATTTCGCCGCCGGCATGTCGGGCGGGATGGCCTTTGTGCTTGACCGCGACGGCCAGTTCCAGCGCCGGGTGAACGGCGAAAGCGTGGTGGTGCAGCGGCTGGCCAGCGCCCATTGGGAAGGGGTGCTGCACGATCTGATCGAAGCCCATGTGCGCGAGACCGGATCGAAATGGGCCGCCGGCCTGTTGGCCGAGTGGGACCGCACGCGCGGCGAATTCTGGCAGGTGTGCCCGAAGGAAATGATCAGCCGGCTGCCCCACCCCTTGAGCGATGCCGGCAGCGCCATCGCGGCGGAATGAGCGGCGGGCTTGAAAACAGGTCCTTCACTGCCATATATGTGTAAGACAGTTGAAGGACCTGTTGGATGGCCAAGAGCAATGATCCGCTGATCGAAAGCCTGATGCAGCTGGCGGTGACCGCCGCGCCGCTGATCCGCAAGGCGCGCGAAAGCGGCATTTTCCGCACCGAAACCGTGGTGGAGGCCGAGGTGGTGAAGCCGGAAGCGCCAAAGCCGCCGGAGCCGCCGAAAGCCGAAGCCGCGCCGGTGGCCCCGGAACCGCCGCCGGCCCCGGCCGCGCCCGATCCGGCGGTTGCGGCCCAAAGCGCCGCGATGCAGGACATCATCGTGCGCCAGGCGCTGCGCATCAACGAACTGGAAGCCGAAGTGGCGGCGCTGAAGGCGGCTGCCACGGCAAAAAAGGCGCCGGCCAAGCCGAAGGCCAAGCCCAAGGCCCGGCCGGCAAAGGCCTGATCAGCCCTTCTTGAACAGCACCTTGCCGCGCTGTTCGACATAGAGTTTCTCGAACGTCGCCGGATCGAAATAGGCCTCGACCCGCCCCGTTTCGGGCATCACGCCATAGACTTCATAGCAGCCGCCATCCACCTTGGCCTTGGCCACCGTCCAGCCCTGCTTCACCAGTTCGGCCTTCAGCGCCTCGATCGGCTTCATGCTGGCCGCGGGCACATTGCACTTCAGCTTGCCGGTGGCCAGCGCCGGGCCGGCCAGGGTTGCGGCCATCGCCGCCGCCATCATCATCACGCGCATGTGTCTGCCTTTCTGCTTGCAGGAAAAATTCGCACCAGTTGCAGGCCGCCCACCAGCGCCGCCAGCGCCAGCGCCCAGGTGAGGCCATCATGGACCAAGCCCATGTGGACAAGGCCGATCACGCCGGCGGCGATGGCGATGCGCTGCACCGGCTTCCACGCCCGCCGCAGCCGGCGCATCGCCGCATCATTGCTGGCCAGCGCCGGCGGCAGCAGCAGCGCCAGCGCCGCCCAGCCGGTGACGATGCCGGGCGTGAAGGCTTCGGCGCCGATCAGCGCCCATTCGCCGCCCGGTTCGGCATAGGCGGCCATCCCCTGCACATAGAGCCACAGATGCACCAGCGCGGCGCCAAAGCCGGCCAGCCCCACCGCCCGGCGCAGCCACAACAGCCGGGCCAGCGGCCGCCACAGCCGGGCCAGCGGGGTGAGCACCAGCGCGGCGGCGATCCACGCCATCGCCCAGTTGCCGCTGGCCGCCACCAGTGCATCCAGATCGGCATCCGGGCTGGCCGCCTGCCACCACAGCCCGGCCAGCGGCGCCATCAGCACCGCCCACAAGGCCAACAGGGCAATCCGCCGGGTCATCCGCTCCTGCCTAGGGCTGTTGCGAACGATTTGCAACAGGCGCCGCCCCTTTCCAAGCCGGCAAAGCCCTGTATGACGGAACTTCGATGTGGCGCCTCTACCATTTCACCCTCTGCCCGTTCAGCCGCAAGGTGCGTTTCGCCCTGGCGGTGAAGGGCGTCACGCACGAACTGGTGCTGGAACGGCCGTGGGAAAAACGCCCCGAATTCACTGCGCTCAACCCGGCCGGGCAAACCCCGGTGCTGCGGCGCGAGGCGCTGATCCTGTGCGATTCGGTGGCGATCACCGAACATTTCGAAGAGGTGCTGGAGCGCACCCCGCTGTTGGGTGACACGCCCGAAGCCCGCGCCGAAACCCGCCGGCTGGTGGCCTGGTTCGATCAGAAATTCTATGCCGAGGTGAACGCGCCGCTGCTGGCCGAACGCATGTACAAGCGCGCCGTGCTGAAGGGCGCGCCCGATGGCGGCCTGATCCGTGCAGCCGGGCGGATGGCCGACATGCACCTGGATTATCTGGATTTCCTGCTGGAGCGCCGGGCCTGGATCGGCGGCGGCCAGTTTGGCCTGGCCGATATCACCGCCGCCGCGCATCTTTCGGTGGCCGATTATCTGGGCGGGCTGGAATGGGATGGCCATGAACCGGCCAGAACCTGGTATTCGGCGATCAAATCCCGGCCCACCTTCCGCCCGCTGCTGGCCGAACGGCTGGAAGGCCTGCCGCCGCCGCCGCATTATGACAAGCTCGACTTCTGATTGACGCCGCCGGCAGCGCGGGCCAAGTCTGGCGCAAACGCCCTGGGGAGAGGCCATTTGCACGCTGATGCCGAAGCCGGCGCCCGCCGCCTGCTGATTGCGCTGCTGTTTGTCGGCACGGCGCTCAACTATGTCGACCGGCAGGTGCTGGCGCTGCTGAAACCCACGCTGGAAGCCGAATTCGGCTGGACCGATCAGGAATTCGCCCACCTGGGCAGCGTGTTCCAACTGTCCGCCGCCTTCGCGCTGCTGGCGGTGGGCTGGTTTGTTGACCGTTTTGGCGTGCGCCTCGCCTATGGCCTGGCCGTCGCGGTGTGGAGCGCGGCCGGCATGGCCCATGCCGCGGCTGCCAATGTCAGCCAGTTTGTCGTCGCCCGCTCCGTGCTGGCGGTGGCCGAAAGCGTCAACACCCCGGCCGCGGTCAAGGCCGCCGCCACCTATCTGCCCCTCACCCAGCGCAGCTTCGGCCTCGGCATGGTCAACACCGCGCCCAACATCGGCGCCATCCTCACGCCGCTCTTGATCCCGCCGCTGGCGCTGGCCTTCGGCTGGAAATCGGCCTTCCTCGTCACCGGCGCGCTGGGCTTTGTCTGGCTCGCCCTGTGGATCGCCGGCACCCGCCACCTCGCACCCGTTGGCGTGGCCAAGAAGGCCGCGCTCGATGGCAACTGGGCGCAACTCCTGTCGGATCGCCGCACCTGGACAGTTGTGGGCGCCAAGGCGCTCACCGATTGCGTCTGGTGGTTCGTGCTGTTCTGGTCCACCGATTTCCTGGTGAAAACCTTCGGCCTCACGCAAGCCGAAGTGGGCCTGCCCAGCGCCGTCATCTTCGCGCTGGCCGCCGTCGGCGCCTTCAGCTGCGGGCTGCTCTTCCCCGCCCTCCTGAAACGCGGCATGAGCGTCAACAAGGCGCGCAAGACCAGCATGGGCCTCTACGCCGTGCTCATCCTGCCCATCCCGCTCGCCCTCCAGGCCCCCAGCGCCATGGCCGCCGCCCTGATCATCGGCCTGGCCCTGCTCGCCCACCAGGGCTTCTCCACCAACATCTTCGGCCTCGCCGCCGACACCGTCCCCCCCGCCCGCGTCGCCGGCGTGATGGCGCTGGGCGGCGTCGCCGGCAACCTCACCGGCACCGGCATCATCGAACTCACCGGCTGGTGCCTCACCAACGGCGTGGGCTACTGGCCGATGTTCGCCATCGCAGCGGGCGCGTATCTGACGGCGCTGGCCTTCATCCACGTGATGCAACCGGAAATCCGGGCGGTGGACGAAGAGTGAAGAAGAGGGGGCCTCCGGCGGGCAGGGGCGAGGCCCCTGCACCCGTTCGTTTTCGGGTGTGCTGCTGGGAAAGTTGAATTGCGCTGCTCTGTTTCCGCGTGAATGGACCAAATCTGCTCGCCCTGCGCCAGCGTCAGTATGGGTGAGCTTACAAATCACTTGGTTGCAGTCGAACAGAGTCTGCGATGAATCTCTTGCGGCCAGGATCGCACAATTGTATTCTGCTGAAATGTATAAACTTGGATCAGCTGCAAACCTTCTATCAGCAACAAACGATGTCGAGATTCGGCGCTACAGGGCTGCTGTGGCGGAACTGAGAGCCGCTGGGCTCTATACGTCATTTCGAAACTATGATGGCCCATCCTGGCCGGAGAGGGTTTTTCAATCTGGACGGCCAATAGAATATACACCGCTCAGACAGAATTTGATCGGCCAGGGATTGATCTGTGTTGTGATATGCAGCGTTCTTTGCTTTCTGATCTACGTGTTTGATCCTGACATGGCTCTGAGAGCAGCCATTTCGATGGTGAGCTATGTTATTTTGATGCCATTGGTGATCAGCGTGACAGCATGGCGAGAAGCGCAGCGCAATGGCCTGACGCCATGGGAGGATCTGGCCAGCTAGAGCGTTGCCCGGCCAGGTTGGGTCATCGGAACGGGAACGAATTTGGTCCACGGCAATAAGCGACCAGGACGCGCGGCGGCATCGCGGGCAACCTCACCGGCACCGGCATCATCGAACTGACCGGCTGGTGCCTCACCAACGGCGTGGGCTACTGGCCAATGTTCGCCATCGCGGCGGGCGCGTACCTGACGGCACTGGCGTTCATCCACGTGATGCAGCCGACGATCCGGGCGGTGGATGAAGAATGAAGAAAGAGGGCCTCCGGCGGGCAGGGGCGAGGCCCCTGCACCCGATTTGTTTTCGGTTGTGGTGGCTGAGAGAGCGTTCGCTGGCGACCCCGTTTCGGGCATACAAAGGGCGTTCGCACATGTTATCGTGTCCAAACGAGCGATCTCACTGAAACGGGCGGACGAATGCCAAGATTTCGGCAGATTAGTGGAGTTTTCTTTAGGTCAGTTCTCGTCGATCGGGTGAAAGATGTCCTGGCTCCTCCGCTGCCTGAAAGCGCGGGGCGGTATCATCGGCCGGGGCAAGCAACTCTATACATGAGCCCGAAGCTTGAATGGGCCATGATTGCAGTCTCCGGCTATATTCGGGAAGATGGTCGACCTCGTGTTGTCATCCCCTTGATGGTTGGCGTTGCCCAGGTCCTTGATCAACATGACGAAGAAGCTTGCCGGGCGATAGGCGTTGAACGCGAGCTGTCTAATGCTCCTTGGCGGACTGCACTCGCAGTTCGCCAAGAACCACCTTCCTGGCGCAATGCGGATGTTGCGCGGGCCAGTGGAGCAGATGGCATTATAGACCGCTCACGAATGATTCCGGGCGGATGGCACGTGAATCTCTTCCGCTGGAACGAGCTCGGCGGACCAACTGTGTTCGTCTGTGGCGAGCCAGTCTCGATCCAGTTATCGAATGACGGTCCCAAATGGGGGTTGTAACTTTGTATCACCGGATCAAGGGAAAAGCCGCCCTTCAGCAATCTACCCAAAATCGGCTGTTGCGTGCCGCCTGAAAGCGAATCGGGTGCAGGGGCCGCGCCCCTGCCCGCCGGAGGCCCTGTTTTTTACCGCAGCAACTCACCAACGAGGGACGGCCGTTTGGCGATCATGGCCAGCAGCACCTGGGCTGGGCCGGTGGGGCGGCGGCGGCCTTGTTCCCAGTTGAGCAGGGTGCCCTTGGCGACGCCGATGCTGCGGGCGAACTGGCTTTGCGACAGGCCGGTGCTGGCGCGGATGGCGGCCACGTCAACATGTGTGATCTGCACCTGATGCATTTGCGCGCCGGCGGTGTTGCCGGCGGCGAAGGCGAGGGCTTCGCCGAGGCCCTGGCGGATGCTGTCATAGGCGGAGTCAGTGGTCATTGGCGTGCTCCATAATGGTCGATCAGGGCCTTGCTGAGCGCAACCAGTTCGGATTGCTCGGCCCGGCTCAGATTGTCCTTCTCATTCTTGGCAAAGATGGTGACGAGGAAGATCGGCATGTGGACACCGCCAAACACATAGACGGTGCG
This sequence comes from Sphingomonadales bacterium, assembly GCA_027483465.1. Classification (GTDB taxonomy): domain Bacteria; phylum Pseudomonadota; class Alphaproteobacteria; order Sphingomonadales; family Sphingomonadaceae; genus Sandarakinorhabdus. The sequence goes on from JAIXUQ010000048.1 coordinate 32,761, forward strand.
ATAACCGCCGCTCTTGCCACTGCCGGGGCGGGCAAAGCGCAGCTTGCGCAACCCGCCGCCCAATGAAAGCCCAGCTTCGGGATGGGCGGCAACGAAATCCACCAGTGCAGCGCGTTCCTCATCAGCCATGATTGCCTTGGCCCGCCGCAGAAACTCGGGCAGTTCCACCACGGTCTGCAGACGGTTCATGCGATACGTGATATGCGCCTGCGACTTATACGTCAATGGCGCATGCTGCGAGGATGGGACGAAGCCAGACGAATCGGGTGCAGGGGCCGCGCCCCTGCCCGCCGGAGGCTTTCTTTTCTTCAATCCGCAGCCAGCATCTCCTCCACCCACGCCGGCACCAGCACGCTCGCAGGGCCGTGGCGGGCTTCGTGGAACATCGGGGTTCCGGCCGACGGTTCGAGGTTGAGTTCCAGCGTGTGGGCGCCGGCGTGGCGGGCCAGTTCGACGAAGCCGGCGGCGGGGTAGACGGCGCCGGAGGTGCCGATGGAGACGAACAGGTCTGCGGCGGCCAGCGCGGTTTCGATGCGGTCCATGTGGTAGGGCATTTCGCCGAACCAGACGATATCGGGGCGCAGGGTGCCGGATTGGCCGCAGGCGGGGCAGGGCGGGTTGCCGATGAGCGGCCCGCGCCAGGGGCGGGCGGCCCGGCAGCGGGTGCACAGCGCCGCGTTCAGTTCGCCGTGCATGTGGACGAGGTGGTTGTGGCCGGCGCGGTCGTGCAGATCATCGACATTCTGGGTGACGAGGAGGAAGTCCCCGCTCCATTCGGCCTCCAGCCGGGCCAGCGCGTGGTGGGCGGCATTGGGCTCGACCTGGCCCAGGAAGGCGCGGCGTTGATCATAGAATGTCTGCACCAATGTGGGGTTGCGGCGGAAGGCCTGGGGGGTGGCGACATCCTCGATCCGGTGATTTTCCCACAGGCCGTCGCTGGCGCGGAAGGTGGGCACGCCGCTTTCGGCCGAGATGCCGGCGCCGGTGAGGATGACGATGCTGCGGATCATGGCGCCGAGCATAGGGGTGGCTGGCCAAGCGCGGCAAGCTGTGGCTGAATGGGGCGATGCGGGGGCGGCGGGTGCAATGGCGGTTCGGGTGGCCGATGCTGGGCTGGGGCGCGGGCCTGGCGGCCGGTGCGCTGCTGCTGGCCTGGGCGGATTATCAGCGGCTGGCGCGCACCCGCGCCGCCGATGTGGCGCTGGTGCTGGTGGCCGGGCTGTTTCTGGCGCTGGGCTTGTGGCTGGGATTGGGCTTGCGCGGCCGGCGGGTGCCGCCGCCGGGCAATCCGGCCGCGGTGGCCAGCCTGGGCCTGACGCCGCGTGAGGTGGAGGTGTTGCAGCTGCTCGCCGCGGGCCAGGCCAACAAGGCGATTGCCCGCACGCTGGGCGTGTCGCCCAACACGGTGAAGACGCATCTGGCCCGCCTGTTCGAAAAACTGGGCGCCAGCAGCCGGACCGAGGCGATCGCGCGGGGGCGGGCGCTGGGCATTTTGGGGTGATTGGCGCCAGATCACCCATTTGGGCGACTGACAGGCCGGGCGCTGCCATGCTGAACCCGGGCCTCCAACCGCATCGGAGACACAGATGATCGCCCTTTTGCTTCGTTATGGCCTGGCCAGCGGCCTGATTGTTGGCAGCATCCTGTTTGGCACCACGGTGGCCTTTCACGACGCGATCCCCAGCCCGGCGGTGGGCATGGCCATCGGCTATGCCGGGATGCTGCTGGCGTTCAGCATGATCGTGCTGGCCATCCGCCAGCACCGCGATGCCAATCTGGGCGGGGTGATCAGTTTCTGGCCGGCGCTGGCGCTGGGGCTGGGCATCAGCCTGATTGCCACGCTTTTCTATGTGCTGGCCTGGGAAGCGGCGCTGGGCGTGACCGGCATGGATTTTGGCGCCGAATATGCCGGCGCCATGGTGGCGGATGCCGAGAAGGCGGGCGATGCCGCCACCATCGCCCGGGTGAAGGCCGAGGCCGCGCAGTTTGCGGCTGATTATGCGCGGCCCTGGTGGCGCATGGGGGTGACGGCCACCGAGATCTTGCCGGTGGGGCTGCTGGTCTCGCTGGTGGCGGCGGGGTGGCTCAGCCGGCGGCGGGCCGGTTGACCAATTGCATTGCCGCCCGCCATCCCGCACAAGGGCGGGCATGACGAACAAGCTGATCCGCATTGGGGTGCTGGGCGCCGGGGGCCGCATGGGCCAGGCCATCATCGCCCACATGGCAGACTGGCCGGGCCTGGTGCTGGCCGGCGCGGTGGAGCGGGCCGGCCATGCCAGCTGTGGCCGCCCGGCCGGGCCGGGGCACCCGGAAACGCTCACCGTCTGTTCCAACATCGGGGCCATCGCCCGCAATTGCGATGTGCTGATCGATTTTTCCGCACCCGCAGCGCTGGCCACCAGCCTGGAGGCGGCCGAGGAGGCGCGCTGCGCGCTGGTGATCGGCACCACCGGGCTGGAGCCGGCGCATCATGCCATGATCGATGCCGCCGCCCGCCGCATCGCCGTGCTGCAGGCGGCCAACACCAGCCTGGGCGTGACCCTGCTGGCCCGGCTGGTGGAGCAGGCGGCGCGGGCGCTGGGGCCGGATTGGGATATCGAGATTGCCGAATTGCACCACCGCATGAAGGTGGATGCGCCATCGGGCACGGCGCTGGCGCTGGGCGAGGCGGCGGCGCGCGGGCGCGGCATTGATCTGGCCGCCAACATGGCGAGCGGGCGCGATGGCATCACCGGCGCGCGCACGCCGGGCGAAATCGGTTTTGCCGCGTTGCGCGGCGGCAGCGCGGCCGGTGACCATCTGGTGCTGTTCGCCGGCGAGGGTGAGCGCATCGAGATCGGCCACCGCGCCGAAAACCGCGGCATCTTTGCCCGCGGCGCGCTGAAGGCGGCGCAATGGCTGGCTGGCAAACCCGCCGGCCGCTATGCCATGGGTGACGTGCTGGGGCTGTAGCCCCGGTCCGCCCCCTCCGCCCTGCGGGCACCTCCCCCAGAGGGGGAGGATCTCACAACAATTGCGCCACCGGCCGGTGGGGATAGCCCAGATCGCGGGCGACGGCGGCATGGGTGATGTGGCCATCATGCACGTTGAGGCCGGCGGCCAGGTGCGGATCGGCCTTCAGCGCGGCCTGCCAGCCCAGATCGGCGATGCGCAGGGCATGGCGCAGCGTGACATTGCCCAGCGCATAGGTGCTGGTGCGCGCCACCGCGCCCGGCATGTTGGCCACGCAATAATGCACGATGCCATCCACCACATAGGTGGGATCGGCATGGGTGGTGGCGCGGCTGGTTTCGAAACAGCCGCCCTGATCGATGGCGACATCCACCAGCACGGCGCCGGGCGGCATGGTGGCCAGCATGGCGCGGGTCACCAGCTTGGGCGCGGCGGCACCGGGGATCAGCACGGCGCCCACCACCAGATCGGCCGCCGCCACCAGTTCGGCCAGGCTGGCCCGGCTGGAATGCAGCGTGCGGGCGCGGCCCTGGAAATGATGGTCAAGCCGTTCCAGCACGGCCGGATCGCGATCGAGGATGGTGACATCGGCACCCATGCCCACCGCCATCTGCGCCGCGTTGAGGCCGACCACGCCGCCGCCGATCACCACCACCTTGGCCGGCAGCACGCCGGGCACCCCGCCCAGCAGCACGCCGCGCCCGCCATTGGCCTTTTCCAGCGCGGTGGCGCCGGCCTGGATGGCCATGCGCCCGGCCACCTGGCTCATGGGCTTGAGCAGCGGCAGGCTGCCATCGGGCGCCGTCACGGTTTCATAGGCGATGGCCGTCACCCCGGATTTGACCAGATCTTCGGTCTGTTCGGGATCGGGCGCCAAGTGGAGATAGGTGTAGAGGATCTGGCCGCGGCGCAGCATGGCGCGCTCCCCGGCTTGCGGTTCCTTCACCTTCACGATCATCTCGCAGCCGGCAAAGACGGTGGCGGCATCGGGCTGGATCAGCGCGCCGGCGGCGGCATAGGCGGCATCGCTGGCCCCGATCCCGGCGCCGGCCCCGGCCTCCACCCACACCTCATGGCCGTGGGCGGCCAGTTCGGCCGCGCTTTCGGGTGTGAGGCCCACGCGATATTCGTGATTCTTGATTTCCCGCACCGTGCCGACACGCATGGCCAATCTCCTTGCCCTGATGCGCTGGATTATGGCCCGCCGGGGCCGGGAAGTGCTGCCAAAGTTTCAGGCTTTTGCACCGCTGGCCGCAATGCTATCCCGGAAACGCTCCAATTGGCGGAAGATTTTCCCATGGACCGGCATGACCAGCTCCTCCTGCGCGCCCTGCAGCGCGACTCGACCGCCAGCCTGGCTGATCTGGCCAGCCGACTGGGCCTGTCCACCTCGGCTTGCCACCGCCGGATCCGGCAGCTTGAGGCCGACGGGCTGATCAGCGGCTATCGCGCCCAGCTTGATCCGCAGGCGCTGGGCCTGAAATGCCAGGCCTTCGTGGAAATCACCCTGACCAGCCAGAGCCACGAGGCGATGGACCGGTTTGAAGCGGCGGTCGCCGGGTTTGACGAAATCCTGGAATGCCATCTGATGTCGGGCAGCGCCGATTATCTGCTGCGCGTGGCGGCGCGCGATCTGGAGCAGTTTGACCAGTTGCACCGCAGCTGCCTCGCCCGGCTGCCCGGCGTTTCGTCGATGCGATCGGGCTTTGCCATCCGCACCATCAAGCCCTGGGCCGGCTATCCCGTTTAGCGATGTATTTCGGGCTGATCGGCCCGGCAAACCGGCCTATGCTGGCCGCAACCCGCTGCCGGAGCCGTTTGATGCCCGCCCCCTTTGCCGATTTCGCCCCGCCGCTCAGCCCGCCCACGCCCTTGCGCGCCGCCATCACCGCCGCCACCCGCCGGCCGGAGCCTGAGGTGGTGGCCGATCTCCTCGCCCGTCTGCCGCCCGATCCGGCGTTGCAGGCGCGGATCAGCGCCACGGCGCAGGCGCTGGTGATCGCCCTGCGCGCCAAGGCTTCGCGCGGCGGGGTCGATGCGCTGGTGCAGGAATATGCGCTCTCCAGCCAGGAGGGCGTGGCGCTGATGTGCCTGGCTGAAGCGCTGCTGCGCATCCCCGACAATGCCACCCGCGATGCGCTGATCCGCGACAAGATCGCCGGCGGCAACTGGCAGGCGCATGTCGCGGCCGACAAGGGCCTGTTTGTCAACGCCGCGACCTGGGGCCTGATGCTCACCGGCAAGCTCGCCGCCAGCTTTGCCGAGGACGGGCTGGGCGCCGCCCTCACCCGGCTGATCGCGCGCGCCGGTGAACCGGTGATCCGGCGCGGGATCGACATGGCGATGCGGCTGATGGGGGAGCAATTCGTCACCGGCGAGACGATCGCCGAGGCGCTGGCGCGGTCAGCCCCGCTGGCGGCGCGCGGCTTTGCCCACAGCTATGACATGCTGGGCGAGGCGGCGACCACCATGGCCGATGCCGA
>JAIXUQ010000001.1 GCA_027483465.1 Sphingomonadales bacterium
AAGGATCGCTGCGCTCGCCAAGCGGCCGGACAAGGCCGCCATCGGCACGCCCGCCCCCGGGTGCGCGCTCCCCGATGCGACCCACAGTCCGGGCAGCTTCGTCCTGCTGCCAGGCCGGCGGAAGCTGGCCTGCCACCCGTGCGAGGCCCGACCATAGAGGGCCCCACCGCTCGAAGGGAAAAGCGCCTCGAACATTTTCGGGCCCACCGGGTGCATCTGGTGTGGCTTCAGGTTCAGCCCGCAGCGGGCCAGCACGGCCAGGGTTGCTGTCTGACATTGGGCCATCTCCTCGTCGCTTGGGGGGTGCCCATCACCGGTGGGTGGGGCATTGACGATCAGTTGCAGCCGCTCAAGCCCCGGCGGGGGTGGCGTGATGCCGCGGTCTTGCGCGCAGATATAGATGCTGGGTTCCACCGGCAACCGCTTCTCCCCAAAAATCTGCCGGAATTCAGCGGCATAGTCGGTGGAGAAGAAGACATTGTGGCGGTCCATCGCGAACCCGCTGGTCTCGGCCGTCATCATGGTGACGAGGGCGGAAAGCGAGCGTTCGTGCGGTTTGACGCCGGTGACAGCACGGGACGCGCCCGCGCCGAAGCGGCCATCGGCAATGGCCGAAATGTCGCTGTTGGACAGGACATCGCCGGCCGGGATGTCCTCCCCGCTGGCCAGGCGCACGCCGGCGGCGCGGCCATTGCGGACGAGGATTTCGGCCACATGCGCGTTATACTGGAATTTGGCGCCCAGCCGGGTGGCCAGCGCCGCCATCTGGCGCGCCACCTCGTGCATGCCGCCGTCCACCAGCCACACGCCGCGCGCCTCCAGATGGGCGATCAGCATCAGCGTGGCGGTGGCCTGGAACGGATCGGCGCCGGTGTAGGTGGCATAGCGGCCATAAAGCTGGCGCAGGCGCGGATCGCGGAAATAGCCGCCCAGCGCGTTCCACAGCGTGGCAAACGGGTTGATGGCGAACATCTCGTGCAGGTGGAAGGGCGCATATTTCAGCGCCAGGCCCACCGGCCCCATCGCCGGGCTTTCCATGAAGCGGGTTTCCAGCGCCCGGAAGATGCGCGCCGCCTCGGCCTGAAAGCGCGTCCAGCCCTCGGCCTCGGCCACGCCGGCAAATGCCGCCACCGCATCGCGGCTGCGGCCATGATCGGCCCACAGATCAAGGCTGGAGCCGTCGGCCCAGGCATGGCGGGCCAGCCGTTCGGATTTCACCAGGGTGAGATGATCATCCAGCCGCGCGCCGGCATCGGCGAAGATGCGTTCGAACACGGGGCGGTGGGTGAACACGGTGGGGCCGGCATCGATGGCGTAGCCGCCCACATCCACGGTGCGCAGCTTGCCGCCGGGGTGGGCCATGCGCTCCACCACCGTCACCGGCAGCCCACGCGCCGCCAGCAGCACGGCGGCACTGAGGCCGCCCATGCCGGCGCCGATGATGACAATGCCGCCTTGCCCTGCCAAATCGCCTATCCGAATCACTCATGCCCGGCGGGGCTTTGGCCGTGGCCGAAAGCTGACCGTCAAGGTCATGATTGACCTTTGGGCAGCAACTGTCCAGACAATTTGACACATGCGGGCACAAAGATGATGGCTGAAACAAGCGAAAAAGCGGGGAAAAGCCTGTGGTTGCGCTGGCTGCTGGCGCGCAACCGGGTGCTGGCCAGCCCGGCCTTCCAGCGTTTTGCCATGCGCAACATCCTGTTCCGCCGCACCGCGCGCTTCCATGCCAACAGCATGTTTGCGGTGATCACCGGCTTTGTGCAGACGAAGGCGCTCACCGCCGCGGTGGATGCCGGCGTGATCCGCCGGCTGGCGCAAGGGCCGGCCAGCGCCGCCGAACTGGCCGAAGCGGCCGGGCTGGAACCGGCGGCGATGCAGCGCCTGCTGGGCGCGGCCAGGGCGATTGATCTGGTGGAACTGGCCGCGCCCTATCTGTGGGTGCTGGGCCAGCGCGGCGCGGCGCTTTCCACCAACCAGGGCGCGCTGGCGATGATCGAGCATCACAAGATCTTCTATGATGATCTGGCCGATCCGATCGCCATGCTGAAGGGCGGGCGCGGGCAGGGCAAGCTGGCGGCGTTCTGGACCTATGCGCCGGCCGCCGGGCAGGGGCAGCCGGCGGCCAGCGACGAAGCCAGCTGGCAGGGCAGCGGCGATGGGGCCGTCGCGCCCTATTCGGCGCTGATGGCGGCCAGCCAGCCGATGGTGGCCGAACAGGTGCTGGATGCCCATGATTTCGGCCGGCACCGGCGGCTGATGGACGTGGGCGGCGGCCATGGCGCCTTTCTGGCAGCGGTGGCGCAGCGGCATCCCGGCCTGGAACTGGCGCTGTTCGATCTGCCCGCCGTGGTGGCCGGCGCGGCGCCAAAGCTGGCAGCTGCCGGGCTGGCAAAGGTGGCGCTCAACGGCGGCAGTTTCCGCGATGATCCGCTGCCGCCAGGGGCCGATGCGATCAGCCTGGTGCGCATCTGCCATGATCATGATGATGGCGTGGTGCGCGCCCTCCTGAAAAAAGCGCATGCGGCGCTGCCGCCGGGCGGCACGCTGCTGATCGCCGAGCCGATGGCCGGCACGCCCGGCGCCGAGGTGATGGGCGATGCCTATTTCGGGCTGTATCTGTGGGCGATGGGTTCGGGCCGGCCGCGCACCGTGGCCGATTATGTGGCGCTGCTGGGCGAAGCCGGCTTTGCCGGTGCGCGCGAGGTGCCGACCGCGCTGCCGATGGTGACGCGGCTGGTGGTGGCGCGGCGCTGAAGCGGCCAAGCCGGAACCGACCGAGCCCAACCGACTGGGCTGAACCAACTGGACGTCAAGCGAAATCAGACCAGATCACTCCAATTTTTTTCTTCCCCAAACGTCAAGCCGGCTTTACAGCCCTGTGTCGGGTTGGATATCTGACGGCGTTTCGCGGCGGCTGGGGCAGATGTGCCGCTGCGCAGGGCTTTGGGCCAAGGGGTGGATGAATGGAAACGATGGCTGTGGTTGTCGAGGCGCCGGAGCAGGTTGCGCTCCGCACCCTCGCGCTCACGCCGGCCGGTGACGATGATGTTGTGGTGCGGATCGATTGGTCCGGCATCTCCATGGGCACCGAAAAGCTGATGTACAACGGCACGATGCCGATGTTCCCCGGCATGGGCTATCCGCTGGTGCCCGGTTACGAGGCGGTGGG
>JAIXUQ010000081.1 GCA_027483465.1 Sphingomonadales bacterium
ATGGCGGCGGAAACGGCGTTGATGCGGCTGGGCTGGTTGCCGGCCGATGCGGTGGCGGCGCTGGCCGGCCTGGCGCTGCCCTTCCAGGTGCCGGCCGGGGCGGCGCTGTTCCGCCAGCATGATCCGGCCGATGGGCTTTATCTGATCGACAGCGGCGACGTGGTGGTGACCGGGCGCACGCCGGGTGATGGCCATGTCGAACTGGCGCGGCTGGGGCCGGGTGCCATGCTGGGCGAATTCTGCCTGCTCGATGGCGGGCGGCGCTCGGCCGATGCGCTGGCGGCCAGCCCCTGCGCCGGCTGGCGGCTCGATCTGGCGCGCTTTGCCGGCCTGCAGGAGGCGGGCGACGCCGCCGCGCTGGCGCTGGCCGCCGGCCTGCGCGCCCAGGTGGCGGCGCGCAGCCATGATCTGCTCGCCAGCCTGGCCCCACCCGCCCCGGCGGCGGCTGGCGGCGCTGCGGCCAACGCCGATTTCAGCGCCGACCATCTCGCTGCCCGCCTGCGCACCTTTCCGGGCTTTGACCAGTTTGGCCCGGCCGACTGGGCGGCGCTGGCCGCCGCCGGGCAGGGCCATGCCCGCGCGCCGGGCGAGCGGCTGGATGGCGGCCCGCCCTGCCTGTGGATCGTGCTACGCGGCGCGCTGATGTGGCAGGGCGGCGATGGCCTGCAACTGCTGGTCCACGGCCCCGGCGCGCTGGCCGGCAGCGCCGCCTTCGTCGCCGGGCAGACCTGGCCGGCGCGGCTGCTGGTGCGGGAAGCGGGCGAATTTCTGGCGCTGCCCGCCCTGCCGGCCGGGCCGGTGGCGGCGCGGGCAGCGCGCCTGCTCGGCGCGGCGCTGGTGCGCGATCAGCGCCGGCTCACCCGGGTGCGCGCCCGGCTGGCCGCGCTGGAGGCCGCCTGATGTGCCGGATGCTGGGCTATATCGGCGCGCCGGTGCTGCTCGATCATCTGGTGGTGCGCCCTGACAATGCGCTGTTGAACCAGACGACCGATGCGCAATTGCTGGCGATGCTCAATCTCGCCGGCTTTGGCCTGGCGGCCTGGAATGACGGCCTCAACCAGCCGCACCTGCCGCTCACCTATCATTCCACCAATGTCGCGGTGTTTGATGCCAATCTGCGCGCGCTGGCGGCGCGGTTGCCAGTGCGGGCGCTGGTGGCGCATCTGCGCGGCGTGCCGCTGGATGGCAGCGCCACCATCAACCAGCAGAGCCTGCACCCGTTCCAGCTGGCCGGCAGCCCGCTGGTGCTGGCCCACAACGGCGATCTGGCCGATTTCGGCGCCATGCGCAGCAGCCTGTGGCCGCACATCAGGCCGGAGATCGCGCGCCGCATGACCGCCCTGACCGACAGCGCGTTCCTGCACGCGCTGGTGCTGTCAAACCTTGATGATCCGGCCGGGCCGTTCACCGCCGAAGCGATTTTCCGTGCCATCACCGCGGCCTTCACCACCATCCGCCGGGTGCGCGCCGATCATGGCATCGCCCGCTCCTCCTCGGTCAATCTTGTCGTCTCCGATGGCCGCGCGCTGGTGGCCACCCGCTTCACCTTTGATTTCGGCCGGTTTGAACGGCCGCCGTTCCAGGGCGGCATCGAATTTCTCAGCCAGTGGTTCACCATCGGCGATCGCTATGATCTGGCCGACGGCGAATGGAAGATGACCGGCGGGCGCGGCGCCGGCACGCTGGTCGCCTCCGAACCGCTCACCCGCGATGTTTCCACCTGGGTGGAGGTGCCCGAATATGGCGCCCTGCTGGTGGACAGCGGCGACGTGCCTGCCCGCCGCATCCTGACGATTGATTGTTAGGCGTCCATCCACGTCAGGATGATGGTGAGGCCCGGCAGCAGCGGATCGGGCAGAATATCGAGCCGGGCGGCATCGCGGCGGGCGCGATCGGTGATCGCCTCCGGCACCGGCCCATCGAGCAGCAGCGCATCGCAGCGGGCCAGGGCATTGAGCTGGTTGAGGGTGAGTTCGCCCGGATCGGCGCTGGCCACGGCGATGCGCTGCACCACCGGCTCGGCGGCGCTGGTGCCGGCGATGGCGGCGGCCACGGCGGCGGCGGGATCGGCGTGCGCGGCAAAGGGATCGAGCCGGCCGCCTTCGGCCAGCGCGCGTTCCCACAGACGGCGGCGATCGGCCGGCGTGGGGTGGCGGGCGCTGGTGGCGTCGCGGCTGGCCAGGATGGCGCGGGCCAGCGGCCCCAGGCTGGCCGGCAACAGCGCCTCCAGCCTTGTGCGCAGCGCGCGGGCCAGGCTGGCCGACGCGCCGCCGGTGGAAACCGCGACGAGCACGGGCGAGCGATCGATGATGGCGCCCATCAGAAAATCCGACAGGCCGGGCCGGTCCACCACATTCACCAGCAGGCCGCGCGCCCGGAGCGCATCGGCCTGGGCGGCGGCTTCGGCGTCGTCGTCCAGCGCGATGAAGGCCAGCGCGGCATCGTCGGCGTGGCTGACGATGGTGCCGCCGCCGGCGCGGATCAGCCGGGCCTTGGCCTCGGCCGCCTCGCCTTCGCCAATCAGGATCACCCGGCGGCCGGCAAGCTTCACGAAGATCGGCAATTGGTCCATGGCTGTGCGCCTGCCAGCCTCAGCCGGCCGGCGCAAGCGCGCTGCCCGGTTCGGCCACGCGGGTGAGCCGTGCCAGCAGCGCCAGCGCGCCCGGAATGGCCGCCAGCCCGGCCAGCGCCGCCAGCCGGCCCAGCCTTGTCTCGGCCAGCCGCAGCGCCGCCATCGCCAGGCGCACCGGCCGCCGGGTGCGGGCGTGCAGCGCCGCCTGATAATCGGCCGCGCTGGCCCCGGCCGCCAGCATGGCCGCGGCCAGCCGCCCGGATTCGAGCGCGATGCTCATGCCGTCACCGCAGAAACTGGGGATCACCGCGGCCTGATCGCCCAGCCGCCACAGGCCATCGGGGCTGGTGGCCGCCAGATGGCCATAGGGCACCCGGCTGATCGCCAGCGGGCGGGGCAGCAGCGGCTCGGCATCGGCCAGGCCCGCCAGCCCCGGTTCGGCCAGCAGCAGCGCCAGCAGCGCCGGCCAATTGCCCAGCCGGCGATAGAGCGGGCCATCGGCGAGCAGGCACAGGTTGAGCCGGCCGCCCTCCACCGGTTGCAGCCCGGCATAGCCGCCGGGGAAGAACACCACCCTGACCGTGCCGGCCAGTAGGCGGCTGAGCGCCGGGGCGGCGAAATATTGCTTGAAACCGATCTGGTCGGGCCCGGCCGGGCGGGCGTGGCCGCGCAGGTCATGCTTGCCGGTGGCGATCAAAATCTGGCTGGCCGCGATATGGCCACAACTGGCCCGGATCCCGTCACCCGTGACGCCCAGTGCCGTCACCCCCGCCCCAAATTCGGCCACCAATGGCCGCGCGACGGCCACCAGATGCGCGTCCAGCACCCGGCGGGACAGGCTGAGCGCCGGGAAGGGCAGGGCAGCAGCGGCATGGCGGCGGCCGGCCCACAGCTCAACCCGGCTGATCGGCACGGCGCCCAGTGCGCGCGGATCAACGCCCAGCGCATCGAGCGCGATCACCGCCTCCCCGCTGAGGAACTCGCCGCAAATCTTGTCATGCGGATCAGGATTTTTCTCGATCAGGCAAGGCCTTAGCCCGGCGCGGGCAAGATCGATGGCCGCCGCCGTGCCGGCCAGCCCGGCGCCGATGATCAACGGGCGCATGATGTCACCGTCCAGCGGAAGGGCAGGTGCCAGCGGATTTCGGCCGCCACCCCGGCCGCCGCCAGCAGCCGGACCCAGTCCGCCCGCCGGAACGCCCGCCTGACCGACAGCGCACCATCATGGGCAACGATCGGATGCCAGCGGAAAATCCGCGCAAGTGCTTGAAATCCCAGCCATGCAAGCGGGTGGCGGTGGAGATCGTTGATCAGCCAGCGGACTTGCGCGGTGCGGTCCATCCAGCCGATGAAGGCAGCCAGTTCGGCATCGTCCATATGGTGCGCCACCAGCGAGGAGATGATGAAATCCGGCACGAAGTCAATATCTTCGGCCAGCCCCGTGCGATATTCGATGCCCAGTTCCGCCGGGGTGGCGGCAATCGCCGCCGGGGCCGAACGCGGGTTGAGGTCAACCCCCACCAGCCGCACCCGCTTGCCCGCACCCCGCGCCCAGCCGGCGATGGCGCGCAGCATGTCCCCCTGCCCGAAGCCGACATCGAGGACGGAGAAAGCTTCGAGCGATTTTGTTTGCGTTTTCAGCCAGTTGAGCGTGGGCGGCCGGGCCATGGTGATACTGTTGACCCGGGCCAGATCGGCGATCACCGCGGCATAGGTGGCGGCATCCAGCCGATCATCGTCCATGATTTCCGCGCTGCGCGCACGGGCGGCGAAATCCACCGGCTCGGCCGGCCAACGGGCGACCAGATCGGGCATCAACCCACTGTGTGGAAACGGAAACTTTCCGCCGCCAGGCCAGGGCCAAAGGCCACGCCAAAGCCCGGCACCCCGCGCGGCACCGCGCCGCCGATGCCGGCCATGATGCGTTGCAGCACGAACATCAATGTGGCGCTGCTCATGTTGCCGCATTCGCGCAGCACCTCGCGGGACCAGTTGAGCGCGCCCTGGCCCAGCCCCAGGCCGGTTTCCACCGCGTCCAAGATCGCCCGGCCGCCGCCGTGGACGGCAAAAACCCCATAACCATCAGCGCTTTGGCCATGCAGCAGGCTGGTGCCGGCCGGCCCGGCCAGCGCCTGTTGCAGGATTGCCGGCACCCGGCCCGAAAGATGCATGTCAAACCCCTGATCGCCGATCCCCCAGGTGATGGCATCGGCGGAATCGGCGATGGTGGCGGCGCGGAAATCGGTGAGCGCCAGCCCCACCGGATCGGCGCTGACCAGCGCCGCCGAACAGCCATCGCCAAACAACAGCATGGCCAGCAGCGATTCCAGATCGCCGGTCTCCTGGAAATGCAGCGTGCACAATTCCAGATTGATCACCAGCACCCGCGCCGCCGGATCGGAGCGCACGAAATGATGTGCCAGGCGCAGGCTGTTCACTGCCGCATAACAGCCCATGAAGCCGACATGCGTGCGCTCAACCCCCGGATCAAGGCCCAGCCGATTGACCAGCAACTGATCGATGCCGGGGGCCACCATGCCGGTGCAACTGGCCACGACCAGATGGGTGATCCCCTTGATTTCATGGGGCGAAAGCGCAAGCCCGCCGATCGCCTGTTCGGCCAGGCCGGGCGCCGTGGCGGCAAAGCGGGCCATGCGCCGCGCCGTCGACGGGAAGGCGCCCGGCCGGTAGAAGCCCTCGGCATCGGCGGTGAAACCGTCAGGGTCCTTCACCGGGGTGAAAAAGCTCCAGCGCTGATCGATGGCGGCGCGGCCGACCAGCCGCTTGAAGATCAACTGGTCGCGCCGGTCCTTGATCAGCGTGCCGACGAAATCCACGAAGGCGCTGTGGACATCATTGGGCGGCAGCGCGGTGCCGATGCGGTTGATGTGGGCGACGGCGGGGGCAACCATGGCCTTCTTCCTTGATTTGGCAGGTGGATTGCAGGGTGCGCCTGTTGGCCCCCGCTTGCAATCGCTTCGGCTGCGGCCGATGGATGCGGCATGAACATGTCCGGAATTTCACAGGTTCCCGGCCTGGCGGTGGGCCATGCCCATTGCCCGCTGGCGCGCACCGGCGTGTCGCTGATCGTGCCCGATGCGCCGGCGGTGATGGCGGTGGAGGTGCGCGGCGGCGGCCCCGGCACGCGGGAGACCGATGCCCTCAATCCGATCAACCTGGTGGAGCGGGCGCATGGGCTGGCGTTGGCCGGCGGTTCGGTGTTTGGCCTGGCGGCGGGGGATGAACTGGCGCTGCTGCTCTCGGCCGCCGGGCGCGGCCTGCCGATGGGTGATGGCGTGCCGGTGGTGCCCGTGGTGCCGGCCGCCATATTGTTTGATCTGGGCAACGGCGGGGACAAGGCGTGGGGGCTGGAGCCGCCCTATCGCCGCCTCACGCGGGAGGCCTTTGCGCGGCTGGGCCAGCCCGGCAGCGATGCCAGCGGGCCAGTGGGGGCCGGCCATGGCGCCCGTTCCGGCAGCCATCCCGGCGGCATTGGCAGCCTGTCCCGCCGGCTGGATGATGGCGTGGTGGTGGTGGGGGCGCTGATCGCGGCCAACAGCTTTGGCGAAGTCTATGCCGATGCTCCGCCCGAAGGCCCGGTGGCCATGCCGAAACTCAAGGGAAACAAGGGCTTCGGCCGGCAGAACACGGTGATCGGGGCGGTGGCCACCAATGCCCCGCTCACCCGCGCGCAGGCGCTGCGGCTGGCCATGGTGGCGCAATCCGGCCTCGCCCGCGCGGTGCGGCCGGTGCACACCCAGTTCGATGGCGATTGCCTGTTTGCCCTGTCCACCGCGCCGCCGGAAGTGGCGCCGGTGGATGATGTGGCGCTGGCCATCATCGCGACCGTGGCCGCCGATCTGGTGATGGCCGCCACCCGCCAGGCCGCCGGCCTCTACTGAGGATCAAGCCCGGCGATGCGGCGGGCGATCGACTCCAGCCGGGCGGCATATTGGCCGCGGTCGGGCGCCTGCGCCGTGGCGGCGGCCAGCGCCTCCAGCCGGAACCGCGCCGCCTGCAGCGGCGCCAGCGCCGCCAGCAGCCGCGCTTCGGTGACGGCCAGCTGGGCATTGGTGGCCGATTCGGGGGCCGCGGTGGCCGCCCGCTGGCGCGCGGTGACGGCTGCCGGGGCCAATGTGGCTGTTGCCTGCGCCACGCTGTCCACCACCGCCTCGATCGCCGCCAGTTCGGCCGCGACGGCAGCGGGCGCCGGCGGCGGGGCCGGCGGCGGCAGCAGATCGGCCGGCGCCGGCGCCGCATCGGGCACGCAATCGGGCGTTGCCGGGCAGCGCATCTGGCCGGCGACATTGCGCGGCACCATCGGCGAGACCTCGCCCGCCCGCGGCGCCAGGCTGGGCCACGCCCCCTCCCGCCCGGCGCACCCGGCCAGCAGCAGGATCAGCGGCAGGAGGATCAGCGGCAGGGTGGGGCGGGCGGACATGCGAATATCGCCTAAATCGGCAAGGAAGAGGTTGCAATGCCCCGCACACGCCGCTATCAGGCCGGCCTCCAAGGCGCGCGCCCGTAGCTCAGCTGGATAGAGCATCAGACTACGAATCTGAGGGTCGGACGTTCGAATCGTTCCGGGCGCGCCAATCTCCCTATTTCCAACGAAGCTCTGGCGTGGCGCCCGGATCGTTGATCGTTCGAACAAAGTTCGACAGGGCGCGCCAATTTCCCTATTTCCAACGAAGCTCTGGCGTGGCGCCCGGATCGTTGATCGTTCGAACAAAGTTCGACAGGGCGCGCCATTTCCCCCCACAATGATCATGTCCTCCCCCGTGCGTCCGGATTGCGTCCGGATTGCGCGCGGATCATCCCGGCAGGGTCAGGCCGGCCGGTGCCGGGCGAGCGGCGGCCAACGGCTCCGGCTGGTGCCAACCGTTGCCTGATCGGGGCGTTGCGGGTTCCTCGAACGTCCACACCCGGAAATGCTGCAACCGGTGCGGGCCAAAGCTGTGGATGAGCGGCACATCGGCGGCGTCGCGGCCGCGGGCGATGATGATGCGACCGATGCGGGCGGCGTTGTTGCGCGGATCAAACACATGCCAGGCGCCGTCCAGATACACCTCCATCCAGGCGCTGAAGTCCATCGGTTCCACCACCGGAACGCCGATGTCGCCAAGGTGGCCGTTGACATAGCGGGCCGGGATGTTGAGGCAGCGGCACAGGCTGATGGCGAGATGCGCGAAATCGCGGCACACGCCCTCGCCGTCGTTCAGTGTCTCGCTGGCCGTGCGGGTCGGGCTGGCATGGCCATAGCCAAAGCGGACATGGCGGTGCACGAAATCGCAGATCGCCTGCACTCGGCACCATCCGGGCGCAACGCGGCCGAACATGTCCCAGGCAAAGCCGCCAAGCTTGTCGGTTTCGCAATAGCGGCTGGCCAGCAGATACACCAATGTCTCGGGCGGCAACTGCGCCACGGGCATCTCGCGGGCCGATGGCTGGCGGTGATCGGGCGTGTCGGGGCAGCGCATCATCGTCTCGCCCGTCAGGGTCAGGGGGCCGGCGGGCGCAACCAGCCGGTGACAGCGGTTGCCGGCCTCCGCGCGCAGCTCGGCCATCAGCAGGCCCCGGCTGTTGCCGTGGCGTTCCCACAGCAGGCGCCCATCCGGCTGGAAGGGATGAACCGCCAGCATCTGCAACAGCGTCACCGGCTGATCCAGGTGCAGGCCGATGCTGTAGCCGCAGCGGATCAGCATCGCGGCAGGCCGATGCGTTTTGGCAGGCGGCGATCGCCACGCACGCACTGATCAAGTGTTGCCGGCCGGATGGGCACCTGCAGCACGGCGCTGCCCCCGCTGGTCGGGATCTCCAGAACAATCAGGGCGGTGTGAAAGGTGACGAAGGAGACGCCGTGCACCTCCTCCTGATTGATGACCAGGCGGTAGGTGCCGGGCGGTTGCGGCCCGATCAGCCCCGGCAGCCGGAACGGGTGGTGGAACATCACGGTGGATTGCATCGTGCGGCAGCGCATCTGAAACGGACTCCGTGGCAACGCCGGTGGCAGGGGAAGGGGGGCGCCCCGGCACCGGCCCCCGGCGGATCAGAGGCGCCGGCCGCTGACCAGGCTCACCACCAGCATGATCACCGCCACCACCAGCAGGATGTGGATGAGGCCGCCGGCCGTGTAGGACGTGACAAGGCCGAGCGCCCACAACAGCACCAGCAGCACAATCAGACCGATGATCATGTCGTCTCTCCGCGATTGGTCATCACCGGGCCCGTCATGGCGCAGCGGCGGGATCGGGCGTGCCCGGCGCCCGTTGCGGCCGGGCCTGATCCCGGTCATGCGCCTGTTGCCGGGCATCTGACGGATCGTGCGCCGGGGCCTGTGGCCGGCCGCGCAACCGTGGCTGCGGTTCGCCGCGGCTGCGGACAGGGTCGGGCACGGCGGCACCGGGAAAGGCCCGTTCGTCGATGCGCGGCGGCTGCCCGGCCGGGTTCGGCGTCACCTGCAGGTCCGGGCCCCAGGTCTCGCGGTGGTTCAGCCGATATTGCCCTTCCCAGCGGCCGCGCTCGCGATAGAAGGGCTTGCCGCGATAATGTTCGTTCCAATAGGCCTGGAACAGGAAGGGCCTGATGCCGATGCCCAGCACGGGGGCGATCAGGTTGATGGCCTGGCGGCGGCCCTGCCAGGTGCCGGCCATGTGGCTGGCGGGCACCCAGCCGCGGTTGCCGCGATAGGCGACATCGCACCAGCTCCAGTCGCGCAGACAGCCGATGATGGACACGCTTGCCCGCGGGTAGAGGATGCCGACATGCGGGTAGCGCCAGTCAGGCCCGGCAAACAGCCAGGACCGGCGCCGCATCACCCCAAGCTGGCGGCCACCGCCGACCGACCAGCGCCGGGCGCCGGGGCGCGGGCCCCAGCTGTCGCGGTGACTGGCGAAATATTGTGCCTCCCAGCGGCTGCGTTCGCCATAAAAGGGCTGCTGGCGATAATGATCGTCCCAGTAATCACCGATGGCGAAGCGTGCACCGCCGATGTTCAGCCTGCCCCACAGGTTCACCACAGTGTCGTGCCGGCCATCCTGTTCGGCATCGATGTCGGCTGCGGCAACCCAGCCGCGATCATCGCCACGCCCCACATCACACCAGCTGCGGTCGTTCAGGCACCCGTGGATCTGCACCGTTTCACCCTGCCGGATGCGCCGCACTTCCGGGTAGCTGCCCATGGGGCCGGCGCGCAGCGCCGTGTCGCGCCCGGCGCGGGCCGGCAGGCGGTCATTGTCAACGCCGCCCCTGTTATGGTCGCGGCCAAGGTCGCGGGATTGGGCGGCGGCCGGCGCGGCCGGCAGGGCGGCCAGAGACGGCATCAGGGCGGCGACGAGGCCGGCCGTCAGCAAGCGGGCGCTTGTCATGGGGGTTCTCCAGCATGGTGTCGGGTTGGCCGGCCCCGGTGGTCGCAATACCGGGGCCGGCCGTCCGCCGCGCAATCAGCGGCAGCGGATATTGTTTCGATCGATCTGGCGGCCGGCGGCGCCGCCGGCGACGGCACCAAGGATGGCGCCCAGCGAGCGTGAGCCGCCGGGTGCGATGGCATCGCCCAGCACGCCGCCGGCCAGGGCGCCGACGATCAGCCCGGTGGTGCCATCGGAGCGGCGGCAATAATAGCGCCCGTCCTGGCCGCGGTAGACGCGGTCATTCCCGCCCAGGCGCCGTTCGCGCTGGCGCGGCGTTTCCCGGTAATAGCGGCTGGCATCATAGTTGCCATATTGGGGATCGGGACGGTCCTGGTCATAACTGCGCCACGCCCTGTCCGGGCGGTAACCGGCATCATCCGATACGCAGCCAGAGGCCAGCATCGCTGTGGCCACGGCAAGAATTGCAATCCGCATGTCGTCCTCCCAGGGGTGGCGGCACCGTGCAGGGGCCCGGAGCGGCGACCTTCATGATTCCCGGCAGGGTGCCGGCACCACGGCAATGTCGCGCCGCCGGGGCACCGCGGGCAGAATCGGAATCTACCCGTGGCAGCCGGCCGGCGGTGGCGGGGGTTTGGGTAGAAGCCGATGCTGCCGGCGGGGCGCGGCGCGGGCTAGGCAGATGTCACTGCCCCGGCTGACCCCAACGGGCGTTCCTCCGGGACACCGGTGCCGGGGCAGTACCGTGCCAATCCGGCACAGAAGGAGATCGCCATGACAATCGACAAAGACCGCATCAGCGGTGCCGGCAACCAGATGGCCGGCAGCGTGAAGGAAACCGCCGGCAAGCTGGTGGGCGACGACAAGCTGGCCACCGATGGCAAGACCCAGAAGGTGGAGGGCAAGATCCAGAGCGCGGTGGGCAAGGCCAAGGACGACGTGCGGGATGTGATCAAGCCGTGACGGGATTGGCCGGGCGCATCTGCCCGGCCAGTTTCACGGCGCAGCGGGAAACAGCCTCATGACCATTGGCACAATTCTGCTCATCATCCTGCTGCTGCTGCTGGTGGGCGCCCTGCCAAACTGGCGGCACAGCGCAGGCTGGGGCTATGTCCCCAGCGGCGGCATTGGCATCCTGCTGATCGTGCTGGTCGTGCTGGTGCTCACCGGCCGCTTGTAAACCACCGCAGGGCGGTTTACGCTTCCGCCATCGGGCGCGTGTTGCCGCCGCCCGGGATTTTCCGTTCGATGCAACGCCGATCGCGGGCAGGCCAGACCGCCTGCAGACCGGACCGCCTGCAGACCAGATCGCCTGCAGACCGGATCGCCGGCCTGGGAGCGGGCCGATCGGCAACCCGCCATGCCGGCAACAGGGGCAACACCAACTGACTGACACGCCGCCTGATCTCCACACGGCATCACGGCATGGCAATGGCGTTCCCCCGTCGCGTCCGATGGTGGTGGCGATCGGCGGTTCGGCCGGCGCACTGGAAGCGGTGCGCGGCCTGATCGCCAACCTGCCCGCCAAGAGCGGCATCGCCTATATCCTGGTCCAGCATCTCGATCCCGATCACCCGTCGATGCTGGCGCACCTGCTGGCCGCGGACACGCCGTTTCCAGTGACGGAAGTGACCGACGGCATGGCGCTGCTGCCCGACCGGCTGCATGTCATCCCGGCCGGGGGGCGCATCGCGGTGACCGGCGGCGTGCTGCGCCTGTCGCCCGCCAGCCATGCCCGCGGGCCCCGCCTGCCGGTTGATTATCTGCTGCAATCGCTTGCGGCCGAACCGGATCTCCGGGTTGTTGCGGTGCTGCTTTCGGGCAATGGTGCCGATGGCAGCAAGGGCGCGCGCGCCATCCACCGCGCCGGCGGCCATGTGATCGCCCAGGATCCGCTGGAAGCCGGCTATGACAGCATGCCGTCCGCCGCCATCGCCACCGGTTGCGTGGATGCCATCCTGCCGGTGGCGGCCATGGCTGCCGCCATCATCGATCGCCGCAACCGGCTGCCGCTGCCAGTGCCGGCGATGACCGGCGCCAACTGGCTGGCCCCCGTGCTGGAACGGCTGCGCAAGGGTGGCCATGATTTCCGCGGCTACAAGACGGGCACGATGCAACGCCGCATCGAACGGCGGGCGCGCCTGGCCGGCCAGCCGGGTGGCAGCGGCGCTGCGGCGCTGGCCGACTATGTCAAGCGGCTGGAAACCGACGACGAGGAGCTGCAGGCGCTGGCCAACGACCTGCTGATCAACGTCACCAACTTCTTCCGCGATGCCGACGTGTTCGAGGCGCTGGTCACCAGGATCATCCCCGACATGGTGCGCAACCATGAAGGCACGCTGCCGATCCGGGTGTGGAGCGCCGGTTGCAGCAGCGGCGAGGAGCCCTGGTCGCTGGCCATGCTGCTGCTGGAGGAGATTGCCCGGACCCGGCCCGGGCTGAAGCTGCAGATCTTTGCCACCGATCTTGATCCCGATGCGATCACCGCGGCCCGGCACGGCCTGTATCCGGCCAGCATCGAGCGTGATGTTCCGCACGAGCGGCTGCAACGCTGGTTCATCCCGGCCGAGAATGGCTGGCAGGTGGGCCCCGCGTTGCAGGCCTGTGTGGTGTTTGCCGTGCATGATCTGCTCACCGATCCGCCCTTTTCGCGGATCGATCTGATCGCCTGCCGCAATCTGCTGATCTATCTGCAGCCGGCCGCCCAGGCCCGGGCCATCGGCCTGTTCCATTTTGCCCTGCGCCCCGGCGGCCTGCTGTTGCTGGGCAAGGCGGAAACGGTGGTGGACTCCGATGGCAGCGCGCCGGCCTTTTCGCTCGTTTCGGGCCTGGCGCATCTTTATCAGCGCAATGCCAGCCGCCGGCCGGTCCCGGCGATCACGGCGGAAAGCGGCCAGGTCTGGTCGGTGGAAGGCCGGGCGGCGCGGGTGCCGCCCTGGCCCTTGCCCAGCATGCCATCGGCCCGGCTGGAGGCGCTGGAAGCCGAACTGGCCAGCATCCGCGCCGAGCTGACCCAGGCCGATCGCCACCCCGAAAGCATCGATGCCGAACGGCTGGCGATCCATGCCGACACCATGTCGCGCAACCAGGAATATCAGAGCGCCAACGAGGAACTGATCACCAGCCAGGAAGAGCTGCAATCGCTGAACGAGGAGCTGGTCGCGCTCAATGGCCAGTTGCAGGAAACCATCGACCGGCAGCGCACCACGGCGGACGATCTCCAGAACATCCTGAACAGCACCGATATTGCCACCATCTTTCTGGATCTGGGCAACCATATCCGCTTTTTCACGCCGGCCACGCGGGCGCTGTTCAACATGCTGCCCAACGACATTGGCCGGCCGTTTGGCGATCTGGCGCCGTTGGTGCCTGATCCCACCCTGGCAGCCGATGTCGCGGCGGTTCAGGCCGGTCAACAGCCGGCCGAACGCGAGATCGCCACCGCCGCGGGCACCTGCTTCAGCCGCCGCGTGCTGCCCTATCGGGCCCACGACAACCATGCCGAAGGGGTGATCATCACCTACACCGACGTGACCGACCGCAAGCAGGCCGAGCATGTGATGCAGGAAGCCCGCAAATCGGCGGAGGCGGCGAATCTGGCCAAGTCGCGCTTCCTGGCGGCCGCCAGCCACGATCTGCGCCAGCCGCTGCAATCGCTGGTGCTGGTGCAGGAACTGCTCGATCGCAAGGTGACCGATCCGGACGCAAGGCGCCTGATCGGCCGCCAGGCACAGACGCTGGAATCGATGGCGGCGATGCTCGATGGCCTGCTCGACATCAACCGGATCGAGGCCGATACGGTCGACATCGCAACCGGCAGCTTTGCGCTGGATGCGCTGTTCGCCGAAACCGTGGACGGGCTGGTGTTGCAGGCCGCGGCCGGCAAGCTGAAGCTGCGCCGGGTGCGCACCAGCTGCCATGTCGTGTCTGACCGCCAGCTGCTGGCCGGCATGCTGCGCAATCTGGTGGCCAACGCGCTGAAATACACGGTGAAGGGCGGGGTGCTGGTTGGCGCGCGGCGGCGGGGCGAAACGGTCAGGATCGAGGTGTGGGACACCGGCATCGGCATCCCGGCCGATGCACGCGAGGCGATTTTCGAACCCTATCACCAGTTGGGCCCGGCCATGGTGGATCGCGGGCGCGGCCTGGGCCTGGGCCTGTCGATCGTGCGCAGCCTGGGCGAGATGCTGGGCCACAGGGTGGAGGTGCGGTCCCGCGATGGCGACGGGCCCGGCCATGGCTCGGTGTTCAGCATCACCGTGCCGCTGGCCAGGCGCGCCGTTGCCGGCGGGCCGGCAGACGGGCCGGCAGATGGGCCGGCAGAAGGGGCGGCAGATGGGGCGCAGCCGGTGCCGCTGCCGCCGGTGCCGTGGCACGCCACCCGCATCCTGATCGTCGATGATGATGCCCAGGTGCGCGAGCTGCTGCAGGAACTGCTCCAGGATGCCGGCCACGACGTGGCGGCCGCCAGCGATGAAGCCGAGGCCATGGCGGCGCTGGCGGGCGGCACCCCCGATGTGATCATTTCCGATTTCCGCCTGGCGGGTGATCGCGACGGCCTGGAACTGGCCCGGGCGCTGCGAAGATCGGTGCAACAGGCCGATGGCCGCCGGGTGCCGGTGATCATGTTGACCGGCGACATCTCCGTCGATGCCCTCGCCCGCTTTGCCGCCAATGATATCGTCCGCCTGTCAAAACCGGTGCATGGCGATCGGCTGCACGCCGCCATTGCCGATGCCCTGGCCGGGCCGCCGGCGGGGCTTCCCGGCATGGCCTATGTCCATGTGATCGATGATGATCCCGATGTTCTGCAGCAATTGGGCGCGCTGCTCACCGGTGCCGGCCATGCCGTGCGGCTCCACCCCTCGGCCGAGGCCTTCCGCGCCGATTGGGACGGCGATGGCGATTGCTGCTTGCTGATCGATGCCTGCCTGCCCGGCGAGAGCGGGCTGGCGCTGATAAAGAGCCTGCACGATGCGGCGGCGCTGCCGCCCAGCATCATGATCACGGGCCAGGGCGATGTTGGCATGGCGGTGGCGGCGATGCGGGCGGGCGCGCTGGATTTCATCGAGAAGCCGGCCCACGGCGAGGCCATCATCTCCGCCATCCGCGCCGCGATGGCGATCGCCGGCGGGCAGGCCAGCGCCGGCCCGGCGGCCAGGGCTGTGGCGGCCCGGGCGGCGGCCGTGCGGCTCGCCACGCTCACGCCGCGCCAGCGGGAGGTGATGGAGCGCGTGCTGCAGGGGCACCCCAGCAAGAATATCGCCGCCGATCTTAACCTGAGCCAGCGCACCGTGGAACATCACCGGGCAGAGGTGATGCACCGCACCGGGTGCAAATCGCTGCCGGAACTGGCCCGGCTCGTGATGATCGCCGATCCCGGTGGCGCCAAATATTGATGGCGGAACCGGAACCGGCGATCACTCCCCGCAGGGAAACGCCTGAAGGCGGTTGCGTCAGCAGGCCACGGCAGCCGATGCCGAGCGGCGGCGGGCAACAAGGCCGATGGCGCCAAAGCCCATCAGCAGGGTTGCCCAGACCTCCGGCTCCGGCACGGCCGAACCGGCGAAGGAACCGGCGGTGTTGGCGCTGAAGGCAGAGCCAAAGCCGTTGCCGGCCACGTTGAAGGGCGGGGTGATGCCCGTGAACGCCAGCGAGAAGTTCCGGAAGTTGAACAGCGGCAGGCTCATCAGATCGGAGCTGTAGCTGATCATGTGGCTGGGATCCGTCGAGATCAGGCTGGCCGAACCGCCGCTGCCATCATAGCTGAAGATGGCATTGGCGAAGGCGACGGACAGCTGGTTGATCCCGTTGGTGAACGTCATGGTGCCGTTCCAGCCATTCTGTTCGAACTGCGGGCCCAGGTTGGTGATCGGCGCCGCGCTGCTGGCGGTCATCGACAGGGTCGAACCGTACATGCCGGCCGGCCCATAATCGGTGACGACCAGAAAGGCCGGCGCGTCCGTGATGGACAGCGTGTTGCCCGAGCCGGTCGCGCCATAGTGCGCGACCTTGTCGCTTGATTGCTGGGTATATTGGGCGAAGGTCTTCGACAGGAGGTCGACAGCCAGGGCCGGTGAGGCCAGCAGCAGGCAGCCCAGAGCGGTGCCTGCCAATCGGGTGATGGTTTTCATGAGGGAAGCCCCCTTGTTGCGGATCGTGCCGGGATGGGCCGAACCAGAAGCGTCACCATGGCCCCGGGCCGGCCGCCCCGGCAGCGCCGGAATCTACGCTGCAAATATCTGGTGCCATTGGGGAAAATGCCCAGAGGGGCGAAGCCTGAGCCGCCGTTCGGCGTGGCCTGAGCCGCCGTTCGGCGGGGCCTGAGCCGCCGTTCGGCGTGACCTGAGCCGCCGTTCGGCGGGGCGCGGTTTTCTTTGGCACCGCGCGGAACCGCCGTGGCGGCCGGGCGTTTTGCCCGGCGGGACCAGAAACAGGAGGATGCCCATCATGACATCACGATCATCAACGCTGCTGCTTGTTCTTGCCTGTGCCGTTTCGCTGACGGCCTGCGAGAAATCGACCAAGGATGCCCAGGCCGACGCCATCCGCGACACCAGCAAGGCGGCAGGCGCCGACATCGACCAGCAGGCCGAAGGCATCGAGGACGAGGGCAAGGCGGCGGGTGACGCGGCCACGGCGCAGGCCGAATCAACCGCCGAGGCCCTGCGCGACAAGGCCGATGCCGTTCGCGCCCGCGGCGAGCGCCAGGCCGATGCGGTGGATGCCGGCACGACTGGCGCCACCACCAAGACCGACAAGCTGACCACCACCACAAAGCCCGATCCGAAGTAACCGCCCGGATCCGCCGCAGGCGGCCGCAGGGGGCACGGGACGGGACGGTTCCGGTGCCCCCTGCGCGCTGTCACGCGTCCGTGGCTGACAATGTCTCGGCCAGGCCCATGATCTGGTCAAAGGCCGGCAACGGGCTGGCCGGCACCTCGGCCCGCGGCACCGCCAGCCGGCCGCCATCCAGCAGCGCCATCAGCGCCGCGCGGCCGCGGGCCACGCGGCTCTTCACCGTGCCAACCGCGCACGCGCTGATGGCTGCCACCGCTTCGCAGCTGAGGCCGCTCACCCCCACGAGGATCAGCGCCTCGCGCTGGGCCAGCGGCAACTGCAACAACGCCCGCTGCACATCGCACAGGGCGACATGATGTTCCTGCCCCGGCCGCACCGACAGCAGGCGTTCGGCCGCCGGGGCATCCCACGGCGCCCGGAAGCGTTCGCGGCGCATGTTCGAAAAATGGACGTTGCGCAGGATCACGTGCGTCCAGGCCTGCAGGCTGCTGCCGGCCACGAAGCGCTGCCGCGCCGCCCAGGCCCTGACCATGGTTTCCTGCACCAGATCATCGGCCAGATCGGCGCTGCCCGACAGGGAGCGGCCATAGGCCCGCAGATGGGGGATGGCCGCGGCCAGCGCCGCCTTGAACCCGGCTTCGTCATGCCCGTCACCGGCGGGCGGCCAGACCGGGGCTGCCGCCGGGCCCGGTTGATCATCGCCAAGCCGGTCAAGCAGATGCCGGAGCCGCGGCGGCAGCGGCGCGGCCGCCAGATCGGCAAAGCCTGTCCGCAGCAGGGCACCGATGTCGCGCAGCGCCGATGCGTCGGCCGCGCGGGGCGGCGGGCTGGTGTTGGCCGGCTCCATCATGCCGACGCCCCGCCTTCGTTGAGCCAGCTTTGCAGCGCATCGGTATCCACGGGGTGACGGCCGGGGCTCCCCGCTGCGGGCGGGCTGGGGCGGATGGGCGCCACGCGCGCCGAATGGCGGGCAATCTCGGCCAGCGCCTCGTCGATCAGGGCGCGCACATCCAGCCGGCGCCGGTCGATCAGATGGGATACCTCGGGTTCGCCAAAGCCTTCCATGGCGCTGAGCAGCAGCGCCTGGCGGGCAAGCGGCGCGGTCAACGCCAGCCCGGCACCCGCCGGGGCCGCCGGCCCATCACCGCCGGCCGCCGCGCCCGCCGTGGCGCTGGCCGGCGCTGCCGCCAGCACGCGCTGAAACGCCTTGAACAGGGCCAGGCGCATCGGCTGGCCGGCAGGCAGCAGGCCGTGATCGGCCATGATCGCCTCAAGCGTGAGGGCCACCAGCGCGTCTCCGCGCGACGGGGAACCACTCACCGCATGGGCATAGCGGCGCAGGTTGGGCATCTGGAGGGCAAGCCGGCAGGCGATCGACATCGGAAGGGGGAACCTTTCGCACGGGGGCGCCAGGTGCGCCGCTGGACCGGAGAGACCGGTTTGCCAGTGCGCGGAACAGTGCCAGCCGGGGCAGCGGGTGGCCATTGCCGGCATCTACCCATCGTGCCGACACCGGTGCAGGTAGAATTGCGCAAGGGGAAACGACCGCTGGCGGGCACCCCGCCATGGGGCCCCGCCAGCGGCTGTGGTGCCACTGCCGCCGTGGCGGCCATGCTCCACTGCCGCCGTGGCGGCCAGTTGGGGCCTATTGGCCCGGCTGGATGATGATTTCGACCCGGCGGTTCTGCGGCTCGCGCTGGCCATCGGCCGTGTCGACCCGGGGCGCGTCTTCGCCCTCGGAACGGATGCTGATGCGCGACCGTTCGACGCCCATGGCTTCCAGCAACTGCTGCACCGCCCGGCCCCGGCGTTCGCCAAGGGCCTGGTTGTAGCCCTGGCTGCCGGCGCGATCGGCATGCCCGCCAACGCCGAGCGTGGCGCTGCCGGTGCGGCGGGCAAGCCGGGCGGCTTCGGCCACCACCAGCCGCCCTTCGGCTGTCACCGCCGACTGGTCGAAATCGAAGAACAGCAACAGCGGGCCGGGCACGGGCATCGCGGCCGGCTGCTGCATCGGCGGGGGTGGCGGCATCGGCTCCATCACGGCCGCGGGGGCCGGTGCGGGGGCTGCCGCGGCCAAGGGTGGCGGCGCCGGCGCCGGCGCCGGCTCTGGCGCCGGAACGGCGGGCGCGCTGCCCAGGTTGAAGTTGAAGCCCACCAGGATCGTGTGCGAGGCGTTCTGCGTGCTGAAACGCGTGTTGGACCCGTCACCAAAGCGCACACGGCTGGGATGGAGATAGCGATAGTCCACCGCCAGATCGACGCCGGGGCCCAAGGCCACCCGCGCACCGGCCAGCGCGTTCCAGGCAAACACCACGCGGCTTTCGTTCAGCAACAGCGCATCACCCGGCGACAGGCGCAGATTGTGGGCATTGATCCGGGCCGCACCGGCGCCGGCCCCCACCGATGCCGAGAAGCCTTCGCCGTTGATCAGGTCCAGCAGGGCGTTGGCCATCAAGGTCCATTCCCGGATGCGGCCGGTGGGGTTGGCATAGCGGCCGGGGTGGGTTTCCGTGGTGGATGAGAGCAGGTCGATCGAGCGCAGGCGGTTCTGCTGGTAGCCAAGATCGACTTCGGTCCGCAGCAGGCCGAAATCATATCCCAGCCGCGCTGCTGCCGCCCATCCGGAATGTTCGGTGGTGTCAAATTCGGGCTGGGTTCCGCCCTGGCTGCGGAAGCGGCCGTCGGTTGGCAGGACGATCCCGCCGCGCAGGCCGATATACCATTGGTTGTCGCGGGCCACGGCCGCGGTGGCGGTCAACGCCACGAGGCTGGCGCAGGCCAGCAGGCTGAAGGTGCGGTTCATTTGCCGGCCCCCGTCACGTGCGGGCGGGGAAGGCCGACGGCCGGCGGGATCGCCGGGGCGGCAGGACAGGGCGTGTTGCTGTGCATCTTGGGGGTTTCCTTGCAGAAGAGTGGGGGAAACGTTCGGCAGGCCCGCCGGTTCCCCGGCTGCACCACCGCCGCGCCCGCCCTGCCGCGATCCGTTGCCCAGACCGGGCATGGAACCGGCAGGCGGCGGGCGGGTTGTGAGCGGCAGACGGAATGAGGGCAGGCCGCCAGGGCGCAGACTGGCCGGGCCTGCGGCCGTCATCTGCCCTCCGCTGCGCGCCCCACCATGAAGGAAATGACCATGACGATCCCCGGCGCAGTATCTCCCCCCCAGATCGGCGGAAGCCTGATCAGCAGCGAACATGTGACGGGCACCGATGTCTTCAACCGCACCGGCGACAAGCTGGGCAGCATCGAGGCCCTGCTGATCGACAGGCACTCCGGCCAGGTGCGCTTTGCCGTGATGTCGTTCGGCGGGTTCCTGGGGATTGGCGAACGCTATCACCAGCTGCCCTGGAACGGGCTGCGGTATGACGCGGTGCGCAATGCCTATATCGTGAACATCAGCCGCGACAATCTGAAGACCGCCCCGGCCTTCAGCCGCGATGAACTGGCCGGCTTTGATTATGATCGCCAGTCCGCCGCGATCGGCGCCCATTATGCCAAGCTGGACGGGTTCTACAGCCCCAAGCAGCAGGCCGTGCGCAACGGCGGTGGCCATCCCGACGAGGCGGGGCAGACGGCGATGCCCGGCGCCTGACGCCGCACACGATGCCGGTGGCGGCCGCAACCATGCGGTCGCCACCGGCATCGGGCCGCCGGGCCTGGCCGGGGGCGCGGCGGCGCGGGCCTACGCCATCGGTGCCGGTGCCAGGCGCGGGCTGAGCAGATGGACGGCGCCCAGCGCCAGGAAATAGGCCGAACCGGCAACGGCAAACAGCGGCGTGTAACTGCCCAGACTGTCGAGCACGAAGCCGGCATATTTGGCCATCACCATGCCGCCGATGGCCCCCACGGTGCCGCCGATGCCGATCACCGATCCCACCGCGCTGCGCGGGAACAGATCGGATGGCAGGGTGTAGAGATTGGCCGAAAAGGCCTGGTGGGCGGCCGTGGCAAGGCCGATCACCGCCACGTTCAGCCACAGGCTGTCGATCGATTGCGAGAAGAACACCGGCACCACCGCAACGGCGCAGGCCAGCATGGTGATCTTGCGGGCAAAATTCACGCTGTGTCCTGCCCGGATCATCCGGGATGATGCCCAGCCGCCCGCCACGCTGCCGACATCGGACAGAAGATAGATCACCACCAGCGGCGGCCCGAAGCTGATCAGATCAAGATCATAGCGCTTGCCAAGGAAGCCCGGCAGCCAGAACAGGTAGAACCACCAGATCGGATCGATGAAGAATTTGCCCAGCGCATAGGCCCAGGTCTCGCGCACGCCCAGCAGCGATTTCCACGGCAGCACCGTCACCGGATCGGCCGGATCCTGGCTGATCCAGGCCAGTTCGGCGGCCGACAGGCGGGGCTGTTCGGCCGGGCGGCGATACAGCGCCAGCCACAGCACCAGCCAGATCAGGCTGACCGCGCCGGTGATGACAAAGGCCGAGCGCCAGCCATAGGCCAGCGTGAGCGCGGGCACGACCAGCGGGGTGATGATGGCGCCCACGTTGGCGCCGGCATTGAAGATGCCGATGGCCATGGCGCGTTCGCGCTGCGGGAACCATTCGGTCACCGCCTTGATCCCGGCCGGGAAATTGCCCGATTCCCCGATGCCCAGGCCAAAGCGCACGGCGGCGAACTGCATGACCGAATGGACGCCGCCATGGGCCATGTGCGCCGCCGTCCAGATCAGGAAGGCCGCCGCATAGCCCACCCGGGCGCCGATCGCATCGACGATCCGGCCAAAGCCGAGATAGCCGATGGCATAGGCCAGCTGGAAGAAGAAGATCACATTGGCGAAATCGGTCTCGCTCCAGCCCAGATCGGTGGACAAGGTGGGCTTGAGCACGCCGATCATCTGCCGGTCGACATAGTTGATGGCGGTGGCGGCAAACAGCAGCGCCACGATCAGCCAGCGCTGGCGGCCGGGGGCGGCCCTGGACGCAGGCGCGATCATCACAGCGGTTCCGGTGTGGCGGTGACGATGCGGCAGGCGATGCTGTGGCGGCCATCGAACAGCGCCCGGGCCGACTGGTTGGGCACAATCGGATGCACCCCGCTGATCGCACCGGTTGATACCAGGGTGCCGGCCGCAACGGCAATGCCGCGACTGGCCAGCAGTTCCAGCAGAAAGCGCACCGAGCCCACCATGCCGTCGGGAAAACTGGCCGCCCGCCCGTCGCCCACCGTCACCCCGTCGATGCTGACACTGACCGGCCAGTCATCAAGCCCCCGATCCCGCCAGTCCGGCACCGGCGGCCCCAGGATCAGGCCGTGATTGTTGCCAAAATCCGATACGGTGACCGCCGGTCCCAGATCATTGATGCCGGCAAATGGCGAGCTGGCAATTTCGATCCCGATGTGCACGGCGGCGATCATCGCGGCTGCCTCTGCCAGCGTGTAGCGCGTCTGCGACGGCCCGGCATCACGCAGCACGCAGATGAATTCGGCCTCCACGGCGGCAAAACCGCCCTGGAACACCGGCATGGCCACCGGCTGCGGCCCCGCTTCGAACACGCGCCCGGCCGCGATCGGGCCGCACAGCCGGTTGCTGCCAAACTGGCGCTCGTGCGGCGGCCAGATGCGGCCCACCTTCCAGCCCGCCACCGGCCTTGCCTGCAGGGCAATCGCCCGGTCCTGAATGCGGTAGGCCGTGCCCAGACTGTCGGGCAGGGGGCCGGGATAATCGGCCAGCACACGGGCTTCACGCCGCGCCATCACGAAGGCGGCGGCTATGCCCGCCTCATCAAGACTGCTGATCATCGTCACACGCGTGAATATCCCTGCATTGGCGAAACTCTATGGGAAACCGGTGTCATTGTCCATCTGGCATTATCGCCAAGCCTCCGCTAAGAACGGCGGGGAATTGGGGTCAAAGCGTGGAAGACGGTATCAGCAGCGGCGGCAAGCCGACCATCAACGATATCGCCCGGCTTGCCGGCGTGTCGAAGAAAACGGTCAGCCGTGTCATCAACCGATCGCCCTTGCTGAACGAGGAAACCCGCCGCCGGGTTGAAGACATCATCCGCAGCATCGGCTTTGTGCCCAATCCCCAGGCACGGGCACTGGCCTTGCGGCGCAATTTCCTGATCGGCCTGGTGCACGACAATCCCAACGCGCAGATGGTGCTGGGCATGCAGCAGGCGCTGCTGTCAACGCTGCGCGGCACCGAATTTGAACTCATCGTGCGACCGGTGGATCGCGGTTCCGCCAGCCTCGTGTCTGATGTGCGGGCCTTTCTGGAACGCCAACGCCTGCACGGCGTGATGCTGCTGCCCCCCATTTCGGAGAATGACAGCCTGGCGGCGCTGTGCGGGCAACTGGGCTGCCGCTATGTCCGCATGGGCTCGGCCATGCTCGACACGCCCGAACAGATGGTCGCCTCCAATGACCGGGAAGCGGTGCGGCAGGCTGTCAACTATCTGATCGGTCTTGGTCATCGTCGCATCGGCCTGGTCACCGGGCCACAGGGCTTCCGTTCGGCGTTCGAACGGCGCAGCGGCTTTGCCGAAGCATTGGCGGCGGCGGGGCTGGCGCTTGATCCGCAGATCGTGGTGGAAGGCACCTACCGGTTCGAATCGGGCCTTGCCGGTGGCCGCCAGTTGTTGTCAGCCGCCGCGCCGCCCACCGCCATCTTTGCCTCCAACGACGAAATGGCGGCCGGCGTGCTGCATGCCGCGCGGGAACGCGGGCTGGATGTGCCGGGCGATCTGTCGATCATCGGCTTTGACGATACGGCAATCGCCGCCCATCTCTGGCCGCCGCTCACCACGGTGCGCTGGCCGATCCAGGCGATGGGCCGGGCGGCGGCGGCCAAGCTGCTGGGCAGCGACGGCGCCGACGCCCAGCCGGCGCTGTTTCCATCGGAACTGATCATCCGCGCCTCTGCCGGGCCGCCTGCCCGCTGAGGCCATCCGGATGATGGGGGCTTGCGCACCACCTTGACACCGGTTACCAAATATCTGTCCCCCGGAGGCCCACGTGCGTCCCCTCTTGCTCAACCCCAACCGGCATGACGTGGCCCGACGGATCGACCGCGGCCTGCTGGCCGAACGCGTCGCCGAACATCGGCGCAGCCCGGCGCACGCCGGGCATCCCGCCCCTGAACGCGCCATGGGCCCGGCCCGGCGCGCCTGTCGCCTTTGAGGAGCATGATCATGTTTGCCAAGACCTTTCACGCCACCCATCCCGACATGATGGCGGGCGCCAGCAATGAGGAGCTGCGCCAGCGTTATCTTGTCACCGGCCTGTTCGTGCCGGGTGAGGTGGTGCTGACGTACAGCCACAATGAGCGTTTCGTGATCGGCGGTGCCTGCCCCGGCCGCGGGCCGCTGGCGCTGCCTGCCCAGACCGAGCCGGCCTCGGCCGCCGGCAAGCCCTTCCTCGAACGGCGCGAACTGGCCGCCGTCAATGTCGGCGCGCCGGGCCGCATCACGGTGGATGGCCAGCTGTTCGACATGGCCAGCCGCGATTGCCTCTATATCCCGATGGGCCACAGCGAGGTGCTGTTCGAAGGGGAGGGCGCGCGCTTCTATCTGGCCTCCACCCCGGCGCATGTCGCGAAATCGCTGAAGAAGATCGCCATCGCCGAAGCCAACCCGCTGGAACGCGGCGGGCTGGAAGGCTCCAACGAGCGGACCATCTACCAGATGGTCATCCCCGGCATCTGCGATTCCGCCCAATTGCTGCTGGGCCTCACCATCCTGAAACCGGGCAGCGTGTGGAACACCATGCCGCCCCACCTGCATGACCGGCGCTCGGAAATCTATTTCTACTTCGATCTGGGTGCCGATGACCGGGTGTTCCATTACATGGGCGAGCCCGACGGCATGCGCCACATCCTGGTCGGCAACGAGGAGGCGGTGATCTCGCCGCCCTGGTCGATCCACATGGGTTCGGGCACCCGCGCCTATGCCTTCATCTGGGCGATGGGCGGCGAGAATCTGGATTATACCGACATGAACATGCTCGACATCTGCCAGTTGAAGTGAGCGCCGCGATGAGCCTGTTTGATCTTTCCGGCCGCATCGCCGCTGTCACCGGGGCCAACACCGGCATCGGCCAGGCCATTGCCGTGGCGCTGGCGCAGGCCGGGGCCGATGTGGCCCTGATCGGTCGCACCCCGGCCACCGAAACCGCAGAGCAGGTGGAGGCGGCCGGCCGCCGCGCGCTGCTGGTGCCGGCCGATCTGGCGCAATCCGGTATTGCCGGCGATGTGGTGGGCGCGGTGCTGGCAGGGCTGGGGGGGCTGGACATCCTGGTGAACAACGCCGGCATCATCCGCCGGGCCGACAGCGTCGATTTCAGCGAGGCCGATTGGGACGCCGTGATCGACACCAATCTGAAATCGCTGTTTTTCCTGTGCCAGGCCGCTGGCCGCCACATGCTTGCCCGGCAGCAGGGGCCACGCGGCAAGATCATCAACATCGCCTCGCTGCTCAGCTTCCAGGGCGGCATACGGGTGCCGAGCTATACCGCCGCCAAGCATGGCGTGGCCGGCCTCACCAAAATCCTTGCCAATGAATGGGCCGGGCGCGGCATCAATGTGAACGCCATTGCGCCTGGCTATATCGCCACCAACAACACCGAGGCGCTGCGCGCCGACCCGGCGCGCAACGAGGCCATTCTGGCCCGCATCCCGCAGGGCCGCTGGGGCCGGCCGCAAGACATTGCCGGTGCCGCCGTCTTCCTCGCCAGCCCGGCATCGGACTATGTTGATGGCCATATCCTGACGGTGGACGGCGGCTGGATGGCGCGTTGATGCGGATTGTTTGTTTTGGTGAATTGCTGATCCGGCTTTCGGCGCCTGGTCGCACGTTGTTGTTGCAAACGCCTGGGCTGGACGTGGCGGTGGGCGGTGCG
>JAIXUQ010000098.1 GCA_027483465.1 Sphingomonadales bacterium
ATCGATGATCATGTCGGCCGGCTGGCGGCGGGCCAGGCGCTGCTGGGCACCCGCAGCGCCCGGCTGGACGCGGAAGCCCAGCGGCTTGACAGCAACCAGTTGCAATGGCGCAAGGATGTCAGCCGGTTGGAAGAAACCGATCTGGTGGAAGCCATCGCCCGGCTTGACCGGCTGAGCACCGTGCTGGAGGCCGCCCAGGCCAGCTTCGCCCGCGTCTCCAGCCTGAGCCTGTGGGACCAGCTGCGCTAGCGGCCCTCCGAAATGGAGGCATTTAATCCGGAATGGCAGTGGTCGTTACCCCGGTGAAGCATTCACCCCGGGGAAGGCCCACCACTCATGCTGTCCATCGTTGGCCTGGTTGTGCTGATCGTCATGGTGTTTGGCGGCTTTGCCATCACCGGCGGCAGCCTTGGCCCGGTGCTGCACGCGCTGCCGCATGAATTCCTGATCATCGGCGGGGCCGCCGCCGGCGCCACGCTGGTGGCCACCGATATCAAGGGCATCAAGGAAATGGGCGGCGGCCTGGGCAAGGTGGTGAAGGGCCCCAAATACAAGAAGGCCGATTATGGCGCGGCCATCTTCCTGACGGCCCGGCTGATGCGCCTGTTCCGCACCGATGGCCCGACCGCAGTGGAACCCCATATCGAAGACCCGAAATCATCGAGCATCTTTGCCGAATATCCGCAATTTGCCGCCGATCATTTCTTCATCAGCCTGGTCACCGATTCGATCCGGCTGCTCGTCGTCTCCACCGGCACCCTGTCTCCGATGGCGGTGGAGGAGGTGATCGACACCCATATCGAAACCCACCATCACGCCGCGCTGAAACCCGTCGAGCGGCTGCAAACCATGTCGGACGCGCTGCCGGCGCTGGGCATCGTCGCGGCCGTGCTGGGCGTGATCAAGACGATGGGCAGCATCGACAAGCCGCCGGCCATCCTGGGCGCCATGGTCGGTTCGGCGCTGGTCGGCACCTTTCTGGGGGTGCTCCTGAGCTATGGCATCGTCGGCCCGCTGGCCGCCCGGCTGAAGGCGGTGATCGACGAGGATGGCGAAATCTATCTGGTGGTGCGCCGGGTGATCATCGCCACGCTGAAGGGTCAGCCGCAGCCGCTGGTGATCGAGGCGGCGCGCACCGCGATCAGCCCCACCCACCAGCCGACCTTCAGCGAGATTTTCGACGGCATGCGGACGGCGAAGTGAGCGCCGCGCCATGAAGCCCGAAGGCCTGATCGAACCCGAAATCATCATCAAGAAGGTCAAGGGCCACGGCCATGGCCACCACGGCGGCGCGTGGAAGATCGCCTATGCCGATTTCGTCACCGCCATGATGGCCTTCTTCATGCTGCTGTGGATCCTGGGCGCCACCAACGAGCAGCAGCGCAAGGGCATCGCCGATTATTTCACCCCCACGGTGATCCAGTTGCAGAACAGCGGCGGGTCCAACGGGCTGTTCGGCGGCAAATCGGTGCAATCGCCCGACGGCTCATCGGTGCGCCCCGAAACCCCCGGCCGGCGGCCGGTGATCTCGGGCGGCAGCGAAAGCCAGAGCCGGTCATCATCGGAAGGGGCCGGCAGCAATGCCGCAAAAGGCGAGGCAGCGGGCAAGGCGGCTGGCCAGGACCGCGCCCAGGGCAGTGAAACGCGGCGCGACAATGAGCGTGCGCGCTTTGAGAAGCTGACCGAACAGATCAAGCGCAAGATGGAGGCCGACCCCACGCTGAAAGGCCTGCAGGGCCAGGTGAAATTCGTGCGCACCCGCGATGGCCTGCGCATCGATCTGGTGGAGCGGGCGGATTTCTCGATGTTCTCGCTGGGCACCGCCGCCCCCACCCAGGCCGCCGGCACACTGGTGCGCACCGTGGCCGATGCCATCGCCGACACCCCCAATCACCTGACCGTGCGCGGCCACACCGATTCGCTGGGCTTCAGCCGATCGGGCGACAAATCCAACTGGAGCCTTTCAACCGCGCGCGCCGATGCCACCCGCCGGCTGCTGATGGGCGCCGGCATCCCGGGCGACCGCTTCCGCCGCATCGAGGGCGTGGCCGACACCGATCCCTTCATCAAGACCAACCCGACCGATCCGCGCAACCGGCGGATCAGCATCACCCTGCTCTATGAAGACCCGGCCTGATCGCTATTCGGGCGCCAGCGGCCGGCCTTCGAAGCGGGCGATGGCGTGTTTCACCACCTTGTCCAGCGCTTCACCCGAAAAAAAGCCGCCGGGGATGAGGCAACGTTCCACCAGCACGCGGCGGAAGGCGGCAAAGCTGGCGGCATCGGGCGGCACCGGATGCTGCCAGAACCGGTCAATCCCGTCCTGGCAGGTGATATCGGGCAGATCATAAATCGCCTGGCCCAGCACCACCACCGGCACGCCCAGCGCCAGGCCCAGCGTGCCGGTGGTGCTGTTGATCGTCACCATGCCGCGGGCGCGCGCGGCAATCGCCTCGATATCGCCGCCCACCAGATAATCCACCCGATCGGCCACGCCATGTTTGCCGGCGATATCGGCCGCTTCCTGCGCCCAGTCGCGCACACCGTTATCAAGCGGGTGTTCCTTCACCAGCAGCCGCACATCGGGCGGGGCATGGGCGGCGAACGACTGGATGACGAGGTGCAGGGCATCGGCGATGCCGGCAAAGGGCGAATGGATGCGGATCTGGGCATCGCTGTCGAGCTGGAGCGGAAACAGGAAATATTGGGCCTGCGCCGCCGCCAGCCGGGCAAGCAGCGCCGCGCCGGCCGCCTCCCGCTCACGCCGGCGCCACAATTTGCGCGCCCAGCCCATCGCCTCCACCAGCGGATGCCAGGGCCGGTGATTGGTCCAGTGCGGATAACGCCAGCGGGTGAGCACATCGGCGGCATTATAGGCCAGGCCCTCGGCGGCGCGGCGGCGGAAGCTGGAATGGACGCGCTGGTGCGGCGGCACCGGCGGCAACAGCGCGGCGGTGCGCCGATACCATTCGGAATCGCGCGGCAGGCTGCTGTGGCCGTTCACGCCGCCTTCCTCCATCGTCACCCAATCGGGGCGGACATAGCCTTCCTCGAACACGAACACGCGCACGCCGGCGGCGCGGCACACCGGCTTGGCCGCAACATGATGATCGCGGCAATCGCCAAACAGCATCACATCGGTGATGCCATGTTCGGCGATCAGGCCGGCCAGCACGCGCGGCCA
>JAIXUQ010000017.1 GCA_027483465.1 Sphingomonadales bacterium
GCACGGCCAGGCCGGCGCG
Organism: Sphingomonadales bacterium; assembly: GCA_027483465.1. Lineage (GTDB taxonomy): Bacteria > Pseudomonadota > Alphaproteobacteria > Sphingomonadales > Sphingomonadaceae > Sandarakinorhabdus. The sequence continues at coordinate 20 of JAIXUQ010000017.1, forward strand.
GCGCAGGTGGGGGGTGATGTGCTGGCTCACATAATCGGCGGCAAAGCGGCTGGTGGTGGTGATTTCCACGGTTTCGCCATCGGTGCGCCAGCGGGCGCCGGCCAGCCAGGCGGTGTAAGCCCCGTCGCCGATCGCGGCCCTGGCGGCCTGCCGGGCGGCGGCCTCGGCCGGGCCTTCGCCGGCCGGGCAGTCGGCTGGCGGCGCCTGCGCGCCCGGCCCCGGTGCTGCCGCCTCGGCCGCGCCGAAGCCGTCGCCTTCCAGCAGCCTTTCCAGCATCATCATGCCGCGGGTGTTGCCCAGCCCCAACAACGCATCGATGGTCAGGAACAAATCGCCTTGCCCGCTGGCCCGTCGAAAGCCCCCGGCCCGCGCCTTCCGCTCGGCCGTGTCGATGGCCATGGCCAGCCTGCCGGCGCCGAATTCGGCGATCCGGGCCGCCATCGCCGCCCGCCTGGCAAGGCTGCGGGTGGCCGGCCCGGGGATCCTGATCGCCGCCGCCATCGCATCCCACCGGTCAAACAGCGCGTCCACCGGATCGGCCACCCCTGAAACCTCGTCCACCGCCGCCGGCTCGCGCGCGCGCCCGCCTGTCGCGTGGTCCTCTGGTTGGGTAGTATGGTTATTATTTCCCTCTCTATAAGACCCCCGGCAACCATTGCCGGGGGGGGCGGCAATGGTTGCCCCGGGCGGGGCAATGGCTGCCGGGGCGGCAACTGTTTCGGCAGGGGCAACACTTGCCCCCTGGCCGGGGTGCACCAGTGTCACGATCGGGGCGCCCGGCTCGCCGGCTTCGCGGGTGATGTGGCCGGCATCGGCCAGCGCGGTGATCGCCATGCGCACCGCCCGTTCCGAAAATCCGGTGATCTGCTGCAGCTGACGGTTGGTCAGCCGCGAACGGCCGCCCAGATGGTCGCGGGCATCATCCGCCAGCGCCAGCAGCACGCCCTTTTCCGATGCATGGATCCGCCGCCCGGCCAGGCTGGTGATCCGCTTGGCGATGTTGGCCAGCCGGTTGCTCACCGCCGCCCCTTTCGCCGGGCGAGGCCGGCGGCGGCTTTCATGGCCACGGCGGCGGCGATGGCATTGTCTGCGGCCTTGTCGGCGTCGTCGGCCTCGCTGTGGTCCACCGTGCCATCGGCGGCGATCATCGCCAGCTGCCCGCTGGCCAGGGCCAGCCCGGCGGCGGCGCGGGTGATGCTGTCGGGCGCGGCCTCTTCCGGTTCGGCCACCATGCCGATCCGCGCCAGGCACAGGCTGGCGCCGCGGGTGCCCATCACCGCCCACAGCGAAAGCGCCTCGGCCAGGTGGATCGGCCGGCGTTCTTCCGCCTGATTGTCAATCAGCTTGCGCAGCCGCTTTTCCGCGATGCCGGCGGCCATGGCCAGCTGGCCCATCGTCATCTGCCGCTCAACGGTGCAAAACAGGCGCACCGCCCGGCCCAGATCATCGGCCGCCGCATCGGGGGAAATGATCGGCACATTTTCCACAGAATCGCCGGCCGTCATCGGGCATGTTCCGGGCATGATGCAGGGGGAATCATCGGTTCAGGCCGGCGCTCAGGCGGGTTGGGGGGTGCGGCGGGCGGCGGCGATCAGCGGGGAAAGCGCGGCGGCATCGATCAGCCCGTCCGAAATTTCCTCCAGCCGCAACGCCACTTCGGGCGAAGGTTCGGTCACGCCGCGCTCGATCTCGCTCATCCGCCCCTTGGATTTCAGGCCGATCCGGTCGGCCAGTTGCTCAAGCGTCCAGCCGCGGCGATCCCGCAGCTGACGGATCGGGGAAGGGGGGGAATCCGTGTCAGCCATGCAAAATAGTTCGGTTGAATGGAACCAAAAGTCAAGCGTGGAAGTTTTGGTCACAAGCGGCGCACCAGCCGCGCGGCGGTGTTATCGTCGGAACATGCCAAAGAAGGAACGCACCAAGCCGCGCCGGATCGGGCCGGTTGCCGATGACTGGTTCTTGCAGGAGTGGATGACCACGCTCAACCTGCGACAGGCCGACATGTGCCGGGAAACGGGCCTGCCCAAGCCCACCATGAACGCGATCTATCACGGCAAAACCAACTATTACCGGGATCTGGTCAACCTGCTGTCCGGGGCGCTGGGCATCCACCCCTACGAATTGCTCATGCACCCAGACGAGGCGCTGGCCATCCGCCAGTTCAGAAGCTCGGCATTTCGTGTTGCCTCGGTGCAGATTGCGGCTGATAACAGCCTCGCATGGGTGCCAGAACCGCCGATGCTGCCCGGATTCGACAAAAAAGGTTGAAGTCAATGACGTGGGTTGTCTTCTGGCTGGTTTGCGGCGTCTTTGCCGCGTCGATCGCGCAAACCAAGGGTTACAGCGGCTGCCTGTGGCTGATCATTGGTTTCCTGTTTGGCCCGCTGGCCATCCTGGGCATCGGCCTGATGGCCAAGAAGGAGCCGCCCGCCCCGCCTCCGGCGCCAGAGCCCGCCATGCGCCCATGCCCGTTCTGTGCCGAGCCCATCCGGATCGAGGCCGTGAAATGCCGACACTGCGGCAGCGAGGTAACCCCGCTGTCCTGAAGGCGGCGAATTGCAAGAAATGCAAGTTCTGATAAACCGAACAAAATCCACTTGACGAAAAGTTCCGTTTGATGGAACGTAGCCCCATCGCCGCTGCCGCGGGGGAATGGGCCCCTGCCGCATGCGGCGATGGGGAATGGCTGTGGCCATCAACAGGTTTCCGCCCTGGGATCGTCCGGGCTTGCGCACCGGCCAGCTGGAAGGGGAAGACAGGGGGCTGGCGCTGCGCAATCTCACCATCGGCCAGGCGCGCGCCGATCTGATCACCGCGCTGGCCAGCACCGGCGGCGACACGCTGGGCCAGTGCCAGCGCATTTTCGGCGAGGCGGCGGGCATCGATCCCGGCACGATCGGCAACGCCGTGATGGGCCGCGCGCCGATCTATGGCCCGCTGCTGGAGGCGCTTTATGGCCCGGAGCCGGGCGGCGCCCTGCTGACGGATTGGTATCGGCTGGACGGGGCCGACTGGGGCCCGATGGAGGCGCTGGCGCGTGAGGCCGGGCTGATCCCGCGGGTTGATTATATCGACGATCGCGGCCCCGCCCCGGCGCCAGCCCCGCCACCCGCCGAGCCGCTGGTGAGCGGCTATGTCGAACCGGCCCCGGTTGATCTGGGGGCGGCCGAGGCGGCGGCGCATTTCGACATTCATTCCGATACCGGCCAATCCACTACCGGCGCGGGGGGCCCCCTTCCTCCCCACCCGCCTGCGCCGGCATCCACCGCACCGGCGCCGGCTGCCCCCGCGCCCGGGCTCGACACGGCGGTTCAGCCGGCGGGCGGTGCGGATGCGGGCAGCGCGGCGGGCGAGGGGTCGCACACCACCGCGCTGCACGCCGTGGCGGCAGGGGAGGGGGCCGGAACTGCCAGCGGCCCCACGCCCCTGCCGCCGCTTGGCCTGCGCCCGCTGCCCTTCACCGGGCCGCCGGTGCGGGTGGATGGCGGGCTGGAACCCGCGCTTGATGTGCTGGCGCAGCTGGCCCAGCGGGAAAGCGGGCAGGCCAAGGAGATTGCCGATCAGATCAGCCGATATTTCGCGCTGATCGATGATCTGGAGCGCGCGCGCGATGCCGCCTCCGCCCGCGCCGCCGCCGCCCGCCAGGCCTATGATCTGCTGGACGCCCTGCGCGCCCACCCGGCGCAGCAGGTGGCGGCATGAGCGTGATCACGCCCATGAATGAACGTGCGGCGTTTGCTGGCGACCACTTCGGTGGGGTCGACGTGGCTCTGATAACTCCCAGTCCTGGTTTGCACGGCTTGGCAGTTGGCGTCATGCCTACCAGTGGTTGTGGCGGCGCTGTGATTGCCGTCACCATTCAGGCTGGTGAGATAGCCAGTTGGGCGGCGCTGCTCACTCCCGGCCAGGCAATTGGCCTTGCTGAGCATCTGCTCCGCCACGCGACGAACGTGACCCGAATTCAGATTGAGGCGAAGCCATGAACCGCCCGCCGTTCTGGATCGCCTCGCCCTGCGAAGGCCACCGCGATTTCGTCGCCCGCTATGCCCCCGGCCCGGGTGGCGCGGCCATCCTGCTGGCGCACTGGTGCCGCTGGGGCCGGGCCGGGGCAGGGGCGCTGTGCCGCCACGCCCGCGCGCTGGCCCGCGCCGCCGCTGCCGCCACCACCGCTTATCGAAAGGCCCTCACCGATGCCCGCTGATCGCCCCACCCTGAAACTGGTCTGGCGCCGCCAGACGCCCGCGCCGCCGGCCAACGATGCGCCGGCGCTTGGCAATCTCCGGGCCCCGGCCATCGATCTGCGGCCCCTGCGCCGCGTGGCAATCCTGGGCAAAATCTCGTGATCGGCCGCATCCGCGAAGGCCTGCGCCGCGCGGCGGCCGATCCGGTGGGCGTGGCCCTGCTGGCGGCCAGCGTGGCGGTGGGGGCGGCCACCGGCTGGATCGTGGTGCGGCTGCTGGCGCTGGCGGGCTGGCTGCCATGATCCGCCGCCTGCTGCACCGGGTGCTGCATCGCCCGCCCGCCGATTGGCAGCAACGCCGCGCCGCCGCCCGCGTGCTGGCCCGCCAGGCCGCCGCCCTGGCCCGCCAGCGCGCCACCGCCCGCCGCCCCGCCCTGATCGCCCACATCGCCAGCTTTGGCCCGGCCGGGCAACGCGGCCTCGAAATTCTGGGAGTGAACCATGAGTGAAAACATCAGCGCGGCCCAACTGCGCCTGTTCATCGAGCGCATCGAGAGCCTGCTCGAAGAAAAGAAGGGCATCCAGGACGACATCAAGTCCGTCTTTGCCCAAGCGAAGGCCACCGGTTTCGATACGGGCACGATGAAGCAGATCATCAAGCTGCGGGCCATGGACGAGGCTGACCGGCGCGAACGCGAAGCGCTGCTTGATTTGTACAAGGGCGTGCTGGGCATGCTGGATGGCACGCCGCTGGGCCGTTGGGCTGTTGAGCGTGTGGCGCCGCCGCCCAAGCCAGCGCCAAGCGAGCCTGAGGGCGAACCGCCGGCAGAAGCCGAACCTGCGCCTGAGGGCGATCATGCTCCCAGCGAACCGGAGCCGCCGCCGGCCACGATCGACGACGCGCGGGCCATGGGCACTGCGGCCGCGCTGGAAGGCCTGCCGGTGACGGCGAATCCGTTTGTGGCCCGCGATCCGCGCCGCTCAGCCTGGGATGAAGCCTGGTGCCAGGCCATCGGCAGCGACGGCATGGATATCCCCGCTTTCCTGCGGCCCAGTCCCAAGAAAAAGCCCGGTGGTGAGGGCGCCGAAGGTGGCGAACAATGACCGAGATTGAACCGGAAAAGCTTGCGCAATCATTTGGCGGCCTCGGCGAGTTGTTTCTGCCTGGCCAGGCGCAAACCCCAATTTTGAGCAAGCCGGTGCGTTCGGCGCTGCACCAGTGGCTGTTTGAAATCAACGCGGCCGATGAACTGGCCAGCGTTGGCCTCAAACCCCGGACCCGTTGTCTCCTCTCGGGGCCGCCGGGCTGCGGAAAGACCACGCTGGCGCACCATATCTGCGCCCGGCTGGGCATTCCGATTCTGGTGGTCCAGAGCACCGAGATCATTGGCACGTATCTTGGGGAAAGCGGTCAGCGGCTGAACAAGCTTTTCAAGTCGGTTCGCCGGCAGGCGATTGAAATTGGCCTGTTTTTTGACGAGTTTGACGCGCTGGCCAAAAGCCGCGCTGACTTGGGTTCATCTGGCGCGGATAACGAGCGGACCAACATCACCATTGCGCTGCTGCAAGAGTTTGACCGCTATGACGGCCTGCTGTTTGCCGCCACCAATCAAGCCCAGATCATCGATCCGGCGATCTGGCGGCGGTTCAACATGCAGATCGAGATTGGCCTGCCCGGCGCTGAAGAGCGCTTTGCCATCGTAAAGCTCTACCTTGCGCCATTCGATGCCGATGATGAAACCGTGGCGATCCTGGCCACGGCCTTCGACGGCGCATCGCCGGCGCTGATCCGCGAGGGGTGCGAGGCCATCAAGCGAGCGCTGGTGCTGGGGCCAAAGATTGGCCTGGACATCGACCTGCCGGCGATCCTGAGCCGCTTTGTCGCCAGCGCCAGCCCCGCCGAAGGTCAGCCGATTCCCGCGCTTTGGCAGGATCGCCGCGGCGCTTTCAACGCAGCGGCCAAGGCGCCTTGGCCGCCCACTCTTCCACAGAAAGCCTGAGCCGATGGCCACCCCGATCAGCACCGCGCGCCCCTACACGCCGGAGGAGGATGAGGTGATCCGCAACCGATGGCGGGTTTCCAGTGTGGCCGATATTGCCCGCCGGCTGGGCCGGCACCCGCAAAGCGTGGCCAGCCGGGCCGGCACGCTGGGGCTGTCCAGCCGGTGCGATGCGCCGGAGGTGGCGCAAAGCCGGATCATCGCCGCCACCGCCCGCTTTGAGGCGCAGCTGCTGGCCGCGATGGCCCGCCACGGCCTGAAACCCTATCCCGGCCGCACCCGGCAGGCGGTGGCGGCTTGACCGCCCAGCTGCCCTTGCCGCCGCCGCCCGGCTGGCCGTTCGCCGGGCTGGTGCCGGCCAGTTATGGCGTGATCATGGCCGATCCGCCGTGGGCATTCCGGCTGTTCAGCGACAAGGGCGACCGCAAGAGCCCGCAGGCGCATTACCGCTGCATGGGGCTGGATGCCATCAAGGCGCTGCCGGTGCGGGATCTGGCCGCGCCGGATTGCGCCCTGCTGCTGTGGGCCACCTGGGCGATGCTGCCCGATGCGATGGCCACGCTGGCCGCCTGGGGCTTTGCCTACAAAACCGGGGAGCCGTGGGCCAAGCAGAGCAGCACCGGGCGCGGCTGGGCTTTCGGCACCGGCTACATCTTCCGCAACGCATCCGAACCGCTGCTGGTGGGCACGCGCGGCCGGCCGCCGGTGCTGTCGCGCGGGGTGCGCGGCCTGATCGTGGCGCCGGTGCGCGAACACAGCCGCAAGCCCGACGAGGTCTACACCCAGGCCGAGCGGCTCTACCCCGGCCCGCGCGTGGAGCTTTTCGCCCGCCAGCGCCGCCCCGGCTGGGATTGCTGGGGCAACGAAACCGACAAGTTTGAGGAGGCCGCCTGATGCCCAAAACCCCCACCGAAATGGCCGCCTGGTGCGAGCAGCACTGGCTGCGCTGGGAAACGCTCACCCCGGCGCAGGCGGCGCGGGCGGAGGCGCTGGCCACCGGCAACCACCTGCTGGCGGTGCCGGCGGCGCTGCGCGGCGGGCTGGTGCGCTGGATCGTGAAGGGCACGGCGCCCGGATCGTTCCTCTCCGCCGTGCTGTGCAACGATCTGGCCGGCGCGGTGCGCCGCATCGATGACGAAAACCGCGCCTATCTGTGCGATCTGGTGGCGTGGATCTGGCAACAGGCGCCCAGCCAGTGCTGGGGCAGCCCGCAGCGTGTGGCCGCCTGGCCGCTGATCGCCGTTGCCGCGAAGGAGCCGGCCGATGGCTGAGGCCCCGATCCATTATGCCGTGCTGGTGCCGCGCGAAGCCGTGGGCGCCGATCTGCCGTGGGAGCTGATCCACGCCAACGGCGATCTGGCCTCCGCCCGCGCCGCCGCGGCCGATTGGGCGCGCGCCAATCTGGGGCAAACCGCCGTGGTGATGCAGGCCCGCGCCCTGGCCACCGCCGCCGTTGCCATCGCCGAAACCGAACTGGGGGTGCCCAATGGGTGAGCAGACCAAGATCGAATGGACCGATGCCACGTTCAATCCGTGGGTGGGCTGCACCAAGATCAGCCCCGCTTGCGATCACTGCTATGCCGAGGGCTGGGCCAAGCGTGCCGGCAATCCCGAACTGTGGCGGGGCGAGCGCCGGCGCACCAGCGCGGTCAACTGGCGGATGCCGGTGAAGTTGAACGCCTTCGCATCCGCACAGGGCCGGCGCATCCGGGTGTTTTGCGCCTCGATGGCCGATGTGTTTGACAACCAGGTGCCGCCCGAATGGCGCGCCGATCTGTGGGCGCTGATCCGCGCCACCCCGATGCTGGATTGGCAGCTGCTGACCAAGCGACCCCAGAACATCGCAAAGATGCTGCCCGAAGATTGGGGCCGCGGCTGGCCGAATGTGTGGCTGGGCACCACGGTGGAAAACCAGGCCGAAGCCAAGCGCCGCATCCCGCACCTGCTGGCCACCCCGGCGGCCGTGCGCTTCCTGTCCTGCGAGCCGCTGCTCGGGCCGGTTTTCCCGATCACAATTGAGATTGCGAATGCTGCACGCGCGCTGGGTGCGCCCGTAGGGGAATGCGTGCAGCTGTTGCACTGGGTGATCGCCGGCGGCGAAAGCGGCCCCGGCGCGCGGCCGATGCACCCCGATTGGGCCCGCTCCCTGCGCGATCAATGCGCCGTCGCCGGGGTGCCGTTCCATTTCAAGCAGTGGGGGGAGTGGGCGCCGGTCTGTGAAATGTCGGAAGAACTGATCGATGCCATCTACCATCCTGCACCCGAGCGCAGCCCGGAAGCCATACGTCGGTGCAAGGTGAGCAGCTGCGTCCTTCATGCCACCGGCGACCGCTTTGACGGCGCGGCGATGTTTCAGCGCCCGGCTTTCGAGCAGGGCAGCCGCGCCATGACGATGTTCAGCATCGGCAAAGCCCGCGCCGGCCGCCTGCTGGACGGCCGCACCCATGATCAGTTTCCCGGGAGCGCAGCATGAAAGCGCTCACCATCTGGCAGCCCTGGGCCAGCCTGATCATCGTGGGGGCCAAGCCGTGGGAGTTTCGGGGCTGGCACGCGCCGGGCTGGCTGATTGGCCAGCGCATGGTGATCCACGCTGCCGCCCGCAGGGTTGACGCGCGCGAGGTGCATCAGCTGGTGCGACTGCTGGAAGCTGGTGGCCGCTATGCCGCCAGCACGACACTAATCGCCGATCGTGCATTGCCGCTGCTGCGCGGCTGGATGGCAGGGCAGGAACTGCCGCTGGCCGCCGGCCTGGGCAGCGCCGTGGTGGGAGAACCACGGCTGGGCACTGATATCGCCCGCGAACTGGGCGCACTCGGCGCAAACGACAGCGACCGGTCAGAACACGCAAACTGGGGCTGGCCGATGCTGGACATTGAACGCTGGCCCGAACCGTTCCCGATGAAAGGCGCGCAAGGCCTATGGAATTGGCCCGATGCCAGCACCGCCGCCGGTGCTTTCGTGCCGGCAGAGGAGGTGCCCTACTGATGGCTAGGCTTTGGGCGAAATTCCACTGCGCCCTGCGCGGCCACCAGTGGCAACTGTCGCCGTTTCAGGCGCTGGGTCAGCGCGGCCGTTCTTATGAGTGCCAACGCTGCGGAAAGTGGGCACACCATGGCTGACCGCCCCCACCGCGTCCAGCTTTCCCGCGCGAAGGGCTGGCGCATGCCGCCGAACACGGTGAAGGTGGACCGCACGACCAAGTGGGGCAATCCGTTCGTGGCTGCCGATTATCCCACCCGCGACGACCAAGTGCGCCGGTTTCGGGCAGCCGTGATTGGTCCGGTTCTTGATGGCATCCAGCGGCAGCCCAAAGCACACCCTGAAAGCTATATCGGGCAGATCATCGCCGCTGCGGCGAGCGAGTTGCGCGGCAAGAACTTGGCCTGCTGGTGCCCGCTGGATCAGCCCTGCCATGCCGATGTGCTTCTGGAACTGGCCAATCGGGAGGAAGGGCAGGGATGAGCGACGTTCGCCAGGGCGTGACGGCGGCCGAGCATGCCGCGTTGGATCAGGCGGCGGCCCTGGCCGGTTCCACCGATCCGATTGAGTATCAGCTGCGGCTGGCCGAGCGCGCCGCCGGCGCGGCTGTGCGCGCCCGGCCCGATTTGGGCAACGGACGCCGCCGGCTGGCCAAAGCCCGCGAAGCCGCCGCCCTGCTGCTGGCCGCGCTCAACCGGATGAACGACCAGGGCGAGGAGGCGCTATGATCGCATCAAACGCTCTTGCCCCATGGATCGACATCAATCCATTCTCCGATGCCACCCTTGCGCTCATACCATCCTCGTTCCTGGCCTTTGCTGGTGTGTATAATCAGTTTGCTGGCCGCTGGCATAACTTCAAGCGCCCATCGCTGCGCTTCTGTGCCATTCCTAAACCCCTTTTCGCTTTGAATTTCGCCCAGATCGCTCGTTACTATTGCTCGGAAAATGGCTGGTTGCTTTCGCTGCATGTTCAGGTTTTCCTTCCTTGGATAGCCATGGCGAGGCGGCATACATTTCGGGTTAGCACAGTCTTCGTTGAATTTTCAGGTGCCGTAGCGGACAGGAAGGCTTGTGCATTGGCGGCCAAGAGGCTGGCAGCGTGACAACCGCCCCCTTCCACGATATTGCCGCGCGGGCGCGCAGGGCGGCGCTGATGGGGCAGCGGTTGCATCTGGAGGTTGAACACGCGCGCGCCCTGGCGCAGCATCCCGAAGTCCAGGCCTTGCTGGGCCGCCTGATCGCCGAGGAAACCGCCCGCCTATGCGCCGATCAAAACCCGCTCACCAGCCCGGCCCCCGGATCGCCGCCGCCGTTTCCGATGAACAGCGCGCCGCCGCCGCCCGCGCCATCCGGCTGGGCCCCTTCTACCTTGATTGGCGGGCCGACCGGCAGCGATACTGCATCTGCTGGTATGATGCCGGGGCTCGTACAAGACGCCGAAAGCTCACGCACGTTGGCGCTGGCCCAGGCGCTGATCCACCAATCGCGGCGCAAGAGGCGCTCGCAGCGCATTTTGCCGCCCACGCCCGCCCCGCCCAAGCCCAAGAGCCGGCCGAGGCCAGTGTCTCGGCAATCCTGAGCAGCTATCTGACCGAGCACTGCGCCGGCCTGCGCTATGCCGACAAGGATGCGCTGGCGGTGGCGCATTTCACCGAATTCCTCACCGCCGAACGCCGGCTGGGCCGCCTGCCCGATCAGGTGACGGTGCGCGACATCAACGGCAAGCTGGTGGACCGCTTCATCGAGGCGATGCGCGCCCGCGGCAACGTGGGCGAAACCATCAACCGCAAGCTGGCCACCATCCGCGCCGCGCTCAACTGGGCAATGCGCAGCGAAATCGTGACGGCCGCGCCCTACATCAAGGCGGTGCCGGAGGCGCTGTGTTCGGGCCCGCGGGATCTGGAATGGAGCCCCGAGCAGGTGGCCGCCATCCTGGAGGCCGCCTGGGCCATGCCCGAACGGCAGCACGTGCATCTTTTCGCCATCACCAGCCTGTCCACCCACGCCCGCACCGATGCCATCCTGGAATGCGATCTGACCGAGCAGCTGAAGGTGATCGGCGAGCGCCGGCTGATCAGCTGGCTGGTGCCGGGGGACCGGCTGACGCGCAAGCGCCGCTCAACCGTGCCGGTGGCGCCCAGCCTGTGGCCCTGGCTGGATGGGCGCACCGGCAAGCTGATCATGTATCGCGCGCTGCTGGCGGAGAAACGCTGGGCCGATAAGAACGTGCCGGAATATTTCGAGCGGCCCACCTTCGATATCGGCAAGGCGCTGTCGGCCGCGATCGTGGCCGCCGGCAAGGCCCACCCGTCGCTGCGGCTGGTGCGCCCGGTGCTGGATCACGACTGCAACCAGGCGCTGCGCCGCTTCACCCGGCGCGATCCCGCGACCGGCCGCGTGCCCGATCCCGAACCGCTGTGGGAACCGGCCGGCGGCACGCCCAACACGTTCCGCCACACCTGCCACACCTATCTGCAAACCATGGGCGTGCCGCAGGCCCAGATCGATCTGGCCGCCGGCCACATCGCCGCAGAAAAGGGCAGCGGGCGCAACTACACCCACCTGCGCCCGGAATATCTGCGCGAATTCGTGGAGGCGGTGGAGTCCTACTGGTCCACCATGGACAGCCTCACCCGCGTGCACCGGCGGACCCAAGGCGGACCCAAAATCATCATGCTGCCCCCACGCCCCGCCAGAGCGGGCAATGCAAGCGCCTGATTTTGAAGGAACAGAAACTGGTGGAGCAGAGGGGAATCGAACCCCTGACCTCAGCAGTGCGATTGCTGCGCTCTCCCATCTGAGCTACTGCCCCACACCAGTTTCGGCGCCCGCTTGCGGCGGGAGGCGTTCGTATAGCGCGCCGCACGGGCTTTGCAACACCCTGTTTGCCCGACCCTGTTTGCCTGCCATTGCAATATAGGAAAATCCATGGCCCACTGCACCCGCAGCCAAAAGGGAGAGCGGGCATGGCGTTTCAACTTGGGGCCGGATCACTGCGCGAATTGCAGGGCGTGAAGCCGCAACTGGTGGCGGTGGTGCAGCGGGCGATTGCCATCACCACGCAGGATTTTGCCATCACCGATGGCCTGCGCACCGCGGCCGAACAGGCCGAACTGATGCGGCGCGGCGCCACCCGCACACTCGATTCCAAGCATTTGACCGGCGATGCCGTGGACGCGGTGCCCTATATCAATGGCAAGCCGCGCTGGGAATGGCCGCCCACCTATCCGGTGGCGGCGGCGTTTCGGGCGGCGGCGGTGGAACTGGGCGTGCGCCTGCGCTGGGGCGGGGTGTGGGACCGGTCGCTCAATGATCTGCCCGCCACCGGCGAGGAGCTGGAGGCCGCCGTTAAGGCCCATGTCACCCGCCGCAAGCGCGCCGGGCAAAAGAGCGTCTTCATCGACGGCCCGCATTTCGAGCTGAGTGCCGCCTGATCGGCTTGCGCGGGGCGCGCCGCGCCGCTACCCGCGCAGGCC
>JAIXUQ010000004.1 GCA_027483465.1 Sphingomonadales bacterium
GTGGTGCGGATCGATTGGTCCGGCATCTCCATGGGCACCGAAAAGCTGATGTACAACGGCACGATGCCGATGTTCCCCGGCATGGGCTATCCGCTGGTGCCCGGTTACGAGGCGGTGGGCACGGTGATCGACGCCGGCGCCAACCAGCAGGCCATGGTGGGCACCAGCGTGTTCGTGCCCGGATCGTCGAAGTTCGAAGGCGCGCGCGGGCTGTTTGGCGGCCAGGCGCGCACCCTCATCACCGGCGCGGCGCGGGTGATCCCGGTGCCGCCGGGCTGGGACGAGAAGGCGGTGCTGATGAGCTTGCTGGCCACCGCGCAGCATGCGGTGGTGGGCGGCGTGATGCCCGATCTGATCATCGGCCATGGCGTGCTGGGCCGCCTCTTGGCGCGCATCGCGCTGGCGGCCGGCGTGGAGCCGGTGGTGTGGGAAATCAACGAGGCCCGCATGGGCGGTGGCGGTGTTTCAGGTTCAGGGGGCTATCGGGTGATCCGGCCCGAGACCGACGAGCGGCGGGACTACCGCTCGATCTACGACGCGAGCGGTGACCACCGCATTCTTGACCAGGCCGTCATGCACATGGCGCGCGGGGGCGAGATTGTGCTGGCCGGCTTCTACAGCGAGCCGCTCTCGTTCCAATTCGCCCCGGCATTCCGCCGCGAGGCGCGCATCCGCATCGCCACAGAGTTTCAGCCTGACGACCTCGCGACCAGCCTCGCGATGGTGGGCAGCGGTAGGCTGTCGCTCGAGGGCCTTGTGACGCACAAGGTTCCGGCCACCGAGGCCCCGACCGCTTATGGTCAGGCCTTTTCGGACCCCAATTGTCTCAAGATGGTCTTCGACTGGAGAGATATCGCATGAGCATCAATCAACTTCTCGATCAGGTTGCCGCGCTTCGTGAGGAGGCCGCCATCGAGCCCGATCCCGTCCACACCGGCCCGGTGACCAAGGAAACCCAGATCATCGCCATCTATGGCAAGGGCGGTTCGGGCAAGAGCTTCGCGCTGGCCAACCTGTCGTACATGATGGCGCAGCAGGGCAAGCGCGTGCTGCTGATCGGCTGCGATCCCAAGAGCGACACCACCAGCCTGTTGTTTGGCGGCAAGGCGACGCCGACCATCATCGAGACCAGCTCCAAGAAGAAGCTGACCGGCGAGGAACTGACCATCGAGGATGTCTGCTTCCAGCGCGACGGCGTGTTCGCCATGGAACTGGGCGGCCCGGAAGTTGGCCGGGGCTGCGGCGGCCGCGGCATCATCCATGGCTTTGAAACCATCGAGAAGCTGGGCTTCCACGATTGGGGCTTTGATTATGTGCTGCTCGATTTCCTGGGCGACGTGGTGTGCGGCGGCTTTGGCCTGCCGATCGCGCGTGACATGTGCCAGAAGGTGATCGTGGTCGGCTCCAACGATCTCCAGTCGCTCTATGTCGCCAACAATGTCTGCAAGGCGGTGGAATATTTCCGCAAGATGGGCGGCAATGTCGGCGTGGCCGGCATCCTGATCAACAAGGATGACGGCACCGGCGAAGCCCAGGCCTTTGCCAAGGCGGTGGGCATCCCCGTGCTGGCCAGCATCCCGGCGCACGAGGAAATCCGCCGCAAATCGGCCAATTACCAGATCATCGGCACGCCCGATGGCCCGTGGGGCCCGCTGTTTGCCGAACTGGCGGCCAATGTGGAAACCGCGCCGCCGGTGCGGCCGACCCCGCTGGATCAGGATGGCCTGCTGGGCCTGTTCAAGCCGGAAGACACCGGCGGCAATTTCGTGCTGAAGCCGGCCAGCCAGGCCGACATGCGCGGCGGCGTCTATGAGACCAAGCCGAGCCTGGAAGTGGTGTACGACAATGTCTGAGGATCTGGCTCGCACTGATGCGCCGGCGCCGGCCGAGGGTGCCGGCTGCCACGCCGGCGCCGATACGATGCGCGAGGCCGCGGCCAAGGCCGGCAAGTCCGAGGTGCTCGACCGTTATGCGGCCGATTACCCCAAGGGCCCGCACGACCAGCCGCAATCCATGTGCCCGGCCTTCGGCTCGCTGCGGGTTGGCCTGCGCATGCGCCGCACCGCCACCATCCTGTCGGGCTCGGCCTGCTGCGTCTATGGCCTCACCTTCACGTCGCACTTCTATGGCGCGCGGCGCACCGTGGGCTATGTGCCGTTCAATTCGGAAACGCTCGTCACCGGCAAGCTGTTCGAGGATATCCGCGATGCCGTGCACGACATGGCCGATCCGGAGAAGTACGACACGATCGTGGTGACCAACCTGTGCGTGCCGACCGCTTCGGGCGTGCCGCTGCAGCTGCTGCCCGACACGATCAACGGCGTGCGCATCATCGGCATCGACGTGCCGGGCTTTGGCGTGCCCACCCATGCCGAGGCCAAGGACGTGCTGGCCGGCGCCATGCTGAAATATGCGCGCGAGGAGATCATGGCCGGCCCGGTGGCGGCGCCCGCCGTAATGCCCGACAAGCCGACCGTGACGCTGCTGGGCGAAATGTTCCCGGCCGATCCGGTGGGCATCGCCATGCTGCTGGAGCCGATGGGCCTGACCACCGGCCCGGTGGTGCCCACGCGCGAATGGCGTGAGCTTTACGCCGCGCTGGCCTCGCCGGTGGTGGCGGCGATCCACCCCTTCTACACCGCGGCGATCCGCGAATTCGATGCCGCCGGGCGCACCATCGTGGGCTCTGCCCCGGTGGGCCGCGATGGCACCGCCGCCTGGCTGGCCGCCATCGGCGATGCCTTTGGCCTGCCCGCCGACAAGGTGGCCGCGGCGCAGAACCGCTTCCTGCCGGCGATTGCCGGCGCGCTGGCGGCGATGCCGATCAAGGGCCGCATCACGGTTTCGGGCTATGAAGGCTCGGAACTGCTGGTGGCGCGCCTGCTGGTCGAATCGGGGGCCGACGTGCCGTATGTGGGCACCGCCTGCCCGCGCACCCGCTGGTCCGATCCGGACCGCGAGTGGCTGGAAGCGCGCGGCACCCGCATCCAGTATCGCGCCAGCCTTGAACAGGACATCGCGGCGGTGGAGGAATTCCATCCCGACCTGTCGATCGGCACGACCCCGGTGGTGCAGCACGCCAAGACGCGCGCCATCCCCGGCCTCTATTTCACCAACCTCATCTCGGCCCGCCCGCTGATGGGCCCGGCCGGCGCCGGCAGCCTGGCGCAGGTGATCAATGGCGCGCTCCGGAACAAGACGCGCTTTGATGCGATGAAGGGCTTCTTCGACGGTGTGGGCGAAGGCCATGCCGCCGGCATCTGGGAGGATGTTCCCAGGGACCGGCCGGAGTTCAAGAAGAAGTTTGCCGCCAAGATGATCGCCGCCGCCAAGGCGGAAGAAGCGGTGGGGAACTGAGATGCTGGTGCTCGATCATGGAATTGCCGGTTTTGTCATGATCGCCGTCGCAGGCGGGGAGACGTTCTGATGCTGGTGCTCGATCATGACAGGGCCGGCGGCTACTGGGGCGCGGTGTACAGCTTCACCTCGGTGAAGGGGTTGCAGGTGGTGATCGACGGCCCGGTGGGCTGCGAGAACCTGCCGGTCACCTCGGTGCTGCACTATACCGATGGCCTGCCGCCGCACGAACTGCCCATCGTCGTCACCGGCCTGGCCGAGGAGGAACTGGGCAAGACCGGCACCGAAGGCGCGATGAAGCGGGCGTGGAAGACGCTGGACCCGGCGCTGCCGTCGGTGGTGGTGACCGGCTCCATCGCCGAGATGATCGGCGGCGGCGTGACGCCGGAAGGCACCACCATCCAACGCTTCCTGCCGCGCACCATCGATGAGGACCAGTGGCAATCGGCCGACCGCGCGCTGACCTGGCTGTGGAAGGAGTTCGGCCCCAAGAAGATGCCGAACCCGAAGCTGCGCAAGGAGGGCGAGAAGCCGCTCGTCAACATCATCGGGCCGCAATATGGCACCTTCAACATGCCGTCGGACCTGGCGGAGATCCGCCGCCTGATCGAAGGCATCGGCTGCGAGGTGAACATGGTGTTCCCGCTGGGGACGCACCTGGCCGACATCCGCCGCCTGGCCGATGCCAGCGTGAACGTGTGCATGTACCGCGAATGGGGCCGCAACCTGTGCGAGACGCTGGAGCGGCCCTATCTGCAGGCGCCGATCGGGCTGAACAGCACCACCGCCTTCCTGCGCAAGCTGGGCGAGCTGGCCGGGGTGGACCCGGAGCCGTTCATCGAGAAGGAAAAGCACACCACGCTGAAGCCGCTGTGGGATTTGTGGCGTTCGGTCACCCAGGATTTCTTCGCCACCGCCAGCTTTGGCATCGTGGCGACCGAAACCTACACGCGCGGCATGAAGGTGTTCCTGGAAGACGACATGGGCATGCCCTGCGTGTTCGCCTATCAGCGCAACGCCGGGGTGAAGCCCGATAACGAGGCGGTGCGCGAATCGATCCGCACCACCAGCCCGCTGATCGTCTTCGGCAGCTACAACGAACGCATGTACATGGCGGAAACCAACAGCCGCTCCATCTACATCAACGCCAGCTTCCCCGGCGCCGCCATCCGGCGCGCCACCGGCACGCCGTTCATGGGCTATGCCGGCTGCACGTGGATCATGCAGGAAGTGTGCAACGCGCTGTTTGACGCGTTGTTCTTCATCCTGCCGTTGTCCACCCAGATGGACAGGGCCGATGCCACCCCGTCCCGCCTGCTGGAGGCGGTGATGTGGGCGGACGATGCCCGCTCGGAACTGGACCGGATGGTGGAGAAGGAGCCCGTGCTGGTGCGCATTTCGGCCGCCAAGCGCCTGCGCGACGCCGCCGAGCGCGCCACCCGTGATGCCGGCGAAAAGCTGGTCACGCTGGAGCGCCTGCAGGCCGCGGTCCGGCTTTATGAAACACAGGCGGCCTGACCTGTGTTTTCCCTCTTTTCACATGGTTACAAAATTGCCATGAGGGATTGGGAAGGAATTTGGCTTGACGGGCGCCTGTCCAGAGAGCTTGACAGTCTTTGCGGTGGAATCATCCTACGCCGCGAAGCCGCCGGTCGGGCGAGGCCATAACGGCCCCGTGCGGCGGAACCATCGGAGGAAAAGGCATGAGTGACAACAAGATTGGTCCGGGTACCTACCTGACCGACGCCGAGGCGAAGGAGTTCCACCGGGGCTTCGTGATGTCGATGGCGTTCTTCGTGATCGTGGCCGTGATCGCCCACTGGCTCGTGTGGGTGTGGCGTCCCTGGCTGGGCAGCAAGAAGCCGTTTGCGGCCATGGAAATCCACCAGATCCAGCAGGCTGACGCTGCCAGCGTCGCTGCGCCCCGGGCTTAAGGAGCGACGACAATGTGGAAGATCTGGCAGACCTTCAACCCGCAGCGCATCTGCACTGCGCTGGCGGTGTTCCTCTTCACCCTGGCCATCCTGATCCACTTCATCCTGCTCAGCACCGACCGCTACAACTGGCTGGACGGCGCCGAGCCGAAGGCGGCTGCGGCCACCGTGGAAGCGTCGCAGGCGGCCTGACCCTGGTCGGGCTGCCCGGACGTTTCCGGTCAAGCGCGCGATGGGCGGGCCGGCACCGCCACCCGCCCATCCGCACCCTTGCAACTGGCCCGTTGCGGCGATCATCCTGATTGTCGGCAACCTGGGGGAGGTGCGCCATGGCAGTGTTGAGTTTTGAACGCAAATATCGAGTTCGCGGAGGCACGCTCATCGGCGGCGACCTCTTCGACTTCTGGATCGGTCCCTTCTACGTCGGGTTCTTCGGGGTCACGACGATCTTCTTCGCTGCCCTGGGTACGGCACTGATCCTCTATGGAGCCGCCATTGGTCCCACGTGGAACCCGTGGCTGATCAATATCGCTCCGCCCGACATTTCCTATGGTCTGAAGCTGGCGCCCCTGAAAGAGGGCGGCCTGTGGCAGATCATCACCATCTGCGCCATCGGCGCCTTCTGCAGCTGGGCGCTGCGCGAAGTGGAAATCTGCCGCAAGCTCGGCATGGGCTATCATGTGCCGGCCGCCTTCGGCATGGCCATCTTCGCCTATGTGACGCTGGTGGTGTTCCGGCCGCTGCTGATGGGGGCTTGGGGCTATGGTTTCCCCTACGGCATCTTCCCGCACCTCGATTGGGTGTCGAACACCGGCTATCAGTATCTGCATTTCCACTACAACCCGGCCCACATGCTGGCGGTGAGCTTCTTCTTCACCACCACGCTGGCGCTCGGTCTGCATGGCGCCCTGGTGCTGTCGGCCGTGAACCCGGCCAAGGGTGAAGTGGTGAAATCGCCTGAGTATGAGGACACCTTCTTCCGCGACCTGATCGGCTATTCGGTCGGCACGCTGGGCATCCACCGCGTGGGCCTGCTGCTGGCGATGAATGCCGGTTTCTGGAGCGCGGTGTGCATCATCATCTCGGGTCCGTTCTGGTCGCGTGGCTGGCCGGAATGGTGGACCTGGTGGCTCAACCTGCCGATCTGGCGTTGAGGACGGACACACACCATGGCTTATCAGAACATCTTCACGCAGGTTCAGCTCCGCGGTGAGCTGGAACCGGGCGTGCCGCTCGGTCCGCACAACGACGAGCGCTTCGGCCCCTTCGGCACCTCGTGGCTGATGGGCAAGCTCGGCGGCGCCCAGATCGGCCCGGTCTATCTGGGCAAGCTGGGCGTGGCCTCGCTGCTGTGCGGCTTCATCGCCATCGAGATCATGGGTCTCAACATGGCGGCCTCGGTGAACTG
Source organism: Sphingomonadales bacterium (assembly GCA_027483465.1). Classification (GTDB taxonomy): domain Bacteria; phylum Pseudomonadota; class Alphaproteobacteria; order Sphingomonadales; family Sphingomonadaceae; genus Sandarakinorhabdus. Next base: position 6,700 of record JAIXUQ010000004.1, read on the forward strand.
GGATCCGATCCAGTTCGTGCGCCAGCTCTTCTGGCTCAGCCTGGAGCCGCCGCCCGCCAAATATGGCTTCACCTTCAACGTGCCGCTGGCCGAAGGCGGCTGGTGGATCGCCGCCGGCGGCTTCCTCACCGCCGCCATCCTGCTGTGGTGGGCCCGCACCTATGTGCGCGCCAAGGAACTGGGCATGGGCACGCACGTGGCCTGGGCCTTTGCCTCGGCCATCTGGCTCTATCTCGTGCTGGGCTTCATCCGCCCGATGATGATGGGCAGCTGGGCCGAAGCGGTGCCGTTCGGCATCTTCCCGCACCTGGATTGGACCGCGGCCTTCTCGATCCGCTACGGCAACCTGTTCTACAACCCGTTCCACGCGCTCAGCATCGCGTTCCTCTATGGTTCGACCCTGCTGTTCGCCATGCACGGCGCCACCATCCTGGCCGTCGGCCGCTATGGCGGCGAGCGCGAGATCGAGCAGATCACCGACCGCGGCACCGCCTCGGAGCGTGCAGCGCTGTTCTGGCGCTGGACCATGGGCTGGAACGCCACCATGGAATCGATCCACCGCTGGGCTTGGTGGTTTGCGGTGCTGACCACGCTCACCGGCGGCATTGGCATCCTGCTCACCGGCACCGTGGTTGACAATTGGTACCTCTGGGCTGTGCAGCACGGCTTCGCGCTGGAATATCCGGCGACGGGCGTCGTTGATCCCGCCACTCTTCCGGGAGCTCCGCAATGAACAGGCTGAACAAGCTGGTCGCCATCGCCCTGCCGGCGCTGCTGCTGGCCGGTTGCGAACTGGGCCGGAAAGAGCAGGAGCAGGTGGGCCCGCGCGGCACCGCTCTGGTGCTGATCGCCGATCCGGACAGCAAGGCCAAGGTGGGCGAAATCCCCGCCCCGCCCTATGAACTGACCGCCGAAATGGTGGCCGGCGAGAAGGCGGGCACGGCCTACGAGAATGTCCAGGTGCTGGGCGACACGTCGGTTGATGAGTTCAACTATCTGATGCAGGCCATGACGACCTGGATCGCGCCAGATGGTTCGAACATCAAGGATGCCGGCTGCACCTACTGCCACAACCCGGAAAACATGGCCTCGGACGAGAAGTACACCAAGGTCGTGGCGCGCAAGATGCTGCTGATGACGCGCAACATCAACGCCAACTGGCGTCCGCACTTCGCCAACAACTATGGCGAGACGGCGGGCCAGGAAAACGCCGGTGTGACCTGCTGGACCTGCCACCGCGGCAATCCCGTGCCGGTCAACAACTGGTCGACGGCGGTGCCCGATCCGGGCAACATCACCGGCAACAAGCGCGGCGGCAACACGCCGGCGGCTTCGGTGGCCTATGCCAGCCTGAACTATGATCCGTTCACGGATTATCTGGCCGGCAAGGACAATATCCGGGTGGGCGGCAAGGCCTTCCCCACCGCCGCCAGCAGCGCTGCCATCCAGACCACCGAAAAGACCTATGGCCTGATGATGCACATGAGCCAGGGTCTGGGCGTGAACTGCACCTTCTGCCACAACTCGAACAATTTCGCGAAGTGGGATGACAGCCGGTCGCAGCGTGTGAACGCCTGGTACGGCATCCGCATGGTGCGGGACATCAACAACAACTATATCTCGGCGCTGGGCGATGTGTGGCCGGCCAACGGCAAGGGCCTGTATGGCAACCGCCGTGGCCCGCATGGCGACCCCTACAAGGTCAACTGCGCCACCTGCCACCAGGGCGTGAACAAGCCGCTGGGCGGGGTGAAGATGCTGAAGGATTATCCGACACTGAAGGGCAATTATGCTGCACCGGCTCCGGTGGTGGCGACGGCCCCCGCGGCGGCGCCCGCTCCGGCGTCGGCCGAAACGGCGGCGGCCCCGGCCAAGCCGGCGGCCTGATCCAGCGGATCTGAACCGGAAAAATCGGCCCGGCAGCACCTGCTGCCGGGCCTTTTTCTTGGCCGTCGCACAGCCTGTCGCACCCATTATTCCCAGCTTGGCCGCCCCCGGCCGCGTGATAGCGTGGCCCGAAAACCAAAATTGGGGAGAAGGCAATGACCGACCGTCTGGACGTGCTGATTGTCGGGGCCGGATTTTCCGGCATGTACATGGCGCTGAAGGCCCGCGCACAGCGCCTGAGCCATCAGGTGATCGAGGCCGGCAGCGGCGTGGGCGGCACCTGGTACTGGAACCGCTATCCGGGTGCGCGCGTCGATATCCAGAGCCTGGAATACAGCTTCGGCTTTGACGAGCGCCTGGAACAGGAATGGCGCTGGACCGAACGCTATGCGCCGCAGCCGGAACTTCTGGCCTATGCCAACCATGTCGCGGACCGGTTTGATCTGCGCCCGGCGATCCGCTTCAACACGCGGGTGACGGCAGCGCAGTGGGATGCCGCCGCCGATGGCTGGAATGTCACGCTCGACACCGGCGAGGTCATCGCGGCGCGCTTTGTCGTGCTGGCCACCGGTTGCCTGTCCGTCCCCACCGATGTCACCTTCCCCGGCATTGGCGATTATCAGGGCACCATCCACCGCACCTCGCGCTGGCCGCACGAAGGCGTGGATTTCAGCGGCCAGCGCGTGGGCATCATTGGCACCGGTTCATCGGCCATCCAGTCGATCCCGATCATCGCCGAAACCGCCGCCCATCTCACCGTGTTCCAGCGCACGCCCAACTATTCGATGCCGGCGCACAACGGCCCGATTCCGGAGGCCGACTGGCAGGAATGGCTGGCCGATCCCCGCGCCTATCGCGCCCGCAGCCGCGCCACCGTTGGTGGCTTCTGGAACGAAACGCGCGAGGACGCCATTGCCACGCAGACCGCGCCCGACGAGATCAAGGCCGAACTGGAACGGCGCTGGGCCTGGGGCGGCTTCCGCATCCTGGGTGGCTTCGCCGATCAGGGCATTGATCCGGCCGCCAACAAGATCATCGCCGAATTCGTCGCCGCCAAGATCCGCGAGCAGGTGAAAGACCCCAGGGTGGCCGAACTGCTCACCCCCAAGGATCACCCCTTTGGCACCAAGCGCCCCTGTGTCGACACCGGCTATTACGCCACCTACAACCGTGACAATGTCGAGCTGGTCGATCTGCGCGCTGACCCGCTGGAGACCTTCACCGCCACCGGCATCCGCACCGCCGGCCGCAGTTTCGATTTCGATGCCGTGGTGCTGGCCACCGGCTTTGACGCGATGACCGGCGCCATCGAGCGCATCGACATCAGGGGCGTGGGCGGCGAGACGATCAAGGAGCATTGGGCGGCCGGCCCGGAAACCTATCTGGGCCTGATGGTGGCCGGCTTCCCCAATCTGTTCCTGATCACCGGGCCGGGCAGCCCATCGGTGCTGACCAACATGATCCACAGCATCGAACAGCATGTGGAATATGTGGCGCGCATCATCGCCGATCTGAACGCCGCCCAGGCCGGCCGCATCGAGGCGACGCGCGAGGCCGAGCAATTGTGGACCGACCTGGTGGACCAGACCGCGGCGATGACCCTGCTGCCCCAGGCCAACAGCTGGTACATGGGCGCCAACGTGCCGGGCAAGCCGCGCCGGTTCATGGCCTATGCCGGCGGCCTGCACACCTACACCGATATCTGCAACGCGGTGGCGGCCAAGGGCTGGGAAGGCTTCCGCATCGGGCGCGGGGACCAGTTGCTGCA
>JAIXUQ010000058.1 GCA_027483465.1 Sphingomonadales bacterium
ATGTCACCCGCCGCAAGCGCGCCGGGCAAAAGAGCGTCTTCATCGACGGCCCGCATTTCGAGCTGAGTGCCGCCTGATCGGCTTGCGCGGGGCGCGCCGCGCCGCTACCCGCGCAGGCCATGCCGCCTGATGCCATCATCCTGGGGGCCGGCGGCGCCGGCCTGTTTTGCGCCGCCACCGCCGCCCAGGCCGGCGCGCGCGTGCTGGTGATCGATCACAATGCCGAACCGGGCCGCAAGATCCTGATTTCCGGCGGCGGCCGCTGCAATTTCACCAACATCGGCGCGGTGCCCGAACGCTATCTCAGCGAGAATCGCCACTTCGCCCGCTCCGCCCTGTCGCGCTACACGCCGGCGGATTTCCTGGCGCTGGTGGAAAAACACCGCATCGCCTGGCATGAAAAGACCCTGGGGCAGTTGTTCTGCGACGGCTCGGCCCGGCAGATCGTCGCCCTGCTGATGGACGAATGCGCCGCCGGGCAGGTGGAGTTCGCCTTTGGCGCCGCCATCAGCGATGTCGGCCATGCCGATGGCCGCTTCACCGTCACCACCAGCGCCGGCACGTTCACGGCGGCCAATCTGGTGATCGCCACCGGCGGCCCGGCCATCCCCAAGCTGGGGGCGACCGGCTTTGCCTATCAACTGGCCAAGCAGTTCGGCTGCAAGATCATTCCGCCGCGCCCGGCGCTGGTGCCCTTCACCCTGCCGCAGGGCGAAAATCTGTTCCGCGAACTGGCCGGCGTGGCCGCCGACGTGGTGGCGAAAGCCGGCAAGGCCGCTTTCCGCGAGGCGGCGCTGTTCACCCACAAGGGGCTTTCCGGCCCGGCGATGTTGCAGGTTTCCAGCTATTGGCGGCATGGCGAGGCGATCGCGGTGGATTTCCTGCCCGATGCCCCGGCCGATTGGCTGCTGGGCGCCAAGCGGCAGCGGCCAAAGGCCGGCCTGAAAGCCGTGCTGGCCGCTGCCCTGCCCGAACGGCTGGCCGAGGCGCTGAGCGCGGCGCTGGCGCTGCCCGGCGAACTGGGTGCGCACAAGGACGCCAGCCTGAGCGCCGCGATGGCCCGCCTCAAGGCCTGGGCCTTCCGCCCCGATGGCACCGAGGGTTTTGCCAAGGCCGAAGTCACCGCCGGCGGCATCGACACCGCCACCCTGAGCAGCCGCACCCTGATGGCCAATCATATTGAAGGGCTGTTCGCCATCGGCGAGGCAGTGGATGTGACAGGCTGGCTGGGCGGTTACAATTTCCAATGGGCCTGGGCCTCGGGCCATGCCGCCGGGCAGGCGATTGCGGAAAGGGTGCGCGGATGATGACCTATGACGAGGTGGTGCTGGGCCGCCGCTCCATCCGGGGCTTTCTGAACAAGCCGGTGCCGATGGAACTGATCCGGGAGATCCTGGCGCTGGCGATGCGCAGCCCGTCATCGATGAACACCCAGCCGTGGAATTTCACTGTCGTCACCGGCGAACCGCTTGACCGTATCCGCGCCGGCAACACCGAACGCAACCTGGCCGGCATCCCCCACAGCCGCGAATTCCGCACCGGGGAGGCCTTTGCCGGCGTCCACCGCGAGCGACAGATCGGCGTGGCCAAGCAATTGTTTGCCGCCATGGGCATCGCCCGCGATGATGCGCCGGCGCGGCAGGATTGGGTGCTGCGCGGCTTCCGCCAGTTTGATGCGCCGGTGTGCGTGATCATCACCTATGACAAGGTGCTGGCGGGCAGCGACGACACGCCGTTCGATTGCGGCGCCGTCTCCACCGCGCTGGTCAACGCCGCCTGGTCACGCGGGCTGGGCGCCGTGATCAACAGCCAGGGCATCATGCAGTCGCCAGTGGTGCGCGAACATGCCGGCATCGCCGATGACCAGGTGATCATGAAGGCCATCGCGCTGGGCTGGCCGGACGAGACATTCCCCGCCAACGCCGTGGTGTCGGAGCGCAAGAGCGTCGATGAGGCGGCGCGGTTCGTCGGTTTTTAGGCTGGGGCCTGGCGCCAGGCGTTCACTCCAGCATCAGGCCGACCACGCGCCAGCCATCGCCTTCCTGCACGAGTGACAGGGTTTCGATGGCGTCGGGTTTGCCGGCAAACCGGGTGCGGAACCGGACCTGCCACAGACCGTCAGGCGGGGCTGGCACATAGGAACTGCTGATCACATCGCGGCGGCTGGCCGGGCCGAGCGGGCCGTGCACGCGGGCGGCGACTTCGGCCCAGCGGGCGCTGGAGTTGAGCGCGCGAAAGCTCTTGCCGGTGGCGTTCCAGCTGCCGGCCCAGTCGCCGGCATCGACCAGCGCCAGAAAGCGGCGGGCGGCAGCGACCGGCGGGCTTTCGCCCGCAAGGGCGGGGGCCGGTTCCGCCAGCGTGGCAGTGAGGGTGCCGGTGCTGGCCGAGGCCGCCGGGGGCGACACATCGGCTGGGGGATCGGCCGAGGGATTGGAGGGCAGGGCCAGCGCGACGATGGCGGCGAACGACAGGACAAAGGACATGGCAACGGCTCCGGTTTGCCAGCCCGGCCGGGGCCGCGGGCCGCGGGCGGCAGGCTGGTGTGGCGCAGACTGGGCCGGTGCGGACGGGATTGCAGCCCCCAAAGCCGTGTCCGCCGATTTTTCGGGGGCTTCGGCAGCCAACAGCAGGCGGGCGGCCTCGCGGCTGCTCGATACGCCCAGCTTGCGCCGCGCATCACGCAGCCGTTCGTTGATGGTGTGGACCGACAGGCCAAGATGGCGGGCGATGCTTTTTGCGTCATGCCCCTGGGCCAGCAGGCGCAGCGCCTCCTGTTCCTTGGGCGTGAGGGCATTGAGGCCGCTGGTCATGGCCAAGGGCTAACCGCGCGGCCGGCCGCAGGCCACCCCGAATTTTTCGGGTGCAGCGACCCTGTGGCGGCTGCCAGCCGCAGCGGCCAGGCCATCAGGGGGCGCGGGTGTTGGGGCACGAGCGGGTTTGAATTCTGCTTTTCGCTCATGGGCCTGGTGTTGGGCCCGGCACTGGGCTGGCCGGATGAGACCTTCCCCGCCAACGCCGTGGTGCCCGAGCGCAAGAGCGTTGATGAGGCGGCGCGGTTCGTGGGGTTCTAGGCCAGCCGGTGCGGGCTGGGATCGCCCTCTTCGGCGATCAGGTCGCGGCGGGCGGTGGCGAGGGCTTCGGCCAGGATGGCGGCGGTTTCGGCCGGGCCATGGCCGATGGCACGGGCGAGGCCCGCCAGCAGCGCGGAATCGGGGCAGACCGACAGGCTGGCGGCCAGCCCCGCCGGATCAAGCCCATGGGCGCGGGCGATCAGGCTGAGGGCGCGGGCGCGCTGGCGGAAGCTGAACGCTTGCAGCCGCGCGGTTTCCACCTCGGCCTTCTTGTGCAGCGCCCGGGCCAGATCCCATTCGGCCACCTCACACCCCGTTGGCCTTGAAATGTGCCAGCAATTTCGCCCAGGCATCCGCGCCGGCCGCCGCGTTGTAGCTGGGGCGGTAATCGGCGAGGAAACCGTGATCGGCCTGCGGGTAGAGGATGATGCTGCTCTTCGTGCCCCTGATCGCAGCCTGCATCGCCTCCACGTCGGCCACCGGAATGCCCTTGTCGAGCGCGCCATAGAGGCCGAGCACCGGGGCCTTCAATTCGCCGGCCACCTCGATCGGCCATTTGCGCCCTTCCGCGCCCGGTTCGCCCTTGATGCGGCCATACCAGGCGCCGCCGGCCTTCAGCGCCGGGAAGCGCGCCGCCGCCATCCAGGTGACGGCGCCGCCCCAGCAGAAGCCGGTGATGCCGATCCGGCTGGCGGCAACAAAGGCCTGCGCCCCCAGCCAATCGAGCGTGGTTTTCGTGTCCCCCATCACCTGTTCGTGGCCGGCCTTGGCGACGATGGCGCGGATGGCGGTGAAATCGGTGAGCTTGGGCAGGCTCTTGTCGGGATCGCCGCGGAAGAAATATTCGGGCGCCACCGCGACATAGCCGGCGCGGGCAAAGCGGCGGCAGACATCCTGGATCCATTCGTGCACGCCGAAAATCTCGTTCACCACGATCACCGCCGGGTGCTTGCCGGCCGCCGCCGGCCGCGCCACATAGGCCGGCAGGCCGCCGGGCAGGGTTTCCCAGCCGGTGACGAGGCCATCGGCCGGGGTGCGGATCGGTTCGGCCTGCGCGGCGATATCAAAGGCGGCATAGCCGGCCGCCAGAAGCACGGCGCGGCGGGAAAGGGCGAGATCGGCGGCTTCGGTGCCATCGGGGCGGGTGAGCGTGGCCATGTGGTGATCCCCTGTGTGAGTCGAGGCCAAGCTTAGGCGGTGAAGTGCAGCCATCACAAGAGCAGCATGCCGGCGCTGGCCAGGGCCATCAGCGCCACGGCGCCCCAGCCGATCAGGGCCTGGGCCCCGGTGACACGATATCGGCCCATCACCGCGCGGCGGCTGGCCAGCAGCATGATCGCCAGCATCACCGGCACGGCCACCACGCCATTGGCCACCGCCGACCAGAACAGCGCCTGCATGGCATCGATGCCGGCCAGATCGATGCCCAGCGCCGCCAGCACGGCCAGGCTGATGATGGCATAAAAGCCGGCGGCCTCCCGCGGTTTCAGTTCCAGCCCGGCGCGCCAGCCCATCAGTTCGGCAAGGGCATAGGCGGCCGAACCGGCCAGCACCGGCACCGCCAGCAGGCCGGTGCCGATGATGCCGCTGGCAAACAGCGCGAAGGCGAAATCGCCGGCCACCGGCCGCAGGGCGGCGGCGGCATCGGCGGCGGTGGCGATGGCATGGCCGGCGGCCCCGTGCAGCGTGGCCGCGGTGGCGGCGATGATGCACAGCGAAATCAGCATGGTGACCAGAAAGCCCACCGCGCTGTCCATCACCAGCCGGTGCAGTTCGCGCGTGGCACCGCGCGGCCGGCGGGACAGGGGCGCCACATGGTGCAGGCGCATTTCCTCGATCTCCTGGCTGCTCTGCCAGAAAAACAGATAGGGGCTGATGGTGGTGCCCAGGATGGCGACGATGGTGGTGGCGCTGCCGGCCGGCACGCTGGGCCACAGGCCGGCGGCAAAGGCGCGCCACGGCACCCCGGCCACCAGCACGACCCCCACATAGGCGAACAGCGACAGGGTGAGCCATTTCAGCAGCCCGACATAGCGATGATAGGGCACGAACACCTGCAGCAGCAGCGAGCCGGCAGCAAAGCCGGCCATCAGCGCCGTGCGGTTGCCGCCGGCAACCAGCCGCGCCGCTTCGGCCATGGCGGCGATATCGGCGGCGATGTTGAGGATATTGGCCCCCAGCAGCAGGACCACCACCCCCCACACCGCCGGGCGCGGCAGGCTGGATTTCAGATTGGCGGCCAGCCCCTTGCCGGTGACACGGGCGATTTCGGCACAGGTGAACTGGAAAACCGTGAGAAAGGGCCACGCCAGCACCACCGGCCACAACAGCGCATAGCCGTGGGTGGCGCCGGCCTGAGCATAGGTGGCAATGCCGGACGGATCATCATCGGCCGCGCCGGTGACCAGCCCCGGCCCCAGCGCCGAATGATAGGGCGGCCGTTTCAGGCGATGATGCAGTGGCGCTTTCGTCACCTTCGCCCCCTCTTGTTGGCCGGCGCGATAAAGATTACGCTCATGTAATCATTATCAGCTTGCCGGATCCTGCCATGCGCCCAGCCCCGAATCCGTTTGCCGCCCCGGCCGCCCTTTCCGCCCTTACCGGTTTTGCCGGTTTTGCCGGCCTGTTGCTGCTTGCCGGCACCGCGGCCGTTGCGCAAACGCCGCCGCCCGATCCCCGGCTGGCTGCCGAACAGCGCGGCTGGATCGATGATCATGCCCGCTGGAATGCCCAGCACATGGCCGCGGCGCGCCGGCTGGAGGCGGTGGCCGCCGCCCTGCGCCGGCACGACACCAGCTTTGATCTGCACGGCGTGGAATTGCGCGCCCATGATCGCCGGGTGATCGCCGAAGGCCACAGCGCGGCGGCGCGGGAACAGCAGGCGCGGCTGCGCGCCGCCCATGCCGAAGCCGCGCGCAGCCACCGCCGGCTGATGGCCGAAGTGGCCGATCTGGAACGCACCATCGCCGCCGATCTGCACGCCGCCCGCTTCCGGCCGGGCGATGGCCGGAAATAGGGGCCCAACACACAGCGGCGGCGGGCTGGCGGTTTCAGGGCCGGTAACGGATCAGGCCTTCCTGCATCACGCAGGCGATGGGATTGCCGCCGATATCGTGCACGATGGCGCGGTTGATGCCGCGCCCGCCGGCGGCCATCGGGCTGTCCTGATCAAACAACTGCCACTGGTTCATGTCGGGCGTCTGGTTGAACCAGATGGCATGATCAAGGCTGGCCGATTGCAGGGCGGGGTTTGACCAGCCGATGCCGTGCGGGGCCAGGCAGGTATCGAGCAGCGTCATGTCGGAGGCATAGGCGAACAGGCAGCGTTGCAGCACCGGATCGGCGGCCTGTTCGGGGCTGAGGCTGGCGGCCAGGCGCACCCAGTGGCGCTGTTGCGGCGGGCGTTTCCGGGGGTTGAAGAAATCATCATCGCCATCCACCGCCCGCACATCCAGCGGCCGTTCGCGGGTGAGCCAGATGGTGCGCCAGGGTTCGGGCGCGTTGGGGGCGTTGCGCCGCGCCCATTCCGAATCGCTTTCCAGCGTTTCGGGGTGCGGCACATCGGCCGGCGGGCGCACATCATGCTCCAGCCCGTCTTCGGGCAGCTGGAAACTGGCGGCCATGTTGAAGATCGGCCGGCCCTTCTGGATCGCCACGACCCGGCGGGTGGTGAAGCCGGCGCCGTCACGGTCACGCTCCACCTTGTAGACGATGGGCAGCTTGGGATCGCCGGGGCGGATGAAATAGCTGTGCAGGCTGTGGCACAGGCGGGGCGCCTCCACCGTGCGGCTGGCCGCCATCAGCGCCTGCGCCACCACCTGGCCGCCATAGACGCGAATCCAGCCCTCATCGGTGGACTGGCCGCGGAAGAGATCGGTTTCCACTTCCTCGAGCGCGAGGAGCGAGAGCAGGCGGGCGACGGCGCGCGGGCCGACGGGATCATCAGATGGGCTGGTCATGCCACCGTTCCTAGCGGAGAATGACTTGTCCACAAGCTGAATTGAATCGATGCTTGACAGGCCTGCGCGGCTTCCATATCTGCGCGGCTCCGCAAGACACGCGGGTGTAGCTCAGTCGGTTAGAGCGTCGGCCTGTCACGCCGAAGGTCGCGGGTTCGAGCCCCGTCACTCGCGCCACTTGCCCCAAGTGGCGACACGAAAAACCCCGCTGCCAGCGTTGGCAGCGGGGTTTTTCGTTTGGCCTGTTGGTTACGCCGCGTCGGGGTGGCGCCGGTCCCACTCGCCCAGTTCGTGGGCGATGGAGGATTCGACCAGGATTTCCCACAGCGCCTCGGCGAGGCCGGCGGGCAGGCCGGCGGCGGCCGCAGCAGCGCTTGCATTGGCGATCACCTGGGCCTTGCGGGCCTCGTCGCGCACATGGCTGCGCGCCGGCTTGATGCGGGCGGCGGCATCCATATAGGTGAAGCGGCGGGCAAGGAGCGCGACCAGCTCGCGATCCAGCGCGTCCACCCCGGCGCGCACCTCGGTCATGGTCTGGCAGGCGGCGGCCGGCAAAACGGTCATTTCACTCTCCAGCGGCCGGTGTTCATCCACAGCAGCACGGGTTTCAGCGGGGCGATCCACGCCAGCCCGGCGGCGGCATAGATCAGCATTTCAACAAGGCGCGGCAGGCCCTGCAGCCAATCGGCCAGCGCGGCGATGGCCAGTGCATAGGCAGCGATGTAGAGGATGATGCCCAGCATGCCGACCGGCTTGCGCCAGCTCGGTTCGGGCGGAATGCGGTGGGGCGAAATCGTCATGGCCCCGGCCCTTAGCGGTGCTGGCGGCAATCGACCAGCCGCTCCGGTGTCGCGACCAGATCCAGCGGCATGTCCCACGGCTCGGCCGGCAGGGCCGGCGCGATCTGGCATTCCCAGGCCAGCCCGATGGCCAGCACCGGACGGCGGGACCGCAGGCGGGCCAGCGCCCGGTCATAATAGCCGCGGCCCTGGCCCAGCCGGACGCCCGACAGGGTGACCGCGATCAGCGGCACCAGCAGCAGATCAGGCTCAACGCGCGGGGCGCCGGCGGGCGGTTCGGGGATGTTCTGGAAGCCCGGCACCAGCGTGCTCCATTCGGCCAGGTGGAAGCTGATTTCGGGGCCGGAAACGCGCGGGAAGGCATGCGGGCCCAGCCGCTTTTCCACCCACACCGGGTCAATCTCGTCACCCACCGCGGCATAGCTGCCGGCAAGGCTTACCCCGGCCAGCGCCGGGGCGATCACCACGGCCAGTTGCCGTTCCAGCTGTTCGCGCGCGCCGGCCGGCAGCCCGGCCACAAAGGCCTTGCGGGCAGCGCGATAGTGGCGGCGCAGATCGGATTTTGACATGACGGGGCTTTGGGCTGGCCTTTGGGCGGGTGATGTGGCGGGACCACCATGGGCCGTTGGACTTGAAGATCCTCTGACGCCAGTAACGTCAGGTGGGAACCAGTTGTGGTGAACCACGGCTCACCCAGTGCCAGCCCCCAATAGGATGATTATCGCCTCAGGGATGCTTGCTTGCTCGTACCGGGCAGTGCCCGCCGCCTGTTGCTATAGGCGCTGGGGCCGCCGGGCTCAAGTGCCGGCCAGCGCTTCCAGCCGGGCCACCAGCGCGGCCAATTGGGCCAGATCGGGGCCAGAATCGGGGCCGGCACTGGCGGCGGCGCTGGCCGGCGGCGGGTTGGCACCGCGCGCTTCGGCCAGTTCATCGGCCAGCATCAGCGCCACCAGCACCAGCAACTGCGTTTCGGGCAGGGTGCCCAGCGCGGTGGTGAGGCGGTGGGCGCGGGCCGACAGTTCGTCACCCAGCCGGGCGATGCGCACCTCGTCGCCATCGCGCGCCGGGATGCGATAGCTGCGCCCCGCGATGGTGAGCAATGCCTGGCCCATCAGTGCGGCCCGGCCAGCAGCGCATCGATGGCGGCCACCGCCTCGCCGGCGGCGGCCTCGATCCGCGCCAGGCGCGCCCGGTCTGCCCCCTGTTGCTGGCGCAGTTCGCCGATCATGGCCTGTTCGCCCAGACGCCGGCGCTCGATGGCGGCGATGGCACGCTCGAGTCGCTCCAGCAGGCTGTCCAGTTCGGAAATGGCTGCTCTCCCACCATCAGGCTGCGGTGCGCCCGCGTTGATTGATAGGGGCAGTTGTGAAGGAGCGTCAAGAATCGCACCCGCCAATTTTGCCGCGCTGGCAAGCAAAAGGTTGACGTTGCCGCCGTGCATCGGCCAAAGCCCGGCGCGACATATTCCGCTCTTCCAGCGCTGCTGCCGGCGGCGCCGCAACAGGTACGGCCGCGAATGACCGATTTCTCCCCCGCCTGGGCTGCCCGGGCCAATGCCATCCGGGCGCTGGCGATGGACGCGGTGGAGGCCGCCGCCAGCGGCCACCCTGGCATGCCGATGGGCATGGCCGACGTGGCGACCGTGCTGTTTGCCAATCACCTGAAATATGATCCGGCCGCCCCGCGCTGGCCGGATCGCGATCGCTTCGTGCTGTCGGCCGGCCATGGTTCGATGCTGATCTATGCGCTGCTGCACCTGACCGGCTATGCCAGCCCGACGCTGGACGACATCAAGCGCTTCCGCCAGTGGCACAGCCCTTGCGCCGGCCACCCGGAAAACACCGAATTGCCGGGCGTGGAATGCACCACCGGGCCGCTGGGGCAGGGGCTTGCGATGGCGGTGGGCATGGCCATGGCCGAACGCCATCTGAACGCCGTGTTCGGCGATGCGCTGGTGGATCATGCCACCTGGGTGATCGCCGGCGATGGCTGCCTGATGGAGGGCATTTCACAGGAAGCGATTTCGCTCGCCGGCCATCTGCGGCTGGGCCGGCTCAACCTGATCTGGGACGATAACGGCATTTCCATCGATGGCCCGGTCAGCCTGGCCAGTTCCGAAGACATGGCCGCCCGCTTTGCCGCTGCCGGCTGGCATGTGGTGGCGTGTGACGGGCATGATTTTGCCAGCATTGATGCGGCGCTCACGGCGGCCAGGGCCGATCCGCGCCCCAGCCTGATCGCGGCGCGCACCACCATCGGCAAGGGTGCCCCCACCAAGGCCGGCACCAGTGGCAGCCATGGCAGCCCGCTGGGTGCCAAGGAGATCGAGGGTGCCCGCGCCGCGCTGGGCTGGACCCACGGCCCGTTCGCGATTCCGGCCGAGATCAAGGCCTGGTGGGAAGGGCTGGGCGCCCGCGGCGCTGCTGCCCGCGCCGCCTGGGAAGCCCGGCTGGCCACGCATGCACAGGCCGGCGAGTTCACCCGCCGCATGGAGGGCCGCCTGCCCGAAGGCAATGCCGCCTATCAGGCGCATGTTGCCGGCCTGATCGCCAATCCGCCCAAGATTGCCACCCGCAAGGCCAGCGAGATGGCGCTGGATGCGCTGGTGCCGGCGCTGCCCGAGCTGCTGGGCGGCTCGGCTGATCTCACCGGCTCCAACAACACCAAGGCCAAGGGCCAGCCGCTGTTTTCGGCCGCCGATTATGGCGGCCGTTATGTGCATTATGGCATCCGCGAATTCGGCATGGCCGCCGCGATGAACGGCATGGCGCTGCACGGCGGGGTGATCCCCTATGGCGGCACCTTCCTGGTGTTCAGCGATTATATGCGCAACGCCATCCGGCTGGCCGCCATCCAGCAGATCCGGGTGATCCATGTCGCCACGCACGACAGCATCGGGCTGGGCGAGGATGGCCCCACCCACCAGCCGATCGAGCATCTGGCATCGTTGCGCGCCATGCCCAATGTGGCGGTGTGGCGGCCGGCCGATGCGGTGGAAACCGCCGAGGCCTGGGCCTGCGCCCTGAAGGACGCAACGCGCCCCTCCGTCCTTGCCCTGTCGCGCCAGAATCTGCCGCCGCTGCGCAGCGATGCCGGCGAGATGCTGAGCGCGCGCGGCGCCTATCGCCTGGTCGCCGCCGGCCACAAGCGCGCCGCCGTGCTGATCGCCACCGGTTCAGAAGTGCATATCGCGGCCGAGGCGGCGAGCCTGCTGGAGGCCGATGGCATCGGCTGCGATGTCGTCTCCATGCCGTGCTGGGAAGCGTTTGCGGCGCAGGATGCCGCCTATCGCGCCGATCTGCTGCCGGCGGGTGTGGCGAAGATCTCGGTGGAAGCCGGGGTGACGATGGGCTGGGAGCGCTGGACCGGCAGCGACGGGCTCAACATCGGCATTGATCATTTCGGGGCATCGGCGCCGGCCGAACGGCTGTATGCCGAATATGGTTTGACCGCGCCGGCCATCGCCGCGCGGGTGAAGGCCCATCTGGGCCGCTGAGGAAGGGCAAGACACATGGCACTGAAGGTTGCAATCAACGGATTTGGCCGCATCGGCCGCAATGTGCTGCGCGCCATTGCCGAATCCGGCCGCACGGATATCGAGGTGGTGGCGATCAACGATCTCGCCAGCGCCCAGGCCAATGCCCGCCTGCTGGCGCGGGACAGTGTGCACGGCGCCTTCCCCGGCAGCGTGAGCGTGGATGGCGATGCAATCGTGGTGAACGGCAAGCGCATCGCCGTGACCGCCGAGCGTGATCCGGCCAAACTGCCGCACGCCGCCATGGGCGTGGACATCGCGCTGGAATGCACCGGGTTCTTCACCGATGCCGCCAAGGCCGGTGCCCACATGACGGCCGGCGCAAAGAAGGTGCTGATCTCCGCGCCGGGCAAGAATGTTGACCTGACCGTGGTGTATGGCGTGAACCACGGCAAGATCGCGGCGGAACACAATATCGTTTCCAACGCCTCGTGCACCACCAATTGCCTGGCGCCGGTGGCGATGATCCTCGATCGCGAATTCGGCATCGTGAAGGGCCTGATGACGACGGTCCACGCCTATACCAACGACCAGAAGATCCTTGATCAGATCCACGATGATCCGCGCCGCGCCCGCGCCGCTGCGCTGTCGATGATCCCCACCACCACCGGCGCCGCCCGCGCCGTGGGCGAGGTGCTGCCGCAGCTGAAGGGCAAGCTGGATGGTTCGGCCATCCGCGTGCCGACGCCGAATGTCTCGGTGGTCGATCTCACCTTCGAAAGCGCCAAGCCGACGAGCAAGGATGAGGTGAACGCGGCGCTGGCGGCGGCAGCGGCCGGCGAACTGAAGGGCGTGCTGGATTTCGCCGTGGAACCGCTGGTGTCGATCGATTTCAACCACAGCCCGGCCTCGTCCACCGTGGACAGCCTGGAAACCGCGGTGATCGGCGGCAATCTGGTGCGCGTGCTCGCCTGGTATGACAATGAATGGGGCTTTTCCAACCGCATGGCCGATACGGCCGTGGCGATGGGCAAGTTTCTGTAATCCCCATGGCCGGCTTTCGCACCATCGATGACATGCCGGCGCTGGCTGGCAAGACCGTGCTGGTCCGTGCCGATCTGAACGTGCCGATGGCCGATGGCCCCAGTGGTCAAAAGACCGTGGGCGATGCCACCCGCCTGCGCGCCGCCGTGGCCAGCATCGCGGCGCTGGCCGATGCCGGCGCGCGCGTGGCGGTGCTGTCCCACTTTGGCCGGCCCAAGGGGCGGGATGCGAAAAACAGCCTGAAGCCGGTGGCCGCCGCGCTGGCCGGCGTGCTGGGCCGCGACGTGGCGTTCATCGAAGATTGCGTGGGCGAAGCCGCCGCCGCCGCGCTGGCCGCGCTGCCGGCCGGCGGCATCGCCGTGATGGAGAACACCCGTTTCCATGCCGGTGAGGAAGCCAATGATCCGGCGTTCGTGGCCGAACTGGCGAAGCTGGGCGATTTTTATGTGAACGACGCCTTTTCGGCCGCCCACCGCGCCCATGCCAGCACGGAAGGCCTGGCCCATCATCTGCCGGCCTTTGCCGGGCGCACGATGGAAGCCGAACTGAAGGCGCTGGAAGCCGCGCTGGGCCAGCCCAAGCGGCCGGTGGCGGCCGTGGTGGGCGGCGCCAAGGTATCAAGCAAGATCGATGTGCTGACCAATCTGGTCGGCAAGGTGGATCATCTGATGATCGGCGGCGGCATGGCCAACACCTTTCTGGCGGCGCGCGGCATCGACGTGGGCAAATCGTTGTGCGAGCATGATCTGAAGGCCACCGCGCTGGACATCATGGCCCGCGCCGAGGCTGCCGGTTGCACCATACACCTGCCCTATGACGTGGTGGTGGCCCGCGAATTCAAGGCGCATGCCGAACATCGCGTGGCCAATATCCATGATATCGCCGCCGATGAAATGGTGCTGGATATCGGCCCGGCCGCCGTGGAGGCGCTGGGTGATGCGCTGAAAACCTGCGCCACCGCGCTGTGGAACGGGCCGCTGGGCGCGTTTGAACTGGCGCCCTTTGATGCCGCCACGGTGGCGCTGGCGCGCACGGCGGCGGCGCTGACTCAAGCCGGCACGCTGCTGACCGTTGCCGGGGGTGGTGACACGGTGGCGGCGCTGGCCCACGCCGGCGTGACCAGCGAATTCAGTTTCATTTCCACGGCCGGCGGGGCCTTTCTGGAATGGATGGAAGGCAAGGCCCTGCCCGGCGTGGTGGCGCTGCAACAGGCTTGAAAAGGGGGAAGACATGTCGATCACGCCAACCGTGAAGGCCATATTGGCGAATTACGAGAGCGACAATCCGGGCACCAAGGCCAATCTGGCGCGCATGCTGATGCAGGGCCGGCTGGGCGGCACCGGCAAGATGGTGATCCTGCCCGTTGACCAGGGCTTTGAACATGGCCCGGCGCGCAGCTTTGCGCCCAATCCCGAAGCCTATGACCCGCATTATCATTACCAGTTGGCGATCGATGCCGGGCTTTCGGCCTATGCCGCGCCGCTGGGCATGCTGGAAGCCGGTGCCGACACATTTGCCGGCCAGATCCCCACCATCCTCAAGGTGAACAGCAGCAACAGCTGGGCCACCGGCATCAACCAGGCCGTGACCGGCGGGGTGGACGATGCGCTGCGCCTGGGCTGCGCCGCCATCGGCTTCACCATCTATCCGGGCGCGGACGATGTGTTTGACATGATGGAGGAATTCCGCGAGCTGGCGGCCGAGGCCAAATCGGTCGGCCTGGCCACCGTGCTGTGGAGCTATCCGCGCGGCGGCAAGCTGACGAAGGACGGCGAACTGGCGCTGGACGTGGGCGCCTATGCCGCGCACATGGCCGCCCTGCTGGGCGCGCACATCATCAAGGTGAAGCTGCCCACCGCCCATATCGAGCAGAAGGATGCGGTGAAGGCCTATGAGGGCGGCGACTGGTCAACCCAGGACAAGCGGGTGGCCCATGTCGTCAAATCCTGCCTGAATGGCCGCCGGCTGGTGGTGTTCTCGGGCGGCGCCACCAAGGGCACCGATGCGGTGTATGAGGATGCGATTGCCATCCGTGACGGCGGCGGCAACGGCAGCATCATCGGCCGCAACACCTTCCAGCGCCCGCGCGCCGAGGCGCTGGCTATGCTGGACCGGATCATCGACATCTATCTTGGGAACTCATGAGCGACGACGATCTGATCCCGCTGCCGGCCGATTTTGCTGATCGCTTCGATCAGGAAGAGCGGCCGGCGTGCCAGCTCTATGTCATCTCGCCGGCCCGCATTGAATTGCCGGCCTTCACCGAGAGCCTGAAGGCGGCGCTGGACGGCGGGCCGGTGGCGGCGTTCCAGCTGCGGCTGAAGGACGTGGATGATGATGCGGTGCTGCGGGCGTGTGAGGCGCTGCTGCCGGTCACCCAGGCCCATGATGTCGCCTTCATCCTGAATGACCGGGCCGATCTGGCCAAGCGTGCCGGCGCCGATGGGGTGCATCTGGGGCAGGGCGATGGCAGCCTGGCTGAAGCCCGCGCGCTGCTGGGGGCGGGGGCCCAGATCGGCCGCACCTGCCACGACAGCCGCCACCTGGCCATGGAGGCCGGCGAGCAGGGCGCCGATTATGTCGCCTTTGGCGCCTTTTACGACACCACCACCAAGCCGAGCCCTTACCGGCCAACGCCCGATATCCTGGGCTGGTGGACCACGCTGAGCCAGCTGCCCTGCGTGGCCATTGGCGGCATCTTCCCGCACAATGCCGCGCCGCTGGTGCGCGCCGGTGCCGATTTCATCGCCGTGGTGCGCGCCGTGTGGGAGCATGAGGGCGGGCCCGCCGCGGGGGTCGCCGCCTTTGGTGAGGTGCTGGGCTGGTAATCGCCCGCCGCTTCGGCTAAGGCCGCCGCGTTCTTTCGCATCCCCATCCCCCACGCGCGGCCGGCCCCAGCCCGGCTGCAAGGACTTGCCCCATGGTTGCCCATAGTTCGCTGATCACCGTCATGGAAAAGGCCGCGCGCAAGGCGGCGCCCAAGCTGCGGCGCGATTTCGGGGAGGTGGATGCGCTGCAGGTGAGCCGCAAGGGACCGGCCGATTTCGTCTCCAATGCCGACAAGGCCGCCGAAGCCGCCGTGGTGGAGGTGCTGCGCCACGCCCGTCCGGACTGGGGCCTGCTGCTGGAGGAAGGCGGCGAGATCAAGGGGGCCGACGCGCGCTGCCGCTGGATCGTCGATCCGCTGGATGGCACCAGCAATTTCCTGCACGGCATCCCGCATTTCGCCATTTCCATCGCCGCCGAAATCGATGGCGAGGTCACCTCCGGCCTGATCCACCAGCCACTGACGGGGGAGAGTTTCTGGGCCGAGAAGGGCCGCGGCGCCTGGCTGTCGGACCGGCGGCTGCGCGTTTCGGCGCGGCGCGACCTGAATGATTGCCTGATCGCCACCGGCATCCCCTATCAGGGCCATGGCAACCGGGCGCAGTTTTCGGCCATTCTTGATGCGGTGATGCCGGAAGTGGCCGGGGTGCGCCGCTTTGGTGCCGCCGCGCTTGATCTGGCCTGGCTGGCGGCGGGGCGGTTCGATGGCTTCTGGGAAACCGGCCTGTCGCACTGGGATGTGGCGGCGGGCTTCCTGCTGGTGCGGGAAGCCGGTGGATTCGTTTCGGATTTCCGCGGTGGGCAGGATATGGTGGCCCGCCGCGAGGTGGTGGCCGGCAACAGCGCCATCCAGTCAAAGCTGCACAAGCTGGTGGCCGGCGCGCTGCGCTGAGCCGCACCTGTCAATTGCGCCAAGAGACGAGATGGCGCGGCCGGCAGTGATGACAAAATGTCGCATTTTTTGGCCCAGGGTGGTTGCCCCACCGGCCAGGGGCGGCTAATCATGGTGCATCGCAACAGCCAGATGAAGGCGCACCCAGGCCATGTCGGCCATCGCATCCGAATATCTGCCGGTGCTGCTGTTTTTTGCAGTGGGCATCGCCTTTGCGCTGATCTTTGTCAGCGCCCCCATCGCCGTTTCGGCGCTCACCGGCACGGCCAAGCCGGAAGCGGTGAAACTCTCGGAATATGAAAGCGGCTTTCCCGCCTTTTCCGATGCCCGCGCCAAATTTGATGTGCAATTCTATCTGGTTGCCATCCTGTTCATCGTGTTTGACCTGGAAGCGGCCTTCCTGTTCCCGTGGGCGGTCAGCCTGCACTGGGGCGGGGAAAGCGCCTGGTGGGCGATGATGGAATTCCTGGGCGAACTGGCCATCGGCCTTGTCTATGCCTGGAAGGTGGGAGCGTTGGAGTGGGAGTGATGCAGCCTGGGGAGAGCAAGGGCGCCATTGCCCTGCCCGAAAGCAACCGCGACCTGTTTCTGGCCGATGTGAGCCAGGAGGTGGCGGACAAGGGCTTTCTTGTCACCTCGACCGAGGATCTGTTCCATTGGGCGCGCACCGGCAGCCTGTGGTGGATGACCTTTGGCCTGGCCTGCTGCGCGGTCGAGATGATGCACACCAACATGCCGCGTTATGACATGGAGCGGTTTGGCATCGCGCCGCGCGCTTCGCCCCGCCAGTCTGACGTGATGATCGTGGCCGGCACGCTGTGCAACAAGATGGCCCCGGCGCTGCGCCGCGTCTATGACCAGATGGCCGAGCCGCGCTATGTGATTTCGATGGGCAGCTGCGCCAATGGCGGCGGCTATTATCACTACAGCTATTCGGTGGTGCGCGGCTGTGACCGGATCGTGCCGGTGGACATTTATGTGCCCGGCTGCCCGCCCACGGCCGAGGCGCTGCTTTATGGCATCCTGGCCCTGCAGCGGAAGATCCGCCGCGTGGGCGTGTTCGAGCGGTAAGAGATGAGCATCATTGCGCCGGAATTGGGCAGGCACAGCTGGCCGGTGATGGGCCGGCACCCGGATTTGCACGGCCGCCTGGCCGCCTTGCTGGGCGATGCCCTGATCACGATTGACGATCATGTGGGCGAAACCAGCGTGACGGTGGCGCGCGCGGCGCTGGTGGAGAGCGTGGCGGCACTGCGCGATGCGCCCGATCTGCGCTTCAACCAGTTGATCGACATTTGTGGCGCCGATTTTCCCGACCGGGCGGAACGCTTCGAGGTGGTGGTGCACCTGCTGTCGATGGCGCAGAATCTGCGGCTGCGGGTGAAGACCAGCACCGATGGCGCCGCCCCGGTGCCCAGCCTGACCGGCCTGTTCCCCAATGCCGGCTGGTATGAGCGCGAGACCTGGGATTGTTATGGCGTGATGTTTGCCGGCAACCCCGACATGCGCCGCATCCTTACCGATTATGGCTTTGAAGGTCACCCCTTCCGCAAGGATTTCCCGCTCACCGGCCATGTCGAGCTGCGCTGGTCGGAAGAGCACAAGCGGGTGGTGTATGAGCCGGTGCGGCTGGCGCAGGATTTCCGCAGCTTTGATTTCCTGAGCCCCTGGGAAGGCACGGATTATGTGCTGCCGGGCGATGAGAAGGCGGCAAAATGAGCAGCTTGGGCAATGCCGGCGCCGCCTGGACGGCCGATGACACGGTGGATGTGCTGCCGGCCAAGGACGGCAACGAAATCCAGAACTACATGATCAATTTCGGGCCCCAGCACCCGGCGGCGCACGGCGTGCTCCGGCTGGTGATGGAGCTGGACGGCGAGATCATCGAGCGCTGCGACCCGCACATCGGCCTGCTCCACCGCGGCACCGAAAAGCTGATCGAATACAAGACCTATCTGCAGGCGCTGCCCTATATGGACCGCCTCGATTATGTCAGCCCCATGTGCATGGAGCACAGCTATGTGCTCGCCGTGGAGAAGCTGGCGGGCATCGAGGTGCCCTTGCGGGCCAAGTATATCCGCACCATGTTTGCGGAAATCACCCGCATTCTCAATCACATCCTCAACACCACCGCGCATGCGATGGACGTCGGCGCGATGACGCCGATGCTCTGGCTGTTCGAGGAGCGCGAAAAGCTGATGGAATTTTACGAGCGGGTCTCGGGCGCGCGCTTCCATGCTGCCTGGTTCCGCCCCGGCGGGGTCCACCAGGATCTGCCGGCCGGTATGCTGGAGGATATCGCCGCCTGGTGTGATGGCTTCCCGCGCCTGCTCGATGAATTCCAGGGCCTGGTGGCCGACAACCGCATCTTCAAGCAGCGCAATGTCGATATCGGGGTGATTTCCAAGGAAGACGCGATCGCCATGGGCTTCACCGGCCCGTGTATCCGCGCTTCGGGCGTGGCCTGGGATTTGCGCAAGGCCCAGCCCTATGATGCCTATCATCTGGTGGATTTCGATGTGCCCGTCTCCAACGACGGCGATTGCTATGCCCGTTTCATGGTGCGCATGGCCGAAATGCGCGAGAGCGTGAAGATCATCCGCCAGTGCGTGGCCGCGATGCCGCCGGGGCCGCACATCACCGATAACCGCAAGGTGGCGCCGCCGTCGCGCCGCGAGATGAAGCGCTCGATGGAAGCGCTGATCCACCATTTCAAGCTCTACACCGAAGGCCTGCACGTGCCGGCCGGCGAAGCCTATGTGGCGACCGAAAGCCCCAAGGGCGAATTCGGCATCTATCTGGTGGCCGATGGCACCAACCGCCCATGGCGCTGCCATATCCGCGCCACCGGCATGGCGCATCTGCAGGCGATGGATTTCCTGTGCAAGGGGCACTTGTTGGCCGATGCGCCGGCGGTGCTGGGCAGCCTTGATATCGTGTTTGGCGAGGTGGACCGGTGAAGCAAGACGCGACATTCTGGGCCATGGCCCTTGCCGGCCCGGCAGCCATTGCCGCGGCGGCCTTTGCGATCGGTGCTTCCGGCGGGAACGGCATGATCCTCGTGGCTGGCGGCGCCGGCTTGTGGACAGCCTTTTTCATGACCTGGGCCAGGAAGCGCAGCCAATGAGCAAACTTGCGATCGCCGAGGCGATGATCGCCCATTACAACGCGCAGGATGCCGATGCCTATGTCGCGCTGATGACCGAGGATGCGGTGGAGGCCGGCTATCGCGGCGCGGTGCTGCGCGATGGCAAGGAGGGTGTGCGCGCCGGGTTGAAGGCGATGTTTGCCCAGTTCCCGGAAAACCGCGCCGAGATCATCACGGGATATGAACTGGGGCCATTCGCGGTGCTGCACGAGAAGGTGTGGCGCAGCAATGACGGCGAACCGTTCGAGGTGATGAGCGTTTACAGTTTCGAGGGCGATTTGTGCAGCCGGGTGGAATTCATCCGGTGAGCAGCTGGGGCCTGATCACCGCCGTGGATGATTGGCTGCATGCCAATCGCCGGCTGGTGGCGGCCGTGTCGATCGCCGCCTTCGTGCTCAGCTGTGCCCATCATGCCCGCTTCATCCGCGTGCCCGAACTGTGGCAGCTGCCGGCGGCTTTTGCCTGGATCATCCCGGCCCTGCGCTATGGCGTGTGGGAGGTGATGGTGACACCGAAATTGCAGGAGCGCCGCCGGCGCCTGGAAAGCCCGCACCATGACTGATTATCGCGATTTCACCTGGACTGATGCCAACAAGGCCGAGGCCGACCGCATCATCGCGCTGTATCCGCCCGGCCGGCAGGCCAGCGCGATCATGCCGCTGTTGTGGCTGGCGCAGTATCAGATGCGCGACGAAACCGGCATTGCCTGGCTGCCGGTGCCGGTGATCGAATATGTCGCCGCCCAGATCGGCATGCCCTATATCCGCGCCTACGAAGTCGCCAGCTTCTACACCATGTACAATCTGAAGCCGGTGGGCCGCTATCATGTGCAATTGTGTGGCACCACGCCCTGCCTGCTGCGCGGCAGCGACGAGATCATGAAGGCCTGCAAGGACAAGGGCCTGAAGAAGGGCGCCACCACCGCTGATGGCCTGTTCACCCTGACCGAGGTGGAATGCCTGGGTGCCTGCGCCAATGCGCCGATGGTGCAGATCAACGACGATAATTATGAAGACCTGACCTATGACAGCATGACCGGGATTCTGGACATGCTGGCGCGCGGTGAGACGCCCAAGGTGGGCAGCCAGATCGGCCGCACCGCCTCGTGCCCCGAAGGCGGGCCGACCACGTTGACGGAGATGGCCTGATGAAACCGCGCGCGATGGCCGGCCTGGCCTTCATCCTGGGGGCCATCGGCCTGTTGATCTATGGCATCATCAGCGGTGAATCGCTGGTGCCCGTCGCCATGGCCCTGCTGGTGGCTGGTCTGGCACTGAGCGCGAAGGCGCGTGAGCGCGGCGGCAAGTGATGGCCATGAACCAGCGCCGTTCCCTGCGTCCGCTCATGCTTGGCCTTGCCCTGGCGATGTTTGCCGTGGCCTTCGGGCTGGTGGTCTACAGCGGGGCGACCGGCGCGCAGTTGCTGCCGGTGAGCGTGGCGTTCTTCGCCTCGGCCAGCATGTTGATGATCCTCGTGAACAAGCAGAAGAAGTGACCCGCCATGCTGGCTGACAAGGACCGGATTTTCACCAATCTCTATGGCTTCCAGCCGTGGAACTTGAGCGCGGCGAAGCTGCGCGGGGATTGGGCCGACACGAAGGATCTGCTGAGCGTTGGCCCCGATGCCATCATCGACGCGATCAAGGCCAGCGGCCTGCGCGGCCGCGGCGGGGCGGGTTTTCCCACCGGCATGAAGTGGAGCTTCATGCCCAAGACGCCCAACCCGGAACGGCCATCCTATCTGGTGGTGAACGCCGACGAGAGCGAGCCGGGCAGCTGCAAGGACCGCGAGATCATCCGCCATGATCCGCACAAATTGATCGAGGGCGCGCTGATCGCCGGCTTTGCCATGCGCGCGCGGGCGGCCTTCATCTATATCCGCGGTGAATATATTGCCGAGGCCAAGGTGCTGATGGCCGCCGTGCAGGAGGCCTATGCCGCCGGCCTGATCGGCCGCAATGCCTGCGGGACGGGCTATGATTTCGATGTCGTCGTGCATCGCGGCGGCGGCGCCTATATCTGCGGCGAAGAAACCGCGATGATCGAAAGCCTGGAAGGCAAGAAGGGGCAGCCGCGCCTGAAGCCGCCGTTCCCGGCCGGCGCCGGCCTGTATGGCAACCCGACCACGGTGAACAACGTGGAAAGCGTCGCGGTGGTGCCGACCATCCTGCGCCGTTCACCCGAATGGTTTGCCGCCATCGGCCGGCCCAAGAACGAGGGCACCAAGCTGTTCCAGATCAGCGGCCATGTGAACCGGCCGTGCGTGGTGGAGGAGGCGATGAGCATCCCCTTCCGCCAGCTGATCGATGAACATTGTGGCGGCATCCGCGGCGGGTGGGACAATCTGCTGGCGGTGATCCCTGGCGGTTCGTCGGTGCCGCTGGTGCCGGCGCACCAGATCATGGATTGCCCGATGGATTTCGATGCCCTGCGCGAACTGAAATCCGGCCTGGGCACCGCCGCCATCATCGTGATGGACAAATCGACCGACATCGTGCGGGCGATCGCGCGGCTGAGCTATTTCTACAAGCATGAAAGCTGCGGCCAGTGCACGCCATGCCGCGAAGGCACCGGCTGGATGTGGCGGGTGATGGAACGGCTGGTGACGGGTGACGCCGAAGCCCACGAGATCGACATGCTGCTGGAAGTGACCACCCAGGTGGAAGGCCACACCATCTGCGCGCTCGGTGATGCGGCGGCCTGGCCGATCCAGGGCCTGATCCGCCATTTCCGCCCCGAGATCGAGGCGCGCATTGCCAAGCGCAAGGGCTTTGTGGCGATGCCGAACCTGGCGGTGGCGGCGGAGTAGCATCCCGCCGCCGGGGCACCGGTCACGCTCGACCGGGCCGGCCTATTGCCCGCCGAATGTCACATAGAACTTGCGGTAGCCGGCGGTTTTCCAATTGCCTTTCCAGCCCTTGGGGATGGTCACGCCGTCGCCGGCCTTCACCTCGATCACCGTGCCATCGGCCGAGGTGAGGGTGACGCCGCCGTCCAGGAAATACATGAATTCATTGTCGGGGTAGGAGGCGATATCCTCGTTGGAGGCGGTGGCGGCATAGATGCCGGCCGAGGATTTGTCCTTGGTCAGCAGCATTTCCACCCATTTGGTGGTGTGGCCGCCCTTGGTTTCGATGATCGCCTTGGGCGAGGTGAAGATGCTGCCCTTGGCCTGCTCTGCGGTGACAATCACCGGCTTGGCCGGCGCCGGGGCCACTGTTTGCGCCTGGGCCGTGCCGGCCACCGCCAGGGTCGCCATGGCCACCATCATCATCCGCATGCCCGTCACTCCCGCCTGAATGCCTCGTGCCCCAAGTCTATCGCGGGCGCGGGCGTGCGCAAGCCGGGCGCCTTTCCACTGGCCTTTTTGCCCGCTTTCCCCTAATCGGGTCATTGACCTGCAACATTTGCTGCCGAGCTGATAAAAGACAATGGAATCAACCACTCAGCCGCCTGCCGGCACGCCCGATATCCAGCCCGTCTCCATCGTGGCGGAGATGCGCACCAGCTTCCTCGATTATGCCATGTCGGTGATCGTGGCGCGGGCGCTGCCCGATGTGCGCGATGGCCTGAAACCGGTGCACCGCCGCATCCTGTGGGGCAGCCACGAAAACGGCTTCACCTGGAACAAGCCCTACCGCAAATCGGCCCGCATCGTTGGCGATGTGATGGGCAAATATCACCCGCATGGTGACAGCGCGATCTATGACGCGCTGGCGCGCATGACGCAGGACTGGTCGATGCGGCTGCCGCTGATCGACGGGCAGGGCAATTTCGGCTCGATGGACCCCGATGCCCCGGCTGCCATGCGCTATACCGAGGCGCGGCTGGCCAAGTCCGCCGATGCGCTGCTGGCGGATATAGACAAGGACACGGTGGATTTCGTGCCCAACTATGATGGTTCGGAGCATGAGCCATCGGTGTTGCCGGCGCGCTTTCCCAACCTGCTGGTGAACGGCGCCGGCGGCATCGCCGTGGGCATGGCCACCAACATTCCGCCGCACAATCTGAACGAGGTGGTGGATGCGGTGCGTGCCTATCTGGATGATCCGCTGATCACGGTGGAAGGGCTGATGGCGCATGTGCCGGCGCCCGATTTTCCCACCGGCGGGCTGATCCTGGGATCGAGCCAGCTGCGCACCGCCTATGAGACCGGGCGCGGCTCCATCCGGCTGCGCGCCCGCCATGAGATCGAGGAAGGCCGCGGCGACAAGCGCGCCATCGTGCTCACCGAAATTCCCTATCAGCAGGGCAAGAACGCGCTGGTGGAGAAGATCGCCGAGGCGGTGAAGGACAAGCGCATCGAGGGCGTTTCCGACCTGCGCGACGAGAGCAACCGCGAAGGCGTGCGCATCGTGCTGGATCTGAAGCGCGATGCGACGCCCGATGTGGTGCTCAACCAGCTGTGGCGCTACACCCCGGCGCAGCAGAGCTTTGCCATCAACATGCTGGCCATCCGCGGCGGCCGGCCCGAATTGATGGGCCTGAAGGACATCATCCAGGCCTTTGTCGAATTCCGCGAGACGGTGATCACCCGCCGGTCCAAGCATGAACTGGCCAAGGCGCGGGATCGGGCGCATCTGTTGATCGGCCTGGTGATCGCAGTGGCCAATCTGGATGAGGTGGTGCGGATCATCCGCGCCAGCGCCAGCCCGGCCGACGCGCGCGAGACGCTGATGGCGCGGGAATGGGATGCGGGCGAAATCCGCCCCTATCTGGCGCTGGTGGAGGCCGGCACGGTGGATGCCGATGCGGCCACCATCCGCCTGACCGAGGCCCAGGTGCGCGCCATCCTGGATTTGCGCCTGCAAAAGCTCACCGCGCTGGGCCGCGATGAAATCGGCAATGAATTGAAGGAACTGGCCGGCAGCATTGCCGATCTGCTGGATATCCTCACCAGCCGGGTGCGGCTGCGCAGCGTGCTGCGGGCCGAGCTTGATGCGGTGTCGGACGAGTTCCAGTCCCGCCGCCGCACCGAGATCGTGACGGCGCATGACGATATCGACGACGAGGATCTGATCGAGCGCGAGGACATGGTGGTGACCGTGACCCGCGATGGCTGGATCAAGCGGGTGGCGCTGGCCGAGTATCGGGCGCAGGGGCGCGGCGGCAAGGGCCGCAACGCCATGGCCACCAAGGATGAGGATGCGGTGACGACCCTGTTTGTCACCTCCACCCACAATCCGGTGCTGTTCTTCTCCACCGCCGGCAAGGTGTATCGCCTGAAAGTGTGGCGCCTGCCGCAGGGCAGCCCCCAGGCCAAGGGCAAGCCGATCAACAATCTGCTGCCGCTGGCCGAGGGCGAGACGATCATCACCACCCTGCCGCTGCCCGAGGACGAGGCCGAATGGGGCCGGCTGCACGTGATGTTTGCCACCGCGCTGGGCAGCGTGCGCCGCAACGCCATGGACGCCTTCACCAGCGTGCCCACCGCCGGCAAGCTCGCCATCCGCTTTGAGGAGGGCGATGACGATCGCCTGATCGGTGTCGCGCTGTGTGACGAGGCCGATGACGTGTTCCTGGCGGCGCGCAGCGGCAAGGCCATCCGTTTCCCGGTGAGTGATGTGCGCGAATTCGTGTCGCGCACCTCCACCGGCGTGCGCGGCATGAGCCTTTCCGATGATGATCAGGTCGTCTCCATGGCGATCCTGAAGGCCTTTGATGCCAGCGTGCAGGAGCGCGAGGATTATCTGAAAGCGGCCGCCTGGAAGAACGATCCGGCGCCGCGCATCCTTTCGGAAACCCGCATGGGCCAGTTTGCGGCGGTCGAGGAGTTCATCCTGACGATCACCGCCAACGGCTTTGGCAAGCGCAGTTCGGCATTTGAATATCGCCAGTCGGGCCGGGGCGGGCAGGGCATCCGCAACATCGCCGAAAGCGACCGCAACGGCGATGTGGTGGCCAGTTTCACCGCGCAGGATGATGATGACGTGCTGCTGGTGACCGATCAGGCCAAGCTGATCCGCATCCGCGCCGCCGAAATCCGCATCATGGGTCGCGCCGCCCAGGGCGTCACCCTGTTCAAGGTCGCCGATGATGAGCATGTGGTGTCGGCCGCGCTGATCCCGGCCGATCGCGAGGAGGGGGAGGCCGCGCCGCCGGCCTAATCGCCGTGCTGCGCCTTGGCCAGCAGGCCGCGCGCCACGCCCAGCGTGATCAGCCATTGCCCGCCGATATAGAGGCTCCACACCAGGGCACCGTCGATCATGCTGTCAACCAGGGTGCCGCTGCCCAGCCGCAGCACGATCAACGTATCGGAAGCGACGAACATCAGTGCGCCCACGGCGGCCAGGCGCGGGAAGCGGCTGGTCCACAGGCTGGCCGCCATGGCGCAGAGCAGCAGGGCATAGACGAGGGTGAGGCCATAATTCTGCCCTGGCGGGGCAAGCAGCGCCGGCATCGCCAGCGCATAGGCCATCAGGCCGGCGATCATCGCCACATCGGCGATGCCGCCCCCACGCCGGTGGCGGGCATAGAAGGCGATGGCAACCCCATGGCCCAGCGCGAAACTGGCGGCGCCGGCTTCGAACAGGCCGGGCAGGGCCAGCAGCATGTCGCCGATCGCGCCCAGCAGCATCACCAGCGCCAGCCAGGCCGACCCGTTGGTGCGCAATTGCGCCGCAGCCGAGGACAGCAGCAGGGCACCGCTGCCTTTCAGCAGCACATGCGCCGGCCCGGTGACCAACGGCCCCAGCAGCAGATAAGCCAGGCCGGCCAGCCCCGCCATCGCCAGCATGGCCCGGAACCGGATGGGCAGGCCGGCTGGAGCGTGGAGCGAGATCAGCGCGGTCATGGGCCTTATTGTCGGCCTTGACGGGCGCATCAGCAAGGCCGCAAACACTCTCTCACCGATTGTTCATCTTGGGTGTGGGATGGTGCAGCGATCAGCTGGCCGTGGCCATGCATGTGACCGGTTGACGCGGATGGAACGACCGCTTAGCCCAAGGCGGACCGCTTGAGGGAGGCATGAATGAGGATCTTGTTGACAGCGCTGGCAACCGCTTTGCTGGCCGGCACCACGCTGGGCGCGGCGGCCCCGGCGCTGGCGCAAAAGAAGGATGAAAAGCCGAAACCGCCGGCACCGCCCAAGCTGTCGAAGCCGGTGATGGCCGTGGTGGTGGCGGTGCAGAAATTGCAGCAGGCCGGCGATCATGCCGGGGCGCTGGCCAAGCTGGCCGAAGCCGCCACCGTGCCGCGCACCGAGAAGGATGACGCGATCATTCTGGCCAAGCTGAAGATTTCCTCGGCCCAGCAGTCCAAGGACAATGTGAAGCTGGAAGAAGGCCTGACCGAAGCGGTGGAATCGCCCAGCATTTCCGATGAGGAAAAGCTGTTGTTCTCGCGTTATGTCGCCGGCCTGGCGCTGAACCGCAAGGATTATACCAAGGCCTGGACCTGGTATGAATATTTCCTGTCGCGCACCCCCGATGATGTGGACATGCTGGTGCAGGCCGCCACGGTGGCTTCGGCCCTCAAGCAGCCGCCGCGCGTGTATGAACTGCTGACCAAGGCCATTGACCTGCGCGAAGCCAAGGGCGAGGCGGGTGACCGCAGCTGGTATGAATTCCGCGCCCAGATCGCCATCGACAACAAGATGGACGACAAGCTGCTGCCGGCCCTGCTGAGCTGGGTGAAGGCCTTTCCGGAGCCCAAGAGCTATAATCTGGCGATCAGCCTTGTGAAGCAGCGCCAGGGCAACATGGACAACAACACGCTGGTGGATTTCGGCCGGCTGATGTGGGCCGCCGGCGCCATGGTGGAAGCCAATGCCTATCTGGAATATGCCGATGCGGCGCTGGACCGTGGCATGCCCAACGAGGCGGAAATGGTGCTGAAGGAAGGCATTGCCAAGCAGCTGCTGGATGGCACCAGGCAGAATATCAAGGAGTTCGTGGGCCTGGCCGCCAGCAAGAATGTGGAAAGCAAGGCCGGCATCGCCGCGCTGGAGAAGGACGCCAAGACCAGCCCGCGCCTGGCGCTGGTGGTGGCCGACACGTTCGCCAACCTGAAGCAGTATGACAAGGCGGTGACCTGGTACAAGACACTGGCCGGCAACAGCGTGATCGATCAGGACACGCTGAACCTGCGCCTGGCCTTTGCCCTGCGCGCATCGGGCAAGAATGACGAGGCCCGCGCCGCGCTGGCCAATGTGAAGGCCGGCCCGCGGCTGGTGATCGCCAAATTCTTCGAAACATTGCTGCCCGCCGCCTGAACCGGCCGCGATCGGCAAACGCCCTCGAGCGCGCTGCACGCCGGTGCAGCGCGCTCTTTTCTTGGCCGCGCCCTGCCCTTATAGACGCGCACCCTGTTTGCGCCGCCCGCCGGCTCCGGAGTCGCTGATGCCCCTTCGTCCCGAACCCCGTCTTGGCCTCACCTTCGATGATGTGCTGCTGGTGCCGGCCGCTTCGGCGGTGCTGCCCAGCATGGCGGACACTGCAACCAACATCACCCGCAGCATCCGGCTCAACATCCCGATGCTGTCGGCCGCGATGGACACGGTGACGGAAAGCCGGATGGCGATCGCCATGGCCCAGATGGGCGGCATCGGCGTGCTGCACCGCAACCTCACCGTGGAACAGCAGGCGCTGGCGGTGCGGCAGGTGAAGCGGTTTGAAAGCGGCATGGTGGTGAACCCGGTGACGCTGACCCCGGACCAGACGCTGGGCGATGCCCGCGCGCTGATGGCCAGCCACGGCATTTCGGGCTTTCCGGTGGTGGAGCGGGTGGGCCCCGGCGGCGCGCCCGGCAGGCTGGTGGGCATCGTGACCAACCGCGATCTGCGCTTTGCCGAAAATGTGGATCAGCCGATCGCCGAACTGATGACGCGGGACAATCTGGTGACAGTGCGCCCCGGCGTGACCGAGGCCGAGGCGCGGCGCCTGCTGCACAGCCACCGCATCGAGAAACTGCTGGTGGTGGATGATGCCGGCCATTGCATCGGCCTGATCACCATGAAGGATATCGTGCGTGCCGTGCATCATCCCGATGCCACCAAGGATGCCGCCGGCCGCCTGCGCGTGGCCGCTGCCACCACGGTGGGCGATGCCGGTTTTGAGCGGACCGAGGCGCTGCTGGATGCCGAGTGCGATCTGATCGTGGTGGACACCGCCCATGGCCACAGCGACCGCGTGGCCGAAGCGGTGAACCGCATCAAGAAGCTGAGCAACAACGCCCAGGTGATCGCCGGCAATGTCGCCACCGCCGATGCCGCCCGGGCGCTGATCGATGCCGGGGCCGATGGCATCAAGGTGGGCATCGGGCCGGGTTCGATCTGCACCACCCGCGTGGTGGCCGGCGTGGGTGTGCCGCAATTGACCGCGGTGATGGACACCGCCGAAGCCGCCTGGCAGCAGAATATCCCGGTGATTGCCGATGGCGGCCTGCGCACCAGCGGCGACGTGGCCAAGGCGCTGGCCGCCGGCGCCAGCGCGGTGATGGTGGGCAGCCTGCTTGCCGGCACCGAGGAGGCGCCGGGCGAAACCTTCCTGTGGCAGGGCCGCAGTTACAAGGCCTATCGCGGCATGGGCAGCGTGGGCGCCATGGCGCGCGGCAGCGCCGACCGCTATTTCCAGCAGGATATCAAGGACCAGCTGAAGCTGGTGCCGGAAGGCATCGAGGGCCAGGTGCCCTACAAGGGCCCGGTGGCCAATGTGCTGCACCAGTTGGTGGGCGGGGTGAAGGCGGCGATGGGCTATACCGGATCGGCCACGCTGGCGGATCTGCGGGAGCGGGCCGAATTCATCCGCATCACCAATGCCGGCCTGAAGGAAAGCCATGTCCACGACGTGACGATCACCCGCGAGGCCCCCAATTATCCCACCGGCGCCTGACGCCGGAATGACACCCGCAGCCCGTCTGGCGGCCGCCATCGAGATATTGGACCAGGTGATCATCGCCGCCCGTGATGGCGGTGCTGCGGCCGACACCATCATCCAGCGCTATTTTGCCAGCCGCCGCTATGCCGGATCGAAAGACCGGCGGGCGGTGCGCGATCTGGTGTTTGCCGTGGTGCGATCCCTGGGCGAACGGCCGGCCAGCGGCCGCGCGGCGGTGATCGGCCATGCCCGCGCCCATGATCCGGGCCTGCTGGCGCTGTTTGATGGCGGCGGCCATGCCCCGCCGGCGCTGGTTCATGGCGAGCCGGCGGCCCGCACCGGCCTGGCCCCGGCCTGGCTGCGCGATGCGCTGGCCCAGCGGTTTGGCGAGGATGTTGACCGGCACCTGGCCGCCCTGCTGGATCGCGCCCCGCTCGATGTGCGGGTGAATGCGCTGAAGGCCACGCGCGATGCCGTGCTGGCCGATCATCCCGATTGGCACGTGCTGCCGGCCACCGCCCATGGCCTGCGCCTGCCGCCGGGCACCAATGTGGAGGCATTGCCCGAACATGCCGCCGGGCTGATCGAGGTGCAGGACGAAGGCAGCCAGATCGCCGCGGCGGCGCTGGCGGTGCGGCCGGGCGAGACTGTGGTTGACCTGTGCGCCGGGGCCGGCGGCAAGACGCTGGCGCTGGCGGCCGGGATGGGCGGCAGCGGCCGGATCATCGCCTGCGACACCGATCGGGCGCGGCTGGCGCAACTGGCCCCGCGTGCGGCGCGGGCCGGGGTGGCGGCGGAAACCCGGTTGCTCAACCCCGGCGCCGAAGCTGCCGCGCTGGCCGATCTGGCCGGTGCCTGTGATGCGGTGCTGATCGATGCGCCCTGTTCGGGCAGCGGCACCTGGCGGCGCAACCCCGAAAGCCGCTGGCGCCTGACGCCTGACCGGTTGGTCCGGCTGGTGGCGACGCAGGCCCACCTGATCCGGCTGGCCACCGGTCTGCTGCGGCCCGGCGGGCGGCTGGTCTATATCGTCTGTTCGCTGCTGCCGGCCGAGGGTGAGGCGCAGCTGGCCGACACGCCGGGGCTGGCGGCCTGGCAGCACCGGGTGCTCACCCCGGCCGATCAGGGCTGCGACGGCTTTTTCATCGCGCAGTCATCCCGGCTCTGATATTGGACGCGGCATGATCCAGCGTTTTGCCCTGCTTGCCTTTGTACTCATTGCGGCCGCACCGGCCGCCGCCGTGGGCCGGGATGACCAGTTGAAGCCGGCATCCGTGCAATTTGCCGGGGCGGGGCAGGCGGCGCTGGCGGCCGGCAAGCCGCAGGACGCCATCGACAGTTTCGAGGCGGCGCTGGCGGTGGACCCGCGCAACGTGGCGGCCTTTGCCGGCATCGCGGCGGCCTATGAGAAGCTGGGCCTACCGGGCAAGGCGGTGAAATATTATCGCGAGGCGCTGGCGCTGAACCCGTCGGACATTGCGGCGCTGGAAGGCCAGGGCCGGGCTTTGGTGGCACGCGGGGCCACGGCGCGGGCGCAGATCAACCTGGCCCGCATCAAGGCGCTGTGCAAGGCCGATTGCAGCGCGGCCACCCGGCTGGAAGGCATGATCGCCAAATCGGCCGCCGAAACCGCCGCTGGCCCGGCCAAGCCCAAGGGCTGAGGCTAACCCAGGCGCGCCGCGGCCTTCGCAAAGGCTTCGACCGGCACGGTTTCGGCGCGGGCCTCGGGCTTGATGCCTTCGGCTTCCATCGCTTCCAGCGCGCCGGGCAGGCTTTTCAGGCTGGCGCGCAGCATCTTGCGGCGCTGGCCAAAGGCGGCGGCGGTGAGCGCGGCCAGCCGGGCCGGGTGGGCTGCCGAAAGCGGCGGGGCCGGCACCAGATGCACCACCGCCGATTCCACCTTGGGCGGCGGCACGAAGGCGCGGGCCGGCAGGGTGAGGGCGATTTTCGGGCTTGAGCGCCACTGCGCCAGCACCGCCAGCCGGCCATAGGCGGCGCTGCCCGGCTGGGCGGTGATGCGTTGGGCCACTTCCTTCTGGAACATCAGGGTGAGGCTGGCCCACCATGGCGGCCATTCCGGGCCATCGAGCCAGCCGGTGAACAGCGCCGTGCCGATATTGTAGGGCAGGTTGGCGACGATATGGGCGCCGTCCCCGGCCAGTGCGCGCGAATCCACGGCCATGGCATCGCCGGCCACCACGCTGAGCTGGCCATCGGCCGCGGTGGCCAGTTCGGCCAGGGCGGGCAGGGCGCGGTCATCCCGCTCCACGGCCACCACCGCCGCCCCGGTGCGCAGCAGGGCGCGGGTGAGGCCGCCAGGGCCGGGGCCAACCTCATAAACGCGCGAACCCGCACCAAGGCCGGGGATGCGGGCGATGCGATCGAGCAGATTGGTATCGGTGAGGAAATTCTGCCCCAGCGATTTCTTGGCGTTGAGGCCGTGCGCGGCAATCACCTCGCGCAGCGGGGGCAGATCGGCGAGGGCCATGTGGATCAGCGGCGGCGGGCGGCGCAATCGGCCGCCATGCGGATGGCGGCGATCATGGCGCCGGGGGAGGCCAGGCCTTTGCCGGCGATATCAAAGGCGGTGCCATGATCGGGCGAGGTGCGCACGATCGGCAGGCCCAGCGTGATGTTCACCCCATCATCGAAGTGCAGCGCCTTCAGCGGGATCAGCGCCTGATCATGATACATGCACAGCGCCGCATCATAACGGGCGCGGGCATGGGCGTGGAACATCGTGTCGGCCGGCAGCGGGCCAAAGGCGTCGATGCCCTCGTCGCGCAGCTGTTCGATGGCCGGGCGGATGATCTCGATTTCCTCCCGCCCGATGGTGCCGCTTTCGCCGGCATGGGGGTTGAGGCCGGTGATCGCGAGCCGGGGCGCGTCCAGCCCGAAATCGCGGGCCAGGCTGCGCGCGGTGATGCGGGCGCGGTTGACGATGAGATCGGTGGAGATGAGGCGCGGCACCTCGGCCAGCGGCACATGCACGGTGATCGGCACGGTGCGCAAGGTGGGGCCGGCCAGCATCATCACCGCGTTGCTGGCCGCCACGCCGCAGCGTTCGGCCACGAATTCCGTCTGCCCCGGATAGGCAAAGCCGATGGCGGCCAGCTGGGATTTGGCCACCGGGCCGGTGACAAGGGCCGAGGCCATGCCCTGCCGGGCAAGGCCGCAGGCCAGTTCCAAACTGTCGAGCGCACAGCGGGCGCCGGGCAGATTGGGCTGGCCGGGCACGATCTCGCCGGGATCATCCACCTGGATCAGCGGCAGCGCATCGCCAAAGGCGCTGACGGCATGGCCGGGATCGGAGAGCACGGCGATCGGCCCGGCCCACACAGCGCGGATCGCGCGGGCATCGCCAATCGCGAGGAATGGCGGCAGGCTGGCGCTGAGGCGCTGTTCCCAGGCCGCGGCAATCACCTCCGGGCCAACGCCGGCCGGATCGCCGATGGACACCGCCAGCGGCGCCGAGGGCGCGGGCCCGGCCATCAGCGGTAATCGACGATGGCGTCGCGCCGCAGGTCGCGCAGATAGCGGCGGGCGCGCATGCCCACGCGCTCTTCGTTCATCTGGTTGTAGATCTCGTCGAAATTGGGCGCGCGGGCCTGCACCTGGCTGTCATCGCGCCCGCACAACACCAGCACGCGCAGGCCTTCCTCGGCCGAGCCAAAGGCCGGCGTGGCTTCCCCGATCGACATGCGGCCGAGGATATTCTGCAGCGCCGGCGGCAGATCCTTCATGCGGATGGCATCGTTGGTGGCGACATCGCCGCCCACCTGCTTGGCCAACGCCTCCACGCCGCCGCAGCCGCCCATCTTCTGGGTGAGGGCGCCGATTTCGGCCACCTTGGCGCGGGCCTGCGCCTCGGTGGTTTCGGGCTTGAGCGCAATGGTCAATTGCTTGAGGCTGAGCAGCGCCAGCGTGGGATC
This sequence comes from Sphingomonadales bacterium, assembly GCA_027483465.1. Lineage (GTDB taxonomy): Bacteria > Pseudomonadota > Alphaproteobacteria > Sphingomonadales > Sphingomonadaceae > Sandarakinorhabdus. Next base: position 32,962 of record JAIXUQ010000058.1, read on the forward strand.
GGCAGCCAGCACCTGGCGCTTTTCGATCAGCGAGACGATGGCGACGCCGCCCGGCACCGGGATCGGATCGCTCACCTGGCCGGGCTGCATGCCGGCCAGCACCGGGGCGAGGGCATCGTTCAATTGTTCGGCGCGCACCCAGCCCAGATCACCGCCGAGGCCGGCGGTGGAGGCTTCGGAAAACTGCCGGGCATAGGCCACGAAGCTGGCACCACCGCGCACCTGACCGACGATGCGCGCGGCATCCTCCAGCACCTGCTGCTGGTTTTCGGTGGTGGCGGTCAGGAAAATCTCGCCAACATGATATTCGTCCTTGCCCTTGGCGGCGTTCAGCTTGTCCACCACCGCCTGCACTTCATCATCGCCCACGTTCACCAGCGGCTCCACCTTGCGGCGCAGCACCCGGCTCCACGCCATTTCGGCGCGGATCTGGGCCTTGAGGCTGCTGGCCGACGATCCGGCCTGGGCCAGATAGGCCTCGAACTGCGGCACGGTGCGCTTGAAATTCTGGGCAATCCGCTCGAACGAGCGTGTGATTTCGGATTCCGGGATGCGGATGTCGTTCTCGCTGGCTTCCTGCAGCTGCAATTTCTCGTCGATCAGGTTGCGGATGATCTGCAGGCGCAGGCGCTGGCGTTCGGCCTCGTCGATGCGGCCGCCGTTGGCCGCCAGCACCAGCGCCAACCGGTGATCAATATCGGTATCGGTGATCACATCGCCGTTGACGATGGCCTGCGCCTTGCGCAGCGCCGGGTCAACCGCGCCCAGCAGGACGATATCGGGCAGATCATCGGCGGAAAAACTGCGTTCGGCGGTCTGGGCGCCAGCACCGCCTGCCAACGGCGCCGCCAGCATGGTCAGGGCCAAGAGAGACCGTTTGAACAAGTGCAACCGCATTCCATCACTCCGCCGCGCCCGAGGCGCCGTTACGCCTTAGCCCATGGCTGCGCATGGGGGGAAGCATCAACTTGGCGCTGTTAGGCCGCCACGGCTGAACCACGGGTGAAATTTCCGTCAGTCTTTGCTGCCAGGCCGGTTCAATGGCCGGGTGCCTTGCGCCGGCCGGTTTACCGGCCGAGTGTTTTGCCCCGGCCGGTTTACCGGCCGAGTGTTTTGAACGCGATGTTGATCTGGAAGGCGTTGCCGGGGCGGAAATCGCGGTCGCCCACATAATCGCGCCGCCAGCCCAGGCCGATGCGGAAACATTCATCCTCATATTCCAGGCCAAAGCGGTGGCGGATGCCGCGGAAGCCATTGCCGCTGGCCAACGGATTGTCGGCCTTGGTGGTGAGATCGATGATGCCGTTGCCGAACAGTGTCCAGAAGCGGGCAAAGGCGATGCGGCCGGCCAGCCGCAGTTCCTGCCGATCTTCCAGATCCTCCAGCGTGACGTTGCGGTTGAGCCTTATATAGGCCGCCGAGACATAGGTGCGCCGCCCGCCCAGTGTCAGGTCGATCTCGTTGCGGCGCACGGCCAGATTGTCCTTGTCCAGCCGGAACCGGTGGGTGAGTTCGACAATGCCGCCGAATTTCAGCGCCAGCCGGCCGACCACGTCGGAAAGCCGGCCCTGAAAGCCGGTGCCGGCGGCAAATTCGCGGCCATCGCCGCTCAGCCGCAGCGACTGGCCGATTTCGGCGCGCAACTGCACGCCCGAACGATCGAGCGCATATTCGGTGCCATAGGTGATGCGGCTGCCGCTTTCGAACCGGTCAAGCCCCGGCGCGCGGTTGAGATCGAACAGGCTGACATCTTCCAGCTCAAAGGCGCGGGCATCCTCGTTGGGGAAACCCAGGTTGCGCACCGTGGGCGCCGCGATCAGCTGCACGCGCGGCGTGATCGTCTGCTCGCCGCCAAAGGCCGGGCCGGCGAATGGCCAGCTGACATCGGCGGCGGCCAGCGCAATGCCGCGCCCGCGCCAGCCATCGCGGCCGGCATAATCGGGGAAGGTGGCCAGCCGGCTGTTGCGCACATCGTAAAGATCGCCGCGCACCAGGCCGGTGATCCCGATGCGCTGGCCCAGCGGAGTGAACAGGCTGCGATCCCAGCGCGCCCAGCCCAGCGCACGGAACATGTCCTGCCCGTTGCTGCGCACCAGGTTCATGCTGTTGGCGCCGACACGCACGCGGCCGCCGGCCACCTGCCAATCGGGCCGCCAGTCATAATCGATCAGCGGCAGCACCAGCGGGCTTTCGCCGGCGCGATCGGTGGCGCGCAGGCCCTGGAAAAACCAGGCCGAAAGCGACAGCCAGCTTTCGCTGGTGATGCGTTCAAGGGCATAGCTTGAGCGCAGCGTGTCATCGAAGCCCAAGCCGTAACGGCGGTTGAACGTGTCGTCGCTGCTGAGCCGCAGCGAGAAGACCGAGCGCCACAGGCTGCTGTGCTGCAAGCGGCCCTTGATGCCCAGATAGCCGCGGAACTGCTGGCCCATGTCCAGCTCGGTTACCCCGTCGGCGGCCAGATCAAAGCGGCGCGAGACGGTGAACATGCCGTCCACCTGGATCGGTCCGTCGTTCAGCAGCCGCCGCGCCTGAAAGGCCAGCGCCGGATTGGTGGCGGTATAAAGCCATGGCGTGAGGGTGAGATCATGATCAGGCCCCAGCGCCATGTGCACCGGCGCCGAAACCCCCAGGCCCAACTGCCGCTGGATTTCCACGGCCGGCACCAGAAGGCCGCCGGCGCGCGGCGCATCGCCATCGGGGTGGGACAGACGCGGCAGATAGAGCACCGGCACGCCAAACAGCTCCACGCTGGCATTGCGGTAGGAAATGCGGTGCCGCTGCTGATCATAGCTGATCTTCACCGCCTTGATCTTCCACACCGGCACCTGCGGGCAGCCTTCGCTGTTGATCACCGCGCAGGGCGAGTAGGCGGCATGATCAAGGGCATAATTGTTGCCATTGCGGGTGGCGGCACGCGCGCCCAGCCGGCCGCCATCATTGAGCACCAGCAGCATGTTGGCGATGGCGCCGTCTTTCAGGCTGTCAGACAGGGTGATGCGATCACCCAGCGCCTGGTTGCCGGCTGGATCGGTGATGGAGACATTGCCGATGGCCACCACCTCGCCGGGCTCGGTCTCGGTGCCGCGGCGATACTCCACCCGGTCGGCCACCAGCGCATAGCCATCGCGCGACACCCGCACCCGCCCTTGCGCCGTGACCAGCCGGGCGGTTTCGTCATAGCTCAGCTGATCGGCTTCGAAATCCACCGTGTCACCGGGGGCGGGCAGGGCGGATGCGCGCGCCGGCGCATCAGGATCGGCGTTGCGCGGATCGGGATTGCCCCACAGCGCCGGGCTCATGCGCTGGGCCAGGGCGGCCTGCGGCACCAGCCCGGCCAGCGCCACACCGGCAAGGGCGGCAATGCGGCGGGCCTGGGGCCGGGCGGGGCGCTGTGGGATCACTCCGGTCGCTTAGCCGGCCGGCCAGATGGCTGCAACCATCCGCTTGGGTTCGCCGGCAACCCGCCCTAAAGGAAAAGGCCAATCGAATCGAAAGGGATCGCCTGATGCTTGCCGTGTCGTTTCTGCCTGCCGTTGCCGATGCCGCCCACCCGCTGGTGGTGCTGGCCGGCCCCGGTGACACGCTGGCCGGGCCGGCGGCGGCGGCCGATGCCGCCACCGGTGGGGCGCTGACGCGGGCAGCAAAGGCGGCGCGTTTCGAAGGGGATGCGGGCACCATCGTGGAGATTCTGGCTCCGGCCGGGCTGGCGTGCAGCCGCCTGCTGCTGGTGGGCACCGGCAAGCCCGAAAAGCTGGATGCGCTGGCGGCCGAACGGATCGGCGGCGCCATCACCGCCCGCCTGCTGACCAGCGGCGAAACCGACGTGCAGGTGGATGTGGGCGGCGTGCTGGGCGGCGAACTTGCCGCGCATCTGGCCCATGGTGCCCAGCTGCGCAGCTGGCAGTTCAACCCCTATCGCACCCGCCTGAAGGACAAGCAGAAGCCCAGCCTGGCCCGGCTGGCGATCGTGGGTGCCGAGGATGCGGCCGCGCCCTTTGCCCGGCTGGCGGCGATTGCCGGCGGCGTGGCGCGCACCCGCACGCTGGTGAGCGAACCGCCCAACATCCTCTACCCCGAGAGCTTTGTGGCCAAGGCGCTGGATCTGGCCGGTCTGGGCATCGAGCTGATCGTGCTGGATGATGCCGAGATGAAGCAGCTTGGCATGGGTGCCCTGCTGGGCGTGGCGCAGGGATCGGTTCGGCCGGCGCGCATGCTGGCGATGCGCTGGAACGGCACCGGGCGCGATGACGTGAAGCCGGTGGTGTTTGTGGGCAAGGGCGTGACCTTTGATACCGGCGGCATCAGCCTGAAGCCGGCCGCCGGCATGGAAGACATGAAGTGGGACATGGGCGGCGCCGGTGCCGTGACCGGGGCGATGCACGCGCTGGCGGCGCGCAAGGCCAATGCGCATGTGATCGGCGTGGTGGGCCTGGTGGAGAATATGCCCGATGGCAATGCCCAGCGGCCCGGCGATGTGGTCACCACCATGAACGGCCAGACCGTGGAGGTGATCAACACCGATGCCGAGGGCCGGCTGGTGCTGTGCGATGCCATGTGGTGGGCGCAGGAGACGTTTGACCCGGAGATTGTGGTCGATCTGGCGACGCTGACCGGCGCGATCATCATCAGCCTGGGCCACGAGCATGCCGGCATGTTCTGCAATGATGACGGCCTGGCCGAGCAGTTGCGGGCGGCCGGTGCGGCGGTGGGCGAGAAATTGTGGCGGATGCCGATCGGCGATGCCTATGACAAGCTGATCGACAGCGACGTGGCCGACATGAAGAATGTCGGCCCGCGCGAGGGCGGCTCGATCAGCGCGGCGCAATTCCTGGCGCGCTTCCTCAAGCCCGGCGTGAAATGGGCGCATCTGGATGTGGCCGGCACCGTGTGGTCGAACAAGCCGGGCGCTGTCCACGACAAGGGCGCCACCGGCTATGGCGTGCGCCTGCTTGACCGGTTCGTGGCCGACAATTTCGAGGGCTGACTTGCAATCGGGGGGCGCGGCCTGTAGGGGGCCGCGCATCCGTTTTCCCCCATCAAGCAAGTGGACTTTCCCATGGCCATCACCCGCACCTTCTCGATCATCAAGCCCGACGCCACCCGCCGCAACATCACGGGCAAGGTGAACGCGATGATCGAAGCCGCCGGCCTGCGCATCGTCGCGCAGAAGCGCCTGCACCTCACCCAGGCCCAGGCCGAAGGCTTTTACGCCGTTCACCGCGAGCGCGGCTTTTTCGGTGAACTGGTGCAGTTCATGATTTCGGGCCCGGTGGTGGTGCAGGTGCTGGAAGGCGAAGATGCCGTTCCGGCCTATCGCGCCATCATGGGCGCCACCAACCCGGCCAACGCCGAACCGGGCACCATCCGCAAGGAGCTGGCCGAATCGATCGAAGCCAACACCGTCCACGGTTCGGACAGCGACGAGAACGCCGCGATCGAGATCGCCTATTTCTTCTCGGCGTGCGAGATTGTTGGCTGAACCGGTCAGCATTGAACCCAAGGAAGGGCCGCAGCGCAATCTGCGGCCCTTTTTCATTGGGGCGCCTCACGGCCGGCGTGGTTTGCCGGTTTCAAGAATATCCCTTGCATTCTTTACATCGAACTCGTCCCGTTGGCGTTTGAGGTGTCGTCATGAGCAAGCCGATAACCCTGAATGTCCGCGTGGGTGGGGCATTGGGCGCCTTTGTGACCGCCAATGTCGGCGAAGACGGCGCCTATGAGAATGTCAGCGAATATGTCCGCGATCTGATCCGGCGCGACAAGGAACGGGTGGAGGCGGAAGGCTTCGCCCGGCTGAAGGCGGAGCTGGCGGCGGCTGTCGGGCGGCGCGGCGGGCATCCTGACCATATTGCATGAGCGGATGCACCAGCTTGGCAGCTTCCGCGACGACGCGGGTCGCTAGATCGGCAGCATTGCCAGCCGCTTCGGCGCGCACAGGCGCCAGGCGGCGGTCAGCATGGCCTCGATCATCGTCCAGTCTGGACGGTCGGTGAGGACCACGCCCACCCAGCCTGATGGCCCATAATATTTCGGGCGGAAAAACCGGTCAGGGTCCTGCTCGATCAGCATGGCCTGCTCGTCGAGGCCGGAGACTTTCAGCAGCAGGGCGGTGA
>JAIXUQ010000013.1 GCA_027483465.1 Sphingomonadales bacterium
ATGAGCTTTGAAACCATCCTCGTCGAACAGCAGGGCGCTGTCACGCTGGTGCGGCTGAACCGGCCGCAGGCGCTGAACGCGCTCAACTCCCAGGTGCTGCGCGAACTGATCGCCGCCTTTGCCGCCTATGACGCCGATGCCAGCCAGCGCTGCCTGGTCATCACCGGCAGCGAGAAGGCGTTCGCGGCGGGCGCGGACATCAAGGAAATGTCCACCCAGTCCTTCGCCCAGATGTATGGCGGCAATTTCTTCGCCGGCTATGATCATGTCACCGCCACCCGCAAGCCGTGGATCGCGGCCGTCTCCGGCTTTGCGCTGGGCGGCGGCTGCGAACTGGCGATGATGGCCGATATCATCATCGCAGCCGATAACGCCAAGTTCGGCCAGCCGGAAATCAAGCTGGGCGTAACGCCGGGCATGGGCGGATCGCAGCGGCTGGTGCGGGCCATCGGCAAGGCCAAGGCCATGGAAATGTGCCTGACCGGCCGGATGATGGACGCCGCGGAGGCCGAGCGCTCGGGCCTGGTCGCCCGCGTCGTGCCCACTGACCAGTTGCTGGACGAGGCGTTGAAGCTGGCCGAAACCATCGCCGGCATGGCGCCGCTGGCCGCCATCGCCGTGAAGGAAGAGGTGGATGCCGCCTTTGAAATGACCCTGCGCGAAGGTGTGCGCTTTGAACGGCGGCTGTTCCATTCGCTGTTCGGCAGTGCCGACCAGAAGGAAGGCATGGCGGCCTTTGTGGAAAAGCGGCCGGGCAACTGGACGGGTCGCTGATCAGGCTTTCAAAGCGCGCTTTGCCGCGTCGGCATAGGCGCTGAGCAATTGCTCCAGGATCGCCGGCCGCCCCTTGGGCCCGGCGATCAGGCTGGCCATCACATAATCGCGCAGCCGCTCGTGCAGCAGGGCGGTGCGGTTCATCGGCAGCATCGCCAGCATGGCATCGGAAAAATCGCCGATCACGCCCTTGGAGGGCACGGCATAATCATCGCCGCGGATGCGCACCGCCTCGGCATCGGCCAGCAGCGCCAGATCATCATTGGCCGCATCGATCAGCGCCTCGGCCAGCGGCTCGGCATTGTCGCGCAGCAGGGTCTTCACCCGGTCCGACAGGAAATCGCGCTGGCCAAAGGCCAGGCTGCCCAGATCGAGCCGGCTGGCCTCGGCCTCGGCGGCAGCGATGGCGCGGGCGGCCAGATCGTGAAAGGCGCGGGTGGCGGCCTCGCTGTGGCGCACCCGCCAGGCGCGGATATCGCCGCCCATCACCAGCCGGTTGATCAGTGCGCGCACCTGGGCCTCGCCGCTCCCTTGCCTTTTGCAGCGTTTGGCAAGGCCGGGCCCCCATGGCAAGAGCGGTGGCAAGAGCGGGGCCGCAATTCAGGAGCACGGGCCATGGCAAGCATCGCATGCATCGGGGTGGGCAACATGGGCGGCGGCATGGCGCTCAATCTGGTGAAGGCCGGGCACCGGGTGCTGGCCTTTGATCTGGCCGCCGCCGCGCTTGAACGGGTGGTCGCCGGCGGCGCCGAAGCGGCGGCGAGCGCGCAAAGCGCGGCCGGCGCGGCCGATGTGATCATCACCATGCTGCCGGCCGGCGCCCATGTCCGCGCCGCCTATGAAGGCGGCCTCTTTGCCGCCGCCCGCCCCGATGCGCTGCTGATCGATTGTTCCACCATCGATGTCGCCACCGCGCGCACGCTGGGGGAGGCGGCCGCGGCGCGCGGGCTGGCCATGGTGGACGCGCCCGTTTCGGGCGGCACCGCTGCGGCCGATGCCGGCACCCTCACCTTCATGGTGGGTGGGCCGGCCGCCGCCTTTGCCGCCGCCCAGCCGATCCTGGCGGCGATGGGCAAGGCGGTGATCCACGCCGGCGGGCCGGGCACCGGGCAGGCGGCCAAGATCTGCAACAACATGATCCTGGGCGCCACCATGATCGCCACCGCCGAAGCCTTTGTGCTGGCCGAGAAGCTGGGGCTTGATGCCCAGACCTTCTTCGACATTTCGTCGAAGGCCAGCGGCCAATCATGGTCCATGACCAGCTATTGCCCCGTCCCCGGCCCGGTGCCCACCGCGCCGTCCAACCGCGATTATCAGGGCGGATTCGCCGCCGCCCTGATGCTGAAGGATCTGAAACTGGCCTGCGAGGCGGCGCAGGGCGTGGGCGCCAGCGTGCCGATGGGGGCAGAGGCCGAAAGCCTCTATCAGCTGTTCGTCAACAATGGCGGCGCTTTCACGGATTTTTCCGGTATCATCAGGCTGTTGCGCGGCCCTGACCCGGCTTGACAGGCCACCGCCGGCCAAGCGAGCTTTCACCCTGAACGGGCGGGAGACGGGCGATGGCAAGCTGTGCGGGGGCAGGCGTGTTGGCGGCGGCGGCGCTGCTGCTGGCCACGGCGGCAATGGCGCAGCAGCCACCCGCGCCGCCGCCGGCGCCGCCACCCATCGCGGCCTTTGGCCAGTTGCCCACCGTGTCCGATATCGCCGTCTCCCCCGATGGCCAGCATTGGGCCGGCCTGATCGGCACCGAAACCGGCACCCAGATCCAGGTGCGCCGGATCAGCGATGGCGCGTTGATCGCGGTGACGGCGGCCGAAAAGAGCAAGCTGCGCGCCATCCAGTGGGTGGGCAACAGCCATGTCGTCCTCACCATCACCACCACCGGCCGGGTGGTGGGCCTGGATGATGGCAGCAAGCGCGAATGGGCGATGCTGCTGGCGCTGGATCTGAATGGGGACAAGCGCTGGCGGCAATTGCTGGGCAATCTGGAAAATTCGATGAATGTCGCCGCCGGCAACCCGGTGTCGCTGATGATCGAGGGTGAGCCGGTGCTGGTGGTGCCGGTGATCCGCTTTGTCGACAATCTGGGGATGCTGTCGCTGGCGCAGGTGCGCATGAAAACCGGCGTGGGCCGGGTGACCGATATCGGCAACCGCGAAACCGTGGACTGGCTGGTGGGCAGCAACGGCCGCGCCGTGGCCCGCGCCGATTATGAACGCGCCGCCGGCCTGTGGAAACTCCACGCCCGGGTGGGGGACCGGCTGACCAAGGTGTATGAGGAAAAGGCGCCGATCGATCTGCCCGGCCTGGTTTCCTTCGGCCGCGATGCCGGCAGCGTGCTGGTCTCCCGCAAGGTGGATGGCGAGTGGGGCGATTATCTGCTCGATCTTGCCACCGGCACGATGGGCGGGCTGGAAAAATCGCTGGCTGGTGACAATGTGCTGCTGGACCGGGCGAAACACACCATCATCGGCACCGGCGAAGCCACGCTCGACACCGTCACCTACACGATGTTCGATCCGGCCGATCAGCGCCTGCTGCGCGGCCTGGCCCGCGCCTTTCCCGGCGAGGTGGTGCGGCTGGAAAGCTGGAGCGATGACCGGCAGGTGCTGATCATTGCGGTGGAGGGCGGCAAGAATGGCGCCAGCCTGTTCCTCGTCAACCGCGCCAAGGGCACGGCCGATCTGCTGGCGCTGCGCTATGCCGGCCTGCCGCCCGAACGGATCGCGCCGGTTTCCACCCTCACCTACAAGGCCGGCGATGGCATGGACATTCCGGCCTATCTCACCCTGCCGCGCGGCCGCCCGGCCAAGGGCCTGCCGCTGATCGTGCTGGCCCATGGCGGCCCGGCCAGCCGCGACATGCCGGGCTTTGACTGGTGGGCGCAGGCCCTGGCCAGCCGCGGCTATGCCGTGCTGCAACCGCAGTTCCGCGGCTCCAGCGGCTTTGGCAGCGCCCATCTGGAGGCCGGCTATGGCCAGTGGGGCCGCAAGATGCAGACCGACGTGTCGGACGGGGTGCGCCACCTGGTGGCGGCCGGCACGGTGGACAAGGGCCGGGTGTGCATCGTCGGCGCCTCCTATGGCGGCTATGCCGCGATGGCCGGCGTGACGGTGGAAAGCGGGGTCTATCGCTGTGCCTCGGCGGTGGCCGGCGTGTCTGACCTGCGGCGCATGCTGGGCAGCGAGGCGCGCGATGCCCGCAGCAGCGACAGCCTGTCGGTGCGCTATTGGCAGCGCTTCATGGGGGCGAAGGGCAATGGCGATGAAAGCATCGACGCCTGGTCCCCGGCGCGGCTGGCGGCCAGGGTGACTGTGCCGCTGCAACTGATCCACGGCAAGGATGACACGGTGGTGCCGATCGCCCAGAGCCGGATGATGCTGGATGCGATGAAGGCTGCCGGCAAGCCGGTGGAGTGGCTGGAAATGGCCGGGGAGGACCATTGGCTCAGCCGCCCCGCCACCCGCATCGCCATGCTGGAAGCCCAGATCGCCTTTCTGGAAAAGCACAACCCGCCCAACTGACCGCGCTGGAGACACTATGCCCATGCCCCGCCTTGCCGGGCTTGCCCTGATGCTGCTGGCCGCGTTCCCGGCCGCCGCCGCGCCGCCGCCGATCAGCCTTTATGGCCAGTTGCCCAATGTGCAGAGCATCGCGTTGTCGCCTGATGGCAGCAAATGGGCGGCGGTGATGGGAGACGACAAATCGGCCCAGATCCAGGTGCGCACCCTGGCCGACAATCAGCTGATTTCGGTGACTCCGGCGGAAAAATCCAAGGTGCGCGGCGTGTTCTGGGCCGGCAATGATCATGTGGTGGCCAGTATCTCCACCACCCAGGCCTTTGATCGCTATTCCGGCGGCCCCAAGCGCGAATGGACGATGTTGCTGGGGCTGGATCTGGCGAAGCCCCGGCAGTGGCGGCCGCTGCTGAACGGCATTCCCGATGTGGTGAACGTGGCCGCCGGCACGCCGCAGCCGGCGCTGCGCGATGGCCACCCGGTGCTGGTGGTGCCGGGCATCAGCCTTGAAGGCGGCGCGCCGGCGATCTCGCTGATCGAGGTGAAGCTGGATCGCCAGGGCGCCAGTGTCGGGCTGGTCGGCACGCCCGATACCGAACGCTTCGTGCTGGATGCCGATGGCCGCGCCGTGGCGCGGGAGGATTATGAGGAACGCACCGGCACCTATCGGCTGCTGCTGCGCCAGAACGGCGGCTTCCGGAAAATCTATGAGGAGGTGGCGCGGCTGGACCCGCCCCGCATCTATGGCTTTGGCAAGGACAGCGGCACCCTGCTGCTTTCAAGCCACAAGAGCGGTGCGTGGGAGGATTTCAGCGTCTCGCTGGCCGATGGCAGCATGGCGAGGATCGAGGGGCTGGATGCGGATTTCCTGCTGCGTGACCGCCGCACCGGTGTGGCAATCGGGCTGATCGATCAGGGGTTGGACAAGACGGACTATCAGTTTTTCGATGCGAAGGACCAGGCGCTGTGGCGCGGCATCACCCGCGCCTTTCCGGGCGAGCAGGTGTCGCTGGAAAGCTGGAGTGAAGACCGCCAGACCCTGATCGTCGAGGTGCGCGGCGAGAAGAACGGGGTTTCGCTGTTCCGCATCAACCGCGCCAAGGGCCAGATCGAGTTCATGGCCGATCGCTACAACGGGCTGGGCCCGGAATTGCTGCACCCGGTGACGGCCTATCGCTACAAGGCGGCCGATGGGCTGGAGATTCCGGCCTATCTCACCCTGCCGCGCGGGCGGGCAACCAAGGGCCTGCCGCTGATTGTGCTGCCGCACGGCGGGCCGGAAGCGCGGGACACGCCGGGCTTTGACTGGTGGAGCCAGGCGCTGGCCAGCCGTGGCTATGCCGTGCTGCAACCGCAGTTCCGCGGCTCCAGCGGCTTTGGCACGCCGTTCCGCGATGCCGGCCACGGGCAATGGGGCCGCAAGATGCAGACCGACGTGTCGGACGGGGTGCGCGATCTGGTGGCCAAGGGCACGGTGGATGCCGGCCGCGTGTGCATCGTCGGCGCGTCCTATGGCGGCTATGCCGCAATGGCCGGCGTGACGGTGGAAAGCGGGGTCTATCGCTGCGCCTCGGCGGTGGCCGGGGTGGCCGATCTCAGGCGCATGCTGGTGTGGGAAACCCGTGACACCGGCGGCACGCAAAACGCCACCCTGCGCTATTGGCAGCGCTTCATGGGGGCGAAGAATGCCGCGGATGAAAGCATCGACGCCTGGTCCCCGGCGCGGCTGGCGGCCAGGGTGACGGTGCCGCTGCAACTGATCCACGGCAAGGATGACACGGTGGTGCCGATCGCCCAGAGCCGGATGATGCTGGAGGCGATGAAGGCTGCCGGCAAGCCGGTGGAGTGGCTGGAAATGGCCGGCGAAGACCATTGGCTCAGCCGCCCCGCCACCCGCATCGCCATGCTGGAAGCCCAGATCGCCTTTCTGGAACGGCATAATCCGCCAAATTGACGCTGGGGCTGATGGTGGCGTTTTGGCGGCTGTCGCGCTATGCCGCGCCGCATCATGACCGTGCCGCTTATCATCGCCCTGCCCAAGGGCCGCATCCTGAAGGAGGCGCTGCCGCTGCTGGCCCGCATCGGCATCGTGCCCGAACCGGATTTTTCCAATGAAAACAGCCGCAAGTTGACGTTCGAAACCTCCCGCGCCGATGTCAGGGTGATCCGGGTGCGCAGCTTTGACGTGGCGACCTTCGTGGCCTTTGGCGCCGCCCAACTGGGCATCGCCGGCAATGATGTGCTGATGGAGTTTGATTTTTCAGAGATTTACGCCCCCGTTGATCTGGGCATCGGCAAATGCCGGCTTTCCGTGGCGCAGCCGGCCGGGCTTGATCCCGATCTCACCCGCCTGTCACACGTGCGGGTCGCCACCAAATATCCCGGCCTCACCCGCCGCCACTTTGCGGCGCGCGGCTTGCAGGCCGAGGTGATAAAATTGAACGGCGCCATGGAGTTGGCCCCGCTCGTGGGGCTTTCCAGCCGGATTGTCGATCTGGTTTCCACCGGGCAGACGCTGGCCGAGAACGGCCTGAAGGAGGTGGAGGTGATCGCCCACATCACCAGCCGGCTGATCGCCAACCGCGCCGCCTTCAAGACCGATGGCCGCGTGGTGGAGCTGGTCAATGCCATCCGGGCGCTGGTGGAGGCCGATGATGCCGCTGCGGCTTGACGCGCAAAGCCCCGATTTCGTGGCGGCATTCGGGGCGCTGGTGGCCGACACGCGGGAGAATGTGGCCGATGTGCGGGCCACGGTGGCCGCAATCATCGCCGATGTGACGGCCCGCGGGGACACGGTGCTGGCCGAGCTGACCCGGCGCTTTGACGGCGTTGATCTGGACGCCGCCGGCTGGGAAATCCCGCCGGCCGCGCTGGATGCGGCGCTGGCCGGCCTGGCGCCCGATCTGCGCGCCGCGCTCGACCTGGCCGCCACCCGCATCCGCGATTTCCACACGCGGCAGAAGCCCGCCGGCAACGAGGCCATTGATGCCGCCGGCGTGCGCACCGGCGTGCGCTGGACCCCGGTGGACGCCGCCGGCCTTTATGTGCCGGGCGGGCGGGCGGCCTATCCCTCCTCCGTGCTGATGAATGCCATTCCCGCCGTGGTGGCCGGGGTGCGCGATCTGATCATGGTCACGCCCACGCCGGGTGGGGAGGCCAATCCGCTGGTGCTGGCCGCCGCCCGGGTGGCCGGCGTCTCCCGCGTGTTCCGCGTGGGCGGCGCGCAGGCGATCGCGGCGCTGGCGCTGGGCACCCAGCGCATCCCCCGGGTTGACGTGATCACCGGCCCCGGCAACGCCTGGGTGGCCGAGGCCAAGCGCCAGCTGTATGGCGTGGTGGGGATCGACATGGTGGCCGGCCCATCGGAAGTGGTGATCGTGTCCGACGGCAAGTCCAACCCCGATTGGATCGCGGCCGATCTTCTGGCCCAGGCCGAGCATGATCCGGTGGCGCAATCCATCCTGATCACCACCAGCGCGGCCGAGGCCGCTGCGGTGGAAGCCGCGGTTGCCCGCCAGCTTGAAACCCTGCCCACCGCCGCCGTGGCCGGGGCGAGCTGGCGCGACCATGGCGCCATCATCCTGATCGGCAGCCTCGCTGAAGCGGTGCCGCTGCTCGATGCGCTGGCGCCGGAACATGCCGAACTGATGGTGGATGATCCCGATTGGCTGTTCCAGCGCATGCACCATGCCGGTTCGGTGTTCCTGGGCCGCCACACGCCGGAAGCCGCCGGCGATTATCTGGCCGGCCCCAACCATGTGCTGCCCACCGGCCGGCGCGCGCGCTTTGCCTCCGGGCTCAGCGTGGTGGATTTCATGAAGCGCACCACCTTCCTTGACTGCGGCCCGCGTGGTCTGGCGGCCATCGGCCCGGCCGGTGCCGCCATCGCCGATGTCGAAGGGCTGGCCGCCCACGCCGCCTCGATCCGGCTGCGGCTGGCCTGATCCCGCCTCAGCGCGCCGTCCAGCCGCCGTCCACCAACAGGCTTGTGCCCGTCACCATGCCGGCGGCCGGAGAGGCGAGATAGACCACGGCGGCGGCCACATCGTCGGGCGTGCCGGTGCGGCCCAGCGGGATCATCTCGCGCACGAACCGGCCAAATTCCGGATCGGCCAGCATCGGCGCGGTCAGCGGGGTTTCGATGAAGGTGGGCGCCACGCTGTTCACCCTGATGCCGGCCGGCGCCAGTTCCACCGCCATCGCCTTGGTCAACCCCTCCAGCGCGTGTTTCGTCATGCAGTAAACCGTGCGCCCCGGCGATCCGACATGGCCCATCTGGCTGGTGATGTTGATGATGGAGCCGCCCCGGCCGTGGCGCAGCATGGCGCGGCTGGCCGCCTGCGCCACCAGATAGGCCGCCCGCACGTTCAGCCCCAGCATCAGATCGAGCGTGGCTGCCGCCACCTCGGCCATCGGCTGCGGCCGGTTGGTGCCGGCGTTGTTGACGAGGATATCCAGATCCAGCGCCGCCAGCCCGGCCACGAAGCCATCATCGGTCACATCGCCGGGCAGCGACCGGATGCCGGCGTGCCGCGCCGCCAGCGCCGCCAGCGCATCGCCGTCGCGCGCCACCGCCAGCACCTGCGCCCCGGCCTCGGCCAGCGCCAGCGCAATCGCCTCCCCCAGCCCGCGGCTCGCCCCTGTCACCAGCGCGGTGCGCCCGGCGATCCCCTGAGCCCAGGCTGGCAGCATGTTCATCATCCGATTCCCGTCGTTTCGCGATTGCATCCGAATGCAAACGCCCATAACACATGGTGCACACAGCGGAAGGGGAGGAGCAAGCCATGGCGATCTGGTTGAAGCGCGGGGCCGGTGCCCAGGCCAAGGCCGATCAGGATGCCCGCGTGCGCGCCACCGTGGAGGCGGCGCTGGCCGGGATCGCGGCGCGCGGCGATGCGGCAGTGCGCGCCATGTCGGTTGAGTTTGATGGCTGGGACCGTGATGATTACCGCCTCTCCCCGGCCGAGATTGACGCCTGCATCGCCAGCCTGTCGAAACAGGATATCCACGATATCGAATTCGCCCAGGCCCAGGTGCGCCGCTTTGCCGAGCATCAGCGCGCCACCATGGCCGATCTGGAGGTGGAAACCCTGCCCGGCGTGATCCTGGGCCATCGCCACATCCCGGTGAACGCCGCCGGCTGCTATGTGCCCGGCGGCAAATATCCGCTGCTGGCCAGCGCGCACATGAGCGTGATCACCGCCAAGGTGGCCGGCGTGCCGCGCGTTGTCACCTGCGCGCCGCCGTTCGAAGGCCGGCCGGCCGCCGCCATCGTCGCGGCGCAGGCACTGGCCGGCGCCGATGAAATCTGGTGCCTGGGCGGCATCCAGGCGGTGGGTGCCATGGCGCTGGGCACCGAAACCATGGCCCCGGTTGACATGCTGGTCGGCCCCGGCAACGCCTTCGTGGCCGAGGCCAAGCGGCAATTGTTTGGCCGGGTGGGCATTGATCTGTTTGCCGGCCCCACCGAAACCATGGTGATCGCCGATGAAACGGTGGACGGCGAGATGTGCGCCACCGATCTGCTGGGCCAGGCCGAACATGGCCCCGACAGCCCGGCGATCCTGCTGACGACGTCGGAAAAACTGGCGCGCGAGACGATGCGCGAGGTGGAGCGCCTGCTGGAAATCCTGCCCACCCGTGCCATCGCCCGCCAGGCCTGGGAGGCGTGGGGCGAGGTGATCCTGTGCGACAGCCACGACGAGATGGCGCTTGTGTCGGACCAGATTGCCAACGAACATGTGCAGGTGATGACCGACCGTGATGACTGGTATTTTCAGCGCCTGACCAATTATGGCGCGCTCTTCCTCGGCCCGCGCACCAATGTGGCCTATGGGGACAAGGTGATCGGCACCAACCACACGCTGCCCACCCGCCGCGCGGCGCGCTACACCGGCGGCCTGTGGGTGGGCAAATTCCTGAAAACCTGCACCTATCAGCGGGTGGAGAGCGATGCCGCCTCGGCGCTGGTGGGCGAATATTGCAGCCGGCTGTGCGCGCTGGAGGGCTTTGCCGGCCATGGCGAGCAGGCCAATCTGCGCGTGCGCCGCTATGGCGGGCGCAACATCCCCTATGCCGGCCGCGCCGAGCCATTGACCCCGGTTGGCTGAACCATGGCCGCCGACCGCCCGCCGCGCACCACCGTCACCTCCTATGATGTGGCGCGCGCGGCCGGCGTCTCCCAATCGGCGGTGTCGCGCTGCTTCAAGCCCGGCGCCAGCGTGGCCCCGGCCAAGCGGGACCGCATCATGGCGGTGGCGCGCGAACTGGGCTATGCCCCCAATGCCATCGCCCAGAGCCTGATCACCAAGCGGTCCGGCCTGGTCGCGGTGATCATCTCCAATCTCACCAATCTCTATTATCCCGAAGTGCTGGCCGAACTGTCGCGCCGGCTGGATGCGCGCGGCATGCGGGTGCTGCTGTTCGCGTTGCAGGCCGAAAGCGATGTCGATGCCGTGCTGGCCGAGGTGTGGCGATACCGGGTGGATGGCATCATCGCCGCCGCCCGCCTGCTGCCGGCGCAACTGGCGGCGATTGCCGAGCGCGGCCTGCCGCTGGTGCTCTACAACCGCCTGTCGGAAGGCGAACCGGTGGCATCGGTGTGCTGCGATTCGGTGGCCGGCGAAACCCTGCTGATCGATCGGCTGGTGGCGGCCGGGCACCGCCGCTTTGGCATCATCAGCGGCCCGGCCGATTCGAGCGTGAGCAACGAGCGCGTGGCCGCCGCCACCGCGCGGCTGGCGCTGCATGGCCTCGTGCCGCTGCTCGCCCCCGGCCAGTTTGATCATGCCAGCGGCCGCGCCGGGCTCGAAAGCCTGCTGGCCCAGGCCGATGGCGGGCTGGATGCGCTGGTGGCGGCCAATGATCTGATGGCGATCGGCGCCATCGAGGCGGCGCGGGCGCGCGGCCTCGCGGTGCCCGGCGATCTGTCGGTGGTCGGCTTTGATGGTGTCGGCCCGGCGGGGTGGGACAGTTTCCGCCTCACCACCATCCGCCAGCCGGTGCAGCGCATGACGGAGGCCGCCGTGGCGCTGCTGGCCGAACGCATCGCCCAGCCCGAACTGCCGCCCGAACGCCGGCTGTTTGCCGGCGAATTCCTGCCCGGTGCCTCGGCCCGGCTGGATCCCTGCCCGGAGTGACGTTCATGCCCGATCGCATCCTCACCACCCATGTCGGCTCGCTGCCGCGCCCGGCCGATGTCACCGCCATCATCTTTGCCGCCGAGCGCGGCGATCCGCTGCCGGCCGATGCCGATGATGTGCTGGCCCGGGCCGTGGCCGACACGGTGGCGGCCCAGCGCGCCGCCGGCGTTGATCTCGTCTCCGATGGGGAGATGGCCAAGATCAGCTATGCCACCTATATCAAGGACCGCATCACCGGCTTTGATGGTGACAGCCCGCGCAATCCGCCGGCCGATCTTGAGGCGTTTCCGGGCTTTCTGGCCCGCCAGGCCAAGGGCGGCGGCACCCCCAGCTATCGCCGGCCGCGCTGCGTGGGGCCGATCGCGCCGAAAACGCTGGCGCCGCTGGAGGCCGACATCGCCCGCTTCCGCGCCGCGCTGGCGGCCGCGCCGCCCCCGGGTTCAGCTTCCGGTGCGTTCATGAACGCCGCCTCGCCGGGCGTGATCGCGCTGTTCCAGCCCAATGATCATTATCCCACCCAGGATGATTATCTGGAGGCGCTGGCCGAGGCGATGCGCCCGGAATATGAGGCGATCGTGGCCGCCGGCCTGATCCTGCAACTGGACAGCCCCGATCTGGGCCTGGGGCGCCACATGATGTTCAAGCATCTGCCCGATGATGCCTATCTGGCCGCCATCGGCCGGCACGTGGAGGTGCTGAACCATGCCCTGCGCAACGTGCCGGCCGATCGGGTGCGCATGCATGTGTGCTGGGGCAATTATGAGGGGCCGCACCATTGCGACGTGGAAATGGGGGTGATCCTGCCCACGCTGATGCGCGCCCGGCCGCAGGGCCTGTTGTTTGAAACCGCCAACCCGCGCCACGCCCATGACATCGAGCATTTCGCCGAGCAGCGCCACCTGATCCCCGAGGACAAGATCCTGATTCCCGGCGTGATCGATTCGACCACCAATTTCATCGAGCATCCGCGCGTGGTGGCAAACCGCATCATGGGCTTTGCCCAGCTGGTGGGGCGCGACCGGGTGCAGGCCGGCACCGATTGCGGCTTTTCCACCTTTGCCGGCTTTGGCGCGGTTGATCCCGACATTGTGTGGGCCAAGCTGAAGACGCTGGCCGAAGGCGCGGCGATCGCCAGCAGCCGGCTGTGGCGGGCGGCGGCATGAGCCTGAAAGCGAAACTGGCCGCCGGCGAGCTGGTGCTGGGCAGCTTCATCAAGACCCCGCACCCGCATGTGGTGGAGGTGCTGGGGCTGAGCGGGCTGGATTGCCTGGTGCTGGATGCCGAACATGCCCCGTTTGACCGGATGGCGCTGGATTTGTGCGTGCTGGCGGCGCGGGCGGCGGCGATGCCGGTGCTGGTGCGCCCGGCCCACAATGCGCCCGAAGCCATCTTGCAGGCGCTGGATGCCGGCGCCGATGGCGTGCTGCTGCCGCATGTGCGCTCGGCCGCCGAAGCGGCGGCGGCGGTGAAGGCCTGCCATTTCGGGCCGGGCGGGCGCGGCTTTGCCGGCTCCACGCGGGCGGCGGGCTATACCACCAAGGGCATGGCCCGGCATCTGGCGACCAGCGACCCGATCATCCTGGCGCAGATCGAGGATGTGGAGGCGGTTGACGCCATCGATGCCATCGCCACGGTGCCGGGGGTGGACGCGCTGTTCATCGGCCGTGCCGATCTGACGGTGGCGCTGGGCACGGACAACCCGGATGATCCGGCGGTTGTGGCGGCGGTGGCGCGCGTCTGTGCGGCCGGGCAGGCCGCCGGGCGGCGGGTGGGCATGTTCCTCGCCCGCGCCGGCGACGCCGCCCATTGGCAGGGCCACGGCGCCAGCCTGTTCATCCTGCAGAGCGATCAGGATTTCCTTCTGAAAGGCGCCGCCGCGCTGGTTTCGAGCGTGAAGGGCTAATCCTGCCAGAACGGCCGCAGCGGCGCGGCGGCGAGCGCGAGCGCATCGTGCAGCGGCGTGATGCTGCCATCGGCGGCCTGCACGGCGGCGACCGGCAGGCTGATGCGGCGGCCATCGGCATCGGCCAGCAACTGGAACAGGCCGGCCGTGCCGCCATCGGGCAGGGCGATCCGGGCGCGCGGCAGCAGCTGCGCGTCGGGCCACAGGGCCGCCAGCACCGCCGCCAGCGGATCGGATGGCGCATCCAGCAACTGCCCGCGCCCGCTGGCCAATTCGCCCAGCGGGCGGTGGCAGGGGTGCCGGGCGGCGAGCGCGGCGGCGGCGTCGGGGCTGGGCGGGCGGGCGGCGATGATGGTGAGTTCGGCAATCGCCGCCCCCTCCAGCCGGGCCCAGACCTGCGCCTGGCTGGCGATCAGCACGGCCAGCCTTCCATCCTCATGGCCGGCGGTCACCGCGCCGGGATCAAGCCCGCGCAGCGCCGCCTGCACCGCCGGCCGGCCCACCAGCCGGGCCAGCCCATCCTCGGCCTGCACGCGGTTGAGCAGCGCGCTGCCATCGCCGGCCAGCGCACGGGCGATCAGCGCGCTCATGCCGGCAGCATCGTCTGGCGCAGCACGGCCAGTTCATCGAAGATGGTGGTTTCGGCAATGATCTGCCCGCCGGCGATGCGCCAGTGGCTGATGCCCAGCACCAGCACCGGCCGCCCGGCCGGCTGGCCATAGAGCGCCGGGCCGTCGTGATGGCCGGCCAGTGTCCAGCGCCAGGCGATGTCGGTGCCGTCGGCCGGATCATCGCTCACCGGGCAGGCGGCGACATGATCGACCACCAGCCGCGCATCGCCAAAGCTGGACAGCAGCGCCAACCACCAGCCGATGATCTCGCCATGGCCGATCAGGCGGCGGCCGCCGGGCGCGGCCAGCATGGCGGCCGGGGCATAGGCCTGCCGCATCAGCGCCAGCCGCCGCCGGCCGATGATGCTGCCGGCAAACCAGCGCACCAGGGCATCGGCATCGGCCGGATCGGGCATCGCGCCATCGGGCAGCGGTGGGGCGGCGGCCACCCGTTCCCGCTCGGCCTGCCACCAGGCCCGGGCGTTGGCCGGCGGCGGGCTGGCGGCGGCCATCGCACGCGGAGACAGGCCCAGTTGCAGCACGATATGGCTGTTGTCGCGCACCAGCCATTCCTCCACGATGCGGTTGGCGCGGCACAGGCAATCGGCGATGGTGAGGAACTGCACCGGCCGGCCGGTGGGCGGGCCGAATTCGCCGGCGCCATGGTGGGTGGCGGTGGAGATGATGCGGTGGCTCGACAGATATCCGGCCGCCTCGTCCCCGCGCCAGATCACCGCTTCGCCGATCAGGGTGCGATCGGGAAAGGCCGCCAGCGTGCGCAGCGTGCCGGCCACCACGCCGGCCACGCCCTGGGCCGGGCCGGCGCCGGTCCACACCGGGCAATCGGCGGCATAATGGCTGTCGATCAGGCCGATGTCCTTCTGCTCCCAGATGCGGTGGGTGCAGGTGAGGATATAGTGGACGATGTCGTGATAATCGGGATCAAAGCCCGCCAGCTTCTGCCGGCGCGGGCCGGGATCGGCCAGCACGGCGGCAATGTCGCGGCCGAAGGTGCCGGGGATGGTCATAGGCCGCGCACGATGAACAGGGTGGCGCCGGCATTGCTGTCATAACAGCGGGCCAGCCCCTGCGGCACGGTGAAGGTGTCCCCCTCCGCCAGTTCCAGAAAGCCGTCGGCCCAGGTGATGGTCAGGCCGCCGCGATGCACGAAGATCACCTCGGGCGCGCTGGCCGGTTCAACTGCCACGCCCGCGCCGCTGGCGAACACCGCGCGCGACAGGGTGAAGCCGTGCGGCCAGCCCAGTTGCGCGTGCGGCGCGATGGCCAGATGTTCGCTGATGCCCGGCCCGTCCAGCGGCCCCGTCGGCTGGCCGGCAAATTCATCAGGGGCGATGAGGCAGCGGGCCAGATCGGCGGCCGGCGGGGTGGCCAGCGCCGCCACCTGTTCGGGGCTGGTGCGCGGCATCAGCGCGGCACCGGCCGGCACCACCTCTCCCTTCACCGTATCGATCAGCCGGCCATCGGCCAGCAGCACCAGGCCATAATCGCGCGCCATGTCAAACACATGGGGCGCCCACAGCACATGGCCGGGATCATCGCCGCCCAGCGCCACCCACAGGAAGCCCACATCATCGCCGATGTTGGTGAAGCCGCGGAACATGTTGGTGGGGATGGAGGCGACCGTGCCCGGCCCGGCCACCAGCCGCGCCTCATCGCCGGTCTCGCCAAAGTTGAAGCTCCAGGTGCCGCTGTGCACCACGAACACTTCGGCGGTGGTGTGGCTGTGCTGGCTGTTCACGCAGTGCGGCGGCTGGCGCGCGGCGCCGATGTTGAAGCCGTGCGCCTCGTCGATATGCACATGCTGTTCGGGATTTTCCGACACGCCCGGCCCGATGATGGTGAAATTCTCCTTGGCTTCCGACCCCGGCGAACGCGTGTCGATGAAGGCGTTGCGGCACGGCACCAGATCGCCGTGGCGCACCAGCCGGGCGCGCATCGCCTCCACGCTCCAGCCGCTGGCCGGCGCATCGCTGTGGCTGTTGATCATCATTTCAGGCCCATTTTCGTGCGCTGGATGGTTTCGGGAAGCGAGAACCAGATGGCGGCGGCGAGCAGGAAGGCCGCCGATCCCATCAGCATCACCGGCGCCATGCCCAGGTGCGGCACCAGCGCGGCGGTGATGATCGGGGCGGTCATCGAAACGATGCGCCCCCAGTTGAAGATCGAGGCGGCGGTGGAGCGCAGGTGCGGCGGATACAGCTCGGCCAGCCACGGGCCCCACACCGCGCTGGCCGTCATCATCGCGCCATAGCCAAAGCCCACCGCCACGAACAGCACCGGCGCCAGTGGCGCAAACAGATAGACGGGGATCAGCCCGGCCGCCGCCACAAAGCCCCAGGCCGCCGTGCGCCGGCCCAGCCGGTCGGAAATCATCCCCCAGGCAAAGGCCCCGGCGGCCGCCGCGATGAACTGCACGCCCAGCACCTGGCCGATCAGATCGGCCGGCAATTGCCGCACATCCCTGAGATAGGTCGTCGCCCAGCCGGTGAAGGCCTGATAGGCGAAGAAGTTGAGCCCGGTCATCGCGGTGAGCAACAAGGTCTGGCGGCGCACGGCGGGGGCAAAGATTTCCGCCATTGGCAGCCGCCGCGCCACCGTCTGCGCGCCCGGATCGGCCCCCCAGGCCAGCAGCCGGCGATCATCGGGCACCGCCCACAGCGCCAGCGGCAGCGCCAGCAGCGGCACCAGCCCCAGCCAATAGAGCAGCCGCCAATCCAGCCCGGCGGCGATCAACTGCCCGGACATGAAGGTGAGGCTGGCCACCGACACATTATAGACGCCCATCACCACCCCGGCGATCAGCCCACGGGTGCGCGGCGCGAACAGCCCGGCATAAAGCCCGACGACGATCGGATACATCGCCCCCATGAAAAAGCCCATGCCGGCGCGGCTGGCCAGCAGCGGCAGCGGCGCCGTGACCGCCATCTGCGCCAGCAGCAGGCTGCCCAGCCCGGCCAACGCCAGCATCAGCGCGGTGCGCCGGCCGATGCGATCGGCCAACTGGCCCATGATGATCGCCCCCACCAGCCCGCCGGCGGCCTGCACCGTGTAGAGCAGGCCGGATTGCGCCAAACTGAGCCCGGCGGCATCGCGGATATAGGGCCGCAATATGTCCACCGTGTTCCACGCCCAGGCGTAGCAGAAATAGCCGACCATCAGGAACGCCAGCGCCCCCACCCGGCGGCCGGTGGACAGATCCTCGGCGCGGATGCTCACGGCCGCCGGCTGCCCAGCGCGGCGGCGCGGGCCAGCACATCGATGCCCAGTTGCCGGAACAGATCGATGATATCGATATAGACCCAGTTTTCGGCCAGCAGCGCGCCTTCGCGCCGCCACAGGTCCATCACCCGCATCGTTACCGGCTTGGCGGTGGGGCACAGGCCCAGCCAGTCCCCGCCCAGATGGGTGGCGCGGATCGAGGGCCAGCCGGTGGAGGCCACATAGGGCCCATCGGCCATGCGGCAGCGGTGGTTGCCGCCGCGCCGGTCGGGAAAGGCGGCCAGGAACGGGCCCTGGTGGGCGCGTTCATAATCGCTGTGCCCGCGCGCCGTGCCGATGCCGCCGGGGCCATACCAGCAGAAATCCGCCGTCCAGAAATCGCGCATGCCCATGCTGGCCAGCGATTGCCCGTCATAGCGCATCAGCCCGGCGATCATCGCCTCCACCAGCGCCAGCGAGGCGGCCGTGTCGGCGGGTTCGGCCGGCGCGCGCCACAGCCCGTCGCCGCTGGCCGGGGCCGGATCGAGGACATGGCGGCCGAGCGGCGGCGCAAACGGCCAGCAGCCGGCATCGATCATCAGCGCCGGCAGATCGAGGATCAGCAGGGTTTCGGCAATGCCATCCGGGCCCAGGCGTTCAAACGCGCCATAGCGCAGCCAGGCCGGCCGGCCGGTGGGGGCCAGGCCGGCCAGCGGCCCGGTCCACAGGCCGGTGAAATGGCCGAAATGCGCCACCCACGCCTCGCCCTGCCACTGGCCCTCCAGCACGCTGTGCGGCCGGCGTTCCAGCCCGGTGAAGGCGGCGGTCAGCGCGGCGGCGGTGCCGGCCGGATCGGCATCGAACGGTGCCGAAACCAGCAACGCGTGGCCCGCCGCCCGCCAGCCGGCCGGCCACAGGCCATCATCCAGCCGCGCCCGCCGCCTGATGGCGTGGGCAAGGCCGGATGGGTTGGCGCTGCCCATCGCCAGCCGCTCCGGTCAGAACCGGGCGCCGGCGCGCACGCCGAACATGCGCGGCGCATCAAAGCTCTGGTTGAGCCCGCGCGAGCCGAAGGTGGCGCGTTGCAGGGTGATGCGGTTGGTCACGTTGTTGACGAAGCCCTCGATCGAATAGCGATCATCGGCCGATCGCCAGCCCAGCCGCAGATCGAGCTTGGCGAAACTGTTCTGCCGGTCAAGCGCGGTGTTGGTATCGGTGAGGAAAAACCCGTCTGACCAGACCAGCGTGGCCTGCGGGGTGATCTTGCCCGATCCGCCCAGATCGAAATCATAGCTGACAAGGCCAGTGAGCTTCCAGTTGGGCGAATAGGGGATCTGGTTGCCGGTGTAGTTCAGCGTGCCGCTGTAGTTGGCCGGGGCCGGCACGTTGCGGTAATCGTCATACTTGGCTTCCATCAGCGTGCCCGACATGGCGATGTTCAGCCCTTCGGCCGGCACCCACTGCAATTCGGCTTCCAGGCCCATCGAATGGGCGCGCGCCGCGTTCAGGATCACCGACGTGGTGGTGGCGCCGTTGGCGGTCTGGATGATGAACTGGTTCTGCACCTGCAGATCGCGGAACTCGTTGCGATAGGCCGACAGATTCAGCTGCACGCGGCCATCGGCAAAGCGGTTCTTGGAGCCGACTTCATAGGCGGTGACGGTTTCCGGATCAAAGCCGCCGGGCAGCAGCGGATTGGTGAAGAAGCCGGCGTTGAAGCCGCCGGAACGGAAGCCGGTGGAGACGCTGGCATAGACGAGATTGTTGCTGCTCAGCTTGTAATCGACATTGGCCCGCCAGGTGACTTTTTCAAAATTGAGGGTGAAGGCCTGGCCGGTGGGCGTGATCGTCACCAGCCGCTGCCGCGCATCGGTGGTGGCGTTGGCGCGGGTGATATCCTTGGAATCATGCGTGTAGCGCACGCCGCCGGTGAGGCGCAGCCGGTCCTCGATCAGCCAATAGCTGGCCTGGCCGAACACGGCGTGGCTCGTCGTTTTGGGCAGGCCGGCGGCAAAGGCGCAGCCGGCGGTGTTGCGCGCGGCGGTGGGGCAGGAGGAGAAGAAGCTGGCGCTCACATCTTCCTGGAAGAAGAAATAGCCGGCCAGCCAGTCAAAGCGGCTGCCCTTGTCGTTGGAGGCGAGCTGGATTTCCTGGCTGAAGCTGGTCAGCTTGTCTTCCTGGCCGTCGACATTGCCGGCGCGCAGGGAGAAATCATTGTCGGCGTTGCGGAACACCTCGTAATCGACATAGCCGGTGATCGAGCGGGCGACGACCTTGCCCAGATCCAGCTCCATGTTGAGGCTGAGCGCGTGCTGGCGCAGATCCTGCTCCAGCCGCGTGTCTCCGGGGTAGAACAGCGGATCGGCGTTGATCGGCGTGCCGGTGCTGCCGGGCAGGCCGGTGCGCGGCAGATCATAGAGCAGGGCGCGCGGCTGGCCGGCAATGTCGAAGCCGTTGGTGGTGGGGTTCACGAACACGCCGCCCACCCGATAGCCGAAGGCGCCGGCGCCGGTGCCCTTGTCCCGCCAATAGCTGTAGCGCAGCACCGCCTCGAAATTGCTGCTGGGGTTCAGTTTCAGCGAGGTGCGGACATAGGAGGTGTCACGGTTGAAGATGTCGAGATCGCGGGTGGTGCCCTTGACATAGCCGTCCATCGTCTCGCGCAGGCCGGCAACGCGCAGCGCCACGCCTTCGGTCACCGGCACGTTCACATAGGCCTCACCCGAAAGCCGGTCGAACGAGCCATAGATGAGGTTGACGCCGCCGCCCAGTTCATCCGTGGGCGTGGCTGAGGCGACCGCGATGTTGCCGCCAAAGGTGTTGCGGCCATAGAGCGTGCCCTGCGGGCCGCGCTGCACTTCCACCCGCGCGATGTCGATGAACGGCTCGTTGGCCATGGAGGCGCGGCTGCGATAGACGTTGTCGACGAAGAAACCGATGGTGGGATCGCCGGAGACGGCGACATTCTCGGTGCGCACGCCGCGGATGGCCGGGCGGGCATCGGAGCCGGAGCGGCCGAACGAGAAGCCGGGGGTGAGCACCTCGACCCGCGACAGGTCGCGGATGTCGTTGCGGCGCAGCGTGTCGGTGGTGATGGCGGTGATGGCAATCGGCACATCCTGCAGCCGTTCCGCCTTGCGCTGGGCGGTGACGACGATTTCGGCGACGCCGCCCTCTTCGGCGGTTTGCGGTTCGGCCGATTCCGCTGTCTGTGCCGCCGTCTGTGCGGCTGCCGGGATCGCCGCCACGGCCGAAGCCAGCCACAGGGCGCGCATCATCTGCTTGATCATCAGTCCCTCCAAAACCCTCTCCACGGCAGAGGAGGCCACAGGCGCCGGCCAATTGCAATCGCAGTCAAATGACTTGTCCGGCCAAAACCGGGTGGCTGTTGCCGATTTGCAACGGCTCCATTGGCGTTGGGCAGGAGGTGAATCGGGCTATCCCATTGGGTTTTCGCTGATTCTGCGGGGACGGGCGATCGGCGAGGCTGCGGGAGGCGGCGGGACGGCCAGGGCCTTTCGGCGGCAGTCTGCGGCAAATTGTGCATCCGAATGCGAACAGGGGCCAGCCGGGGCCGCGCCGGGCTGGCCGGATCAACGCCGGCTCAGCACCGGCTCAGCGCCGGATCAGGCGCGTTCGAGCGGTTGGGTGAGGCAGTGCGGGCCGCCGTGCCAGGCCCAGAGTTCGCGCGCCGGGAAGGTGTCGACGGCGATGCCATCGGCCTCCAGCGCCGCCTTGGTCGCCGGGTTGCCGGCATAGGCGATCACCCGGCCGGGCGTGGCCTGCACGATGTTGGAGGCCTGGCGCCGCAGTTCGGGATAGGCCCGTTCCATGAAGGCGGCATAGGCGGCCTCGTCAGCCTGCGGCCGGGCACCGCCCACCCAGGTGAAGCGCCAGCCCTGGGCTTTGAGATGATCGGCCAGCTTGGCATCACCCAGATCCTCGCGCTTGCCGGTGCCGGCGCGGTAGAGCGTGACGCGGCCGAATTCCTTGAGCATGGTCAGGCCCTTTTCCGCCTCCTCCTCGTCCAGCAGATTCTGGGCGCGGGCGCCGCGGATATAGCGGGCGAGCGGATTGTCCTCGCCATGCGCCTTTTCCAGCAGCCAGGGCACGGTGAGCGCGTGTTTCGGCGCGACCAGGGTGAAATAGGTATCGAGATGCAGCAGCAGCAGTTGCAGTTCCAGCATCTGCGCGGCGCTGCCGGTGCGGGCCGGGCGGATGAACTCGCGCTTCACTGTCTGCACCGCGATCACGTCCATATTGAGCCGCTGGGCCAACAGCGGCGCGATGCGCGGATCGGTGCGGTTGCCGTTGCCGAGCAGGATGGTGCGCTGGTCAACCACGGTGAAATCGCCGCCTTCCAGCCCGATGCCCTCCTCCATGGCATCGAAGATCACCGGATAGCGGCTGAGCAGCGGCGAATGGGCATAGCAGAAGCGCAGCAGGTGGTTTTCGCGGCGGCGGCGCAAGGAAACGGAGCGGCCCATCACCAGGCCATTGGGCGTCATGATCGCGCTGTCCCGCGTCCACATCGTGCTGGCGCTGTCGTCGGCATAATGGCGCCAGTTGCCATCGGGGCCGAGCCGGTGGCGCAAGGCGGGATCGCGGCCCAGGATGGTGTCGGCCGTCACCCGATCGGGATCGGCGGCGAGCAGCGGGAAGCTGGCCTCCAGCCAGGTGGCGAAAATGCCGGATGCGCGGGTGGCGGCAATCGCGCTGGCCAGCGCGTCGCGCACCTCCACCACCTCGGCGCCATTGGCCTTGAGCAACTGGATCAGCCCAGCCTGCTGGGCCACCAGCGCCTCCATGTCGGTTTCGGCATAGGGCAACAGGCCGCCGTCCAGCCGGTCGCCACCCCGGTCAGCGGTGGTGATGCTGTGGACCAGCACGCGTTTCAGCCGGCCGATATCGCTGGGCAGGAAGGGCGGCTTGCCTTGCGCCAGCGCCGGGGCGGCGGCCAGCGCGGGCGCCGCGGCCATGCCAGCCAGCAGGGTGCGGCGGTCGATCGTCATCGGCTTGTCTCCCTCAGGCGGCATAGACGGCCCGCTCCACGGCGTGCAGCACGTCCACCGCCGCCGGCTCGCCAAAGGGCAGATGCTGCATGCACAGCACGGCGGCGATGTCGCTTTCCCGGTCGATCCAGTAATAGCTGTTGGCGATGCCGGCCCAGGCGAGGGTGCCGGGGGCGCGGCCATCGGGGCCGGGTTCGGGGTTGATCAGGAAGCCCAGGCCCCAGCCGCAATCCATGCCGGGAAACAGATCGAAATCGGTGGAGAGCCCGGGCATGTTGGTCGTCATCCGCCCGGCCGGCATCGCCACCTGGTTGCTGGCCATCATCGCCACGGTCTCGGCCTTCAGGATGCGGGCGCCGTTCAGCGTGCCGCCGTTCAGGATCATCCGGCAGAACTTCAGATAATCGCGCGCGGTGCTCACCAGCCCGCCGCCGGCGCCGTGATATTCGGCCTGCTCGCCGCCGCCGAAATGCACCGGAAACGGCATCAGCCCGCCATCCGGCAGCCGCGCGTGCAGCGGCGTGAGCCGGGCCTTCACGCCGGCATCGAAGGCAAATGTCGTGTCGGCCATGCCCAGCGGGCCGGTGACATGGCGGGCCAGCCAATCCCCCAGCCTGAGGCCACTGGCCGCCTCCACCGCCAGGCCCACCCAATCGGTGGAAATGCCATAGATCCACGCCGTGCCCGGATCGGCCAGCAGCGGCTGGTTCAGGCTGGCCAGCGTGCCGGGCGCGGCCGGGTTGTGCTGCCGCCACTGGGTGAGTTCGGCGGACATGAATTCATAGCCAAAGCCGGCGGTGTGGGTGAGCAGCTGCCGCAATGTGATCGGCCCGGCGGCCGGGCGGGTGACGGGCTTGCCCTCGTCGTCAAAGCCTTCCAGCAACTGCGGGCTGGCCAGTTGCGGCAGCAGCGTGCCGATATCATCGTCCAGCGCCAGCCGGCCCTGCTCCACCAACTGCATCGCCGCCACGCTGGCCACGGCCTTGGTCATCGAGGCGATCTGGAACAGATCATCCTGCGCCAGCGGCGGCCCGCCGGGGCCCTTGGTGCCCACCGCCGCCTCCACCAGCGTACCGGCGCTGGTGCCCACGGTGACGACGGCGCCGGGGATGTTGCCAGCGGCCAGGCTGGTTTCGAGCGCGGTGATGATGCGGCTGAGCATGGCGGGGCCTTCCTGACAGGATGATCAGGATAGGCCGTTATGCCCACGCCGGCCCCTCCCGCAAGCGGGAGGGGGAGGATCAGTGGCGGAAGTGGCGCATCCCGGTGAACACCATGGCCAGCCCGCGTTCGTCGGCCGCGGCGATCACATCGGCATCGCGGATCGATCCGCCGGGCTGGATGATGGCGGTGGCGCCGGCCTCGGCGGCGGCGATCAGGCCATCGGCAAAGGGGAAAAAGGCATCGGAGGCGACGCACGAACCGATGGTGCGCGGCTGCGGCCAGCCGGCGGCTTCGGCGGCATCAATGGCCTTGCGCGCGGCGATGCGGGTGGAATCGAGCCGGCTCATCTGCCCGGCACCCACCCCGGCGGTGGCCCCGCCATTGGCATAAACGATGGCGTTGGACTTCACATGCCGCGCCACGGTCCAGGCAAACAGCAGATCGGCCCATTCCGCCTCGGTCGGCGCGCGGCGGGTCACCACCTTGCACTGATCGCGTGTCACCGCGCCATTGTCCCGCCCCTGCACCAGCATGCCGCCCGAAACCGGTTTCAGCATCAGGCCGGGGCGGCGCGGATCGGGCAGTTCGGCGATCAGCAGGCGCAGATTCTTCTTGGCGGCAAACACCGCGCGGGCATCGTCGTTGGCGCCCGGCGCGATCACCACCTCGGTGAAAATCTGGGTGATGGCCTCGGCGGTGGGGCCATCGAGTGGCTGGTTCACCGCGATGATGCCGCCAAAGGCCGACACCGGATCGCAGCGGAACGCCTTGTCATAGGCTTCGGCCAGCGTCGCCCCGGTGGCGACCCCGCACGGATTGGC
>JAIXUQ010000055.1 GCA_027483465.1 Sphingomonadales bacterium
CCCTTGCGCAACTGGTCGATCATGGCGCCGCGCACGCGCACGCTGGCATAGGTGGCAAAGGCGGCCTGGCCACGGTCCTCGAAGCCCCGCGCAGCCTCGATCAGGGCAACCATGCCGATCTGCACCAGATCCTCCACATCGATGGCGGTGGAAACCCGGGCGTGAACATGCCAGGCGATGCGCCGCACCAGCGCCAGATGGCTGGAAATCAGCCGCTCCGGATCAACCTGGGCAAGCCGGGCGGGGGCATAGAGCGCCGGGTCCAGACCAAGCCTTGCATCCATCAGCTGTCTCCTCGTGCGGGGGTGGCGGCGCCGATCACGGCGGCCACCGTGACGTCGCGATCATCGGGAATGTCGGGGAAGGCGAGCACCGGCACCTGCGGCAGCCGGGCGCGCAGCAATTGCCACAACGGCCGGCGCACCGGCGGCACGGTGACGATGGCAAAGCGCCCGCCTTCGGCCAGCAGCGGCGCGGTGGCGGTGGCGGCGGCTTCGGCCACGCGGGTGACGAGCGCCGGATCAAAGGGGTGCGGCGTGCCGGGATTGGCGCGCACCGCTTGCACCAGCAGGCCTTCCAGGCCGGGATCGAGCGCCACGGCGGTGAGCGGACCCTTCACCCCGGCCAGCCCCTGCACCAGGGCAGCGCCCAGCACCGGGCGGATCAGTTCGGCCAGTTCCGCCGGCTCCTGGCTTTTCGGCGCCGCCGCGATCAGGGCGCCGGCGATGGAGCGCATGTCGCGGATGGAGACCCCCTCCTCCACCAGCCGGCCGAGCACCTGGGTGATGATGGCGACGCTGAGCGCCTTGGGCGCGAGCGCCGAGGCCAGCGCCGGCGCGGTTTCGGCCAGCGCATCGAGCAGGGCCTGCACCTCGTCCTGCCCCAGCAGGCGGTGGGCGTGGGTGATGAGCAACTGGTTGAGATGGGTGCCGGCGACAGCGGCCGGATCAACCACCGTATAGCCGGCGGCTTCGGCCAGATCGGCTTCGGCCGGATCGATCCAGCGGGCGGGCAGGCCAAAGGCGGGATCGGCCACTTCGCGGCCGGGGATGGTGGTGGCCACCGGCCCGGCCTCGATCGCCAGCATGTCGTCGGGGAACAGTTCATCCTCGCCCACCACCACGCCAGCCAGGGTGATGCGGTAGTGAAAGGGCGGCAGCGACAGATCATCGCGCACCCTGACCGGGGGCAGCACGAAACCGAGATTTTTCGACAATTGCCGGCGGATGGCGGTGATGCGCGCCATCAGCGGCGCGCCGCGCGCCTCGTCCACCAGCGGCACCAGGCCAAAGCCGATATCGAGCGACGCCGGCGCGCTGTCGGCCACATCGGCCCATTCGATGCGGGCCTCATCGGCCGGCGCGGCCTCGGTGGTGGTGGCCTGTTCCTGGGTGGCCGGCTTGCGGCGCAGCGCCAGCCAGAAGGCGGTGGCGGCGGCCGGGGCCACGATCAGCAGCGGCATGCCGGGCAACAGGCCGATCAGCGCCAGGATCACGCCCACCGGCAGCCACGGCGCCCCCTGCCCCAGTTGCAGGCCGACCTGGCCGGCCAGATCATTGTCCTTGCCGACCCGGGTGACGACCATGGCCGCCGCGATGGAGAGCAGCAGCGCCGGCACCTGGGCGACCAGGCCATCGCCCACCGCCAGCAGCAGATAGGTGCGCGCCGCATCGGCCAGCGCCAGATCGTGCGAGACCGTGCCCAGAATCAGGCCGCCGACGATGTTGATCGCCAGGATCAGCACGCCGGCCACCGCATCGCCCTTCACGAACTTGGACGAACCATCCATGGCGCCGTGGAAATCGGCCTCGGTGGTCACTTCGGCGCGGCGGGCGCGGGCTTCGTCGGCGGTGATCAGGCCGGCGTTCAGATCGGCATCGATCGCCATCTGCTTGCCGGGCAGCGCATCCAGCGTGAAGCGGGCGGCCACTTCGGAGACACGGCCGGCACCCTTGGTGATCACCACCAGATTGATGATCATCAGCACGGCAAACACGAACAGGCCGACGACATAATCGCCGCCGACGAGGAAATTGCCGAACGCCTCGATCACATGGCCGGCCGATGAGGTGCCCTCGTGGCCATGCACCAGCACGACGCGGGTGGAGGCGACGTTGAGCGCGAGGCGCAGCAGCGTGGCGTAGAGCAAGACGGTGGGAAAGGCCGAGAAATCCAGCGGCTGGCGGATGTTGATCGCCACCATCAGCACGATCAGCGCCACCGCGATGTTGGTGATGAAGAAGAGATCGAGCAGCACCGCCGGCAGCGGCACCACCATCAGGCCGACCAGCACGAGGATCGCCAGCGGCAGCAGCGTGGTGCGCGCATCCAGGCGCGAAAGGCTGGCGGTGAGCGCGTTCATTGCATCGCGGCCAGCACGAGATAGGCCATGCGGGCGCGTTCGGCGGCCAGCGCCGGATCGGCGGGCGGCATGGTGCGGCCGCCGGCCGGCAGGCCATTGCCGGCATCGCCCAGGTGGCGGTTGATGCGGCCGGCGACCACCTCATGCACTTCGGCCAGGCTGCGGGCGCTGCCATCGGGGCGGTAGAAGGTGCTGCGGTTGGCGGCAGCGGCGGCAGGCAGCAGCCGGTTGGCCGCCATGCCCGGCGCGGCCGCCAGGGTTTTCAGGAACTTGATGGCGCCGCCGGCGCCAAAGAAAGCGGCCAGATAGAGATCGGAGGCAGCGGCCGCGCGGCCCAGCGCCGATTCCAGCTTGGCGGCATTGTCGCGGGTGAACTCGCCGGCCAGCCGCGCCGCCACGCCGGCATCATGGCGCAGCGACAGGATGGTCTGCTTCACCGCCGGGCTGGCCCCGCCCGAAAGCGCCGCCGCCGCCCAGCCCAGGCCGTGCTTGTCACCATGGCGCTGCACCATGGCCAGCCAGGTGGCATCGGTGAACTGGAACAGGCCGCTGGCCGATGAGGTGGCGGCGCGTGCGCCGGGGTTCAGCCCGGATTCGGCCCGGGCATTGGCATAAAGATAGGCAAAATCAACGCCGGTGGCCGCCGCCGCCTGTTGCAGCGCGCCAAGCACGCCGGCCGGGGCGGCGGGGGCGAACTGGATGGCCTGGGTCATGCGCGCAGCGCCGCCGACCAGCGGCCGTCGCGGCCATAAACCAGCGCCGGTTCGGCCGGCAGCGGCAGCGGGCGCAGCGCCGCCAGCCGTTTTTCCACCGTCACCAGCTTGGTGCGGCTGCGCAGGATCGCCTCGGCATTGAGGTCGCGCGCCTGTTCCAGCAGGGCGCGCGGCGGGCTGGCGCCATCGGCCACGGCGGCCTGCAACGCCGCCAGCGCCGCGGCCTTTTCGGCGGTCGCAGCGGTGATGGCATCGGCATCCTCGGCGTCAAGCGCGGCCAGTTCGGCCTGGATCGCCGCCACCAGCTGCTGGGCCAGATCGTCAGGGCTCATCGTGCGCCGCGCTCCAGCTTGAGCATGGCATCGGCGATGGCCGTGGGATCAATCTTGTAGCGGCCTTCGGCAATGGCGCTGCGCAGCGCCTCCACCCGGCCGCGATCCACCGGCGGGGCGCTGGCCAGTTCGGCCACCAGCCCGCCGGGGCCGCTGCGCGCCACGGGGGTCACGCGGGTGACGGCGCGGGCCGGCTCGTTGCTGTCTGCGGCCGGCGTGGCCGCGCTGCGGCTGGGCCAGGGCCCGCGCACCGGGCCGCCGCCGCCGGAAATGCCATCGATCATCGTCTCGTCCTTTCCGCCCGCACGTGCCGGGCAACGCCGTTAACGGCCATTCACCATGGACCTTTAATCAGCGCGGGATGACCACCCGGCCGCTTTCCTCGATGCGGCCCACCAGCCGGCGGCCGCTGGGGGTTTTCAGCGCGATGCGGGTGCCGTCGGCGTCACGCTCGGCCTCGGCCTCCAGCGTGACGGCAAAGCCCTCGCCGCTGGCCTGCACCATCACCCGGTCACCCCGGCGGATGGCCGGGCGGCTGTTGGCGGGGCGCACTGTGCCGGTGGCGCCGGGCCGGTCGATCGGCACATAAAGCGTCCAGGCCGGATCGGCGCAGTCCACCCGCACCACATCGGGGCGGGCCCAGCTCATCGCCGGCTGCGGGCAGCGCGGCACCACCATGCTGGGATCAAGCCGGGCCGGGCCGGCGGCAAAGCTGCTCACCGCCGCGCGCAGGCTGCCCATGTCCTGCAGGGCGGGCTGGGCCGGCACCGGCGCCGCCCAGGCCAGCAGCAGCAGCCCGGCCATGGCCACGCCGATATGGCGCAGCGCCGGCTGCCGGTGATGCCAAACCTGCCATTTAAGGATGCCGCGCATCGGCCGTAATCTCCTCTGGCTGGGCCGCCCGATGCGACCCCCCACCCAACGGGCTCAGCCAGCAAGAAGCGCGCCAACCGCTGTCCCCCCGGAAAGGCGCGCTCCCCGACGGCCCGGAGCCGGCAAGGCCTTGCCCATCTGGCGGCAACCACCTGCCGGCCCCGGGCCGCCCCACCCGGCGGCCGGGCACCCCCACCTTCACAAATCGCGGTTTGGCATGGGCGTTGCATCGCCGCCGGCATGAACCCGCTGCCCCCCTCCTCCAGCCTCATTGATCAGGCCATCGGCATTTCCGCCCCGGCGCTGCGCCTGCGTGCCCAGCGGCTGGAGGTGATCGCCGGCAACATCGCCAATGCCAGCACGCCCGGATACAAGGCGCGCGATCTGGATGCCGATGCCGCCCTGCGCGCCGCCAACGCCGCCGGCGCGGGTGGCAGCGGTTTTGCCGGTGATCTGGCGGCAGCGCGGCTCAGCTATCGCGCGCCGCTGATCCCCTCCATCGATGGCAACACGGTGGAAATGGCCACCGAGCAGGCGGCCTTTGCCGAAAATGCCCTGCGCTATCAGGCCAGCCTCGAATTTCTCGGCTCCCGGGTCAATTCGATCATGGCCGCCCTGAAGGGGGGTGAATGATGGCCCGCGATCTCACCATCTTCGATATCAGCGGCCGGGCGATGGCGGCCCAGCGCGTGCGCATGAACGCCATCGCCTCCAACCTGGCCAACGCCGGCAGCATCGCCGGCAAGGAAAGCGATGCCTATCGCGCCCTGCGCCC
>JAIXUQ010000116.1 GCA_027483465.1 Sphingomonadales bacterium
AGGCTGTCGGCAGCCAGCCGCGCGGCCGATTGTGCGTCAGCCGGCGGCAGCGACCGCAGCAGCCGGTCCAGCCGGGCATGCGGCCGGCCGGCAGTGCTCCAGCCGCAGAAAAGGGCGGCGGCATCGATCATGGCGCTCAAGGCTCGGTAAAGCTGGGTTCTGCCGGCTCGGCCACGTCGTAATCACGCTCCCAGCCTTCGTTCTCCAGCTTGAGCTTGGCGATGGCCACGGCATTGGCATTGGCATCCAGATCGGGCAGCGGCTGATATTCCGACACCCAGCAGCGATAGACGCGGTAAGACAGCGCCACCTGGCCGGCCTCGTTCAGCAGTTCGATGATGATGTCCTTGCGGAAGTCGCTCAACGACACCTCGCCGCCTGGCCCCGATCCCCAGTTCCACACCTTGTTGGCCCAGCGTTCGAATTCCAGATCATGGGTGACGCCGCGTTCCAGGGTGATCGCATCATATTCGGTGCGCCCCGGCGCCTTGAAACTGGTGGACGGATCGCCCCCAGAGCGATGCTTCACCGCTTCGGTGGTGCGCTTGAGCATCGAGACCTTGGAAACGCCGGCCACATAGCGGCCATCCCATTTCACCCGGAACTTGAAGTTCTTGTAGGGATCAAGCCGGCGGGCGTTGACGGAAAATTGTGCCATGTCAGTTCCCCCTTGGCCGTCAGGCGGCCGGCTGCACGATCTGGCGCAGGCTGATGATGACAAATTCGGCCGGCTTCAGTGGTGCAAAGCCGATGACGATGTTGACAATGCCCAGATCGATATCGGCCTGTGGCGTGGTGCTGGCATCGCACTTCACGAAATAGGCATCGCGCGCCGATACGCCCTTGAAGGCGCCCTGCCGGAACAGGCCGTGCAGGAACGCCGTCACATTGATGCGCAATTGTGACCAGAGTTCCTCGCCATTGGGCTTGTGCACCGCCCAGCGCAGCCCTTCCTGCAGGCTGCGCAAGATGAAGCTGGAGGTGCGGCGCACCGGCACATATTTCCACTGGCTGGCCATGGCATCGGCGCCATCCACCGTGCGCGAACCAAAGGCCACCGTGCCAAACACCGGGAATTGCCGGATGCAGTTCAGCCCCAGCGGGTTTAGCTGGCCATGATCATCATCCGACAGCACCAGCGCCGGGCCATAGGCCCCGGTGATCACCGCATCGGTGCCGGCCGGTGCCTGCCACACCCCAGCCTCGGCATCGGTGCGCGCCATCACCCCGGCCAGCGCGCCCGATGGCGGGTGGGACCGGATGGAGCCCGCCACCAGCGGATCATCCACCCTGATATTGGGGAACCAGGCGGCGGCATGGCTGGACTGGAAGGGAAAGCCGCTCTGTTTCCAGGCCAGCGCCGCGCCCACGCTGGCCGCTGATGGCGGCGGGTCCACCAGCAGGAAGGCATGTTTGCGGGCACAAATGCGTGCGGCCTCGCCATAAATGGCCATCGCGTTGGCAAAGAAGGGCGCCAGCGGATCATTGGCGGCTGGCCGCGCCAGATCGGGCAGGCACAGGATGTTGAAGAAGGGATCGGGTATATCCAGCGCCAGCACCGCATCGCGCATCGCGTCGGCCGAAGGCTGGCCGCTGGGGTCGCCATCAAGGCCAACCACGGGATCAAAGGCCTGGGCCGCCGCATAGGCTGCCCCCAGCCGGTAGCGAGACGGATTGGCGATGATTGGGAAGCCGGCATCATTGAAGGCCGC
The DNA here is from genome assembly GCA_027483465.1 of Sphingomonadales bacterium. GTDB lineage: Bacteria > Pseudomonadota > Alphaproteobacteria > Sphingomonadales > Sphingomonadaceae > Sandarakinorhabdus. Next base: position 1,713 of record JAIXUQ010000116.1, read on the forward strand.
CAACCACCCGAGTTCCGGGGCGACGGGCGCCGGGTTGGGCGCCGCCAGCGTGATGGTCGCATCGGCGATGCGGCGGTCCAGCATTCCGGGGCCCGGCATGGCCACGCGCAGCCGCAGATAGGCGCCGGCCTCAAACAGTTGGCCTTCGATTTCCAGCCCGTTCATGCGCGTCCGGGCATTGTCGTCGGCCCGGATGGCGGCGTTGATGGCGGTTAGCGTGCGGGTGACCAGTTCCAGCTTGCTGGTCGGTCGCGGCGTGCCGGCGGCAAAGATGGTGATATTGTTGAGCGTGAAGCCCAACCCGTTCTGCACCGCGCCGGCGGCATCGCGCACCGCCACCGTCAGGCTCAGCCGCACGGGTGTGGCGAAATTGCCGGCGCCGGCCAGATCAGGCAACCGCAGGATGGTGCCTGTCGGCTGCGGCGCCGCCGCGTTGGCGCCCAGCACGGCCAGCGCCACAAGCCGCGAGCCGGTGGCGGGGTCGGCAATCACCGCGCCAGCCTCCCGCGCGGCTGCCGGCGACGTCGAAATGCTGCCGAACCGCTCGGTCACGCGCGTCAACCGGTGGGTGAGGGTGAGATTGAACAGCAGCGGATTGGCGGCCACGTCCGCACCGGTGCCGAAACTGTCCACCTCCACATGGATTTCGCCGCCGCCGGCCCCACGCGAGAGCGAGGTGAGCCGGATCGACCCCTGGTTGGCATTCGCGCGTCGCAGCGCCATCCCGGCCGCCACGCTGCCATTGGGCGGCACCCGCGCCACAAAGGCCTCGCTGCCACCGTTGCTGAAGAAATGCAGCACGGAGTACGACAGGTTGCTGGTGGCCGAGAGTCCGCCATAGAGACGCTCGAAATCGCTATAGCTGGCAATGCGTTGCGGCCGGCCATCGATGCCGCTGGCAGTGGGGCCCACGAACAGGGCCACCGAAGTGGATGCGCCCACAATGGTGCGCACCCCGCTGTCAAGCTCGCGCGTATAGACGCCGGGCGCTCTGGGCATCAGCATGGGCAACTCCCTTTGAGCGCGCGCTTGGGCAGCCGCGCAACGCCATGGTGCGTTCGACGATCGACAGGTGGACCTGCAATGCCGGGGGGAGGCTTTACCGGACCGGTTCAGGCACGACGCATTGCTGCGCTCTGATTTTGGCGACTCAGCCCTAGGGTGCCGAAAGCGTCCCGCGAATCACCTGTGCTGTCAACCCGTTCAGGTCGGTCAATCCTGTATCTGATCCATGGCGGTTGATTGCGACACTTCGCCGACAGGCTTGCGGTGGCCCGGTGGCCCCCTTAAGGCAGCGGCCATGGCTGCAGCGCGCATTCCTTTTCCGTTCACCGCCATTGTTGGCCAGGCCGAGATGAAGCAGGCTCTGCTGCTTGCTGCGGTGGAACCGCGGCTGGGCGGCGTGATGGTGTTTGGCGATCGCGGCACCGGCAAATCCACCGCGGTGCGCGCGCTGGCTGGCCTGTTGCCGCCGATGAAGGTGGTGCCAGGCTGCCGCTATCTCTGCGCCCCGGATGACCGTGCGCCCTGCATTGAAGGCTGCCGCGAAAAGGCCGGCAAGCGCACCGAAGAGGCCAGCGTGCCGTTCGTCGATCTGCCGCTGGGCGCCACCGAAGACCGGGTGGTGGGCAGCCTCGACCTGGAACGCGCGCTTGCCACCGGGGAAAAGCGCTTTGAACCGGGCCTGCTGGCCAAAGCCAACCGTGGCTTCCTTTATATCGACGAGATCAACCTGCTCGAGGATCACCTTGTCGATCTGCTGCTCGACGTGGCAGTGTCCGGCACCAATGTGGTCGAGCGTGAGGGCCTGTCGATCCGCCACCCGGCGCGGTTCATCCTGGTTGGCAGCGGCAACCCCGAAGAAGGCGAACTGCGGCCGCAGTTGCTTGACCGGTTCGGTCTCAGTGTCGATGTGCGCACGCCAACCGACATGGGGGACCGGATCGAGATCGTGAAGCGTTGCGACCGTTTTGATCGCGATCCCGCCGCCTTCGTGGCCGAGTTTCAGGAGAGCGAGCAGGCGACTCTGGAAGCCATCGCCAAGGCCCGCAAATTGCTGCCCAAGGTGCAGGTGGCCGATGAGATGCTTGGGCTTGGTGCCCAGCTCTGCTCGGCCGTGGGCGCCGACGGTCTGCGTGGGGAACTCACCCTGCTGCGCGCGGCCCGCGCCCAGGCCGCGCTGGGCGGCAAGAAGGAGGTAAAGCCCCACCATGTCGCCGAAGTGGCGACCATGGCGCTGCGGCACCGTCTGCGCCGCAACGTGCTGGACGACACCGGATCGACCAGCCGCATCGCCCGCGCCATCGCGGAGCTGATCCCGGCATGACCCCGGATGGGGCGGCGGCAGATGCGTCGGGCGAACGCTGGGCACTGGCGCTCTCAGCCATCGATATCGTTGTGGCCGCCGGCAATGCCATTGGTGGCATCCTGTTGCGCGCCCGCCCCGGCCCGGTGCGCGATGCCTGGGCGGAGGCGCTGAGCCTGGTTGTCCCCACCCGGCGCCTGCCCGCCAGCGCCGATGCCGAAGCGCTGGACGGCGGCCTTGACCTGACCGCAACCTTGGCCAGCGGCAAACCGGTGAGCCGCGCCGGCCTGTTGGCTGAAGCCGCCGGCAAGATATTGGTGGTGCCGATGGCGGAGCGGCTCAACCCCGCGCTGGCCGCCCGGCTGGCCACCGCCATCGACGACGGCGGGCCACCGCTGGTGCTGTTTGATGAGGGCGACCCAGATGATCCCGAGCGGGATCGGGTCCCGCAGGGCCTGGCCGACCGGCTCGCCATTCACATCGATCTCAACAGCGTGCGGCTGGACATGGCGGCGCTGGTGGCCGGGGAAGCCCCGCCGCCGCCGCTGGAGATGCTGGCCGAGCCGGGTGCGATCGCCAAGGACGTGGAAACCGCGCTGGCGGTGGGCGCGGCCGCGCTGGGCATCGCCTCCATCCGTGCCCCGATCATGGCGGTGCGGGTGGCCCGCGCCCATGCCAGGGCCGATGAGCGGCCGGATGATATTGCGCTGCTGCGCGAGGCCGACATGGCTGCTGCCGGCGCGCTGGTGCTGGGGCCGCGCGCCACCCGTCTGCCGCCGCCGCCTGAGGAGGAAGAGCCGCCGCCGCCGCCCGAGGAGCAGCCACCCGAGGAGCCCCCGCCCGAGGAACCGCCGCCGCCCCCGCCGCCTTCTGACGACACGCCGGGCGACGACCAGGAGCAACCTGAGCCGCCGCCGGTGGACCCCACCGACATGATCCTCGATGCCGCGCAGACGGCGCTGCCGCCCGGCCTGCTGGATGCGCTGGCCGCCGGCACCATCAACAAGGCGCCCAAGGCCAGCGGGTCGTCGGGCGCCAAGCAGAAGAGCATCACCAGTGGCCGGCCGGCGGGCGTGCGGCCGGGCATGCCTGGGCGCGGCGCGCGGTTGGCGCTGATCGAAACCATCAAGACGGCAGCGCCCTGGCAGAAGATCCGTCCGGTGCGCGAGGATGGCCGCCTGGCGATCCGGGTTGAGGATCTGCGGATCCGCCGCTTCATCGCGCAGACCCAATCGACCACGATTTTCGCCGTGGATGCCAGCGGATCGGCGGCCTTTGCCCGCCTGGCCGAAGCCAAGGGGGCGGTGGAACTGCTGCTCGCCGAAGCCTATGTGAAGCGGGCCGAAGTCGCCCTTGTTGCCTTCCGCGGGCAGGAGGCGGCGCTGGCGTTGCCGCCCACCCGCAGCCTGCCGCGCGCCAAGAAGGAATTGGCCGGCCTGGCCGGCGGCGGCGGCACGCCTATCGCATCCGGCCTCGATCTTGCCCGCAAGGTGGCGGAAGGCGAGAAGGGCCGGGGGCGCAGCCCGCTGGTGGTCGTCCTCACCGATGGCCGCGCCAATGTGGGCGGCGGCGACGGGATCAGCCCGCAGGAAGCGGCGCTGGCGGCCGCTCGCGCCTATCGTGCCAGCGGCATTGCAGCGGTGTTCATCGATTGCAGTCCGCGCCCGCGGCCGCAGGGGGCCGAACTGGCTGCCGCGATGGGCGCCCGGTTGGTGACGCTGCCGCGCGTGGATGCCAAGGCAGTGGTGGCGGCGGTGAAGGCCGCATCGGCTGGGAGCCTGTGATGCGTTGGGATGTCGATTCGGCCCATGTGCCGCACCGCGAATGGAGCCGGTTTGTCAGCGCCGGCGGGCTGAAATGGCATGTGCAGGAAGCCGGGCCGGCGGGTGCCCCGGTGCTGCTGCTGATCCATGGCACGGGGGCCACCACCCACAGTTTCGCCGGGCTGGCGCCGCTGCTGGCCGAACATTTCCGGGTGATCATTCCCGATCTGCCTGGCCATGGCTTCACCCAGAAGCTGCACGCCCCCGATCCCGACAATGTCGCCAAGGCGGTGGCGGCACTGGTGGCCGAACTGGGCGTCAGGCCGGCGATCATCCTGGGGCACAGCGTGGGCGCGGCCATTGCCTTCATGACCGTGGCGCGCGGGCTGCTGGCGCCGCAGGCGGTCGTATCGCTGGGTGGGGCGCTGTTGCCGTTTGCCGGGGTCGGCAAAGTCTATCCCGGGCTCGCCAAGGCCTTGTTTGTCAACCCGTTCATGCCGGCCTTCTTCAGCTTCACCACGCGGTTCCAATCCATGACCGAACTGCTCGCCCGCTGGACCGGCTCCCGCTCCACCCGCGAACAGGTGGCGCATTATGAACGGCTGTTCCGCAATCCCGGCCACACCGGCGGCGCCCTGGCGCTGATGGCGCACTGGGATCTGGACACGATCGAGCGCAGCATCGCCGGGGTGAAATGCCCGGTGCTGCTGCTGCACGGCGAGCGCGACAAGACCGTGCCGCCCGCCACCAGCCACACGGTTGAGCGCCGGCTGGCTGGCCATGGTGTGACGGTGGAGCATCGCGGCCTGCCCGGGCTGGGCCATCTGGCGCACGAGGAGGCCCCCGCCGTCCATGCCGAGGCGGTGATCGGCTTTGCCCACCGCCAGGCGATCCTGCCCTGAAATTCAGGGCTTTGGCGCGTCGGCCATCGGCACTTTCAGGCTGATCAGCACCAGCCGCCCTTCGACGCTGGGGAACCAGTGCGGCATGCCGGCCGGCACCACCAGCATGTCTCCGGCCGCCACCCGCCGGCTGCTGCCGCCGCTGATGCCGGTGCCACTTTCATTGGCGGCGTCCACCGCCCTCAGCCCGTCCAGCCGGCCCCCGGTCACCAACTGGCCGGCCCCGGCAACCACCTGAAAAATTTCGGCCTGGGTTTTGTGCACGGCCGGCGGCGCGCTGGCCTGGCGATATTCCAGCACCGCCCGATAGGGGCCAAAGCTGAGCACCGGCAGCGCCAGCAGGGCCTGGCCGGGCTTGATCTCCCGCGCCGCGCGCTCGGTCAGTGCGGTCAGTTCGGCAGCGGTGGCGGCGGGCAGCGGCGGGGCCGCCTCTTGGCCCTTGAGCGGCGCGGTCAGCGTTGTGGCGGCCAACAGGGCCAACAGGGGCAGGCGCATCAGTCAATCTCCCGATTTGGTTCCTGGTCTGGTCAACGGCCGCGAAACACCGGCGCCCGTTTCTCCACAAAGGCTTGCGCTGCCTGGCGGTGATCCTCGGTCAGGCCGCAATGGACATGGTGGGTCGCCTCCAGATCGAGGCAATCATCCATGTCACCGCCGGAAAAGGCGCGATTGAGATTTTCCTTCATGTAGGCCAGCGCCACCCGCGGGCCATTGGCCAGCCGGCTGGCCAGGGCCTGGGCTTCGGCGGCCAGCGCCTCGGCCGGCACCACCCGGTTGGCCAGGCCCAACCGCAGCGCTTCGGCCGCATCCACCCGGTCCGAAAGGAAATACAACTCCCGCGCCTTCGCCGCCCCCACCAGCCGGGTGAGGAAATAGGTGCCGCCGTAATCGCCGGAAAATCCCACTTTGGCAAAGGCCGTGGTGAGGAAGGCAGCTTCGGCCATCACCCTCAAATCACAGGCCAAAGCAATCGAGAGGCCTGCCCCGGCCGCCGCGCCGGGAATGGCGGCGATGGTGGGTTTGGGCATGGCATGCAGCCGGCCCGAAACCGCGCGCTGGTTGCGGCGCTGCCGGGCGATGGCCTGGTCGATCGGTTCCGGCTCGCCACTGGCATTGCGCTCCGCCATGCCCTTCACGTCACCGCCGGCGCAAAAGGCCCCGCCCGCCCCGGTGATGACAATGGCCCCGATGGCGGGATCGGCCTCGGCCTCGGCCAGCAGCCGTGCCAGCCCATCCAGCATGGCGCGTGAGAGGGCGTTTCGTGCCGCCGGCCGGTTGAGCGTGAGGGTGAGCACGCCATCCGCCACGCTGGCAAGAAGCTCTTGTGTTTCCGTGTGATAGCGGCTCATCAGCCCTCCCCCGGCAGGATATCCAGGCCGCAAACATGCGCTGCCGCGGCCAGCCCGGCAACCCTGATGGCCGACAGGCCCTCGCCGCGCCCATCGGCCACCGGCAGGAAATCGATGCTGCCATGGTCCAGCCCGATCCGGTGGCCGCCGGGGATATCCGCCCAGGGCCGGGCCAGCAGGGTGGCCCAGCGTGAGACCGTGGCAGCCGGTTCGGCGCAGGCCAGCACCGCCCCGGTGATGGCCAGATCGGCCCGGCAGGCGCGCTGCCAATCCGGCCCGGCCCAGGCATAGCTGCCCATCAGGCCGGCATCGGGGCCATGATGATCGATGGAGAGCAGGCAGCCCCCGGTGTCGCGCGGGTGCAGATGCAGCGCCTCGGCCGATTGGCCGGCGATGGTCACCGCCAGATCCTCCACGATCCGCACGTTCAGCATCGACAGCCGCAGCCGCAGCGCCGTCATGTCATCACAATCCAGGATCAGCATATAGCCGGTCGGCCCGCCCCGTCGCGCCAGATAGCGGCCGGCCGTGGTGCCCGGCTGCACAGGGGCCAGCGCCTCCAGAAACGTGCCGCCCAGTGCCCACAAGCAATTGACAAGCCCGTATTTTTCCACTCCCGGATCGCGGTGGCATACCGGCGCCTGCAACAGCGCGCACAAGTCCGCTTCCACCGGCGGCAGCGCGGGGGCCACCACGGCAATCTGGCGCAGGCGCAACATCACCCTCTCCAAATCATGGCAATTGTCTGCCCGGCCGGTGGCCCTATCCTGTGCCCCCAAGCAGGCCACCGGCCGGGAGCAGCATCATGGGGCAGGACGGGATCGATGTCAGCAGCAAAGGCAGCAGCCGCATCATCCGGCTCAACCGGCCCGATCGGCTGAACGCCTACACCGATGCCATGGGCCGGGCGCTGGCGGATGCGGTGCGGGCCGCCGGGGCTGATGATGGGGTGCGCGCCATCATCATCACCGGGGCCGGCCGGGCCTTTTGCGCCGGCGCCGATGTGTCCGCCGGGGCCGGCAGTTTCGACATGGCCGGCGCCGGAAAGGCCAATTTCGGTGACGGCGGGCGGGCCCCCGGTGGCCCCACGCCGGCCCCTGGTGACCGCGCGGCGGCCCCGCGTGACGGCGCGGCGGCCCATGGTGGCAGTTTCGTGGACGCCCTGTTCAACAGCCCCAAACCGGTGATCGCCGCCATCAACGGCCCGGCGGTGGGCGTCGGCATCACCCTCACCCTGCCGTGCGATGTGCGCATCGCGGCCGAGGGCGCGAAGATCGGTTTCGTCTTCGCCCGCCGCGGCCTGGTGCCCGAAGCCGGCAGCGCCTGGTTCCTGCCGCGGCTGGTGGGCCTGCCGCAGGCGCTGCGCTGGTGCCTGTCGGGCCGGCTGATCAGCGCGCAGGAGGCATTGGCCGGCGGGCTGGTAAGCGAGGTGGTGCCGCCCGAGCAACTCATGGAGCGCGCGCTGGCCATCGCCGCCGAAATGAGCGAGGGCACCGCCCCGGTGGCCATCGCCATGGCCCGCGCCATGCTGTGGCGGCTGGGCAGCACCGCCAGCCCGGCCGATGCGCTGGCAGTGGATGCCGCCTACAATATCGCGCTGGGCGGCGGGCCGGATGTGAAGGAGGGCGTCGCCGC
>JAIXUQ010000038.1 GCA_027483465.1 Sphingomonadales bacterium
CGGTTGGCCCGCCCTGCTAGTGGCACCCTCCCATGCTCCGAGGCCCGATGGCGGAGTGGTGACGCAGCGGACTGCAAATCCGTGCACGCCGGTTCGATTCCGGCTCGGGCCTCCACCTTCCGAAATCATGATTTCTTTCCAGTGACTTGGGGCAGGTTAGCCAAAATTTGGGCCTTGGGTTCGCCAACGGCTGTTCTGTCTTTGGCCAGTTTTTCAGCGGCGGAATCGGCCAAGCGGCGCTGACTGGCGGCGGCGACATAGAGGGCAACCTCTTCGTCTCGGCTGTGGCCAGTCCAGGATTTAAGCTCCTGATTTGTTGCGCCCTTCTCGGCAAGCCGCTTGGCGGCGGCCTTGCGCAGCCCGTGGGCACGGCCAGGCACGCCAGCGGCGCGGCATTTGTCGGCAAACCAGTTGCCGAAGCCGGCATCCGTGAAGGCGCTGCCGTGCTCTGTGACAAGGAATGTCAGGTGCCCGCTTGGGCAGGCGGCCATGGCGGCCTGCAATTCCGGGAGGATCGGCAGGGACAAAGCTTTGCCGGTCTTGCGCTGGGTGAACACAAGCCGGCCGTCGCGGACGTGCTGCGGCCCCAGGCGGATCGCATCGCTGCGCCGCTGCGCGGTGTTCAGCATCAGCGCCAGCGCCAGATATTCCCGCGTGCCCACCGGCCAGCGGGCAATGAAGCGGCCGATCTCTTCCTCGGTCCAGGTGTGATAGCTGCCCTTCACCTTGAAGGGTTTCACCAGTCGCCACGGGTTGATCCGGTCCACCAGGCCGATCCGCAGCCCTTCATCCCACACCCGCGCCAGCAGCTTGCGCAGCTTGTTGGCCGCGTTCGGCCGGGTGGCCATGGTGGCCATCAGGGCGCTGGCATGCTCATAGGTGAATTCCGCCACCGCCACGTCGCCGAGCTGCGCATTGAAGCGGTCAATCACCAGGCGGAAGCTGTGGCGGGTGCGGTCGTTCGGCCCCTGCCAATCGGCGCTGCGATAATAGCGGCTGATCAGATCGGCGATGGTGCCAAGCGCGATGCGCGCCGCGCCGGGCTGAATGCGCGGCGCGGCGGTGCCATCGGTGCACGCCTGATATTCGGCCCACCAATCGGCACTGAACGGCGCGGCCTTGAAACTGTAGGGCAGTTGGCCCTTGCGCCGGAAGCGGGTGCGCATCTTGCCGTGGCGGTCGCGATAGGCTGACACACCCGCCGGGAAGGGCTTGGGGCGGCTCATTTGAAGGCTTGCACCCGCTGCATGATCTTGTCTGCCGCGACAGGCGCCGGCCGCGCCTCCACCGGGATCAGGCGAATCGCGCCATCGATCCCGATCTCCACCGCCACCGACACGCCAGCCTTTGCCGCGCCCTTCATGGCGCGGCTGATGTCGGCTTGCGTGAAGCGGGCGGCGCGGGCGGTCACTTGGTTTCAGACTTTCGTGCAGCTTCGTCCAGAACTTGCAACAGGCGGTGTCTGGCCGCGAAGAAGTGAGGGCGGATCAGCATCTCGATCTTGTTGGTGATGCCGGCCTCGGCAGCCAAAGCGCGGACCTTGGACAATTCATCGTCATCAAAAGTAATCACAGCACCGTCAGAATTGCGCACGGTAGAGTATCCACCATAGATCACCAATGTCGGCTGCCATGAACTCAAACGATCATCCAGTCCTGCGGCCAAATCATCGATCTGTGCTGCAACTAGGTTGATCGCCCAAATAGAAGCCGGCCCTTCGATTCGAAGGTCCCAGCGCAATTCCTTGAGAATCCGAAGCTTGACCAGATCAGAGAGATAGTATTGCGGGTGCTTCCCAGCTTGCCGAACTCCTACGCTCAACCCCTCTGAAACAAGGGTGCTAAGGGTGCTTTGAGGCATTCGCATCGCCTCAGCGAGATGCGCCCCCTTGATTTTTATCGTCGCAATATCGGTCATCATCCACCATGGCTTATGTTTCGGAGTATCCGTATAAACTCCGAAAGTGGGCCGCGCAAGACAAATTCGGATGGTCCGAATTAATCAGTGATGGGTTGATCAAGACAAGCAACGACAGCGAGGCGCGGCTCCAGGGCGGCGACGTGCAGCACGGCATGGCGCAGATCGCCGGCCAACTCGCCGGGAAGGGCCGGGCAGTCAGGATCAATGGCGCCGTGCACATCGTGGGCAATGATCCAGATCGCGGCCAGCCTTGTGAGCGGCGTTGCCGGGAGGGATTGCAGATCGGCCAGGATCGCGGCCTGCCGATCACTGATCTGGTCCCAGAATTCCTCTTGGGCTTGTGGTGTTGCGCCGGCCGGGCTTTCGATCCGCAGCAGGGTGCACCATTCGGCGAACAGCGCCAGGGCGCTGGCATCAGGCTGATCGGGCAAGGCTTGGCCGGCCGGTGGCCCGCTGATATGCGCGGCAACAGCTTCGATCATGGACGTTCCTTCCATGGTTGCAGTTAGGGCCGGTGCGAGGGTGGAGCCTTGCGCCGGCCCGTGGTTTCTGACATCAGTAACACATGTCGTCAATATCTAATGTCAGAAAGAGGGTGGGCAGGCCGCCTGTCGGAGCAACGCCTCTGACCGTTCGCATGCCCCCGGCCGAACTGGCCGCGCTTGACGCTTGGATCGCAGCGCAGCCCGATCCGAAGCCGACACGGCCCGAGGCGGTGCGGCGCATCCTTGCCGAGGCCTTGAAGGCGGCCGGCTGATCCGGCCGCCGGGCAGGCCGCCGATCAGCGCCAGTTGTCTTGCAGGTGGCCGGGAAAGGCCGCCTCCCCCGCTGCAAGGATCGCCGGGATATCAACAATCTTTCGGGTGCGGATGGTGGGCACCATGGTGAACATCATCACCAATTCAAGATCGCGGCCGGATGCAAGCCGGCGCTGTGTCGGCGCGCGCCAGTGGTTGCGAAGGCGCTTGCGGCTCTTGCTTTTCACCACCCGGACAAAGGCGCCCAGGCGGCCCCGGTCCGTTCTCAGGAAGATCAGGTCCTGATTGAAGGCGCGTTCCACTTGATGTGGCGTCATGCGCTTGCCGCCGCGGCCAATGCGCGGGCATTCATCGGTTGGGATCGCCAGATAGCGCCGGCCAGGGCCGGGCTTGATGGTGGCCGCTTCTGACATGCTGTTGATGATTTCAGGGGCATTGGACCAGAGATAGGTTGCCGGATTAAGGCTGTTGCGGCGGGTGGGGTAGGTGTTGGACCGCCAGGTGTTGGCCAGGCGCTGCGACAGGCCAGCGTCCAGCAGCTGGCCGCGCGCTTCTTGCTTCATTGTCACCGCCGTGTCTTGCATGGCCTTGGTGATGTATTCGGCAATCTGCCGTTCGGTGCCCTTGAGTTGCTTTTCCAGGTCGGTCGCAAAGCCGCGACGGTCCAACTTGATCTTGAGCATCCCGCCCTATCCTTGCGCTGGGTGATGATGCGGCTGCCGGGTGCCTCGCTGCACCCGGCTTTGGGCCGGCCGCCGGCCGATGTGATTGCCGCCCGACGCCGACAGCACCAACATGAACGGCGGCAATCGCATCCGGAATTGCGCGGCTGCCAAGAGTAACCCATCCCCCGGCTTTGGGCCGGCCGCCGGCCCCGATCCGCTGCGCCGCCTCACCCCAGGAGAATGAGCGCGGAAGCGGCGCAGCTGATGACCTTAGGACGCAACGCCGGAATTGCGCGCCGCGCCGTCCCAGCCCGTGAAGCCGGCCCCGAAGTGCAGCCACACCCGATATTCCTGCCCCAGCGAATTCCACCCGTCGCGGGTTTCGATCTGCGGCCCCTCATAGCCGTCGAGATAGGCATGCTCGAGGACCGGGGCGAGCGCCGGATCAGCGAAGGCATACCATTGGGTGGCGCTGGAAAGCCGGGGTTCCACCACCACGTTTACCAGCCCGGCAAAGGGGTTGGCATTGGCCGGTTCGGTCGGGCTCCAGGTGCCAATTGCCAGGTTGCCGGCAACGGTTTCCAGTTGCGAGGGGACCACCAGGTGCGCCGCCCGCAGATTGAGCACCGTCACGCCGTCAGGGTCGCGCTGGCGGCGCAGCAGCTGGCGCAGCTTGTCCATCTCGGCAACGGAGGGCGGCCCGCCGGCCGTCACGATGTTGTTGTGGGCGGCGCTGAAAACGGCCTGCCCATCCGACATATTGGGATTGGAATTCAGGAGGGCGGCCAGGAGCTGCGCCTCGGTTTCAGCGGCGGCGCGGCCCATCACACGGAACACATCGGAGAATGCCCCGAGATTATCATTGACGACGGCTTGCCGGGTGATGTGGAACATCTTGCCATAGGTGGCGATGGCAAAGCTCTCCTTGCGCTCGGTGAAGGTGCCCTGCGTGAACTCGGCCCCTTGGGGCAGGCTCGGAAGATCACCGAAGCCGGAAAGCTGCAACGCGCTGATGGTGCGGAAATCGCGGGCGGTGCGCTTCCGGGAGACGGTTTTCAGGCCGCTTTCGGCCGCCTGATACATCTCCTTGAGATAGCGCTGCCCAGCGTCCAGCAGCAGGCCGGGGAAATCGCTTGTGCTGTGGTGGCCGGGGACAGAGTTGTGCGCCGTGGCGCCAAGCCATGGGCCGCCGGTGCCGCGACTGGATCGCGGCCCGCTCCAAGAGGCGGCGGCAAGCACATCATCCGGCCGCATGCGGTGGGCATTGCGCACCCCGGCCCGCGCCACCATTTCGCGTGCCAGGTCAACCAACGTCATGTTGGCCAATTCGCGGGCGGCACCCTCGGGCACCTTGCCGGCCATGCGCGCATAGATCAGGTTCGTGACGCTTTGGCCGAAAAAGGCCGGATTGTCGAAGGTGTCGCCGTTCATGATCATGCCCGCGATATGGCTGCCGGCGGAACTGTCGCCCTGATCGGCCAGCGCATCCATGATTGCCGAACGGGCGGCTTCCATTGACAGGTTGCGGCGGAAGATATCCGTTGCCAGCGTGGCCGGCAGGCCGTGGGCATCCACCAGGTTGCGGATTTCGCGGACCTGATCGGCGTTCATGGCAATGGAAGCGGCCGGCGGACGGCCGGCGGCGGCGGGAAGGGGCATGATCTGGCCTTTCGAGATGACAGGGGGGTGACGGAAGCCAAGGCCGGAGACATCGGCCAAGGCAACAGCGCGCATGGGCTCGGAGATTTCGGTGATGAGGCCAGCGGCAAGCGCTTCCTCGGCGGTGAACCAGGTTTCAGCCGCCATCAGCGCCGCCACATTGGCCGGAGTCATCCCGGACCGGGCGGCATAGATCGCAATCAGCTGTTCCTCGATCTTTTCCACCTGATCGGCCTTGGCGCGCATATCGGCCGCGTTGCCGAAGGCCGAGTCCCACGGCCGGTGGATCATCATCATCGCGCTGGATGCCATGACGATTCGGTTGCCAGCCATGGCAATCAGGCTGGCCATTGAAAGCGCGAAGCCATCGATCTGGATGATGACCTGCCCACCCGTGTAGGAGCGCAGCGCTTCGTAGATCGGCAAGCCGTCAAAGATCAGGCCGCCGGTCGAGTTGATGAACACTGTCAGATCGCCAGTCGCTGACCGGACCTGATCGGTGATGGTTTTGGCGTCCAGGCCAGCAGCCTGATCGCCGATCTGCCCATAAAGGAAAATCTGTGTCGTCATGCGCCCATGATCGGCCGGCCAGGGGCTCAAGGTCGATTACCTTTGTTTGGAAAATCGCGGACTTGTGAGGACATTTGAGGACTTTCGAGGACACGCCGCGCCGGCACATGGTGGGATCGCACGAAGTCGGCCAGTTGATCGGCCGAATAGCGAATCCGCCCGCCGGGCAGTCGATAATGGGCAATCGCGCCCTTCTTTCTGTAACGCGCAAGTGTTTTAGGGGTCATTTCAAGTATTCGTGCGGCTGCCGGTTCGTCATAGTCAAACATTCTGCCGGTCATGACCGAAATCTCCTGAATATGTGGCAGTCTAAGCGAAACAAGAAAAACAAAAGCCACGGCCGGTGAAAATAGGTCTGACATTCACGAGCCGGGGCTCTGTTCCCCGCATACTCTTTCCGCGCCAGGAAGGACCCAAAGGGGGGCTAGTGGGCTCGCCTCTTGATATTGATCTGCGCTTTTGTCTCTAGAAGCGCTATAATCATCAGGTCGCATACTTCCGCTTCCCCGATTTTGCGCGCCAGGACAGTTGCAGCTGATCGCAGCAATGCCGAAGCCGCATCCTCGTCGGTGGGCGCGTCTTTGGTGGCCGTCATGATCAACCGTGCCACCAAGGCATTGCGCCTCGGCAGATCGGCCGCCCAGTCGCAGGCTTGATCCTCCATCATCGTTGCTTCCTTTCACCGTTCCAGGCCGGCCGGAAATCGGCCGCCGTCGCGTCCTGCCGAGGCCGTGGCGGTGGGAGAGTGTGTGTATCGTAGATACACACTCTCCCGCACCGGCCATCCCGCACCTTCCGCAACCTTCCCGCAAATGATTTCAACGGGTTAGCCGGGACCATCCCGCACCTTCCCGCAACCTTCCCGCAATCAACCTTCCGCAAGTGATTACAGGCACTTAGCCGCGAACAGGCCGGGACCATCCCGCACCTTCCGCAACCTGCCGCACGACCTTCCCGCACCGGGAAGCGCCGCCGGCCGCTGGCGCCATGATCCGCCCGGGCGCTCTCCCGCCCGCCTACCATGACCGCACCTCACGCAAGCCGAGCACCGGCTTTCGATCCTCCCCTTTCCAGAGAGGATTATCCCGCGTTGCCCTTTCGATCTGGCCGCTGCGCAACAGGCGTTCCATCGCCGCTGCCAGCGCCGGCACGCGCACCCGCCCGCTCTCGGGCATCTCGGCAAAAACCTTGGGGGCATAGTTGGCCGCGTTCGGTGAATGCGACACGGCCCTCTGTTGCTTGGCGCGCACCCGCAGGCAGTCGAGGAAGGTTGCCTCCTCGGCACTCTCCCGCCGCGCCCGTTCGTCATCAGGCTGCGCCGCAACGCTGCCCTCTAGGACGAACGCGCCATCATGCCAGCGCAATTCGATCTCGGCCCCCGCCCGCGAATAGTTGGCCTTGGAGCGCTTCAGCACCCGCGCATCCCGGTCCCCCGACACACCCGCGCCAGCGTCTGCCCAGTCCAGGAACAGGCGTTGCCGGACGTGGGCTTCCCACCCGGTAGAGCCCGAGAATTCCGCGCCGGCCTTTGACGGGTGGCCGAGGAACAGCACCGTTCCATCAATGGCCATGGCAAGCCGGTCCATCAGGTTGCAGAAGGCCGCGACCTGACTGCGCACATTCTCATTGCCGTTGAAGGTCTGCGCCACGTTGTCGATCGCCACAAAGCGCGCGCCCAGCTGCGCCGCCGTCGCTTCAAGGTCGCGCCAGCGCTGGCCAAGCTGCATCTGGCCGCCGGCATCGAAGCTCACCAGCTCATTGCCCAGCTCACCCTTGAGGCTCACCAGGTAGAGCCGGCCGGCCAGATCGGCCATATCAAGGCCAAGAGCGGCATTGATCGCCGCTTGCCGGCGGTGCAGCTCGGCCGCGTCATCCTCGCATGTCAGATAGATCGCAACGCACCGCTCGGCCTCGAGGCCGAGGAAGGGCACACCCGCCGCGATGCACGTGCAAAGCTGTTGGGTGAGTAGCGACTTGCCCACCCCGCCGTCGCCAGTCAGAAACGCGCCGCTGCCGCCGGCAAGCCAGCCCTCCACCAGCCACCGCCGGGCGGGCGGCGCGCTGCCCTGCCAGGCCAGGGGATTGATCACCGGCAAGGGCGGCGCGCTGGCGCGCTGCCGCGCCGCTGCCACCAGATCGGCCAGCGCATCGGCGGTGCCACCAGCGGCCAGCCAGTCGATCACGTCGCCCTTTTCGGGCAGGCCGGGAAGATCAACGCGCACAAGGCTGGCCGCCGCTTCGCGCAGCTTGCCGGCCACATCCTCAGCATGGGCACGGCCAGGCGCGTCATTGTCGGGCAGGATCACCACATCGCGGCCAGCAAACCAGCGCGCGAAGGCGGCCGGCCACTTGCCAGCCCCGAACGGGTTGCACGTCGCCACCAGCCCAAACTTGGCCAGGGCATCGGCCTTCTTTTCGCCCTCCACAATATAGATCGGTTCGCCCGGCGGTGGCGATGCCACGTCCATCAAGCGATAGGGGACCGGATCAAAGCCATTGAGGCCGGCCGTCCACCCGCCGGCGCCATCAGGCCGCTTGACTCGGAAATCCTTGCGCCGCCCTTGGCGGCCCGGCTCCACCCGTTCGATCCGAAAGAGCACCTTGCCGAGAGGATCCGTGTAATCGAATTGCGCCACCACCCGGCCAGGCGCATTGCTGCCGGCGGCCGGCCGCGCCGCCTCGCTTGGCGGCCGGTCCCGGTCTGCCAAAATGCCATCGCGCCGCCACCGATCCTTGATCGCCTTCCAGTCATCGCCGGCAAAGCTGTGCACCACCACATCGCGGCCGGTGTCATCATCCCGGACGCTGACGCTTCGATCCGAAGCGCTGTGCCCAGGGCCGGGGACAAGGCCATAGGTGCCCTGCCAATCGCCCCCGAGGGCTTTCGTGATAGATCGGGCAAGGCTCACTGCGCGCGCATCGCCAGGCAAAGGGTGCCAGCCAGGCGCGGACGCTCGGCCGCACGAGCTTCGATCAGGCCGCGAAGGTGGCAGGCCGGCGGCAATGGAATCGCTGGCGACGAGTTGCGCAACAGCGTGGCCACCTTCACCACATAGGTTGAAGCGCGGCCCCTTTGTCGCTGGCGAATAACAATCTCTCGCCGGTCAATGTTTTTTCGGCCTATCCGGTTCGCCATCGGCCTGAATTGTGCAGCAATTTCAAAGGCCGCGAATCCGGCGTTAGCCTGCCCATGGGCTTGAAATCCCAAGGAAAATAGTGAACGGCTCGGGCCTCCACCTTGCAATTGAGCACCCGAACCGGCGCAATTTTGGCAGCTGGATCGTCAAGCCGATCCTGCGTGGTTCGCTTCCCGCTCGGGC
>JAIXUQ010000095.1 GCA_027483465.1 Sphingomonadales bacterium
GCCGAGGGCGCGCGGGCGCCGCTGTGGCGGGGCCCCCCCCCCCCCGGGGGGGGGCCCCGGCCGGGGGGGGGGGGGGGGGGCCGAGCCGGGCGCGGCCCCCTCCGCCCTGCGGGCACCTCCCCCGGTGGGGGAGGATCATCGCGGCAGCCATCATGCCGGCAGCAGCCGGTCGATGCCAGCCATGTAGGGCCTGAGCACATCGGGAATGATGACACTGCCGTCGGCCTGTTGATAATTTTCGATCACCGCCACCAGCGTGCGGCCGACGGCGAGGCCGGAGCCGTTGAGCGTGTTAACCGCGCCGCGGCTGCCCTTCTCGCCGGCCACCTTCCAGCGGGCGTTCATGCGGCGGCCCTGGAAATCGCCACAGTCCGAAACCGAGCTGATTTCGCGATAGGCGCCCTGCCCCGGCAGCCAGACCTCAAGGTCATAGGTTTTCCGCGCCGAAAAGCCCATGTCCCCGGCGCAGAGCAGCATCCGGCGATAAGGCAGGTTCAGCGCTTGGAGGATCGCCTCCGCGCTGGCCAGCATATGTTCGTGCTCGGCCTCGACCTGATCGGGGGTGCAGATCGTCACCAGCTCGCATTTTTCGAACTGGTGCTGGCGGATCAGGCCGCGCGTGTCCCGCCCGGCGCTGCCGGCCTCGCTGCGGAAACAGGGGGTCAGCGCCGTCATCCGGATCGGCAGGCTGGCCGCGTCGATGATCTCGCCGCCGACCAGATTGGTCAGGCTCATCTCGGCGGTGGGGATCAGATAGCGGCCGTCGGTCGTCTTGAAGACGTCCTCCTCGAACTTGGGCAATTGCCCGGTGCCAAAGGCTGCATCGGCCTTCACCAGCAGCGGCGCATAGGTTTCGGCAAAGCCGTGGCGCGCCGTGTGCGTGTCGATCATATACTGGCCCAGCGCGCGTTGCAGCCGGGCGAGCGGGCCTTTCAGCACGGCAAAGCGCGCACCCGCCACGCGGGCGGCGGCTTCGGGATCATAGCCGAGTTTGGCGGCGATGATGTCATGTTCCTTGGCTGCAAAATCAAAGCTGGGAAGTTCACCCCATTCGAATTCCTGCCGATTGAAAAGAGCGTTATCACCATCTGGGACTTCGGGAGCAGGGAGGTTGGGCAGACTATGGAGCAGCGTTTCAGAGGCCTCCGCCGCCGCACTTGCCGACACTTCTAGCGTAGCAATAACTGCCTTCAGGGAATTCACCTCGGCTTTCAGCGACTCGGCTAGTGCGCTATCGTTCGCGGCTATTGCTTTGCCAATTTCCTTCGAGGCTGAGTTCCTGCGGGCCAGTGCCTCTTGAGCGCGTGTTTCAAGCGCTCGTCGGGCGGCATCCGCCTTAATTAGATTCGCGGCGGCATCGGTCACGCCGCGCCGGGCCAGCGCGGCGGCAAAGCCTTCGGGATCGGCGCGGAGGGCTTTCAGATCATGCATGGCCCAGCCTTTGCCTTGCAGCGCAGGGCCATGCAAGCGCCCCCTTTCGCCGAATCGGGCCGCTGCCTATGCTGGGCCGGTGATTGTCACCTGCCCAAATTGCAGCGCCGCCTATCGGCTGGACGAGGCCATCGTGCAGCGGCGGCCGATGCTGAAATGCGGCGCCTGCCAGCACCGCTGGGTGCCCGGCGAAACGGGCGAAACGCTTGACGAGGACGCGGCGGTGGCCGCCGTGCAGGAGGAATTGCGCACGGCGCGCGCGCCGGAACCGGAGCCCGCACCGGTGGAAACGCCGGCCGCCCCGGCCGCCGATCCGCCGCCGGAGCGCACCGGGCTGAAATGGCTGCTGGCGATCGCGCTGGGCGCCGCCTTCACGGCGGCATCGGCCGGGCTGTGGATCGGCCGCATCGATCCCATGGCGATTCCCGGCGTGGCTGATGCGCTGGCCGGCATCACCCCGCCGCCGGCGCGGCTGGACGTGGCGATCGCCGGCAGCATCAGCCGGCTGGACGGCGGCGCCCGCCTGCTGGAGGTGACCGGCACGATCCGCAACCCCGGCCGCAGCCGCGCCGTGGTGCCGCCGCTCAACGCCCGCCTGCTGATCGACGGCCGCCCCGCCCGCGACTGGACGATCCCGCCGCCCGCCGCCGGCATCGCGCCGGGCCAGCGCCTGGCCTTTGCCTCCACCATCACCGATGTGCCCGATGGGGCGGTTTCGGTGCAGGTGCGCTTCGGGCGCTGAACCATCCTCCCCCGCTGGGGGAGGATCGAGGGTCTGCGGCCACGCCTACAGCATCGAGGCGTCGGCCGGCAGGCCGAGGAGGACGCGGCCGGCCAGTTCCAGCGTGGGCGGGGCGACCATCACATGCTGGGTGGCGACATGCGCATCGCGGAAGCGGCGGCCGAGCGGATGGCTGGCATAGACGGACGTGCCGCCGGCCAGTTCGTGCATCTTGGCCGCCACCCGGGCGGCGACCTGGGTGAGGCGGGTGGCCGCCAGCCGCAGCCGGGCGCGGGCCGGCAGATCAAGCGCGTCGCCGGCCACAACGCGCGCCCAGGCCGCGGCGATTTCGGCGTGGACCAGCGCGCGCGCCGCATCAAGATCGGCCTGCGCCACGGCGAAATCCGCCTGCACCACGCCGCGTTCGGCCAGGCTGCGGCTTGACCCTTGCCCCTTCTTGGCCAGCGCCAGTGCCTTCAGATCATCCAGCGCGCCCAGCGCATTGCCGCTGGCCACCGCCGCGATGCCCAGCGCCAGCAGGCCGAACGGCGCAAAACGATAGAGCGGGCCATCGTGGCGCGGCGCATCGGTGATGAACGACACGCTGCGCCCCTGCGGCACGCGCACATCGCGGGCGGCGATGTCACCCGAACCGGTGCCGCGCATGCCCAGCGCGTCCCAGGTGTCGATCAACTCCACCGCCTCGCGGCGCATCACCATCATGCGGTGATCGGGCGCGCCACCGGGCAGACGGCGCAGCTCGCCGCCGTCCATGATCACCGCGCCGCCCAACAGCCAGCGGCAGTTGGCGCTGCCCGAGCCCCAGGCCCAGCGGCCGGAGACGCGATAATCATCGCCCGCCACCAGCGCCCGGCCCATCGGCGCAAACACCCCGCCGGTGATCACATCGGGATCGGCCCAGATTTCAGCGGCATGGTCGGCCGGCAGCCAGGCCGAAATCAGCGCGGTGGTGCCGCCGATCATCACGCACCAGCCGGTGGCGGCATCGGCGCGGCCCAGCGCCTCCAGATTGGCAAACAGCGTGGCGACATCCACCTCCGCCCCGCCCAGCGCGCGCGGCACCAGTTGGCGGAACAGGCCGGCGGCGGCCAGTTCGGCGGCCAGATCGGCCGGCAGCCGGCGCTGCGCCTCGGTATCGGCGGCGCGGGCGGCGATGCTGGCCAGCAGCGGTTCGGCGATCATCACAGCTTCCACAGGCTGGCCAGATTATTCTTCTGCATGTTAGACGATCCGCCCACGATCGGCATGCCGAGCAGGTCGCGCACATGGCGTTCCATGTCGAACGCGTCGGACAGGGCATAGGAGCCGATCACCTGCTGACAGGCCAGCGCGATTTCGACGCCGACATCGGCCACGAACAATTTCGCCATGCTGGTTTCGGTGCTGCACGGCCGGCCTTCATTGGCGAGCCAGGCGGCGTGGTAGAGCATGTGGCGGGCGGCCTGCAATTTGGTGCGCGCCACCACCAGTTTGTGGCGGATGGCCTGATGCTGGCTGATCGCCTTGCCGAATTGCACGCGGCTCTGGGCATAATCCCAGGCCTCGTCCAGCGCAGCGCGCGCGATGCCAAAGGCAACCGCGGTGATCTCCAGCTTTTCCACATCCAGCGCGCGGCCGGCGAGCAGTTTCCAGCCCTGATTCCACATCGCCGGCCCGCCGACGATATTGGCCGCCGGCACCCGCACGCCATCAAAATACACATCCTGGCTGGCAGTGTAGCGCAGATTGGCGTGGTGGATATCCTGCATGCGCACGCCCGGCGCGTTGGTGGGGATCAGCACGAACGACAGGTTGCGATAGCGGTCTTCGGCGGGGCCGGAGCGCACCAGCGTGTAGATATAGTCGCTCCAGTCCGCCCCGGTGCACCAGCGTTTGGCGCCGTCGATCACCACCGTGTCGCCCTCCAGCCGGGCACGGGTGGTGACGCTGGCGAGATCGCCGCCCACGTCCGGCTCCGACAGGCCATAGGCAAAGAACAATTCGCCGCGCGCCAGCCGGGGCAGAAATTCGGCCTTTTGTTCGGGGCTGCCGTTTTCCGACAGGTTCATGCCGCCATAGAAAGCGGTGTGGATATAGGGGCCGGCCAGGCACGGCCCGGCCTGGGCCAATTCCTCGATCACCGCGATCGCCGCCACCAGATCCTGCCCGGCGCCGCCATAGTCCTCGGGCACGGTGAGCGCCGTCAGCCCCAGCCGGTTCAGTTCGGCATAGACATCGCGCGGCCAGCGATGGTCGCGATCCCAGCGGATGCGCGCCTCGCGCGGGGCGTGGGCGGCGACGAAGCGGCGCAGCGTGTCGCGCAACTGGCTGACATGCTCGGGCTCGTCGGTGAAGCTGACCTGCGGCAGCGGCGGCGCCATGCTCATTCCCCGGTGAGTTTGGGCGGGCGGCGTTCGCGGAAGGCGCGCACCGCCTCGGCCCGGTCCGCCGCCAGGTTGGACAGGGTTTCGTACGGAATGGAGGCGTCCATCAATTGCTGCGCCAGCACCCGCAGCGGCTGGTTGGCCACCACCTTGCTCCAGCGCACGGCATGGCGCGGATTGCCCATCAGCTTGGCGACCAGTTCGGCCACCTTGGCGTCAAGCTCATCCGTGGGCACGGCGTGGTTGATCAGGCCCATGGCGGCGGCGCGCGGAGCCTTGATCAGATCGCCGGTCATCAGAAATTCCTTGGCGCGGGCATAGCCGATCAGTTGCGGCCAGATCACCGCGCCGCCATCGCCGGCCACCAGCCCCACCTTCACATGCGGATCGCCGATCACGGCATTTTCATCGGCGATGATGATGTCACACAGCAGCGCGATGGTGGCGCCCAGCCCGGCCGCCGCGCCGTTCATCCGGCAGATCACCGGCTTTTCGATATCGAGCAGGCTGGTGACGATGCGTTTGGCGTCCCAGCCGATGTCGCGGAAGCGGGCGGGATGGGCGATCTGTTCCTCGAACCAGTCGAAATCGCCGCCGGCGCAAAAGGCGCGGCCGGCCCCGGTCAGCACGATGATGTCACTTTCGGGATCATGCTGGAGATCGGTGAACACCCGCGCCAGTTCGTGGTGCATCTGTTCATCAACGCCGTTGACCGGATTGTTGCCGGTGATGGTGGCGGTGAGCACCCGCGCATGGCCGAACTGGCCGCGGGCGAAAGTGAAGCGTTGATAGCCGTCCAGCAGCGCCATGCGCCCGTCTCCCCAGGATTTTGCCACAGGGTGGCGCAGCCGGGCGCGCTGGTCAAACTGGCGGTTCAGGGGAGACGAAGTGCCGCCTTCACCCGGGCCCAGCTCACCAGCTTGAAATTCTGCGCCGGCTGGTTGTCCCCATCCTGCACCACCAGCAGGCCGGCGGGCCAGGCCGGGCCGAAATTGCCGGTGGCGAGCGTGATGCCATCGGTTTCCTCGGTGCTGCCCACGGTGCCGGCCGCCACACGGAACCGGCCCATGTAGCGCTCATCGGCCAGCCGCCACACGGCATAGGCGTTGTCCCCCTGGCTGGAGGCGACCAGCCAGCCGCCGTTGCCGGGGCCTTCGGCGGCGATGGCCAGGCCCTCGACATCGTCAACCAGCCGCGCCTTGTCGACCCCGGCCAGCTTCACCGGGGTGGCGCTGCCGCCGGCACGGGCATCAAACCGCCAGATGCCGGCATCTTCCTCGGCCACATAGAGCCGGGCGGTGCGGGCATCGACCACGCAGCCTTCGGACTGGCTGGCGAGCTTCAGGGTGCGCACGATGCGGCCGCTGGCGCGCGGCGCGTCAAGC
>JAIXUQ010000073.1 GCA_027483465.1 Sphingomonadales bacterium
AGCGGCCAACGCTGGCTGCCATCCTCCAGCATGCCCTGCCCGGATTTGACATAGGCAATCAGTTGCTCGGCCGGCTGCATCGCGCTGGTCGCCTCGCCGGCCTCCAGGCTGGCGGCGACAATCTCGCTCTTGTGGATCAGCAGCGCGCCGGGCTGGCCGGGCTGGGCCGGATCGCCCTTGCCCAGGATGGTGCGCACCAGCATGGCATTGCCCCATATGCGTGGGCTCGCCAGCGCGGCATCGCCGATGAAGCGTTCCGGCACGATCCCGGTGACGGCGTTGGCCTCGCTCTCGCGCGGCACCGGCCGGTCCACCGGCGGCGGCGGCACCGGCGGAACAGCCTGTTGTGCAACGGCCGTGGTGGCCGTCAGCAGGCAGAGCGCCGCGAGGTGAGGCAGGCGGGTCATCAGCCTCACACCTCGTCAAACAGCGCGACGTGGAAATTGCGGTCGATCAGCGTGTTCTCGATCCCCGGCCACAGCGCGGCATGTTCCGGCGAGGCGATCCAGATCTGCCGCAGTTCCTCATTCTCATAGGTGAGCTGGAAGCGGTAGTTGACGCCCGCCGGCAGCTTGTCCCCCTGGATCAGCGTGCGCAGCTTGAGCATCTTCAGATCGATGAAGCCCTTGAACTTCGCCCCCACCGGTTTGAAGCGGGTGTGGAAATGCTCCAGCATCTCCGCCTCGCGGGCGGGATCAACCTTGAGGTCGCAATAGAGCACGATGGGCTTTTTCGCGGTGCGGCCCGCCTGAACCTGCGCCTGCGCCTGCGCCTGCGCCGGGGCAGCGGCCGCCGCCATCAGCCCGCCGGCCATGGCCGCCAGCGCCTCACGCCGGCCCAGCCCGTTTTCGGGGGCGCCGCTCATTTCGCCGCCACCTTGGGCGCATAGAGCGGCTTCTGGCCGGCCACCTCGGTGCGCAGCTTGTACACATTGCCGGCGCTCATGATATAGACGGTCTTGAGGTCAGGCCCGCCCCACACCAGGTTGGACTGGGCGCGGTCCGGCGTTTTCAACTGGCCCAGCACCTTGCCTTCCGGGCTGATGATGCGGATGCCGCCGGGGCCGGAGGTCCAGACATTGCCGGCGCTGTCCACCTTCAGGCCATCGGGCACATCGATGGGATTGGGGCCGGGATAGGAGATGAAGCGGCGGCCGTTGGAGACCGTGCCATCGGCGTTCACGTCATAGACATTGACGAACATCTCCGGCTCGCAGTTGGAAATATAGAGTTTCTTGCCATCGGGCGAGAAGCCGATGCCGTTGGGGCGCGGCAGATCGGTGATCACCGCCACCGTCTTGCCATTGGCGTGGCGCCACACCGCGTTGAAGGCCAGTTCCTTGGCCGGGTCCTTGTCCTGACCCACCAGGCCATAGGGCGGATCGGTGAACCACAGCGCACCATCCGGCGCGAACACCATGTCGTTGGGGCTGTTGAAGCGCTTGCCGTCCACCTTGTCGAGGAAGACGCTGGGTTTGAGCTGGTCATCCAGCCTGACGATGCGGCGCAGGCCGTGCTGGGTCATCAGCACGCTGCCATCCTTGTCAACAATCGAGCCGTTGGAGCCCTGGAAACTGTCGGGCGCCATCTGATCGAGGCCGCCCGACTTGTCCATGATCAGCTTGGGCTCGCCGCCGTCGACCAGTTCATAGAGCTTGTTGTCCATCAGGTCGGAAAAGCGCAGCCGGTCCCCCAGCCACAGCGGGCCTTCGACAAAGCGGAAGCCGCCGGCGATCTTCACCGGCACCTCGCCGGGCTTGATCAGCGCATCCAGCGCCGGATCGAGCCGGTCAACGCCGGGCGCGGTGGCCGGTGCGGCGGTTTCGGCGGGCTTGTCAGCCGATTTGTCGGCAGTGGGCGAACAGGCGGCGAGCGCGATGGCCAGACCCGATGCGAAGGCAAGACCCAGTGCAGACTTCATGAACCATTGATCCCCAACTGCCGGGCGGCCAGGGGGCCGCGGCCGATTTTGTGAAAACGATTGTTCGCCCTTTGCGGCCAGACTGTCAATGGCGCAAAACAGCGGCGCACGCGCCGTGCGGCGGGCCGCCGTTCAGGCGCGCGCCGGCGGCGGGCAGCGGCGCGGCAGGCCGGCCGAACGGCGGATCACCACCTCGGCCTCCAGCACCACATCCCGCTCAATTGGTTGGTTATTCAGCAAAAGCATCAACTGCTCGATGGCGCGGAAGCCGATCTGGTGGGTGGGCACATGCACGGTGGACAGCGGCGGCGTGGCGATCGCGGCCAGCCGGCCATCATCGAAACCCACCACCGAAATATCCTCCGGCACCCGCCAGCCCCGGCTCTTGAACATGTGCAGGGCGCCGATCGCGGTTTGATCATTGGCGGCAAAAACCGCGGTTGGCGGATCGGCCATGGAGACGATTGCGGCCCCGGCCGCAGCCCCGCATTCCACGGTGAAATCGCCGGGCAGGCACAGCGCCGGATCAAAGGCGACGCCGCGCCGCGCCAGCGCCCGCTGGAACCCGTCGCGCCGGTGGCTGGTGAGGCTGGAGCCTTCGGCGCCCATGATATGGGCGATGCGGGTATGGCCCTGATCGATCAGATAATGGGTGATCATCTCGGCCGCCAGCGCATGATCGATCTGCACCTTGGGCAACTGGGTTTCCTCGCTCACATCCAGCGCGATCACCGTGGGCGGCATGCGGCGCAGATCATGCTCGTCATAACCGCCCACGGTGGTGACGAGGATCAGCCCATCGGCGCGGCCGGCGGCCACCTGCTCCACATAATCGCGCTCACGCGCCAGTTCGCGCTCGCTGTGGCCCACCAGCACGCCATAGCCGGCGGCCCGCGCCGCCGCCTCGGCCCCGGCAAAGATATCAAGGAAATAGGGGTTGAGGCTGGGCACCACCACCAGGATCAGATTGGTGCGGCTGCCGCGCAGCCGGCGGGCGGCGACATGCGGGCGGTAATTCAGCACCGCCACGGCATGATCGATGGCGGCGCGCGCATCGGGGCTGAGCAGTTCGGGATTGTTGAACGCGCGCGAGACGGTGGCGATGGACACGCCGGCCACCCGCGCCACATCATGGATGGTGGCGGTGCCGCGCCCCCTGCTGCCGGCGCCCCGGGTCATGCCGGCGCCCCGGTGGTGGCGCGGATTTCCAGCGCGGTGGGCAGGATGGCATCGGCCACCGGCCCGCGCCCGTTCAGCCCGGCGATCAGCGCGCCGATCGCCAGCCGGCCCAGTTCCACCTTGTCAAAGCCCACCGTCGTCAACGGCGGATCGTGCAGCAGGCCGATGCGCAGATCATCAAAGCCCACCACCGAGACATCGCGGCCGATCACCAACCCGTCGCGCTTGATCGCCTGCAGTGCGCCCACCGCAATCTCGTCGTTGGCGGCGACCACGGCGGTGGGGCGCGGATAGCGGGTGAGCAGCCGCGCCATCAGCGCCTCCCCCGATGCCAGGCTGAAATCGCCGGCCACGCGCGGGCAGTGTGCCGGCTCCAGCCCGGCCGCCGCCACCGCTTCGGCAAAGCCGCGCGCCCGCTCGCGCGCCAGCGATTGTTCGGGCGGGCCGCCGATATGGGCGATGCGGCGATGGCCCAGCCCCACCAGATGCGCCACCGCCGCCGCCGCCCCGGCGGCATTGTCGATCTGCATGGCCGGCACGCCGATGCCGGCGGCATTGTCCATGGCGATCACCATCGCCGGGAAATTGCGCCGCCGTTCGGCCAGCCGCGCCGGGTCCATCGTCGTCACCAGCACCAGCCCGTCGGCGCGCTGGCTCAGCACCTGGTCGAGGAAGATATGCTCCCGGTCGGCATCGCTGCCGGTGTGCGCCATCAGCACGCCATAGCCATGCGCCGCCGCCGCCTGCTCCGCCCCGCGGAAAATCTCCAGAAACAGCGGGCTGAAACTGGGCACCGCCACCAGCAAAGACCGGGTGGTGCGGGTGCGCAGATCGCGCGCCGCCAGATTCGGGCGAAAGCGCATGCGCGCCGCCATGGCGTTCACCCGCTCCAGCGTCTCGTCCGACACCAGATGCGGCTGCGACAGCGCGCGCGAGACGGTGGACACCGAAACGCCCAGCGCCCGCGCCACGTCGCGCATGCGCACCATCGCGATGCGGTCATCATCCGCCATGATCAGCGCGCCCGCGCCTCTCGTCTCACCCGCACGCCCCCGATCTTGCAGCCCTGCACGGCCGCGAACCTGTCCACAATGCCAGCAAACGCCCGGCTTTGCCAACCGGGCAACTGTTCTATTCCGGCGGCGGCTCGGGATCGCCGGTGCGCCGCCCGCTCACCCGGCCCAGCAGCTTGAAGGCATAGAGCATCACCCGCCCGCGCAAGGCCGTTTCCGCCCCGGCATGGGCGGGCAGGCCCAGCGCCGGCAGATCGGCGCGCGCCGCCACGCTGCCGGCCTCAGGGTGCAACGCCACCTCGGCCAGCAGCGCCGGCAGCGCGGCCCCGTGGCGGCGCTGCAATTCGGCCTGCACGATGATCGGCAGGTGCCGTTCCAGCGGGTCCATCTGGAGGAGATCGGGCACCGCCGCCACCAGCAGCAGGCTGCGCACCTGGCTCACCGCATCGCCCGCCCCCGCCGGCGGCCAACCCGGCAGGCCGGCGGCGATCCGCGCCAGCGCCGCGCCCAGCACCGCATCGGGCGGTTCGGCCGCGATCGGCGCCACCAGCCCCGAATCGGGCGGCAGCCGTTCAAAGGCAATGGCATCCAGATCGGGCGGCGGCAGAACAGGCGGCGGCAGCGCGGGCGGCGTCTCCGGCTCCGGCTCGGGCGCTGGCACGGCCACCGGTTGGCGCACGGGCTTGGGCTTCACCGCCACCGGCTTCGGCACCGCCACCGGCGCCCGCACATAATCCGCCACCACGCCGGCGCTGGCCGTGTCGGGCGCCGCCGGCACCGGCCGCGCCCGCGCATCGGCCCACAGCGCCAGCGCCGCCCACGCCGCCAGCACCGGCACCAGCCCCCAGCGCCAGCGCACGCCGGCGCCCGGTTCCCAGCGGAACAGCAGCACGGCCGCCACCAGCGCCAGCGCGCCATGCCCGGCCAGCGCCATCAGCTCAAAGGCCGCCGCCCGCGTGCCGGTGCCGGTCACCGCCGTCTGGATCGCCACCACCGCATGGCGGCCGGGCAACAGGTTTGACCATGGCAGCGCCCAATCGGGCAGGCTGGCCAGCGGCACCGCCACCCCGCCGATGATCAGCATCGGCAGGAAGATGCACTGGCCCAGCGCCTGCACCGCCGGCACATTGGCGGCCAGATTGCCGATCACCGCGCCCAGGCACAGGAAACACAGGCC
>JAIXUQ010000039.1 GCA_027483465.1 Sphingomonadales bacterium
CGGCATCTTCCTCGGCCACATAGAGCCGGGCGGTGCGGGCATCGACCACGCAGCCTTCGGACTGGCTGGCGAGCTTCAGGGTGCGCACGATGCGGCCGCTGGCGCGCGGCGCGTCAAGCTCGACCTGGCGGATGGTGCCATCCTTGAGGACGAGGAAGGCGGTGAGCGCATTGGGCGTCGCCCACAGGCACAAGCCATAGGCCTCCCCCGCCCCGGCCGGCACGCGGCCCAGCGGCGTCAACCGGGCGGTGGCGGGATCGAGCCGGAACAGCGCGATCTGCGCATTGGCCTCATCGTTGCGGTCACTTGCCGCCACGATCACCCCGGCCGGGGTCTCGGCCAGATCGACATTGTTGACCCGGCCGGCATCGACAAAATCGCGCACCCGGCCATCGAGGCCATAGACATAGAGGCCGGCCTGCTTGTCCGTCCCCACGATCAGGCTGGCGGCCGGATTGGCCGGGTTGCGCCAGATCGCCGGATCATCGGCGGCATCGTCGGCCGATCGCACCGCCTGCGTTTCGGCTTCGGCCGTCACGCTGGCGGTGGTCACCGATGGCGGCACCGCCGGCGGCGCGCAGGCCGCCAGCAGCAGGGCCGGGATCAGGCTGCGGCGCATCAATAGGTGACGCGCACGCCGGCCTGGAAGCGGCGGCCGAATTTTTCAAATTCCAGCGTGCGCAGCTTGGTGCCGACATAGCGGCGGCCCGGCCCGTTCAGCAGATTGCCGCCTTCGGCATAGACTTCGAAATTCGGCGTGATGGCATAGCGGATGGAGGCATCAAGCTCGCCATCCGTATCCCAGAACAGGTCGCCGCCGGTATCCGGGCCGCCCAGTTCCGACAGCCATTCGGTGCGCTTCTGATACACGACGCGGGCCGACACGCCATATTTCTCGAAATAGGGGCCGACGTTGTAGACCCAGCGCGAGGTGCCGGGGAAGCTGATGCGGCGGCCATCGGGGGTGGTCACCCGGCTCTGGTTGAAGGTGACATTGGCGATCACGCCAAAGCCGCCGATGAAGCCATGGTCACCGCCGAAATCATCCACCTGCAATTGCAGCGCGGCTTCGGCGCCGCCGATATAGCCGTTGCCGCCGTTGACCGTGGTGGAGAAGCGATAGTCGCTGCGCTCGAACTGGGGCAGCACGTCAAAGCGCGTGTCACCAAACACCCGCGTGTCGCTGAACAGCGCGCTCGACACCCATTTGTAGAACACGCCGACGCTGGCGAACCCGCCCTGGCGGCCATACCATTCCCAATACAGGTCAAGCCCGCGCGCGCGTTCCGGCCGGGCAAAGGGATTGCCGCCCGAAACCGTCTGGTTGGCATCGTTGAAGGTGAGGTTGGGCCGCGCCACGGTGTAATCCGGGCGGGCCGCGCCGGTGGTGAACGACAGGCGCAGCTTGTGCTCGTCGCTGACGTTCCAGTTCACATGGGCGCTGGGAAACACCAGCGTCTGGCTGGTGTCGATGGTGGTCAGCACCGGGCCGGTGCCGGGCAGGCCAAAGACGAAGGCGGTGCCGCTGTTCTTCACATGCTCAAGCCGGGCGCCATAGACGATATTGCCCCAATCAAAGCGGGTGGTGCCCATGGCATAGCCCGACCACACGCTTTCCTCCACCCGGTAGAAATTGGCATCCACCGGCGCGAACGTGCCCAGCTTGCGGGCTTCGGACAGAATGGCTTCGGCCACCGGATCGCTGAAATAGTTGAACGTGTAACCGGGGCTCAGCTTGCCGGCATAAAGATCGCGGCTGGTGATGCCGGCCAGCGTGTTGGGGATATTCTGGGCGGCCAGCGCGGTGGCCAGCGCCGAACCGGTGGCGCCGGAGACGGACAACTGGGTCTCGCGCGCCGTCTTGGTGCGGTTGTCATACTGGGCGCCAAAGCGGAAGCGCGTGTCACCGAACAGGCTGGTCTTCCAGAACAATTCCAGCTTGGCGGTATAGGCGTTGGTCACATCCAGCGCATTGAGGCTGGTGACGTTGGTCATCGCGTTGGGGAAGCTGGCATAATCGGCCACCGGGCCGCCGGCCGAAAGCACCCCGGTGCTGCTGCGCAGCGTGTTGAACAGCCGCACCTGGCTGTTGAAGCGATCGGTGAAATCATATTGGGCGGCAACCCGGCTGGTGGCGGAGGCGCCGTTGCTGCCAAAGCCCGGCGACTGGTAGGTGACGAGATAGGGCTGGCTGCGGTCGTCCTCCGAGCGGGTGTAATTGCCGCGCCAGCGGATGGTGATGGCATCCGACAGCGTGTGATCGCCGCCGATCGTGTTGGTGAACACGCTCTGGCGATAGGCGGTCTGGCGGAAGCGGGCATCATAATCGACGCCATAGATGGTGCCGCGCAAGGGCGTGTTGCCGGTGCAGACATCGGCATAGCCGGTGGTGTTGGCGGCCGGCAGTTGCGGGGTGGTGCCGGTGCAGGCGGCGCTGGGCACCCGGCTCTGCTGGTCATCGGCGTCGATGCGGAAATTGTCGCGCAGTTCATCATCGATGAAGATCGAATAGATGCTGTTGATGAACACCCGGTTGTCGGCATCGGGCTGCCAATCGAGCCGGCCGGTGACCGACCAGTTCTGGCGGGTGAGGCGGTAGAATTTGTTCTCGATCTCGCGCGCCCACACCCGGCGCGGGCCGGCGGCGGTGTTGAGCAGCGTGTCAGGATTGTCGCCGCTGCCCACCGGGCGCACGTCCTGATCGACGGTTTCCCAGTCGATCTCGAAATTGTCGGTGCCCATGCGGCGCTGATAGAAGCTGCCGGAAATCAGCGCGCCGATATCACCGATGCCGGTTTCCCAGCGGTTGGACAGCACGCCGGAGACTTCATACTCCATGCCGCCGCCCAGATCATTATAGCCCAGGCCCGCCTTGGACTGGAAATGCAGGCCCTTGTAATCAAAGGCCGAGCGCGTGACGATGTTGACGTTGCCGGCGATGGTCTCGCCGTTCAGATCGGGCGTCACCGCCTTGTTCACCACCACCTGGGCGGCAATCGCCGAGGGCAGCGAATCAAAGCGCGCGTCGCGGCCTTCCGGGCTGATCACATAGATGCCGTCAAACGACAGGGTGGTCCATTGCAGCGGCGCGCCGCGGATGTTGACATAGCGGGCCTGGCCCTGGTCGCGCTGCACCGACAGGCCGGGCAGGCGGCTGATCGCCTGGGCGATGTTCTGATCGGGCAGGCGGCCGATGCTGTCCGCCGCCAGCACGCTCACCAGGCTGTCGCTGTTCTTCTGCACCATCAGCGCGGCGGCCAGCGATTCGGCGATCGGCCGGCTGCCGACGATGACGATCTCGCCATCGGCCTCGGTGGTTTCGCCGGCCTTGGCGTTGGTGGCGGCCTGATCGGCGGCGGCCAGTTGCGCCATGGCCGGGGCAGCGGCCGGGCTGGACAGCAGGGCAAGCCGGAAGGCAGCACGGAAGGCAGCACGGAAGGCCGGGCGGAAGGCCACTGGGCCGGTGGCGGTGATGGTCATGTTCGGTCAAACCCCATGGCGCCGCGGGCAGGGCGGCGGTTGCGCCGCCGCGCTTAGCCAGCGCGCATGACCGCCTGATTGCGGCGGGATGACGATTTGATGGCGGCGGGATTGCAGAACAGTGACAGCAGCGGTTCAGCGTGGCGCCAGTTCCCAGCGGATGGAGCCGCGATAATCCCATTCCATGGCGCTGCCATCGACATCGCGGGCCGGCACGAAGCGCGCCCGGGCCTTCAGGATGGCGCAGGTGCCGCGATCCAGCGAGGCATGGCCGCTGGAGGTTTCGATGCTGCACGCCGCCACCCGGCCATCTTTGCCCACCGCGATGCGGTAGGATACGGTGCCGCTGTGCCCGGCGGCCAGCGCGGCGGCGGGGTAGCTGCCGTCGTAGAACCAGCGATCGGGCATGCAGGGTTCGGCCACCATCGGGCCGCTGGCGCTGGCGGCCGGGCAATTGACCGGCGGCGGCGCGGGCGGCGGTGACGGCGCGGGCGCGGCCTTCCAGCTGACCCGGCCGGAAAAATCCGCGATGGTGGCGGTGGGCTCGCCCTGCGCGTTGCGGGCGGGGATGAAGCGGGCACGGGCGCGGAACTGCCGGCACAGCGCCTGATCCAGGCTGGCCAGCCCGGTGGACCGCTCCATGCTGCACAGGATCACCTGCCCGCGCCGGCTGAGCGCGAGGCGCACCGTGTAGCGATAATCCCCCGGCGGCGGGGCCGGCGTGATGGCGGCGGCATCCACCCACGTGGCCGGATCGCCATCGGGCCGGGCCGCCTGCACCATGCTGCCGGTGCGCGCCACGGGCGCGGGGGTGGGGCGATCATCCCCCGTCTGGCGCAGCCAGATCAGCGCCAGCACGGCAATCACAAAGGCCACCAGCGCGAACCGCTGCGGCCCGGCCGGCCCGCGCCAGCGCCGCCACAGGGTGGTGGCGGCAAAGACGGCCACGAACAGCAGCCCGCCGCGCGGCAGGCCGGTGCGTTCGTCGATCAGCCAGCCGCCTTCGCCCAGCCCGTGCAGCGCGCCGCTGCCCGCCACGCCGGGATCGATCAGGCCGAGCAGTTCCAGCACCAGCAGCAGCAGGCCAGCCAGGGCGGCGAACGGGCCCAGTTGCTGCCAGCCGCTGGTCATCCGCAAGGCCAGCAGCGCCGCCAGCAGCGGCAGCGCCATCAGGCCCAGCGCCCGGCCAACCAGCCGTTCGTCCAGCAGCGCCAGACCGGTGGCGAGCAGCGCCACCAGCACGCCGGCCGCCAGCACCGCCCACGGCGCCCAGGCCCCGCCCAGCCGGTCACTGCGCCGCGCCAGCAGCCGCCGCGCCGCCCAGCCCAGCTGGTCACCGGCCTGCCACCAGGCCAGCATGCAGCCAAACAGCGCCAGCGCCCTGACCGTGCCCAGGCCATCACGCGCCGGCGCACCGCCGACCAGCACGGCCAGCACGAGCCAGGCCGGCAATGCCCGGATCAGGCCGGGCGCCAGTTCGCCCCAGCCGCCGGGGTGCAGCGTGTCGGCCGCCAGCAGCAGCCAGCCACAGGCCAGCAGCAGCGGCAGCAGGAACAGCGGTTGCAGGACGGGCACCGCCGGCCACAGCGCGGCCAGCAGCGGCAGCGCAAGCACGCTCAGGGGAAAGGCGGCAAAATGCCAATCCGGCCGGTCCCAATCCGCCATCCAGGCCTGGCGGCGGCGGAGCAGCCAGAGCAGGCCCCAGGGCGCCGCCCAGGCCAGCAGGCCGAACAGCATGGTCAGCGGCTCCGGCCAGCCCGCACCATCCAGTGCCGCCACCAGCAGCACGGCAGCCAGCGGCACCATGGTGAGGATCATCCACAGCCGCAGCCGCGGCTTGTCGTGATAGCGGCGCCACCAGGCGATGGCATCGGCGTTCAGCCAATCGGCCATGCCCGGCAAGGGCCCGTCGATCAGGCCCAGCAACTGGCGGGTCTGCGCCGGCTCGGCGGAAAACAGCGCCTTCAGATGCTGCCACCAGCCGGCCCCCGGCGGGGTGGTGAGCGCGACATAGCCCTGGTGCAGCGGCGTGTGGCGGCGGGCGATCTCCACCACGAATTCGCCTTCCTCGCGCCGGCGCAGCAGGGTGTCGACATCGGGGTTGCGCTGGCCGGGCGCCAGTTCGGCCCAGCCAAAGGTCTCGATGGCGCGCACCACCAGCGGATCGCTGGCCGGCAGCCGGCGGGCGAGCAGGCTGGCCACCCAGATTTCGATGCGGTCGCGCGCCACGATGTCGATCAGCGCCGGGGCGGCCATCAGTTCGGCGAGGGCGCGATGCTGTTCGGGCTGATCGGCGCCGGTCTCGATCGCAGCGATCAGCGCCTGCTGGCGCGCGGCCAGATCGGCCTGATCGGCGGCGCGCTCGGCGGCCAGCGCGGCGGCAGCGGGATCGATGGGGGCCGGTTCAACCGGCGCCCGGGGCGGAGGTGCTGGCGGGGGGGATGCTGGCGGGGGTGCTGGCGGGGGCGGAATGCCGGGCCCTGCCTGATCGGGTGCCTGATCGGGTGCATCATCGGCCGCATCATCGCCGTCATCGTCGGCCTCATCCGGCCATTGCTGCCGCCATTTCAGCTGTTGCAGCGCGGCATCATGGGCGGCGCGCAGGGCCATGAAGCCTTCGGGATCATCCTCCGGGTTCACGCCCTTCAGCTTTCGCGCATAGGCGCGGCGGATGGCATCGCGGTCCGCCCCCGGCGGCAGGCCGAGAACGGTCCACGGGTTCACAGCCAGCGCGGCCCGTCAATCTGGTCCAGCGCCGCCATCAGTTCGTCGCGCGCGGTGTCGGCCACCCGCACATCCTGGGTGGCCAGCGCCGCCTGGAACTGCTGGATCAGCCGGCCCACATAGTCACGCTCGTCGCCCAGCGCGTCTTCCCACAGCCGCTCGGCGCGGGCCATGGCGGCGCGGTTGGCCTCGCTGTCGCGCGGGTGCTGTTTCAACAGCGCCAGCGCCGCGCGCCGCCGCTCCATCTCGGCCGGGCTCACCTGGTCCTCAGGGTCGGCGATCACCAGATTATGCTTCTCGCCGGTGGGGATCACATGAACATCCACCTCCAGCAGGCCGTTGATGTCATAGCTGAAGCGCACCTCGATCGGCTGGCCTTCCGGCCCGCGCGGCATCGGCACCTTCAATTCGCCGATGCGCACATTGTCGGCCACCCGCCGCGCCTCGCCCTGGTAAATGCCCAGCACGATCTGCTTCTGGTTGGCCTGCATCGTCTCATAGATGTTCACCCGGCTGACCGGCACCGTGGTGTTGCGTTCGATGATGGGGGAGAAAATCCCCTCCTCGATGGTGCCGCCGGGCAGCCGCTCGGCGATGTTCACCCCCAGCGAATAGGGGCAGACATCGGTGACCACCACCTCCTTCAAGGCGGCATCGCGCGCCTTCAGCCCGGCCTGCACCGCCGCGCCCAGCGCCACCGCCTGATCGGGGTTGATGCTGGCGTTGGGAAAGCGGGCAAACATCCTGGCCACGGTGCGGCGCACGATCGGCATCCGGGTGGCGCCGCCGATCAGGATGATCTCGGCCAGGCTGTCAGGGGCGATATCGGCATCGCGCAGCGCCCGCAGCACCGGATTGCGCATCCGGTCGAGCAGCGGCTGGGCGGCGGCCTCGAAGGCGTCGGCCGTCACCTCGTGGCTGAAGATCTCGCCCTGCCAATTGAGGCTCATGCTGGCGCTGGCGGCGCTGGTCAGGGTGCGGCGGGCGCGTTCGGCGGCCTCGGCCAGCTTGGCGGCCAGCTGGCGATCATTGTGCATCGCCGTGGCCAGGGGCTTGTGGGCCGCGGCCATCAGCCCGGCCAGCACCGCGTTGAAATCCTCGCCGCCCAGCCGGTTGTCCCCGGTGGAGGCGCGCACCTCGATCACGCCTTCGAAAATCTCCAGCACCGACACGTCAAAGGTGCCGCCGCCCAGATCGAACACCAGGAACCGGGTTTCGCCATCCAGCTGGTGGATGCCATAGGCCAGGGCGGCGGCGGTCGGCTCGTTGATCAGCCGCTCCACCTTCAGCCCGGCCAGTTCGCCGGCGCGGCGCGTGGCCTTCCTCTGCTTGTCGTTGAAATAGGCCGGCACGGTGATCACCGCCTCGGTCACGCCCATGCCCAGATGCGCCTCGGCATCCTCCTTCAGGCTGCGCAGCACCATGGCCGACAATTCCTCGGCGCCATAATCCTTGCGCCCCAGCGTGATGCGGTGCTGCGTGCCCATATAGCGTTTGAAGGCGGTGGCGGTGAGGCCGGCGTGGCTGGCCATCCGCTCCCGCGCCGGGCGGCCCACCAACAGGCCGCCATCATCATCCAGCCCCACCGCCGAGGGCGTGAGCAGTTCGCCCAGCCGGTTGGGGATCAGCCGGGGGGCGCCATCCGCCCAATAGGCGGCAGCGC
This sequence comes from Sphingomonadales bacterium, assembly GCA_027483465.1. GTDB lineage: Bacteria > Pseudomonadota > Alphaproteobacteria > Sphingomonadales > Sphingomonadaceae > Sandarakinorhabdus. Next base: position 7,868 of record JAIXUQ010000039.1, read on the forward strand.
TGTTGGTGGTGCCAAGATCGATGCCGATGATCATGGCCCCGCCATAGCGGAGCCGGCAGCGCCTGCCAAATGGCCGTTCAAGCGGTCAGGCTTTATTGGGCCAGGGTCTTCACCGCCGCCGCCGCCGCCGAGGCCCGGTTCTCGATGCCCATCTTCTCGAAAATCTGTTCCAGATGCTTGTTCACCGTGCGCGGCGAGATGCCCAATATCTCGGAAATCTCGCGGTTGGCCTTGCCGCGGCTGATCCACAGCAGCACCTCGGCCTCGCGCTCGGTCAGGCCGTGGCGCTGGGCCAGCAGCCGCTCCTCGGCGCCTTCCAGCGTTTCGGTCAGCCGGTAATGGCGTTCATCGCCCTGGGTGGCGACCGCGGCAAACTCCACCCGGCCGCCATCAAATTCCTGCTTCACCCGGCCTTCGCCATCGGCCAGCCGCTGCAACTGGCCCACCAGCGGGCCGGGCAGCCGATCCCCCACCACGGCGCCAAAGCGCAGGGACAGGATTTCGGCGCTGCGCGGCGTGGTCCAGGCGATGCGCCCTTCCCCATCCAGCGCCATCAGCGGCCGGTTGCTTGCATCCAGCGCCCCCTGCGCCCCGGCGGTGATGCGGGCATTGCCCAGATGCACCTTCAACCGGGCCAGAAGTTCGGGCAGCACGATGGGCTTCTTGACATAATCGACCCCGCCGGCCGCCAGCCCATCCACCACATTCTGGGTTTCGGTCAGGCCGGTCATGAAGATCACCGGCACCAGCGCCAGCGCCGGATCGGCCTTGATCCGCCGTGTGGTTTCAAACCCGTCCATGCCCGGCATCATCGCATCCATCAGCACCAGATCGGGCAGTTCCTCGGCCAGGCTGGCCAGCGCCATCTCGCCATTCAGCGCGATGCGCACGCCATAGCCTTCGGCCTCCAGCGTGTCGGTGAGGAAGCGCAGACTGTCTGGCGCATCGTCAACAACCAAGATCGTGGCTCGCGCCGCCTCGTTCATCGGCCCTTCTCCCCCTGGTCTGCGGGCTCTTCGTCCAGCAGCTTCTCGTTCAACAGCTTCTGGAATTGCGCAAGATCAAAAGCATCAAGCGCCGCCGACAGGCGCTGCACCAGCGGCTGGGCATCGGGCACGGCGGCATCCAGCGCCGCCAGCGCCGCCGACAGCCCGCGCACATGGCCGGTGCGCGCCAGCCGCGCCAGCTCGGCCAGATGCGCCCGCGCCGCTTCGGGCAGCAGGCTGGCCGGGCGCGCGGCGCGTTCGGCGCCTTCATAGCGCCACACCAGCCCCAGATGGCGGCCGAGCAGATCAAACAGCAGCGCCTGGTCCACCGGTTTCAGCACGAAGCCATCGTGCAGCCCGCCTTCCAGCCCGCGCCCTTCGGCCCCCACCAGTTCGGCGGCATTGCCCGATGCCATCAGGATGATGAGGCCACGCCCGAAGCGGTCACGCAGCCGCTGCGCCACCTCCCAGCCGTTGAGGCCGGGCATGGAGACATCGAGCAGCACCAGATCGGGCCGGCCCAGATCGGCCAGCGACAGGGCGGCCCCGCCCGAACCGGCGACAAACAGGTTGAAGCCCAGCGGCCGCAGCAATTCCTGCCACAACGCCAACTGGCCGGGATCATCATCCACCGCCAGGATGGTGCGGCGCTGCCCTTCATAGCCGATGGGCAGGCCGCGCGCCTCGCTGTCGGGCAGGGTGTTGGGCTGGGGCAGCAGCAGTTTCAGGATGAAGCGGCTGCCCTGGCCGGGCGCGCTCTTCACCGAAATGTCCCCGCCCATCACCTGGGACAGCATGCGCGACAGCGCCAGCCCCAGCCCGATGCCTGGTGCCACGCCCGCCGCCCGGCCGCCGCCGCGGTCAAAGGGCAGGAAGATGCGGTCCAGATCCTCGGGCGCCACGCCGATGCCGGTATCGGCCACCTCGATCTCGGCCACCATCGACCGGTAGCGCACGGTGAGCACGACACTGCCACGCTCGGTATATTTGATGGCGTTTGACAGAAGGTTGATCAGCACCTGGCGCAGCCGGCGTTCATCGGCCAGCACCCAGGCCGGCAGATTGGGCGCGGCGTTGTAGGCGAAATCCAGGCCCTTGTTGCCGGCCTCGATGCGGAACATGGCGGCCACCTGCTCCAACAGGGAGCGCAGGGCCACCGTGTCCCGGTTGAGCTTGAGCACGCCCGATTCGATGCGGCTGATATCGAGCAGGCCCTCGACCAGATCGGCCAGATGCTCGGAGGATCGCCGGATGATCCGGCCGGCCTCGGTCGGCGAGATGGCGGCGCCGCGCTCCAGCAACTGGGCATAGCCGTGGATGGCATTCAGGGGCGTGCGGATTTCGTGGCTCAGCCCCATCAGGAACCGGGTCTTGGCCTGGTTGGCCGCCACCGCCACGTCGCGCGCCTGCGCCAGCGCCGCCACCTGCTGCGCTGCCGCCTCCTCTGCTGGTCCCCTTGCTGCCAAGCGATCAACCCCAATCCCGGTCGCAGGCCGTCATATTGCGCTGCGGCAAACATGCTAGGCAGGGATGGCAGCGGTTGCAATCACCGAGCGGCGCGGCAACAACGGTGGCGTTATCGGCAACAAGGGGGATGATCATGCGTGCTTTCCTGCTGGCGGGCCTGTTGGCCACCGCACCGGCCGTGGCGGCGCCGGCGGTCGGGGTGGCCGAAGCCAACACGGCGGCGGCCATCACCCGCATCAAGGCGCTCAATCCAAGGCTGAACGCGGTGATCGCCATCGATCCGGCCGCCATCGCGCAGGCGCGCGCGCTGGATGCCGGCACGGTGCGCGGGCCGCTGTTTGGCCTGCCCATCCTGGTGAAGGACAATATCGACATGGCCGGCGCCCTGCCCACCACCGCCGGCAGCCTGGCCCTGAAAGACAATGTGACCGGCCGCGATGCCCCGTTCATCGCCCGGCTGCGCGCTGCCGGCGCCGTGCTTCTGGGCAAGACCAATCTTTCGGAATGGGCCAATATCCGCGCCGATGCCTCGATCTCGGGCTGGAGCGCGGTGGGCGGGCAGACGCGCAACCCGCACGCGCTGTCGCGCAACACCTGCGGCTCTTCCTCGGGCAGCGGCGCGGCGGTGGCGGCGCAGATGGTGGATGCCGCCATCGGCACCGAAACCGATGGCAGCATCACCTGCCCGGCCGCCATCAACGGCATCGTGGGCATCAAGCCGACCGTGGGCCTGGTCAGCCGCACCCACGTGGTGCCGATCAGCCACAGCCAGGACACGGCGGGCCCGATGACCCGCGATGTGCGCACCGCCGCGCGCCTGCTCACCGCCATGGCCGGCAGCGATCCCGCCGATCCCGCCACGCGTGAGGCCGATGCCCGCAAGGCCGATTATGCCGCCGCGCTGAAACCCGATGCGCTCAACGGCGCGCGCATCGGCGTGCTGCGCTGGGCCACCGGCTGGCACGCCGGGGTGGATGAACGCTTCGAAGCGGCGCTGGTGGTGCTGAAGGCCCAGGGCGCCGTGCTGGTGGACATCGCCACCGGCCCCAACCGCCGCGAGATCGGGGCCAATGAATTCACCGTGCTGCTCACCGAGCTGAAGGCCGATCTCAACGCCTATCTCGCCACCACGCCGGCCACGGTGAAGGCCCGCACCCTGGCCGATCTGATCGCCTTCAACCGCGCCAATGCCGCCGCCGAACTGGGCCTGTTCGGGCAGGACACGTTTGAAAAGGCGCAAGGCACCAAAGGGCTGGATGATCCGGCCTATCGGAAGGCGCGCGAAACCTCGCTGCGGCTGGCCGGCAAGGAGGGGATCGACAAGATGCTGGCCGAAGCGAAGGTGGAGGCGCTGGTGGCGCCCACCGCCGCGCCGGCCTGGTTCATCGATCCGGTGAACGCCGATCAGGCCCCGGGCGGCGGTGCCGGCGGGCTGGCGGCGGTGGCCGGCTATCCGCACCTCACCGTGCCGATGGGCGGCGTGCGCGGCCTGCCGGTGGGCCTCAGCTTCATCGGCCCGGCGTGGAGCGAGGCGCGGCTGCTGGCGCTGGGTTACGCCTTTGAACAGGCGGCCCCGGCGATGAAGCTGATCCCCGGCTTGGCCCAGACGGTGGAGGAGCGCGCCGACGTGCAGGCGCTGTTTGCCCCGGCCAAACGCTGACCGGCGCTCAGGCCGTCTCGCGGCGCCAGCGCGCCAGGCCATCGCGGATCACCCCGGCCACCGCCCGCCGCTCGGCTGCCGAGAGGCATTGGCCGACGAGCAGGCGCTTGCCCTTGCTGGCCAGAAACAGCCGGGCATCGCCAAGCGGCGTCTCCACGATGTCAACCCGGGTGAAATAGGGCTCCAGCACCGCCACGCGGGTTTCGCCACGGGCCGAGGTGCGGGTGAAGGTGAGGTGCAGCCGATCCAGCACCAGCCGTTCGCGCGCGGCGCCGGAGCGGGCGCTGGCCCGCAGCGCCCAGGCCAGCAGTGCCAGATCGGCCAGCATGAACGGGATCACCGGCCACAGCCCCAGCAGCAGGAAGCGGATCGAGCCGATCAGGAAAAAGCCGCCCACCAGGATCAACAGCAGCCGGGCCTGTTGCCCGCTGAGCGGCCGGTTGGGCGTGAGGGTGAGATCGAGAATCACGGCAGCATCGTCTTTACGCCGCAGCCACTTGCGGCACCACGGGCTTTGCGGGATGCAAGGTCGCATCATGACCAAGCTTGCCCGCCGGCAGATGACGCCGCCCGAAATCCACCAGTTCTTCGCGCGCCTGGCCGCCGCCAATCCTGAGCCGGTGACCGAACTGGCCTATGGCAATGGCTATCAATTGCTGGTGGCGGTGGTGCTTTCGGCCCAGGCCACCGATGTGGGGGTCAACAAGGCCACCCGCCGGCTGTTTGAAACGGTCCACACCCCGGCCGAGATGCTGGCGCTGGGCGAGGAGGGGTTGAAGGCGCATATCCGCACCATCGGCCTGTTCAACAGCAAGGCCAGGAACGTCATCGCCCTGTCGCAGCGGCTGGTGGACGAATTCGGCGGCGCGGTGCCGTCCAGCCGCGACGTGCTGGAAACCCTGCCGGGCGTGGGCCGCAAGACCGCCAATGTCGTGGTCAACGTGCTGTTCGGTCAGGAAACCTGCGCGGTTGACACGCATGTCTTCCGCCTGGCCAACCGCACCGGGCTGGCGCCGGGCAAGACCCCGCTGGCGGTGGAAACCGCCATCATGAAACGGGTGAAGGCGCCGTGGCGGCGCGATGCCCATCACTGGCTGATCCTGCACGGCCGCTATGTCTGCACCGCGCGCAGCCCCAAATGCGGCACCTGCGCCGTCGCCGATCTTTGCCAGTTCCGCGGCAAGAGCGTGGCAGTCGGCTGAAGGGGGTGGGGGCTGAATGGGGTGGGGGCTGAATTCAGGCCGGGTTCAGCGCCGCCGCCGCAGCCTGAAGGCGAAAGGACCGCCGCCATGCGCCTGCCCATGTTGTTGCTGCCCCTGCTGGCCATCACCCTGCCCGCCAGCGCCGCCGAACCGGCGGGAACCAAGGCAGGCACCACCAAATCCTGCCTGCCGATCGCGATGATCCGCGGCACCACGGTGGTGGACGGCAAGACGATCGATTTCAGCCTGCGCGATGGCAGCGTGTGGCGCAGCACCCTGCCCGCCGGCCAATGCCCGCAACTGGCCTTTGAACGGGCCTTTTCCTATGAAACTTCGATCGCCCAACTGTGCCAGCAGGATGTGATCACCGTGCTGCAGAACATGGGCGGCCTGATGCCTGGCGCCCGCTGCGGCCTTGGCCCCTTCGTGGCGCAACCGCCGGCGCCGCCCAAAGGCAAAACACCAAAACCCACTGGCGCCCCGCCCTGACCACTGCTAGAGCCCCCCTCAGGCACCCGTAGCTCAGCTGGATAGAGCGTTGCCCTCCGAAGGCAGAGGTCACAGGTTCGAATCCTGTCGGGTGCGCCAGATTCTTCAAGTAAAATCAGGGGTTTGGCCGTTTGCGCCGACTCGGGAAAATCGGCTCGGTGCACAGTATGTGCACATAACGCGGATTTCCGACCCTCCAGACCGATGGCGCAAACGAAAAACCGCCGGAAGGGCTGGCACCCTTCACAGCGGTCATTTCGATAGCTTCGCGGCTATTCTTCCCATTTACGCGACCCGCGAATCGGGCGCAAGGGCTAACCTTGCGGGAGGTGCTTCATGAGCATCTCTTTGGCACACAACGGGCTTCCACCCGGCGTGACCCACTTCAGCCTGGCTGATCTGATCGAGAAGATCGCACCAGGGTCTCGCCGCGAGGAGCGCCTGTCTGCGACCGCGGTGCGCGTCCTGAAGCACTACCTGCTCGGCTGCCGGTCGTCCGACTTTGAGCCTGGCAAGATTTGCGGCGTGTGGGAGCAACCGCAAACCACGGCTCAGATGCTGCGCATCTCGACGAAGGTCCTGCACAACGCTGAAGCCGAGCTGGAGCGCGGCGGGTTCATCGAGCGGACCCATGTTCCTCATGCGCGCCGCACTGGTCAGCGCCGTGAAGGGGGCATCGTCAGCCTCGCTGGGATCAGTCTGCGCCCGCTCATCGATGGCTATGGCCGGTGGAAGGCCCGGCTCGAGGCGATGGAGCTGCATGAGCGTGCGGTGGCTGCACTGCGGCACGAGATTGTCATGCTCGGCCGCGAGATCCGCGCGACACAGGCAGTTGCGTTAATCGAGGAGGCAGAGCGCATTCTGCCCCGGGGGCGCGTGTCCCGCATCAACTCTGCCGAGAGGCTGGAAGCCCTCAAAGGCATGCTTGAGGCGCTGCTGGTGCAGTCAGAACTTCCCTCTGGTGACACGAAATCTTCCCACCGGACGGAAGAAATCTTCGCACCCAATATACCTGTCAAAGACTCATCCAAAAACCGTAGCCGCGCGACCGATGGGCAATTCGGCGCTGATCGGTCGGACGAGGTCTCCCCAGCGCTGGCTGCCAGCCTTGCGAGCGCAGACTATCGAAGCCTGCTGCCGTCCGACCGGGCACCGGGCTGGCCAGACATGGTCGAGGCGTCGGCCATCGCCTGCCGTTGGCACAATGTCTCGCAACCGGCCTGGGCAGAGGCGTGCGAAAGGCTCGGGCGCGAGCGCGCTGCTCTCTGCCTGCTCGTCATCGACCGCAACGCCCGGTTGCCAAGTGAGCACCGCTACCGAGCGCGGTCAGGCAGGAAATGCTTGAGCGGGCTGTTGCGGAACGCCTCCAGCCTGTTGCCCATGATCAAGGCTGCCAAAGGCTATCCAGAAGGGAGCTTGCCGGACCGTCAGTTCGAACCGGAGGTATCTGCCCCCAGAACCGGCCAGAGTTTTGCAGGTGCATGCCTATCGGCCTTGGCGAAGCTCTCCGGGGAGGTGCAGCCATGACACAAGTGCAGACCACAAGCCTTTGGGCGGAGCTGGAGGCGGGCAACATGTGGTGGCCATCCTACAAGCCCGGGCGGGACCCCGTTTTGAGCTGGCGCCATGCCGCCGCGGCCCTGATGCGCGACATTGACCCGCAGCCGATCTTCGCTGCCCTGCCAGCAGCGTTCGGGGAGATTTATGATCTCACTGCCGACGAGGTTTGCGATCAACTTCCACTACCTGACGGCCACGTCCTCTGGCCTGTGTGGCTGGAAAGCTGGGTCAGCCATTTCGACCATTGGCACGACCCGGTCAGGCAACTGGTCGAGCAGCATTGTGTCACTCCAGATGCCCGGGTCATGGCTGGCATGCTGACGAGGCTGGACGGGGCCGCCTTCTGTGACTTCGTCCTTCACGCCTATGAGAGGGCGATCATTCTGCGGTCAATCGGTGGGACGCCAATCGGCGATGTTGCGCTGCCAATAGTCCAGACGATCGCGAATGCGGCACCGTTCGAGCGGCTCAGCTACGGCTTCTACCAGCGGTTCTGCGCTGAACTGAACCGGGAGGCGGAGCTTCCAGCGACCCCGATATCGGGCCTGGATTTCGACCGGGCCGGAAACCCCAACATATTCGGCGGAGACGTCACATGAAGCCCGTGCAGAACGCGATAATCGCTTTCCGGCTGTTCGGCCGGTGGCACCCGGCAGGGAATGCCAAGCCAGGTCATGACTCCTCAAAATCAGGCCAACAATGTCGAAGCAGCGCATATAGAAGTACACACTCCACGCTGAATTTCAGCGGTGGCGAGGTGTGCGCAAACCCGCAGAAATCAGCCATTCTAGGCCCTAGGCGCGATTCTAGGGGTGCCCAAAAAGCACTCCAAAGCTGTAGCGCGCAGCAGCGAGGCCTTCTAGAACGAGCCTATATCAGCCACTTAGCTTCTAGGCCCGTCGATCTCCTTGCTATTCGGGGGAGGGTCTGATGGCACAGATCAATGTTGCCGTTGAGGACCGTGTCCTTGCTGCCCTCGACCGCGTTGCGCAGGCAAAATCGCTCAGCCGGCCCGAGCTTTTGCGCAAGGCGATCCAGGAGCTGATCGAGGCACACGATGCCGGTCGCCCGACCTTCCAGACCGAGGCTGCGCCCAAGCTCGATGCAACCGTCAGCGGTCTGGTGCATCAGTTGCGGGAATTGGTGATGGAGCTGGACCGGGCCCAGGCGGACAATGCGCGGATGCTAGGCAAGCTGACCGAGAAGTGGAACGGCGGCGAGGAGGCTAATCGCATCGCCCAAGAGAAACTTCTCGCCCATTTCCGGGAGCAGGATCAGGCCAGCCTTTCGCCGTTCTATGCAAGGGCAGAGCAGCTCCTCTCTGCCTTCGAAGATCTTGAGCCGACACTTATCGCAGCGCTCGAGCCGCATCTCGTGAAGATCTCCGCTCAGCTCGACAAGTCGATCGCACTCGCCAGCGAGCCGCGGCAGATGCGATCCGTCTATCTCGGCGATAACCGCTTTCTGGCGCTGAAATTTCTGTCGGCATGTGGAGGCCTGGCTCTCCTAATGGGCGCTCTCATAGCCACAATCCTGCCTACCCAGTTCGATGGCTGGTCGGTGTGGCAGTCCGGTAAGCTGATCGACCACCCTGCGAAAATGTGTCGGCTCATCGCGCGCAAATACGGTGTCACCGATTGCCGGGTCCCGGAGCAGGAGCGCGATCTTGGCCTGCGGGTCATCGCCCACGAGGACCGGCGATGATTACGCTCGGCAGCCTCGGCTCGGCCTCATCGGCGGCGGACTACTACTCGGCCGACAATTACTACACCGCCGATCAGACGCAGGAAGCCAGCGCGTGGTTCGGCAAGGGCGCAGACGCGCTTGGGCTGGCTGGCAAGGTCGAGGAACAGACCTTTGCAGCCGTGCTCGAAGGAAACTTGCCAGACGGATCGGTGATCGCGGGGAAGGACGGCGTGCACCGCCCCGGCGTTGACCTCACCTTCTCGGCATCGAAGTCCGTATCGCTGGTGGCGATGCTCGGCGGCGACAAGCGTGTGCTCGAAGCCATGAAGGATTCAGTGATCGCGACACTGCGTTGGGCCGAGAAGAACGTGGTCGAAGCCCGGGTCTGGGATGCGACGCTAGGGCGGCAGGTGCCGGAGCGCACCGGCAACCTCATCGCCGCGACCTTTCTCCACGACGTGAACAGGAACGGCGAGCCGCAGCTTCATATCCACGCCGTCGTCGCCAACGCGACCAGAGC
>JAIXUQ010000022.1 GCA_027483465.1 Sphingomonadales bacterium
CTGATCAGGCCCGGGCGGTGCCGGCGCTGGCCCACAGCCGGGCGATGACGCCGGCCAGGGTGCGGTGGTTGCCGCCGTGATAGGCATTGCCGGCCGGCAGTTCGGCGGCGAGGCGGCGATGGGCGGCCGGCAGGGCGTGATAGGGCAGGCCGGGCAGCAGATGGTGCAGCGCGTGATAGCGCAGGCCCACTGGCGCCCACAGCTCGGGCAGCAGCGCCGGCGGCGGCACGTTCACACTGTCAAGATACTGGCCGGTGATGGTCATCACCTTGCCGTCATTCTCCCACAGATGCGCGGCCAGCGTGCGGATCTGGTTGAGCACCATCGAAGCCGAGAGCACCGCCAGCCAGAGGCCGAAGGCGCGCAGCGGGATGAGGCCGCCGGCCACGCCGGCCAGCACGGCCAGCACAAAGGCCGAGGTGGCGACCTCCATCGCATTCCAGCGGGCGGCGTGCGGGCCCACCGGCGGATCGCGACGGAACTCCGGGTTGATCGACAGGGCGGAAAAGCGGGCGCGGACGAAGGCGCGCACCGGCGGCAGCAGCGACAGCGGCGCCAACAGGCCCCAGCGGATGAGGAGGCCGATCGGCCCCAGCGCCGCCACCATCACGAACAGCGGCACGCTCAGCTTGGGCTTGAGGGCGAGGGCCATATATTCGGGATCGCGCACCGTGCCATAGCGGTTGCGGGCGTGGTGGAGATTGTGGACGCCCTCATACATGAAGCTGGGGATCATCAGCGGGATGCCGGCGATCAGGTTCCAGGCGAGGCGATACCCCGGCACGCTGTCATCCTTCATGTGGGTGATTTCGTGGATGAAGCTGCCGAGGCGATAGAGCGCCAGCACGGCGACCACGGCCAATGCGGCGGTGGCCGCCACGGGCAGGCCGGGCGCCAGGATCAACGCGGCCAGCGCGCCCCAGCCGAGCAGCGCCGAGGCGGCCGTGTCGGCCCAATAGATGGCGGGCCGGTATGTTCCCAGTTCGCGGCCCAGCGTGGCGGCGAGGCGGATCATGGCCACATCCTCTCCGGCCAGCGCGCCATCATGGGCACGCGGGGCTGATTCGGGTTGGCGGGCGGCAGTCGCAATCATCATGGCACCGGTTATGGCAGGCGATTGCGACCGGTTAAGGGCAGAAAGCGGGCAAGGCCAGTCCGGGATTTGCCGCAGTTGGCCGATTCAAGCCGGCCGGTTCACACCGCCCAGCCGCCGGCCATCAGCGCATCCTCGAACGCCTCGGCATTGCGGGCGATCAGATCGGCCTTGTCGCGGCCGTTGATGATGGCGCGCATCTTCACATAGACTGCCGTCTCCAGCCGGCCGGCGTCGCGCGGGGCATAATGGTCAAGCCGCCGGGTGGTGAACCAGCCCTGTTCCATGCCCAGCACCATGATGCGCGCCGACAGATCGGGGCGCAGCGCCAGATCGGGATTGTCCACCAGAGGCTCGTTCAGAAACTTGCCGGCGCGGGCGTAATTCTTCTTCCACGTGAGCTGCACATCGCCGCGCCCGGCATAGCGGACGCCGTCCCCCGGCGTGGTGTTGCCCATCTGCTGCGCCACCTCCGGGCGGCGGCCGGTGATGTCGTAATTGCGGCGCAGATACTCATCGCCGCCCCATTCGCGGATCGGCTGCATCGTGTGCCCGGTTTCGTGATAGCTGGTGGCCAGCCCATAGGCTGCCCAGCCGACGCCCCAGCGTGCCGCGCTGAAGGCGGCCAGCTTGTGGTCGCAGCCCTCCACCTCGGACTGGGTGAGCACCGGGCCGAGCAGGTCGCGCTGGCGCACGCGATCGAAAAAGGCCGCCGCATTGGTGAGCATGGCCAGCGGCCTCCCTGCCTCAAATCGTCCGCGCCACCACCAGCTTCATGATTTCGCTGGTGCCGCCATAGATGCGCTGCACGCGGGCGTCGCGCCACAGGCGGGCGATGGGATATTCGTTCATGTAGCCGGCGCCGCCGTGCAGTTGCAGCGCCTCGTCGCACACCCGGCCCTGCAATTCGGTGTGCCACAGCTTGGCGGCGCTGGCTTCGGCGGCGGTCAGCGTGCCTTCCACCAGTTTCTGCAAGCCCCAGTCGATATGGGCCCAGCCCACCTGCAATTCGGTCTTCAGCCCGGCCAGCACGAACTGGGTGTTCTGGAAATCCCACACCGTCTTGCCGAAGGCCTTGCGGTCCTTCACGAATTTCACCGCCTCGTCAAAGGCGCGCTGGGCGCCGGCCTGGGCGGAAATGGCGATGGAGAGCCGCTCCTGCGGCAGCTGGCTCATCAGATAAATGAAGCCCTTGTTCTCCTCGCCCAGGCAGTTGGTCATCGGCACGCGGACATCGTTGAAGAACAGTTCCGAGGTGTCGGCGCTGTTCTGGCCGATCTTGTCGAGGTTGCGGCCGCGGCTGAAGCCTTCCGCATCGGCTTCCACCAGGATGAGCGACGTGCCCTTGGCGCCAGCCTCCGGATCGGTCTTGGCGACGACGATGATCAGATCGGCGTTCTGGCCGTTGGTGATATAGGTCTTGCTGCCGTTGATGACATAATGATTGCCATCCTTCCTGGCCGTGGTGCGCACGCCCTGCAGGTCGGAGCCGGCGCCCGGTTCGGTCATGGCAATCGCGGTGATCAGTTCGCCGCTGATCATCTTGGGCAGATATTTCTGCTTCTGCTCCTCCGAGCCATAAGCGATCAGATAATCGGCGATGATGTCGGATTGCAGGGTGATCCCGGCCGAGGAGCCGGCATAGGCCAGTTCCTCGTCAACAATGGCGTTGTAGCGGAAATCCAGGCCCAGCCCGCCATATTCCTCGGGCACGCCGGGGCAGAGCAGCCCGGCCTCGCCGCAGGCGCGCCAGAATTTGCGGTCAACGATGCCCTCCTCCTCATAGCGGTCGAGGTTGGGGATCAGTTCCTTGTCAAAGACCTTGCGCACCGTGTCGCGGAAGGCCTGTTCATCGGGGCCATAGACGCGGCGTTCGGCGGTTTCGAGCATCGGGGGGTCTCCATCAACAATCTGCCCTGTTATCGCCCATCGGTTGCCGGCCCGTCACCTGTCTGGCAAGACAGGGTTATCATTTGTCGCAAGGGCGGGCCGCATGCGGGCTGAAGCAAGGGATGCGGCCGCGGTGCCGTCGGTGTTCGTCGGCTTCGCCTGGTGTGTCCTGCTGTTTCCGCTGTCGGTGCTGCTGCACGAACTGGCGCATGTGCTGGCCGGGCGGCTGGGCGGCTTTGCCATGATCCTGCACCATGCCAGCGCCACCGGCCTGCCCGAGGTGCCGCCCTGGGCCGGCCGCCCCGGCGCGGTGGCGCTGGCCGCGCTGGCCGGCCCGCTGGTCACGCTGGCGCTGGCCGGGCTGGGCGCGATCAACGCCCGCCGCGCCTGGGGCATGCCGCTGGTGGCGGCGGCGATCCCGCGTTTTTTCGCCAATCTTGTCTATCTGGTGCAGTTGCTGCTCGCCCTGTTTGGCGCCGGCACCCCGGCCAGCGCCGATTTCGATGAAAGCGTGGCCGCCGCCGCGCTGGGCTGGCCGCCGCTGGCGCTGGAGGCGCCGGGCGGGCTGTTGTTTGTCGTGGTGCTGCTGTGGCTGGGGCAGCGCGCCGGCGGCGGCGGCTTCCTGGCGCTGCTGCTCGGCACCGGCCTTGGCATGGCGCTATGGTATGGCTGGGCCGGGCCGATGCTGTTGCCCTGAATGCTGCGGCCCTGAATTTTGCTGCCCTGAATCGTGCTGGCCCACGGGGGGCAAATATCCGCTTGCCTTTCGCCGCCGCCGGGCGTGATGAGAATGGCCATGCGCCATCCCCTGCTTCTCGCCGCCCTCATCCCCCTGCTGGCCGCCGCGCCGGCCGCCGCGCAGGATGATCCCTTCCTGAAACGCGCCGAGGCGGTGCTGAAACGCCAGCCGATCATCGATGGCCACAATGATTGGCCCGGCGCGCTGCGCGGCAGCTTTGGCGAGGCCTGGTGGCAACAGGATCTGAAGGCTGACAGCCGGACGTTCAAGCGCCCGCTGATGACCGACATTCCCCGCCTGCATCAGGGCCGGGTGGGCGGGCAATTCTGGTCGGTCTATGTGCCGGCCACCGTCACCGGCCCGGCAGCGGTGAAGGCCACGATCGAGCAGATCGACATCGTGCGCGGTTTCGTGGCGAAATATCCCGCCGATTTCGAACTGGCGGCCACCGCCGCCGATATCCGCCGCATCCAGAAGACCGGCAAGGTCGCCAGCCTGATGGGCGTGGAGGGCGGCAGCCAGATCGACAATTCGCTGCCCGTGCTGCGCATGTATCACGCGCTGGGCGTGCGCTACATGACGTTGACGCACACCAAGCACAATGACTGGGCTGACAGCGCCAATGAATCGCCCCGGCCCACCCCGCTGTCCGATTATGGCAAGGCGGTGGTGCGCGAGATGAACCGCATCGGCATGCTGGTCGATCTCTCGCACGTCTCGCCCGGCACGATGAAGGCGGTGCTCGGCGTGACCAAGGCGCCGGTGATCTACAGCCATTCATCGGCGCGCGGCATTGCCGATCATGTGCGCAACGTGCCCGATGATGTGCTGCCGCTGGTGAAGGCCAATGGCGGGCTGGTGATGGCAACCTGGGTGCCCGGTTTCATCAACAGCGCCCGCCAGGCCTGGGAAGCCGCCCGCGCCGGGGAGCGGCAGCGGTTGCTGGCGCTGTATATCGGCGATCTGCCGCGCCAGGGCGTGGCGATGGCGGAATGGGATGCGAAAAATCCGCGCCCGCCGGTGGGCATCAAGGATGTCGCCGATCATGTCCAGCATCTGGTGCGGCTGGCTGGGGTCGATCATGTCGGCATCGGCGGCGATCTGGATGGCATCGAATCCACCCCCACCGGCCTGGAAGGCGTGGAAACCTATCCGGCGCTGATCGCCGAACTGCTGCGCCGCGGCATGAGCGAGGCCGATTGCGAGAAGATCGCCGGCGGCAATCTGCTGCGCGTGCTGGAGGCGGCGGAAAAGGTGGCGGCCGGCATGGCCGGCGAACTGCCGCCCGATGTGAAGCCCTAGGCCAGCGCCGCGATGATGGCGGCCACCTGCTCGGTCGTGGTCAACTCGGCGTCCACCAGGATTGCCCGTTCATCCGGCGTGGGCGGTTCCAATATGGCAAACTGGCTGGCGGTGAGGGCGGCCGGCCAGAAATGGCCGGGGCGGGCGGCGGCGCGGGCGGTGGCCAGTTCCGGCGTGATGGCGATCAGCACATAACGCACCCCCGGATGGGCGGCATACAGGGCCATGCGATAGGCGCGTTTCAGGGCCGAGGCGCTGATGACGCCGCCCAGATCACCCCAAGCAGCCATTTGCGCCGCGCAGGCCGCCAGCCAGGGCGCCCGGTCCGCATCGTCCAGCGGTTGGCCGGCGGCCATCTTCGCCTTGTTGGCCGGCGGGTGGAGATCATCGCCGTCACGGAACGGCAGGGCGAGGGCAGCGGCGAGCGCGGCGGCCAGCGTGGTCTTGCCGCAACCGGCGACGCCGCCGATAACAAGGAGAGGGCGCTGCATGATGCCCTTGTTCCACGCCCGGGAATCGCTTGCAATCGCCGGTGCCTTGCCGCATAGGCCGCGCTTCGCCGTGCCGGGCCTGCCCGGTGCGGTGATTGACGCCAGCCGGAGGGGCTTGGGCATGGGGCCCGGCCTGCGATCGGCACAGGAGAATGATATGCCGTTTTACGAGCATGTCTTCCTTGCGCGCCAGGACCTGACAGCCGCTCAGGTCGAGACGCTCACGGAAGGCTTCACCAAGGTTCTGGCCGAAGGCAAGGGCCGGGTGGCAAACAGCGAATATTGGGGCCTGCGCACGCTGGCCTATCGCATCGCCAAGAATCGCAAGGCCCATTATGTGATGCTCAACATCGATGCCCCGGCCGCCGCCGTGGCCGAGCTTGAGCGCCAGGTTGGTCTCAACGAAGACATCATCCGTTTCATGACCGTGCGCGTTGATGCGCTGGCCACCGAACCGTCGGCGATGACCCGCCGGGGTGACCGGGCCGAGCGCGGTGACCGTGAAGCCGGCCGTGACGGCCCGCGCGATGGGGCTGGCGGCCGCGAAGGCCGTCCGGAACGCCCGCGCCGCGAACCGCGCGCTGCCGCGTAAAGGGAGGCCAACATGGGACGTCCGTTTTTCCGCCGCCGCAAGTCGTGCCCCTTCTCGGGCCCGAATGCCCCCGCCATCGATTACAAGGATGTGCGCCTGCTGCAGGGCTTTGTCTCTGAACGGGGCAAGATCGTGCCGGCCCGCATCACCGCGGTTTCCGCCAAGAAGCAGCGCGAACTGGCCAAGGCCATCAAGCGCGCCCGCCACCTGGGCCTGCTGCCCTATCTGGTGAAGTGAGGAGCGCAAGCCATGCAAGTGATCCTGCTCGAACGCGTTGAAAAGCTTGGCCACATTGGCGACATCGTCAATGTGAAGCCGGGTTTTGCCCGCAACTTCCTGCTGCCGCGCGGCAAGGCGCTGCGTGCCACCGAAGCCAACAAGGCCCGTTTCGAGGCCGATCGCGCCCGCATCGAGGCCGACAACGCCAAGCGCCGCGACATCGCCCGCGCCGAATCGCGCGAGATCGAAGGCGCCAGCGTGGTGATGATCCGCGCCGCCTCCGGCACCGGCCAGCTGTATGGCTCGGTCGCGGCCCGCGATCTGGCTGAAGCGCTCACCAACGGCGGCCACAAGGCCCACAAGAACCAGATCGTCCTCGATCGCCCGATCAAGACGCTGGGCGTGCACGACGTGAAGGTGGCGCTGCACCCGGAAGTCGTGGTGGTGGTGAAGGTGAACATCGCCCGTTCGGCCGAAGAGGCCGAACTCCAGGCCAAGGGCGTGGATGTGACCGCCACGGCGGAGCGCGAGGAATCGGGCTTCACCGAGGTGTTCGATCCCAACGCCGAACCCGGCACCCTGCCCACCGACGACGCCGCCGAAGGCTGATCGGGGCCAGAACGCCTGCGAAATCGGGGCTGCCGGCACGCGCTGGCGGCCCCTTTTTCTTGCCCGCCCCGCTGCCGCAGCCTAAGAGGCCCGTCATGACCGATACGCAAGACACGCCCGAAACCGCGCCCGACAGCCCGCCCGACCGCCTTTCGGTCAATCCGCGCAGCGATCATTATGACTGGGATCTGCTCAGCCGCGGCGTGGGCATCCGTTTCAACGGCACCGAACGGACCAACGTGGAGGAATATTGCATCTCCGAAGGCTGGATCCGCGTCGCCGCCGGCAAGAGCCTTGACCGCAAGGGCAACCCGCTGACCATCAAGCTGAGCGGCACCGTGGAGGCCTGGTTCAAGAGTTGAGCCGGCGCTCTTGAAAACGCAGCCCGCCCGCCCAAGATTACGCGCGTGTAATGTTGTGCGGGGTGGGGGCATCTGCGTGCGATGGAGCGATCATGCCGTGTGGTTGGGTGCCGGGCCGGTGGATGCCGGCCGCATGTTCTTGGGCGATGCTGCTGGCCGCCGGCCCGGCGCTGGCGCAACAGACCATCATCAATGTCCCCTCGATCGAGCAGACCAAGGCCGGCAAGGCGTTCTTCCTGCATGAAAGCCAGCTGCGCGACTGGGACGGCAACCGCTATTGGCTCACCACCAATTTCTTCACCTATGGCGTGAGCGAGCGGTTCGAGGTGGCGCTGACCACCTACAACATCGGCACACCGGTGAAGGCCAACCAGGCCATCGGCCTGGGCTGGAAAACCGCCCAGCCGGTGCTGGCGGCCAGCCTGCCGAAATGGGAATTGAAGCTGGGCGCCGGCCAGATGCTGCCGTTCAACCTGCGCGATGGCCGGATCGGCCTGTGGAGCTATGGCCAGGCCAGCGCCCGCCTGCCCGGCACCGGCACACGGCTGATGGCCGGCATCAGCCATGGCCCGGCCAATCTGTTTGGCCGCCACACCACCCATTTCATCGGCAGCGTCGAACAGCCCTTGTCCGGGCTGGGGGATCGCATCGGCGGCGGCCTCGGCCGGGTGATCAGCGACACCGCGATCGTGGCCGAATGGTTTGCCGGCCGCCATGAATTCGGGGATTTCGTGCCCGGCCTGAACTGGCACAATGATGCCGGCTGGGTGGTGATCATGGGGTACAAGTTCAGCAACAAGCCCGGCCGGCGTGACGATGGCGTGATCATCGAGATCGGCAAGACGTTCTGAAGGCTTGCATGGCGGCCGGGGTTGCGGCTTGGATGGCGCCATGGCCGATCTGTTTGCCCCTGATGCTGCGCCGCTGGCCGAACGGCTGCGCCCGCGCCGGCTGGCCGATGTGGTGGGCCAGCCGGCGCTCACCGGGCCGGATGGCGCGCTCACCCGCATGGTGGCGGCCGGCAGCCTGTCCAGCCTGATCCTGTGGGGCCCGCCGGGCACCGGCAAGACCAGCATTGCCCGCCTGCTGGCCGATGCGGTGGGCATGCGCTTCGTGGCGATTTCGGCGGTGTTTGCCGGGGTGGCCGATCTGAAGAAGTTATTTGCCGATGCCCGCACCACGGCGCAGCGCACCCTGTTGTTCGTGGACGAAATCCACCGCTTCAACCGCGCCCAGCAGGACGGGTTTCTGGGCCCGATGGAGGATGGCACCATCACCCTGGTGGGGGCGACGACGGAAAATCCCAGCTTTGCCCTGAATGCCGCCATCCTGTCCCGCGCGCGGGTGCTGATCGTCAAGCGGCTGGACGAGGCGGCCCTGGGCGAATTGCTGGCCCGGGCCGAGGCGCTGGCCGGGCACGCCCTGCCGGTAACGGACGACGCCCGCGCTGCATTGATCGCCGGGGCCGATGGCGATGGCCGCTTCCTGTTGGGCCAGGCCGAAACCCTGCTGGCGCTGGGTGAGGTGCCGGCGATGGACCCAGGTGCGCTGGCCGCCTTCCTGCACCGCCGCATGCCGGTGTATGACAAGAGCGGCGATGGCCATTACGGGCTGATTTCGGCCCTGCACAAAAGCTTGCGCGGTTCCGATCCCGATGCCGCGCTCTATTGGCTGGCACGCATGCTGGTGGCCGGGGAGGAGCCGCTCTACATCCTGCGCCGGCTGGTGCGCTTTGCCAGCGAGGATGTGGGCCTGGCCGACAGCAATGCCCTGCGCGTGTGCCTGGATGCCAAGGACGCCTTTGACTTCCTCGGGTCGCCCGAAGGCGAACTGGCCATCGTTCACGCCTGCCTCTATCTGGCCACCGCACCCAAATCCAATGCCGCCTATGTGGCCGAAAAGGCCGCGAAAAAACTCGCCGGCGCCACCGGCTCGCTCAGCCCGCCGGCCCATATCCTCAACGCCCCCACGCGGTTGATGCAGCAACTGGGCCATGGCCAGGGCTATGCCTATGATCATGATGCGCCAGATGGCTTTTCGGGCCAGAATTACTGGCCCGATGGCCTGGCGGCGGCGACGCTCTACACCCCCAGCCCGCGCGGCTTTGAAGCGCGCATCGCCGAACGCCTGGCCGAATGGAACCGCCGCCGCGCGGCGCTGCGGAGGGACGGATGACTTGGGATGACGTGGTGGCGATGGCCCTGGCGCTGCCGGGCGCCACCCGCGGCACCAGCTATGGCCGCGATGCCGTGCTGGTGCGCGGCAAGATGTTCGTGGTGATCGGCAAGGAGCCCGACCATATCGTGCTGCGGGCCGGGCTGGATGCGGTGGAGATGCTGATGGCGACCGATCCGGCCTGCTTTTACCAGACCCCGCATTATGCCGGCTGGCCGGCGGTGCTGGCCCGGCTGGCGACGGCCGATCCCGGCCGCATCGCCCTGCTGCTGGAACAGGCCTGGGCCGGCCATGCCTCGGCCGCGCAGCGCAAGGCCCGCGGCTTGTGAGATTCACCCGCTTTGTCGGCATCGACTGGTCGGGCGCCCGCGGTGCGCGCCATCCTTCGGTGCAGGTGGCGATCTGCGAGGTTGGCGACGCCCCGCCCGCCCTGGTGCTGCCGCCCGGCGGCGTGTGGTCCCGCGCCGGGGTGCGGGATTGGCTGGCCGGCCTGTCGGGCGATGTGCTGGTGGGCATGGATGCCGGCTTCGGCTTTGCCGCGGTGCCGCCGTTCACTGGCCCGGCCCGCGCGCTGTGGGCCGAGGTGGACAGTCTGTGCGCCGCCGAGCCCGACCTGGGCGGCCATGGCTATATCGCCCACCGGCGCGACGCCTTCTGGCTGGGCGCTGCCGACGGGCCGCGCCACCTGCGCGCCCATCTGCGGGTGACGGAGCAGGTCTACAAGGCCAGCGGCCTCGGCGTGCCCACATCGAACTTCGTCCTGCTGGGCGCCGCCCAGGTCGGCAAGGCCACGCTCACCGCCATGCGCCTGCTGCACAGCCTGAATTGGCCGGTGTGGCCCTTTGATCCGCTGCCCGCGCGCGGCCCGGTGATCCTGGAAATCTACGCCCAGGCCTTTGCCCGGCTGGGCGGTTTTCGGGGGAAATTGCGCGATGCCGCCAGCCTCAGTGCCGCGCTCGCCCGCCATGGCAGCCAGCCGCTGCCGCCCGGTTTTCCGGCGCAATTTGCCGATCATGTCGGCGATGCGCTGGTGACGGCCGCAGGCCTGCGCGCCATCGCGCCCCAGCCGCACTGGTGGCAGCCCGCCGCGCTCACCCCGGCGATTGCCACCACCGAAGGCTGGACCTTCGGGGTGGTCTAACGCCGGCGGCCCGGCTATGGCAGTTTGATGAACCCCACATTTCCCCACATGCTGCTGGTGGCCGCCGGCGGCGCGCTGGGCACGCTGTTGCGCTTTGGCGTCGGCCGGCTGGCGATCACGCTGGCCGGGCCGGGCTTTCCCTTCGGCACCTTCGCGGTCAACATCCTCGGCGGCTTCCTGATGGGCGTGCTGGCCGGCTGGCTGGCGCGCATCGGCCAGGGCGCGGAGGAATTGCGCCTGCTGCTGGGCGTTGGCGTGCTCGGCGGCTTCACCACCTTTTCGGCGTTCAGCCTTGAGGTGTACAACATGATCACCCGCGCCGAAGTGGCGCTGGCGGCGGCCTATGCCATGTCCAGCGTGGCGGGCAGCGTGCTGGCTGTGCTGGCCGGCGTGTGGCTGATGCGGAGCCTTGCCTGATGCCTACAGCCACCATCGCCGATGATGACGACGGCATCCGCTTGGACCGCTGGTTCCAGCGCCACACGCAGGGCATCAGCTTCAACATCGTTTCGCGCTGGTCGAAAACCGGGGCGGTGCGGCTGGATGGGGCCAAGGCCGGGCCGGGTGATCGCATCAAGGCCGGGCAACAGCTTGAATGGCCAGCGGAATTGCCGGTGCCCGCCGCCGCCCGCCCGGCCGAGAAGCAGCGCCCGCCGTTGACCCATGAAGAGATTGATTACATGCGCAGCCTGGTCATCCACCGCGATGCCCATGCCATCGTGATCAACAAGCCGCCGGGCCTCGCCACCCAGGGCGGCACCAAGCAGGCGACCAGCGTGGATGC
>JAIXUQ010000051.1 GCA_027483465.1 Sphingomonadales bacterium
GGCACCGGCGGCCCCCGCTGCGGCCACCAATGGCCCCGAAACGGCCACCGATTCCGCGCTGCTGGTGCCCTCCACCCGGCTGGGCCCGGTGCAGGTGGAGGTGGCCGGCAGCGCCGCCGATCTGGCGGTTTCGCTGGCCAGCGCGCCGCAATCGGCCGCCCTGATCGAAGCCGCCGGCCCGCGCCTGGCCCAGGATCTGGCGGCGGCCGGCATCACCCTCTCCTCCCTCTCGGTCAACGGCCAGCGCAGCGACACCGGCGGCGGCGGCCAGCGCCCGAAACGCCCGCCGCAGTTGGAGGCGATCGTCGCCGCCCGCCGCGCCCCGCGCCCGCCCGCTTCCCCCGCCACTGATCGCTTCGCCTGAGGAAAACCGCCATGGCCGACAAAGCTGAAAAGCCCGAAAAGGCTGAAAAACCAAAGAAAAATATCCTGGGCAAGCTGGTGCCGGTGCTGGCCTTCGTGGCCGGCGCCGGGGCCGGCGGGGCCGGGGCCGGCATCGCCGTGCTGAAATTCGCCCCCGCCGCCGGTGGTGATCACGGCAAGGCCGAACATGCCGAAGCGCCGCCGCCCCCGGCCGGTCCGCTTGAATATGTCGAGATCGAAAACGCCTTCACCAGCAACCTGGCCGATTCCGGCCGCTACCTGCAGGTGAAACTGTCGGTCTCCACCTTTGGCGGCCCCGATGCGGTGGCCGCCATCGGCAAGCACAAGCCGGCCATCGTCTCATCGGTGCTGGCCGCCCTGGGCGAAGCCCGCGACGCCGACATCGAAAGCGCCAAGGCCAAGGAGCAGCTGGCCGAACGGCTGAAGGATGTTGTTAACAAGACACTGAAATCAAAGGGAGAACCCGGCACGGTGGAGGAGGTTTTCTTCACCTCGCTGGTGGTGCAATGAGCGATCTGCGCATCCGCACCGAGGCCCCGCCCGATCCGGATTTCGTCGACGACTGGCGCCCGCGCAGCGCCGCCGCCCCGCCCGATGATGGGGACGACACGCCGTTCATGCCGTTGATCCTGGCCATGGAGGAATCGCTCTCCGCCCTGCTTGGCTTGGCCGTGGCGGTGCACCCCGGCCGCGGCCTGCCGCCGGGTGCGCCCGATGTGGCGCTGGAACTGGGCGCGCTGCTGGCCACGGTCAGGCTGGGCGGCGATCCCACCCGGCCGGTCACCTGCCTGTCGGGCGTGGTGACGGCGCGCAACGCCCGGCAATTGGGTGAGCATTTGCAACCACTTGTGCTGCGTCTGTGGCCGCCCGAGAGCCAGCGGCCGGCGCTGATCGTGGATGTGATCGTCACGCTGGCCGGTGGCAACACGGTGGTGGGCGTGGTGCGCCTGCCGGCGCCGGAAACCCCGCTGCCGGTGCAGCCGGCCCGCCCGCTGGGCGCCGCCGCGCTGGGCCTGCCGCTGCGCCTGCCGGTGCGCCTGGCCAGCGAGATGCTGCCGCTGTCGCGCTTGCTGCCGCTGCAACCCGGCCTGATCATCCCCATCCACAGCAACCCCGAAATGCCGGTGATGCTGGGTGATCACCAGGTCGCGCTGGCCAGCCTGGTGCCGCTGCCCGACGGCCGCCAGCAGGCCAGCCTGATCGTCATCGACATCAAACCCGCAGGAGAATGCGCATGACCATTGAACAGGGCAGCCTGCACGGCCAGCCGACCGCGCCGCCGCTGGATGTGGCCGGCCTCGGCATGTTTGGCGCCATCACCGTGCGCCTGGCCATTGAAGTGGGCGGCATCCGATTGAAATTGGCGGATATTCTGGCGATGGCGCCGGGCCAGGTGCATGTGCTTGACCGGCGGGTGGACCAGCCGGTTGACGTGCTGATTTCCGAACGCCTGGTCGCCCGCGGCGAGATTGTGGCGGTGGGCGAGAAATTCGGCGTGCGCATCACCGAAGTGTTGCCGGGCAGCACCCAGTGAGCAGCATCAGCGCCCTGGTGGCGGCGGTGCGGGACCGTTCGGCCGCGCTGTCCCTGCGGCTGCCGGCCCGCCCGCTGTTTTCCCGCCATGCCCAAGTGGTGCAATCGCTGCCGCTCGGCCCCGGATCGCGGCTGCTGGTGGTGGAATTCGCCGGCCGCCGCCTGCTGGTGGGCCAATCCCGCGCCGGCCTTGCCACCCTGGCGGAAAGCCCGCTGGAATGACCGACATCATCAACCTGCCGCCGCTTTCGACCACGCTGCAGATCCTGCTGTTGATGACAGCATTGACGCTGCTGCCGGCAGCGCTGCTGATGATGACGGCCTTCACCCGCATCGCCATCGTGCTGGCGATCCTGCGCCAGGCGCTGGGCCTGGGCCAGAGCCCGCCCAACCAGTTGCTGGTGGGCACGGCCCTGCTGCTCACCCTGTTCGTGATGAAGCCGCAGTTCGATCGCATCCACGATACCGCCTGGACCCCGATGGTGGCCGGAAAATTGCCTGCCGAACAAGCACTTGCGCGTACCGGTGCGGAGCTGAAGACGTTCATGCTCACCCAGACGCGCACGCGCGATCTCACCCGTTTTGCCGAGATCGCCGGTGGCGGCCCCTACGCCCGGCCCGCCGATGTGCCGCTGGTGGTGGTGATGCCGGCCTTTGTGGCGAGCGAGTTGAAGACGGCGCTGGAAATCGGGCTGGTGATCTATCTGCCGTTCCTGATCATCGATCTGATCGTGGCATCGGTGCTGATGGCGATGGGCATGATGATGGTCTCCCCGGCCACCGTCTCGCTGCCGCTGAAGATGGCGCTGTTTGTGGTGGTGGATGGCTGGACCCTGGTGCTCGGCGCGCTGGCCAAGAGCTTTGGTTCGGACTGATGACCAATCTGGCCCCTGCTCCCGATGATGTGATGCTGGCCGATCTGGCGCGGGAGGCGATCATGCTGTTCGCCGGCAGCGCCACGCTGATCCTGTTGCCGCTGCTGGTGGTGGCGATCCTGGTCGGCCTCGTCCAGACCATCTTCTCGGTGCAGGAAAGCAGCATCTCATTCCTGCCCAAGCTGGCGGCGCTGGTGCTGGTGCTGGCCGTTTCGGGTGAAGCCATGCTCATGAATTTGGCCGAATTTCTCAGCCTCGGCCTGACCGACATGGTGGGGGCGATCCGGTGAATCTCGCCATCCCCAGCTTTGACGGGCTTGATCTGATGCTGCGCTTCACGCTGGCATCAGTGCGGCCGCTGGCCTGTGTGCTGCTGCTGCCGCCCTTGGCCGGGGCGAACCTGCCGTGGCGGGCGCGGCTGGCGCTGGTGGCGGCGCTGGCGGCCTTTGCGGCCTTCCGCCCCGGTGCGCCGGCGCTTGTCCCGGCTGACATCCCGGCCGAGATCATGGCCGGCCTGGTGGCCGGGCTTGGCCTGTCGCTCGCCTTCGCGGCCGCCACCCTGGCCGGCGAAGTCCTTGCCCAGATGATCGGGCTGGGCTTTGCGACGCTGGGTCCGATGGGCGGCAATGCCAGCGCGGTGCCGGCGCTGTTTGGCACATTGGCCTGGGTGATGTTGCTGGTGGGCGATCTTCACCTTGATTTCCTTGCCCTTCTGGTGGGCGGCAACAGTCTTTATCCCGAAGGCGGCATGAGCCTGGCGGCGATTTCGGCGCTGGCGGCGCTGATGTTCCTGTGGGGCCTGAAACTGGCGCTGCCGCTGATGGCGGTGCTGCTGCTGGCGCAGGCGGTGGTGGCGATTGCCAGCCGCGCTGCCCCGCAAATGTCGGCCATGGCGGTGGGGCCGGCCGCCCTGCTGCTGGCCTTTGTCACGCTGTTGCCGCTGCTGTTCGGGCACCTGGCCGGCCGGCTTTCGGAAGCCCTTGCCAGCAGCCTGGGGCAATTGGGCTGATGGCCGGGGAAAAGACCGAAAAGCCAACACCCCGGCGCCGCGAGAAGGCGCTGGAGGAAGGCAATGTGCTGGCCCCGCGCGAACTGGCCTCGGCCGGCAGCCTGGCGCTGGCGGCCGGCTTTCTGGCATTGGCAGGGCCGTTGCTGTGGCAGGGTCTGGCCGGTTTTCTGGCCGATACGCTCAACCGGGCGGCCACGCCGGATGTGGGCGCCATTGCCCGGCGCATGCCGATCCTGTGGCCGCTGCTGCTGTTTGCCGGCACCACGGTGGCCGCCTTTGGCCTGCAATTGGCAGTAACCCGCCATGTCAGCACCAAATTGGCCGCGCCCAAGTTCAACCGCCTGTCTCCCATCAATGGATTCAAGCGCTTGTTTGGCTGGCAGGGGGTGGCGGGCGCGGCCAGCGCGCTGCTCAAGATTGGCGGCATGGGTGTGCTGGCCTGGCTGGTGCTGCGGCCCTTGCTGCCGGGCCTTGCCGGGCTGGAAGAACAGGGCCTGGGCCAGATTGGCGCGGCGCTGGTGCAACTGGCCGCTGCCGCCGCCATGCTGATGGTGGTGGTGGCCGGCATCGATTTCGGCTTTGCCTGGTGGCGCCGCGAACGCCAGCTGATGATGACCCGCGAGGAGGTGAAGCGCGAGGCGCGGGAGAATGACGGGGCGCCGGAACTGAAGGCCGCGGTCCGCCGCGCCCAGATGCAGGCCGCCCAGCAGCGCATGAAAAAGGGCCTGGCCGAGGCATCGGTGGTGGTGGTCAATCCCACCCACTTTGCCGTGGCCCTGCGCTACCAAGCCGAACGCGACGCTGCGCCCGTGGTGGTGGAAAAGGGCCGGCTTGACATGGCGGTGGCGCTGATCACCGCGGCGCGCGATCTGGGCGTGCCGGTGATCCGCACACCCCGTCTGGCGCGTGCGCTGTTCTGGTCAGCCCGGCGCGGTGCCCAGGTGCAACCCGAATTGTTTCAGGCGGTTGCCACCATCCTGGCCTTTGTGATGCGCTTTGATGATCCCGAGGCCGAGGCGGTGCCGGATGTGTTCGTGCCGCCGTCGCTGGACTTTGACGAGGCCGGCCAGCCCCGCAAACCCGGTGACCCGGCGCCGTTATAGCGGCAAGGAGTGCAGCAATGGCAAGCAACCCCCTCATCGCCTTTGGTTCAGGCTCAGGGCTGGACAGCAAGGCGATCGTGGAAAGCCTAGTGACGGCCGAACGCACTGGCCGCTCGCAGCCCATCACCCGCCGCGTGGAGGGGCTGACGGCGCGCATTTCGGCGTTGGGGCAGTTGCAGTCCGCCTTGACCGGGATTGCCACCTCGCTGGACACGCGGGTGCGCGGCGGCGAGTTTGGTCTGCAACTGGAGAGCAGTGACAGCGCCATTGCCGTGGAGCGTACGGGTTCCGGGCCGGCAACGGCACTGGCCAGCAACATCAGCGTCTCCCGCCTGGCCGCCGGCCAGCGGCTGAACAGCAGCAGCTTTGCCAGCGCCAATGCCCCGGTGGGCCTTGGCAGCCTCAGCTTCACCAGCGGCCGCCGCACGCCCGACGGCAACGGCGGCTTCACCTTCGCGCCCGGCAGCAATCCGCCGGTGACGGTCACGATCACCGCCGAAAACAACAGCTTGGCCGGGCTGGCACGCGCCATCAACGAAAGCGGCGCCGGCATCAGTGCCAGCATCGTTGCCTCTCAGGGCAGTGCCACATTGGTGTTGCGCGGGGCTGAAGGGGCCGAGAACGCCTTCACCATCAGCGCCGCGCCCAGCGGCCCGGCGCCGGGCCTCGATCGCTTTGCCTATACCCCCGGCACCCCGACCATGACGCTGGGGGAGCAAGCCCGTGATGCTGAATTGGTGATCGACGGGGTTGCAGTGACGCGGCCGGCCAACCGGATTGACGATCTCATCCCTGGCGCCCGCCTCAACCTGCGGCGGGAAACCGCCAATGCTGTTGTCAGCGCCAGCCGTGATAGCGAAGTGCTGTCGGGCGCACTGGCCGATTTTGTCGGCACTTTGCAGGCGATGCGCCAGCTGATCAGCGATTTTCGCAAGCCGGCCAAGGGGGTTGACAGCGCCGGCCCGTTGGCAACCGATGCCACCGCCCGCAGCATTGATCAGCAACTGGTGCGACTGGTCACGGCGCCGATCGCCCAGGCCAATGGGCTGCGCCTGTCTGATCTTGGCGTGAGCGTTCTGCGCGATGGCACGATCTCGGTGGATACGGCCCGGCTGGCCAATCTGCCGCCAACCCGGCTGGGTGATGCGGAAGCCCTGCTGCGCGAAGTGGCTGGCTCAGCCCGTTCTGACCGGCCCAACCGCTTGCAAAGTATCGCAGCAAATGTCGGCACCGCCACTGACGGGCTGACCCGCCAGCGGGACCGGGCCAGTGCGGAGTTGACCCGGATCGATCAGCGGGTGGAGCAGATGCGGCAAGTGTTGACCCGGCAGTTCGCCGCAATGGATGCCGCCGTGGGTCAATCCCGTGCCGCCGCCCAGCAACTCACCCAGTTGATGGATTTGTGGACGGCGGAGCGGAACGGTTGAGGTTCAGGCGGCGCGGGAATCGATTTCGAGCCGCCGCATCTTCTCGATCAGGGTGGTGCGCTGCAGGCGCAGCAGACGCGCCGTGTGGCTGATGGTGCCGCCGGTCTGTTCCAGCGCAGCGCGGATATAGGCCCGTTCAAGATCAGCCAGAAGCTGTTTCAAATCAACACCATCCGGGCCAAGCAGCTTGGCGGTTTCCGCTGGTGCCGGTTCCGGGCTGGCCGTCGCGGCTGGCGCGCGCGGGTTGCGCAGCAACCGGTCAAGCGCCTCGCGGCCGATCACCTCGCCGCCATAATGAACACAGGCGCGTTCCACGAGGTTGCGCAGTTCGCGCACATTGCCGGGCCAGGGCCAGGCCTGCAGCGCGTCCAGCGCGGCGGTGGTGAAGCGGGCCGGATTGGCCTGCTGGCGCAGGAAATGCTGCACCAATGCTGGCACATCTTCGGCATGATCGGCCAGCGGCGGCATGGCAATGTGAATGACATCAAGGCGATAGAGGAGATCGGCGCGGAACCGGCCGTTGGCCATGGCGGCGGCCAGATCAACGCTGGTGGCGGCAATCACCCTGACGTCAAGCGGGATCGGCAGCATGCCGCCCACCCGTTCCACCACCCGCGTTTCCAGTGCCCGCAGCAATTTTGCCTGCATGGCCAAGGGCATATCGCCAACTTCATCCAGGAACAGCGTGCCACCGTTGGCCGCTTCGAACCGGCCGGAGCGGGCCTTCACCGCCCCGGTGAAGGCGCCCTGTTCATGGCCAAACATTTCAGATTCAAGCAGTTCGGCAGGGACGGCGGCGCAGTTGAGCGCGATGTAGGGCCGAACGGCGCGACGGCTGCGCTGGTGCAGCAATTGTGCCACAACATCCTTGCCACTGCCGGAAGGTCCAGTAATCAGAACCGAAGCATTGCTGTCAGAAACCTTCAGTATTTCGTCACGTATCGTTGAAATTGCCTTGCTGCTTCCGATCAATTCGGCCAGATTGACTGGCATCTTGCCGGCCTGATCCTGTATGGGTCGCTTGTTCTCCCTTTGCATGCCCCACCTCTTTTACCACTAAAGCAACCAAGATGTGGCAACAATCTGTTGACCCACCGCTGCCACGCTCCCCTTAAACATGATTGATCTGGTCGTGATAGCGGCCATTGCTTCCGATCTGACCATTATGTAACTGGCTGGGCCATGGGGTTCCCCCCAATCCGGAGCGGTCATGAACGAATGTCGCATCTTGTCGCTGGATCAAGGCTTTGGCGGGGCGGGCAAGGGCTGGCGATGTGTGGCCGCACAATGGCCCGACGTGACGGCTGGCGGGCGCCCGGTGGCCGCTGGCGTGGACGCGGTGGTCGTTCCGGGGGATTGCGTGACGGCAATCGACGACATCGTCCGGCTGGCCGTGCCGGTGATCGTGCGGGTTGCCGAAACCGCCCCGCCGCTGCCCCAATGGCTCGATCTGGCCGATGCCGTGCTGCTGCCGGATGACGATCCCGATCAGGTCGGCTGGCTGCTGCAGCGCCTGCTGCCCGGCGGCCCGGACGGGGTGGCGGAAATGACCGACACCGCCCAGCATATCGCCGCGCTGAGCCAGGAGGCGCAGCGCATTGCCGATCGGCTGGCGTTGCTGGCGCAAACCGCCGATGCCAGCAGCGAAACCCCGGTCAACGCCGCGCTGGTGCGCAAGCTGATCAAGCTGCGCCGTGATCGGGACCGGCATCTGCCCGCCGAATTGTTTGGCGATCCGGCGTGGGACATGCTGCTCGATCTCACCGCTGCCCGCATGGAGCAGGTGGATGTGCCGGTCTCCAGCCTGTGCCTGGCCGCCGCGGTGCCCACCACCACGGCGCTGCGCTGGGTGCGCAGCCTGTCGGAAGCCGGCCTGTTCGTGCGCCGCACCGATCCGGCCGATGCCCGCCGCGCCTTCATCACCCTGTCAGACGAGGCCTATCAGGCCATGCTGGGCTGGCTGCGGCGCTTTGCGCTGGCCTTCGCGCCGCGTTAGAGCATTTTCCGACCAATCTGGATTGGCGGCACGGCGCGGAATTTGGTTTGTGGCAAGGAGCGAGGAGGGCGCGATGCCGCAAGCATCGTAACCGACGAGCGACGCTGCCACAGGCCAAATTCCGCCCGCCCCGCAGGGGTCGCCGGAACGGCGATGACGCTGATGCAGATTGATCGGGAAGTGCTCTAGCCGCCCGAAAGCCGCACCCCGGCATCGCCGGCGCCCAGCGGCGGGATGCGAGCGGTTGCCAGCAGATCCAGCACGGGGACCAGGCTGCGGTCGGGCGCTTCCTCCATCGGGATATGGCCGATGCCGTCCAGGATGCTGAGCCGGGCGTTGGGCAATTGCCGGCTGAACCATTCGGCCACCGCAACCGGGATCAACCGGTCCTCGCGCCCCCACAGGATCAGCGTGGGCACCGACAGCCCGGGCAGCCCGGCCGCCGCGCCATCATCGCCCTGATACTGGCCAAAGCGCTCCACCGTCGCCCGCCGGTTGCCGGGATAGAGCAGCAATTCCCAATAGCGATCGATCATCGCCGGCGTGGCGATGGCCTGGTTGGAAATGCTCTGCTTGAAGCTGGTTTCGATGATGCTGCGCGGCGTCACGGTGGCCAGGATGTCGCGCGCGATCGGAATGCGTGCCAGCCGGAAGCCCAGCGGCGGCGATGAGCCCCTGGGCTGCGGCTGGCCGCTGGCATCCACCAGGATCAGCGCCGCCAGCCGTTCCGGATGCTTGACGGCATAGCGCCAGGCCACCCCGCCGCCCATCGAATTGCCGCCCAGCGCAAAGCGGCGCA
>JAIXUQ010000103.1 GCA_027483465.1 Sphingomonadales bacterium
AGCTGGCGCCGCACCGGCGGCCAGGCGGTGCTCCTGTCGTGCCATTACGACATCCTCGATTGGGTGGAGGCTGACTGGGTGTTCGACACCCGGTCAGGGCGGTTTCTGGCCGGCCGGCACCACTGGCGCCGCCCTCCAATCTCCCTTCAGGTGGAGCAGGCCGACGGACACGCGTGGCCTCTTTTCGAGCCGCATCACTATCTGAAGCTGCCCCGGATGGTGGCCGCCCGCTATTTCATCGGCCTGGTGGATGGCCAGCCGGTGGCCCATCTGGCCGTCTCGCCGCGGCTTGAAGTGGAAGGCGTGCGCGCCTGCCGGCTGGTGATCATGCCGGAGTGGCAGGGCGCCGGCATCGGCCTGCGCTTTCTCAACGCCGTCTGTGAGCACGAACTGGCCGGCCTTGGCCGCTATGGCGACCGGGTGAAGCGCGTGTTCTTCCACACCAGCCACCCCGGCCTCAACCTGGCGCTGGCGCGTTCGGGGCGTTGGCAACGGGTGTCGGCCAATCTGTTCGGCAGCGAAAAGGCCAAGAGCCAGGCCTCGATCCAGCGCACCACGCAGTCCACGGTGATGAAGGCCCACAGCGGCGGCTGGGGCGGCCACTTCCGCGCCGTCACCGGCTGGCGGCTGGACCGGCAGGAGAGCGCGCGATGAAGCTGATCCTGGCCGGGCAAAAGAGCTTTGGCGCGGCCGTGCTGGCCATGGCCTTGGAGGAGCGGCACGAGGTCCTCCAGGTGTCTGCCCCGGCCGGTGACCGGCTGGCCGATGCGGCCTGGGCCGCCGGCATCGAGCACCGCACCGAAATCAGCGCGGCCACCGTCGCTGATGGCGCCGATCTGATCGTCTGCGCCCACGCCCATGTCTTCGTTTCAGAACGGGCGCGGGAACGCACCCGGCTGGGCGGGATCGGCTATCACCCCTCGCTGCTGCCGCGCCACCGCGGCCGCGACGCGGTGCGCTGGACGATCCACATGGGCGACGAGGTGAGCGGCGGCACGGTTTATTGGCTCAGCAACCGCGTGGATGCCGGGCCGATGGCCGCGCAGGATTGGGTGTGGGTGAGGCCGGATGACGACGCCAGCAGCCTGTGGCGGCGCGAGCTGTTCCCCCTCGGCGTCCGGCTGCTGCGCGAAACCCTGCGCGATCTGGCCGCCGGCGTGATCGTCAAGGAGCCGCAGGACGAGGCCAACGCCACGTGGGAGCCAAGCTGGGAACGCCCGCCAATCGGCCGCCCGGACCTGCCCCGGCTGCCGGCACCAGGCACCGTCTCACCGCCCATTGAGACCCGCCTGAGACGCCGCTGAGCGCCCTCTCAACACCCCTTGCGGCCCGCCAACCTGTGGCCCTAAAGACACGCCATGGAGACGCGGGCCGCAGAAACTTCTCTAACCGGTCTTGTCCCAGACTCTAAAACCTCTTGGCCCGCTTCATCCTCCCCCCGATCCTACCCCTCGATCCTCCCCCTCTGGGGGAGGTGCCCGCAGGGCGGAGGGGGACCACAGGGCGGAGGGGTCCACAAATCCTCCCCAAACTTGTTTGGGGAGGTGGCGCGCGAAGCGCGACGGAGGGGTCCGGCAGGGCGGCCCCACAACCCGCATTGCCGCCACCACCGCCGCCCATTACCCTGCCCCAACCATGAACCCCCTCGAAAGCATCATCCAGGCCCTTCGCCGCAGCCTCGATTTCACCGGCCGCAGCGCCCGCGCCGAATATTGGTGGTTCACCCTCGCCTGGGCCCTGCTCGCCGCCGCCGCCGCCGCGTTCGACCTGCTGGTGCTCAAGGCCGATCTGGCCAGCAATGTCTTCAACGGCATCGCCGTCCCCATTGCCACCGCGCTGGTGTTCATCCCCCACCTCAGCCTCAGCATCCGCCGCCTGCACGATCAGAACCGCCGCGGCTGGTGGCTGCTGGCCACCCTCCTGCCCTATGTCGGCCTGCTCCTCTATGGCTGGTGGATGGGCCAACCCGGCACCCAGGGCGAAAACCGCTTCGGCCCCGATCCCCTGCCCGAACCGGAAAACCCGACGAAATATTTCTGAAGGAAAACAAAGCCTCCGGCGGGCAGGGACTCGTCCCTGCACCCAATTCGTTTTCAGCCGGTCCTGTCCACCCGAGGTCCGCCCCTGCAAGGCAAGAAGGGGGGGGCGGGGTGCCCGCGCTCAGTGCGTGCGTTCGGCTTCAATGGCGGCGATCAGTCGTTCGACCCCTTCCACAAAATAGCTGGCACCAGCTTGCACATATACCTCTTGCGCCGCGCGCGCCCGCTCCAGCGCCGCCACCAGCAGCGCCCGCCGCTTCGGCCCAACCGCTCGCCCGGCCAAGGCCAGTTCGGCAATCGCCACGTTTTCTTGCGTCATTGCCCAGTCGAATGGCACGCGCTCGCGCGTGCGCTCAAGCAGCGCCGCCTGATAGGCTTGCACCGCCTGCTCCAGCCGCGCCGTCCCGCTCTCGCGCTTGCCGAGCGATGAGAGCGCAATGCCGAGATTATTCTGCGTCATCGCCCAGTAGAGCGGCACGCGCTCGCGCGTGCGCTCAAGCAGCGCCGCCTGATAGGCTTGCACCGCCTGCTCCAGCCGCGCCGTCCCGCTCTCGCGCTCGCCAATAGACCAGAGCGCATTGCCGAGGTTATTCTGCGTCATCGCCCAGTCGAGCGGCACGTGCTCGCGCGTGCGCTCAAGCAGCGCCGCCTGAAAGGCCTTCACCGCCTGCTCCAGCCGCGCCGGACCGCTCTCGCGCGCGCCGAGGGCGCGGAGCGCGTTGCCGAGATTATTCTGCGTCAACGCCCAGTCAAGCGGCACGCGCTCGCGTGTGTATTCAAGCAGCGCCGCCTGATAGGCTTGCACCGCCTGCGCCAGCCGCGCCGTCCCGCTCTCGCGCTCGCCGAGCGTTTGAAGCGCATTGCCGAGATTATTCTGCGTCATCGCCCAGTTGAGCGGCACGTGCTCGCGTGTGTATTCAAGCAGCGCCGCCCGAAAGGCCTTCACCGCCTGCTCCAGCCGCGCCGTCCCGCTCTCGCGCTCGCCGAGCGTTGCGAGCGCAATGCCGAGATAATTCTGCGTTGCCGCCCAGGCTAGCGAATCTTGGTTGCGAGGCTGCAAATTGACCAGTTCGGTCTGCCGAGCAATCGCCATCTCGAGTGCAGCATTGTCGCCGCGTTCGCTACCCTGAGTGTAGTGGGCATTTGCCTCCGACCACAGGTGTTTGATCCGGCTCTCCTTGTCGGCCGCCGTCCGAACTGCCTCTGCGAAATGGACTGCGGCGTCTGCGTAGCGCAGTTGTGTCATCGCCAGTTCGCCGCGCTGTGCAGCCGTTTCCGACAAGTTGGCGAGGTCCGTACTGATGTTCCGACGTAGGACATCCTGCACCTTGGCAAGAGCCGCATCAGCTTCATCGAACCGGCCGGCACTCAGCGCCTGTTTGGCCTGGTCACGAAGCGTAGCCAATTCAGGTGTGGATGCCGGCGTGCGCGCTACGCCGGCCTGGAGTTCAATGAAGCGCCGGGCGATTTCGCCAAGTTTGGTTGCCAGTTGCTCCTGCGGGACGTTTCTCTCGCCGAGCACGGCAAAAAACACCTTGAGCGCGCCTTCGTTAACGCCCAATTCGCGTTGAAGCGCGGTCAGTTCCTTCCGCTGCGCAATGGTCAGGTTAACCCAGCCGCGGTTCCCGGCTTCAACAATTTCCTTCAGCTTGTCGGCCGGCGTACCGACGATGAGCGTGGCGTTGGTGACATTGCCACCGACGTTAATGCCCTGCTGGCTTTGAACCGCCGGCGGTGCCGGGGCTTGTTTGGGCCGCTGTTGCGCAAAACTCGGCGTGCTGAGTGCCAGCGCCACCAGCCACCAGAGTTTATTTGCGGGACGCATCGACCTTCAACACCGAATCAGTGACATTTCCGCCCACGGCGATACCGCCGTTAGCAGACACGGTGGGTGCAGGCGGCTGCGGCGCGGTGGCAATGGGTGTTGTGTCGGAAGGAGCAGGATTGCGTTTCTGTCCATCAAAATAGGTAAAGCCTGCCCAAAGCGCCGGGACCACGGCGACGACCACAGGCCACCAGGTTTTGAACCACTTCGGCATTGGTTGTTCACCCCCACGCTGTGCTTTCAATGTGGCGTGAAAGTTAGTCGATTCAAGATGAACGACAAAAGAACAGACATGAATGACAAGAAAATGGGCAATTTCTTGCCGGCTCTTTTAGGCAAATCACTGATATGTCGCGCGCTTGCTGGGCGCCAATGTGGATGAAAGCCATCAAGCGGCCACCAAGCACCACCGCACCCCTCCGGCGCTGCGCGCCACCTCCCCATCCTTCGGCTGGGGAGGACCTGTTTGACGGCGGGGGCGGGTGAAAACGAAATGGGTCCAGGGTCTGCGACCCTGGCCGCCGGAGGCGTTCTTACTTGGCCGCCTCCACCCCGCCATCCCATTTGGCGATCACCGCCGTTGCCACCGCGTTGCCGATCACGTTGGTGGCGCTGCGGCCCATGTCGAGGAAATGGTCGACGGCGAGGATGAGCAGCAGGCCGGCTTCGGGGATGTTGAAATAGGGCAGGGTGGCGGCGATGACGACGAGCGACGCGCGGGGGACGCCGGCGATGCCTTTCGATGTGATCATCAGCAGGCCGAGCATGGCCAGTTCCTGCCAGATGGTGAGATCGATGCCATAGGCCTGGGCGATGAAGATGCTGGCGAAGGCGCAATACATCATCGAGCCATCGAGGTTGAAGCTGTAGCCCAGCGGCAAGACAAAGGATGCGATGCGGGTGGGCACGCCGAAGCGTTCCATGGCGGCGAGCAGCTTGGGGTAGGCGGCTTCGGAGGAGGCGGTGGCGAAGGTGATGAGGAAGGGCTCGCGGATTTCGGGCACCAGGCGGCGAACGGCGCCGAAGCCGAGCACGGCGCTGCCGGCGGCGAGCAGAAAGGCCCAGAGCACGGCGAGCGCGAGGTAGAAACCGCCGACGAACTTGCCGAAGGTG
The DNA here is from genome assembly GCA_027483465.1 of Sphingomonadales bacterium. Lineage (GTDB taxonomy): Bacteria > Pseudomonadota > Alphaproteobacteria > Sphingomonadales > Sphingomonadaceae > Sandarakinorhabdus. The sequence continues at coordinate 4,978 of JAIXUQ010000103.1, forward strand.
ACGAGGATGCCCAGGCCTTCGACGGCGATCGAGGAGGCGATGGCGGCGAACACCGCGAAGGGCGCGACCTTCATGACATAGCCGGTGATCACCAGCATCATGTGCATCACGGCATCCAGCGCGCGGTTGATCGGCGCGGCGCGTTCGCCCATGCCGATCAGGGCGACGCCGGCAAACAGGCTGAACACCACGATCTGCAGCACTTCGTTGGTGGCCATCGCCTCGAAGATCGATTTGGGGAAGATGTGGCCGATGAACTCTTTCAGATCAAACGCCTTTTTGGCGACGCCTGAGGCCGCGTCAGCACCGGGCAGGGCGAGGCCGACCCCGACGCCGGGACTGAGCAGATTGACCATCAATATGCCGAGGCCAAGGCTGAACACGCTGGCGGCGATGAACCAGGCCAGCGTGCGCACGAAGGTGCGGCCCACCGCGCTGCCCGATCCCATGTGGGCGATGCCGACGGTGAGGGTGGAGAGCACCAGCGGCGCGATGATCATCTTGATCAGGCGCAGGAACACATCGGTGATGATGGAAAGATAGCCGGCGATCGCCTTGGCCTGATCGGCCGGCAGATTGGTGTTGATCGCCCAGCCCACGCCCAGGCCGATGACGAGGCCGAGCAGGATATAGCGGGTGAGATTGTTGGCAGGCATGGCCGCCACCGTTCGGGCAGGTGGGCGGCATCGTCAAGTGGCAGGCTTGCATGGCGGGCGGTGCGGGGGCAGAGCGGGGGGCATGAAGATCATCGCTGCCCTTGGTGCCGCCCTCACCGCCGCCCTGCTTGCCGTGCCCGCCGCCGCCGCGCCGGGCGATGCGGCCGAGGCCAGGGCGCTGCTGATGGAGAGTGTGGGCTATGCCAGCGTTCAGGGGCGCGGGCAGACCCCGGCGCTGGCGCGTTTCTATCGCGACTGGCTGGTGGCGCGCGGCTTCGCGGCGGCGGATTTCAGCATCGAAGAGATGGCCGGCACCGCCATGCTGCACTTCACCTGGAAGGCCGGAAAGCCCAAGGCGCCGCCGATGGCGCTGACCGGGCATCTGGACGTGGTGGAGGCCAAGGCCGCCGACTGGGTGCGCGATCCGTTCAAGGCGAGCGCGGCCGAGGGCTATATCTTTGGCCGCGGCGTGATGGACAACAAGTTTGACGTGGCGATGATGCTGGCAACGCTGGCGCGGCTGAAGGCGGCGGGCTTCCGGCCGGGGCGCGACGTCCACCTGTTCCTGTCGGGCGACGAGGAGACGGACGGCATCACCAGCGCGGCCCAGGCCAAACAGGCCAAGGCGCTGGGCATCGCCTTCATGCTGAACAGCGATGGCGGCGGCGGTGCGCTCGACAGCCAGGGGCGGCCCTTCGCCTATAAATTGCAGGCGTCGGAAAAATCCTATGCCGATTTCACCCTGGGCTTCACCGATCCGGGCGGGCACAGCAGCACGCCGGGGGCGAGCAACGCCATCGCGCGGGCCGGATTGGTGGCGGCGCGCATTGCCGGCCACCGCTGGCCGGCGCAGGCCGACGAGATCACCCGCCAATCGCTGGCCGCGGCCGGCGCCGCCCGCACTGATGCGCTGGGGGAGGCGATGCGCCGCTTTGCCGCTGATCCGGGCGATGCCGCCGCGATTGCGGTGCTGCGCGCCAATCCGGGCACCATCGGCCAGATCGGCACCACCTGTGTGCCCACCATGATCAGCGGCGGCCATGCCCCCAACGCGCTGCCCCAGCGGGTGAGCCTGACGGTGAACTGCCGCATCTTTCCGGGCACCAGCATTGCCGCCGTGCAGGCCGAACTGGCGCGCATTGCCGAGGATCCGGGCATCAGTTTTGCAACCGGCGTGGACTGGCCGGTGACCCCGCCCTCACCGCTGCGGCCCGATGTCACCGCCGCCGTCACCGCGGCCCTGGCTGCGGCCACCAGCGCCCCGGTTGCGGCCACCGGCGGCCAGTCAGCCGTCACCAAAATGCTGAAACCGACGCCCGGCATGGACGCCGGCGCCACCGACAGCGTGTTCTGGCGGGCGCTGGGCATCCCGTCCTATGGCGTGTCGGGCCTGTTCATCCGGGCGGAGGATGCCTTTGCCCACGGCCTGAATGAACGGGTGCCGGAGGCCGCGATTGCCCCGGCGCTGCGCCATTGGGAGGTGCTGATCAGCCGGCTGGCGGGCTGAATCAGTCGGCGCGGGGGTGGGCGCTGCGCCAGGCATCGAGCAGCTGGGCGGCATCGACGGCGGTGTAAATCTGGGTGGACGACAGGCTGGCGTGGCCCATAAGCTCTTGCAATTGCCTGAGATCTGCGCCGCGGGCGAGAAGGTGCGTGGCAAAGCTGTGGCGCAGCGCATGGGGGGTGGCGCTGGCCGGCAGGGCCAGGGCGGCGCGGGCGGCCTGCACGGCGCGGCGGATATGGCCGGCATCCAGCGGCCCGCCGCGCGCCGTCCGGAACAGCGGCGCAGCGGCGGCCGGCGGATACGGGCAGAGGGCCAGATAGGCCTCAACCGCGGCGCGCACCTGCGGCAGCAGCGGCACCAGCCGCGTCTTGGCGCGCTTGCCGGTCACCCGCAGCACCTCGCCCAGCGGCAGCACGGCGCCCGTCAACCCCATCGCCTCACCGATGCGCAGGCCAGCGCCATAGAGCAGCAAAAGCACGGCGGCATCGCGGGCGGCCTGCCACGGTTGGCGGGCGGAATCCTCGACGATATCAACCAGTTGGCTGATGTCGTCGGGCGCCAGCGCGCGCGGCAGCCGGGGTTTCTGGCGCGGGGATTTCAGCGCGGCAACGGCATCACAGGCCAGACCTTCTTGGCGGCGGGCCCAGGCCAGGAAGCTGCGGAGCGCCGAGGTTTCGCGCGCCAGGCTGGCGGCGGCCAGGCCCTCGCCGCGCCGCATCGCCAGAAAGGCACGCAGATCAGCCGGTGTGAGCGCCGCCAACTGCCCGCCGGCCACCGGCCCGCCCAGATGTCGGCCGAGGAAATCGTCGAACCGTTCCAGTGTGTTGCCATAGGCGCGCAGCGTGTGGGCGGACAGGCGGCGTTGATCCCCGCTGAAGGCGAGGAAGCGCCCGATCAGGCTGGCCAGGGGCGCGGCGGCCGGGGTCAGAGGATCGACTGCCCGGTCTTGGCCCAATCGGCGAGGAAGGCGGCCAGGCCTTTTTCGGTGAGGGCATGGCCGGCCAGCTGTCGGATCACCGACGGCGGCATGGTGGCCACGTCGGCGCCGATGCGCGCGGCGGCCAGCACATGCACGGGGGAGCGCACGCTGGCGACCAGGATTTCCGTTTTGAAATCATAGTTATCGTAGATGGTGCGGATATCCTGGATCAACTCCATGCCATCATGGCCGATATCATCCAGCCGGCCGACGAAGGGCGAGATATAGGTGGCGCCGGCCTTGGCGGCGAGCAGCGCCTGGTTGGCCGAGAAGCACAGGGTGACATTGGTCTTCACCCCCTCGGCGGTGAGCGCCTTGCAGGTTTTCAGGCCATCGATGGTGAGCGGCAGCTTCACGCAGATGTTGGGCGCCAGCGCGCGCAGCACGGCGGCTTCCTTCATCATGGTGGCATGATCGGTCGCCACCACCTCGGCCGACACCGGGCCATCGACGATCCCGCAGATCTCCTTGACCACCTCGAGGAAATTGCGCCCCGATTTGGCGATCAGGCTGGGATTGGTGGTGACGCCATCCAGCAGGCCAGTGGCGGCCAGATCGGCGATTTCGGCAACATCGGCGGTATCGGCAAAGAATTTCATCGTGGCGGCCCTGTCTGGCTGATTCGGCGGCCTCCATAGCCCAAGCCGGGCCGCCGGCCTACTGCGCCGGCGGCCCGGCCGCGATCAGCCGCCCGCCACCTGCTTTTTCAGCTCTGTCTTCAAGATCTTGCCATTGGCGTTGCGGGGCAGCGGCTCGTGGCTGAACAGGATCTGCACCGGCACCTTGAAGGCGGCCTGGCGCGCGGCCACGAAGGCGCGCAATTCCTCCTCGCTGGCCTCGCCGCCGGCCTTCAGTGTCACGAAGGCCACCGGCTCCTCGCCCAGGGTCTTGTGCGGCCGGCCCACCAGCGCGGCGTCCATCACGGCGGGATGTTCGTAGAGGGCGTTCTCCACCTCCACGCAATAGATATTCTCGCCGCCGCGGATCAGCATGTCCTTGGCGCGATCGATGATGAAGCAAAATCCCTCCTCGTCGATGCGGGCCAGATCGCCGGTGCGCACCCAGCCATCGATGAAGGTGGCCGCCGTGGCCTCGGGCTTGTTCCAGTAGAGTTTCACCACATTGGGGCCATAGCCATAAAGCTCGCCCACCTGATTGGGGCCCAGCACCTTGCCATCGGCATCGCGCACCTGAAGATCGCACACCGGCACCGGCGGGCCGCAACTGTCGGGCCGGGCTTCATAATCCTCGGCCATGTGGTGGGTGAAGGTGGCGCTGGTCTCGGTCATGCCCCAGCCATTGCCGGGCTTGGCCTTGAACTGGCTGCCGATCTGGCGGACCAATTCGGGGGCCGACGGCGCGCCGCCATAGCTCACCGTCTCCAGGCTCGACAGGTCATATTTGTGCCGGTCCGGATGCTCGAGGATCTGCCAGGCGATGGTGGGCACGCCGCCGGCGGAGTTGCAGCGCTCCCGCTCGATCAGGCCCATGGCTTCGACCACATCCCATTTGCGCATCAGCACCAGCTTCACCCCGGCCATCAGGCTGGGGTTGAGCACGGCATGGCAGCCGGTGGCGTGGAAGAAAGGCACGGAAAGCAGCGTGGATTTCTGCGGCGCGGCCGGGTCGGCGGCCGGCGGGGTTTCGCCCCGGCGCAGATAGCTGCGCGCCTGGCTGCACGCGCTGGCCATGATGTTGGAACAGATGTTGCGGTGGGTGCCCAGCGCGCCCTTGGGCCGGCCGGTAGTGCCGCTTGTGTAGAAGATGGTGGCATCATCCTCGGGCACCAGCGCCAGTGCCTCGGCCGGGATGGCGCGATCGGGCAGGGCCGCCCAGCTGTTGGGCCGGCCGGTTACGCTTTCCAGCCGGCGGGCGCGCGGATCGCCCAGTTCCTGCTCGCTGGCCCGCGTCACATAGATGGTTTCCAGATCGGCGCAGGCCGGCAGATGTTCGGCGATGCGGTTATAGCGTTCGGCATCGATCAGCAGGATTTTGGTGCCGCTGTCGGTCAGGCCATATTCCAGCTCGCCGCCGGTCCACCACGCATTCAGCGGCGTGACGATGGCCCCGCACAGGCTGGCGGCATAGAAGGCCACCGGCCATTCCGGGATGTTGCGCATCACCACCGCCACCCTGTCCCCCTTGTTGAGGCCATCGGCGCGCAATTGTTCGGCCAGCGCCAGCGTGGCGCGGGCAAAGGCCTCGAACGTCACCCGCTCATCGTCCAGCACCAGGAAGGTCTTTTCGCCATGGGCGCGGCCGGCGGCAAAGCAATGGGCCAGGCTGGGCGGGGCGTTCTTCCAAACCCGTGTGGGCCGGCCCTGGATGGTCACCGTTTCGATTTCCAGCGGTTGCCCCGGTGCGGTGAGCAGGGCGTGTGCCGCTGCGATCGACATGGCCGGCCACTCAGTCATCAGTCTCTCCCCAAATCCATTTTGGGGCACGATGCCGCAAAGCCGGGGCTGCCGCCAGCCTGTCAGATGGGCGCAGGGAGGCGCATGCCGATCAGGCCAGTTGCAGCAGTGTCTCGGTCTCGCCGATGCTGGCCGGCGTGCCGACATGGAACCACAGGCCGGGGTGTGACAGGCCATACATCCGCCCGCCGGCCAGTGCCTTGTGCCAGGCCCGCCACATGGTGAAGGGCTCGATGGGTTCACCTTCAAACAGGCGGCGGCTGATGATCTGCAGGCCGGAATAAACGAAGGGCGCCAGCTTCATGCCGGCGCGCGGGGCAAGCCGGCCCAAGCCGTCCATGTGGAAATCGCCGCGCCCCTCATAGCCATGGGCGCGGGCCAGCGGCACCAGCAGCAGCAGCGCATCCATCTGATCGGCATCCCAGCGGCTGGCCAGCAGGCGCAGCGTGTCAACCGGGCCATCAATCCACATATTGTCGGCATTGATGGTGTAGAAGGCCGGGCCTTGCAGCAGCGGCAGCGCCTTGGTGATGCCGCCGCCGGTTTCCAGCAGCAGCGCGCGTTCATCCGACAGGCTGATGCGCGCCGGCCCGGTGCCATTGGTTGCGCGGGCCTTCACCGCCGCCTCGATCTGATCGGCGAAATAATGGGCGTTCACCACGACGTGGCCGATGCCGGCGGCCGAAACACGATCCAGCGCGCGATCGAGCAGGCTGCGGCCGGCCACCTCGATCAGCGGCTTGGGCCGGGTGGCGGTGAGCGGGCGCATGCGCTTGCCTAGGCCGGCGGCCATCACCATGGCGCTGGCCGGCAGATCGCAATCGATGCGCGGGCTGAGGCTGAGCGGGGGGCGCAAGCTGCCCATCACGCCGCCGCCTTGACGCCATGGCGGGCGCTGGCCGGCACATGGGCATCAAACCAGGCCCGCACCGGGGCCAGCGCCGGGTGGGCCAGATTGGCATTCACCATGTCCCACAGGCGCGGGTGGAACCGCAGATAGGCCGGCTTGCCATCGCGCACGTGAAGGCGGGTGAACACGCCCAATATCTTGATGTTCCGCTGGGCAGCCAGGATCGCATAGGCGGTGCGGAAGGCGGCTTCGTCCAGGCCGGGACGCGCCGCGACATAACGGGCCAGCATCGCGGCCTCCAGCGCCGGGGAGACGGCGCGGCGGATATCCTGCAGCAGGCTGGCCAGATCATAGGCCGGGTGGCCGGCCAGCGCGTCCTGATAATCCAGCAGGCCCAGCCGCCTGAGGCCGGGACGGTCAAGCAGCATCAGATTGTCGGCATGATAATCGCGCAGCACCAGCACCGGCGGATGGCCGGCCAGCAGCGGCCACAGCGGCGCCCACGCCGCATCATAGCCCGGCGCTTCGGCCAGGCCAGCGGCGGGCAGATACCAGTCGGCAAACAGCCGCGCTTCGCGCCGATATTCGGCTTCGCTGTAGGGCGGCACATCGGCAGGCGGGTGGCGGTGGAGTTCGGCCAAGATGTCGACGGCGGTGGCATAGATCGCATGCTCGTCGCTGGGATCGTCGGCCAGCAGCGGGTTCACGCGGGCATCGCCGAAATCCTCCAGCAGCACCAGGCCCTGCGCCAGGTCCACCGCCAGTGCCTGCGGAGCAGAAAAGCCCAGCGCGTCAAGATGGCGACTGATGGCGAGGAAGGGCCGGCTGTCTTCCTTGTCGGGCGGGGCATCCATCAGCACGGCGGTGCGGCCCGGCAATTCCACCCGGAAATAGCGGCGGAAACTGGCATCGCCAGCGAGCGGGCGCACGGCGGCGCCGCCCCAGCCATGGGCATTCAGGAAGGCGCCGGTGCCCGGCGGCGGGATCATGCTGGCAAGATTGGTGGCCACCGCGTCTCCCAAGCCGGCGGCGCGCGCCAAGTCAAGCGGCGCGGTGCATCGCCGCTGCCGGCCAGATGCAGGTGCAGCGCGCTGGCCGGCAGGCGCGGGCCCAGCCGTTCCGGCCATTCGATCAGCAGCGCGGCATCGGTTTCGAACAGGCCAAGGGCATCGGCCTCGGCCGGCGATTCAAGCCGGTAGAGGTCGCAATGCCACACCGGCACCGGCAATTCCTCATAAGGTTGGACCAGCGTGAAGGTGGGTGACGGCACCTCTCCGGGCCAGCCCAGCGCCTTGAGGACATGGCGGGCGAGGGTGGATTTGCCGGCACCCAGATCGCCGGACAGCGCGATGGTGTCACCCGGGCGCAGCGCGGCGGCCAGCGCGGCGGCGAGCCGCGCCGTTGCAGCCTCGTCGGGCAGGATCAGCTCAGAAATCGATGGTGACATAGGCCTGGGCCAGCCGGCCGGGGATCGGGCCATAGGCACCTGCACCGCGCAGATCATAGCCTTCCACATCGAACAGGTTGGTCACCTGCACGCGCAGCAGCGCGTTGTTGCCAGCGAGGCGGAAGCGGTAGCGGCCGCCCAGATCGATGATGGTGCGCGCCGGGATGGCGACCAGATTGCTGACCGTGGCGGTTTCCGAACTGCGATAGGCCAGCCGGGCATCGAACGACAGGCCGGGGGCGAACCCTGGCCGCCAGTCGGCGCTCAGCTCGAACCGCTGGCCGATGGCCGCCACCGGCCGCTCGCCGATGCGGCCCGGTGCGGCACCGGGCGCGCTCACCTTCGGCCACAGCCACACGCCGCCGGCCACCACCGACAGGCTGGGCGTGATCGGCCCGGCGATGCTGGCCTCCACCCCGCGATTGACGACATCGCCCAGCACGTCAAATCGGCCGGCGGCATCAAGGTTGAAATAGGGCTTGCTGATATCGAACACCCCGGCGACCAGCTTGATCTGATCGGTGAGGGCAAAGCGCAGGCCGGCATCAAACTGGCGGGTGGTGATCGCCGGCAGCGCCTCGTTGCGGTTGATGGCATTGCCCGGCGCGACGCCGCTTTCCTCCAGGCCGTTCACCGTGCCGGCATAAACCACCAGCCGTTCGCCCAGATTGGCCGCCAGCGTGACATTGTAGAGCAGCAGCCGCGCGTCGGTGGCCTGCACGCCGCCGGCAGGCAGATCGATGCGCTTCTTGTAATCGGTCCATTGCAGGCCGGCGGCAACTTCGCCCACGCCCAGCCAGCGGCCCTCATAGGCGATGCCGCCGGTGAATTGCTTCACATCGTCAAACTGTTGCTGGGTGAAGCGGAAGGCCGGCTCGGGCACGCGCGACGGGGTGTCGATCTGCACCGGGCCCAGTTCCAGCGTGTCGGACCCGCCAAAGCGGCGATCCCCGCTGCGGCCGCGCACGGCGAGGTGGATGAGGTGCCGGCGCGGGCCATCATCAATCTGGCGCGACAGGCGCACCTCGCCCGACACGGCGGCAAAGGCCAGGCGCGGATCGACAATCACCCGCTGGGTACCGGTGCGATCGGGCAACAGGCCGCGCACCAGATTGGTCATCTGCCGCTCGCGGTGACGGCTGGACCGGAACAGGCCGGCGCGCAGCTGCCACATGGGAGCGACCTGCCAATCGGCCAGCACGCCGATATTGGCATCCAGCCCGCTGCCGTTCACCCAATCCGGGCCAAAGCGCTGGCGGCGCGGCAGCAGCGGCGGCAGAAATTCGCTCGCCGTCTGGAAACTGAGGCGGTGATCATCAAGCGGCTGGTGCAGCAGGCTGGCAAAGGGCATCAGCGTGAGGCCGGGGGCCGGGGCCCAGCGCGCGATCAGCGTGCCGCCAACACTGTTTTCGCGTGTCGCATCCAGCCCGCTTTCGCGCCGCACCGAAGCGCCCAGCCCAAAGCTGAGCACCCCGCTGACCGGCAGCACCGCATCCACCTCGCCATTGATCGTGCCCCAGCCATCGGCCAGCAGCAGGGCGCTGGCGGCCGCCTTGTCGCCCGGCCGGCGGAAACCGAAATCCACCAGGCCGGTGGGGGCAGGGAAGGGGCTGCCCAGTGCCGACAGGCCCACTCGGATGGTGGTGGTGCGGCTGATCCGGGTGGAGGGCGGCACCACCGGATCAAAATACAGGCCGTCGATGCGCACATTGCCGGCGGCAATTGGCGAAAAGCCCCGCACATTCATCTGGTTGTAGATGCCGATCACCTCGCGGCCCACGGTGCTGCCAAAGGCATCGCCGGCCTGGCGCACGGCATTTTCGGCAGCGCGGTCACCGGTGGCGGCAATGTCGGCCGGCGGTGGTGGCGCGGGCGCGGCCGTTTGGGCCGCCGCTGGCGCAGCCAGCAGCACGGCGACCATGATGTTTTCCCCTGTCATGCGCATGGGTTTGCCGCTTTCCAGCGCCACCGCAAGTCAGAAATCGACGGTGAGATAGGCCTGGGTCACCCGGCCGGGCAGAACCGTGTAGGCATTGGCGCCGCGCAGATCAAAGCCCTGCTGGCTGGTGAGATTGGTGGTCTGGATGCGCAGCACCGCCTCGTTGCCGGCCAGCCTGAAGCGATAGCGGCCGCCCACATCGATCAGCGTGCGGGTGGGCACCGAAACCAGATTGTTGACCGTGGCGATTTCCGGCGAGCGGTAGGACAGGCGGGCATCAAGCGACAGGCCGGGGGCGAATTCCGGCCGCCAATCGGCCGAAATCTCAATGCGTTCGCTGATGGCCCCCACCGGCAGCCGGCCCACCAGCCCGCGGGTGACGGCATCGCCGGTCACGCGCGGCCGCAGCAGCACGGCACCGGCGACGATCGACAGTTCATCGGTGAGCGGCCCGGCCAGCGAGGCTTCCACCCCGCGGTTGATCACCTCGCCCAGCACATCGAAACGGCCGCCCGTATCAAGGTTGAAATAGGGCTTGGACACTTCGAACAGGCCGGCCACCATGCGCATGCCGCCGCCCAGATCCAGCCGCACCCCGGCATCAAGCTGGCGGGTGCGGATCGCCGGCAGCGCCTCGTTGCGGTTGGCGGCGAAATTGGGGGCCACGCCCGATTCCTCCAGCCCGGTGACCGCGCCGCCATAGAGCGTGAGATGATCGCTGACCACCACGGCGGCGGTGACATTGTAGAGCCAGGGCGTGGCATCGGTGGCGGTGATGGCGCCGGGGAAGCCGATGCGCTTGGCATAATCGCTTTTCTGGATGCCAACTGAAAGATCGCCCACCCCGTCCCAACGGCCCTCATAGGCGAGGCCGCCGGTCCATTGCCGCACATTGTCATCCTGCTGCGGGCCGAAACTGAAATTGGGAACCGGCACATCAGGCGCCACGGTGAGGATATTGACCTGGCCAAGATCAACGACTTGCGAGCCATCGAAGCGGCGATAGCCCTGCCGGCCGCGCAGCGTGGCGTGCAACTGGTGGTGGCGCGGGCCGTCATCGAATCGGCGGGTGAGGCGAACCTCGCCGCTGGTCGAAGCGTTGTAGAGCGTGGGATCGGCAGTGATGCGCTGGGTGCCGGTGCCTTCGGGGCTGGTGAGGCGCACCACATTGGCGAACTGGCCATCGATCACCCGCTGCGAGCGGAACAGGCCCACCCGCAGCAGCCAGCCCGGCGCCGGCGCCCAATCGCCGATCAGGCCGGCGTTCAGTTCGGTGTCTCCCCCGGTTGACCAGCCGGGGCCGAAGAACTGCCGGCGCGGCAGGCGCGGCGGCAGGAAATTGCCCTGCGGCACCGAAATCGGGCCATGATCGTCGATCCAGGTTTCCTTCACCGTGATGAAGGGCAGCAGGCTGAGCGCCGCCGAAGGCCGCCATTCGGCGATGAAGGCGCCTTCGAAACTATGGTCACGGGTGCGATTGAAGCCATTTTCCAATAACATGCCTGCACCCACCCCCACGCTGAGCGTGGAGGAGACCGGCAGGCTGGCATCAAATTCCACCGTGGGGGTGTGCCAGGTGTTGTAGCCCACCAGCAGGCTGGCGGCGGCCTCCCGCCCCGGCCGGCGCAGGCCCAGATCAACGATGCCGGTGGGGGCCGGGAAGGGGCTGCCCAGCGCCGATGGGCCCACCTTGATGGCGGTGGCCCGCACCAGCCGGCTGGACGGCACCACGATGGGATCGAAATAGAGCCCGTCGATCCGCACGTTGCCGGCCACCACCGGGGAGAAACCGCGCACCCGTTCGCGGCTGTAAAGGCCCGACACCTCGCGGCCGATCGAGGTGCCAAAGGCATCGCCGGCCTGGCGCACGGCATTCTCCGCAGAGCGGCTGCCCGTGGCGGCAACCTGGCCATCGGTGGCCGTTTGCGGGGCGCTGGTGGCCGCCGGCGGGGCGCTGGTGACGGCGGGCTGGGCCTGGGTGACGGCGGCCGGGGCCAGCAGCCCGACCACCCCCAGGGCCAGCGCCCGGCGCGAGAAATCCCCTCCTGTCATGCCCAATCAATGGCCAGCACGGCCGCGCAAGTCCAGCCCCAAAATCGTATACAATATGCAATGTTCATGGAGGCGTTCATGGAGGCTGGCCCGCGCGGTTTCAGAAGTCAACGGTGAGATACAGTTGCGCCACCCGGCCATCCAATGGGCCATACACCCCGGCATCTTCCAGAAACACGCCGTTCACCCCGCCGGCGTTGATGATCTGCGCGCGCAGCACCGCCGGCTTGCCGGCCAGCCGGAAGGCATAGCGTGCGCCCACATCAACAAAGCTGCGCGCCGGCAGCGCCACCCGGTTGTCAACCGTGGTCGCCTGGCGGCCATCGTGGAACAGGCCGATGTCAAGAGACAGGCCGGGGGCAAAGGCCGGCCGCCAATCGGCCGACAGGCTGAGCCGCTGCGGCACCGGCCCCACCGGCAGCGGCCCCGACACGCCCAGCGCCACCGCCGCCGCCGAGACGCGCGGCCGGCTGAACACGCCGCCGGCCACCAGCGACAGCCGCTCCGTCACCGGCCCGGCCAGCGACAGCTCGATCCCGCGGTTGGTCACATCGCCCAGCCGGCCGAACCGGTTGCCCGGCCCCAGGTTGAAATAGGGCTTGGTCAGCTGAAAGCCGCCGGCCACCAGCACCAGCGGCCCCAGTTGCTGGCGCAGGCCCAGATCAAACTGGCGGGTGATGATCGCCGGCAGCGCCTCGTTGCGGTTGGCGGCATTGTCGGGCGCGACGCCGCTTTCCTCCAGCCCGGTGACATAGCCGCCATACAGGCGCGTGCGCGGCCCCAGCACCACCGCGGCGTTGACATTCATCAGCCACGGCCGCGCCGTGACCTGCACTTTCTGGCCGGGCAGGCCAATGCGCTTGTGATAATCGCTGCGCTGCACCCCCACCGAAAGACTGCCCCGGTCGGTCCACTCGCCCTCGTAACCGGCGGCCAGCGTCAACTGCCGCACCCGGTCCTCCTCCTGCACGCCAAAGCCGAAGGCCGGCCGCGCCGCCGTGCTCGGCCGGCCGATGATGGTGGGCCCCAGATCGATGCTGTCCGCCCCGCCAAAGCGGCGGAAGGCCTGGCGGCCGCGCAGCGCCAGGTGCAGCCGGTGGGCGCGTGGGCCATCGTCCCACTGCCGGGTCAGCCGCGCCTCGCCGCTGGTGCTGGCAAAGAACAGCGGCGGATCGGCCACCACCTGCTGCTGCGCGCGGCCATCGGGGGTCACGTCCAGCAGCAGGTTGGAAAAGGCGCGCGGGCTTGAGAGCGTCGAGCGGAACAGCCCGGCCTTCAATTGCCAGCCGCCGCCCCACTGCCAATCCAGCACGGCGCCGGCGGTGGTTTCGGTGCTGCGCCCCGCCGCCCAGGCCGGGCCGATGAAGCGCCGGCGCGGCGGATCGGGCGGCAGCGCCGCGCCGGCCGGCACATAGAGCGGGGCGGCATCCTCACGCGGGGTATGTTCCAGGCTGAAAAAGCCGATCAGGCCCAGATCATCGCCGGGCCGCCACTGGGCGATGATGGCGGCATCGCGCGCCACCTCGCGCGTGGCATCGATCAGGCGCTGGGTGCTCAGCGCCGCGCCCACGCCGATGCTCAGCCGGTCGGTCAGCGGCAGCGCCAGATCAAGCTCGGCGGCATGGCTGCCCAGGCTGTCGGCGCTCAGCAGCGCCGATCCGGCGGCTTCGCCTTCGGGCAGGCGCAGGCCGATGTCGACGATGCCGGTGGGCGCCGGAAACGGGCTGCCCAGCGCCGATGGCCCGACGCGGATGGTGGTGGCGCCGCTGATCCGGTCAGACGGCAGCCCCACCGGATCGAAATACAGGCCCTCGATCCGCACATTGCCGGCCGCCACCGGGGAAAAGCCGCGGATGTCATCGGCGCTGTAGAGGCCGATCTCCTCCCGCCCGATCACCGTGCCAAAGGCATCGCCGGCGCCGCGCACGGCATTTTCCCCGGCGCGGTTGCCGGCGGCCGGCTGGGTGACGGTCGCCGGCAGGGTGGGGGCGGGCAGGGTGGCGGCTGGTTGCGCGGCCTCCTGCGCCAGCGCCGGCGCCGCCGCCAGCGCGAGGAGCGGCAGGACAGGAGATTTCATCGCAGCCCCCCTTCCACACAACAGCGGCCGGCATTGCAGGTGCCGGCCCCCACCCTTCATTCAAGGGAACAGCGGCCGGCATTGCAGGTGCCGGCCCCCAACCCTTCACTCCAAACAACAGCGGCCGGCACTACAAGTGCCGGCCGCTGCGCGTCAATTCAATTGCGAACGGGTCGCAATCAATAGCGATAATGGTCCGGCTTGAACGGGCCGGCTTCGCCCACGCCGATATAGGCGGCCTGCTTGGGCGACAGGCTGGTCAGCTTCACGCCCAGCTTGTCGAGGTGCAGGCGGGCGACCTTCTCGTCGAGATGCTTGGGCAGCACATAGACCTTGTTCTCGTACTGCTCGCTCTTGGTCCACAGTTCGATCTGGGCCAGCACCTGGTTGGTGAAGCTGGCCGACATCACGAAGCTGGGGTGGCCGGTGGCGCAGCCCAGGTTCACCAGCCGGCCCTTGGCCAGCACGATGATCTGGTTGCCATCGGGGAATTCGACGATGTCGGTGCCCGGCTTCACCTCGGTCCACTTGTAGTTGGACAGGGCGGAGATCTGGATCTCGCTGTCGAAGTGGCCGATGTTGCAGACGATGCTGTTGGGGCGCATCGCCATCATGTGCTCGGCGGTGATCACGTCCATGTTGCCGGTGGCGGTCACGAAGATGTCGGCGCGCTTCACCGCCTCGTCCATCGTCACCACTTCAAAGCCTTCCATGGCGGCCTGCAGGGCGCAGATCGGATCAATCTCGGTCACCATCACGCGGGCGCCGCCGTTGCGCAGCGAATGGGCCGAACCCTTGCCGACATCGCCAAAGCCGGCGACCACGGCAACCTTGCCGGCCAGCATGACGTCGGTGGCGCGGCGGATGGCATCGACCAGCGATTCCTTGCAGCCATAAAGATTGTCAAACTTCGACTTGGTCACGCTGTCGTTCACGTTGATCGCCGGGAACGGCAGGCGGCCCTGCTTGGACAGTTCATAGAGGCGGTGGACGCCGGTGGTGGTCTCTTCCGACACGCCCTTCAGCGCCTTCACCGTTTCGGTGAGATAGCCGGGACGGGCCTTGATGAAGGCCTTGAGCGCGCGCTGGAACTCAACCTCTTCCTCATTCTCCGGCTCGCCCATGGTCTCGCCGGCTTCGAGGCGGGCGCCCCACAGCGCGAACATGGTGGCATCGCCGCCATCATCCAGGATGATGTTGGAGGTGACATCGCCCCAATCGAAGATGCGGCCGACATAATCCCAGTAATCGGCCAGGCTCTCGCCCTTGATGGCATAGACCGGGATGCCGCGCGCGGCGATGGCGGCGGCGGCATGATCCTGGGTGGAGAAGATGTTGCACGTGGCCCAGCGCACATCGGCGCCCAGTTCCACCAGCGTTTCGATCAGCACCGCGGTCTGGATCGTCATGTGCAGCGAACCGGTGATGCGCGCGCCCTTCAGCGGCTTTGACGCACCGAATTCGGCACGCAGCGCCATCAGGCCGGGCATTTCGGTTTCGGCGATGGCAATCTCGCGGCGGCCGAAATCGGCCAGGCTGATATCGGCAAT
>JAIXUQ010000115.1 GCA_027483465.1 Sphingomonadales bacterium
ACCTGGACCTATCTGGTCAGCGATCCGGCCAGCGGGGAGGCGGTGATCATCGATGCCGTGCTGGAGTATGAACCGCGCGGCGCCCGCGTTTCCCATGCCGGGCTGGAGGCGCTGCTGGCCACGGTTGCGCGCCGCCAGTTGAACTTGCGCTGGATCCTCGAAACCCACGCCCATGCCGATCATCTGGCCGGTGGGGACTGGCTGCGCCGCCAAACCGGCGCGCCGCTGGTGATCGGCGCCCGCATCACCGAGGTGCAGGCGCTGTTTGCGCCGCGTTTCGGCATGGATGATCTGGCCACCGATGGCCGCCAGTTCGACATCTTGGTGGACGATGGCGCCACCCTGCCGCTGGGCAATCTGAGCATCCGGGTGATGCACACGCCGGGCCACACGCCGGCCTGCCTCACCTATGTGATCGGCGATGCCGCCTTTGTCGGCGATACGCTGTTCATGCCGGATTATGGCACGGCGCGCTGCGATTTTCCCGGTGGCGATGCCGCCACGCTGCACGCCTCCATCCAGAAAATCCTGGCGCTGCCGCCGGCCACGCGCATCTTTGTGGGCCATGATTATCTGCCGGCCGGGCGCACGGAATATGCCTGCGAAACCAGCGTGGCGGCGCAGCGGGCGCACAATATCCATGTGCATGATGGCGTGGCGGCGGCCGATTTCATCGCCATGCGCCGCGCCCGCGATGCCGGCCTGCCGCCGCCGGCGCTGATCCTGCCCAGCCTGCAGGTGAACATCGCCGCCGGCGCGCTGCCGCCGCCCGATGCGCAAGGGCGGCGATTCCTGCGGCTGCCGATCAGCCTGGCGGCGTGATCGCCTCCTCGGGCCAGTAAAGCCGCATCGGATTGTCCACCAGCAGCGCCTGTTGCAGGGCGGGCGTGGGGGCGATGCGCGGGATCATGTCAACCAGCAGGCCATCGTCGGGGATTTCGGTTTCCATGTTGGGGTGCGGCCAATCCGTGCCCCACAGGCAGCGGCCGGGATAATCGGCGACCAGCGGGGCGACGGCGGCGGCGAAATCATCCCAGGGGGCGCCGCGCCCGCCGTCCTTGATGGCGTCCAGCCGGTCCGGGCAGGTGGCCTTGAACCAGACGTCCGGCCGGCTGTTCAGCAGGGCGCGAAAGGCGCGCAGGTCGGGCCCGTCCGGCCCCTGGCGCACATCGGGGCGGCCCATGTGATCGATCACCAGCGGCACCGGAATCGCGTCCATGAACGGGCGCAGTTCGGCCAATATGTCGGCCTCGAAATAGATCACCACGTGCCAGCCGGCCGGCAGGCGGCGGCTGAGTTCAAGGAACTTGTCCTTGGGCGCATCATCGACCAGCCGCTTGAGGAAATTGAAGCGCACGCCGCGGATGCCGGCAGCATCAAGCGCGTGAAGCTCGGCCGCGCTGATCGCCGGGTCCACCACCGCCACGCCGCGCGCCCGGCCCTGGGACTGGGCGATGGCGTGCAGCGTGGCGCCATTGTCGGTGCCGTGGCAACTGGCCTGCACGATCACGTTGCGGGCAAAGCCGAGATGATCGCGCAGGGCAAACAGCATGTCGGGCCCGGCATCCTCGGGCAGATATTTGGCCTTGGGGCTGAAGGGAAATTGCGCCATCGGGCCAAAGACATGGCAATGGGCATCCACCGCGCCGGGCGGCGGGCGATAGCGCGGGGCCGACGGCGCCCCGGTCCAGCTTCTGATCCGGCTGCTCATGCAAACACCATCCCGTCCATCAGTTTGCGCGCCGTGCGCAGCATGCCGGCGGCCACCACGGCGCCGGCCGCATCCAGCGTGACGACACATTCGGTCACGCCGGTTGGATGCGCGATCACGATGGTTTTCTGCTGGCCCGGCGGCACATCGGCGACGGCGGCGGCCGGGCTGCCGGGCAGCAGCGCGGCGGTGGCCACGCTCACCGCGCCGAGCACGCCGATCGAGGCATGGCAGCGGTGCGGGATGAAGCTGCGCACCGCCAGATGGCCAGCGCCGGCCGGCGGCGCCACGAGCATCAGCTTGGGCACGGATTTCTGCGCCACATCGCCCAGATTCATCAGCGGGCCGGCGGCGAGGCGGATCACCTCCAGCCGGGCCTTGAGCGCCGTGTTGGCATCAAGCGCGTCACGCCCCTCGTGGCCGCTGATGCCCAGATCAGCCGCCGCGATCACCACGCAGGGCATGCCATTGTCGATCAGCGTCACGCGTGTGCCGGCGACATCGTCAGCCACATGGCCGGTGGGCAGCAGCGCGCCGCAACTGGAACCGGCGGTGTCGCGGAACATCAGCGGGATCGGCGCGGCGGTGCCGGGCACGCCATCGATGGCGGCGGTGCCGGCATAGGTGACGCGCCCGCCCGGCGTCTGCACCTCGGCCACCGCGATCTGGCCGGTGTTTTCCATCCAGATCGTCACCGGGGTGATGCCGTCCTGCGCCGGCACCAGCCCGCGCTCGATGGCGAAGGGGCCGACGCCGGCGAGGATATTGCCGCAATTCTGCGCGTCCGACACGATCGCCTGGTCCACGAACACCTGCAGGAACAGATAATCCACGTCCACGCCGGGCCGGGCCGAGCGGCTGACCACCGCCACCTTGGAGGTGAGCGGATCAGCCCCGCCCATGCCATCAATCTGGCGCGGATCGGGCGAGCCCATCACCCGCAGCAGCAAGGCATCGCGCGCCGCCGGATCGGCGGGCAGATCGGCCTTCAGGAAATAGCCGCCCTTCGATGTGCCGCCGCGCATCCACAGGCAGGATATGCCCTCAGACATAGCGCAGGCCCATCGCCGCCAGCTTCTCGCGCATGGCATAGATATCAAGGCCAAGCTCACCGGCCGCCAGCCGTTCGCGCTTGGCCGCCTCCGCCGCCTCCCGCGCCTGCGCGGCTGCCAGCACGTCGGCCGCAAGGCCACGCGGCACCACGCACACCCCATCATCATCGGCGACGATCACATCGCCGGCGTTCACCAGCGCGCCGGCGCACACGATCGGCACATTCACGCTGCCCAAAGTGGCCTTCACCGTGCCCTGCGCAAAAACCGCCTTGCTCCACACCGGAAAGCCCATCGCGGTGAGATCGCGCACGTCGCGCACCCCGGCATCGATCACCAGCCCCCGGCAGCCGCGCGCCTGCGCCGAGGTGGCGAGCAGATCGCCGAAATAGCCATCATCGCACGGCGAGGTGGGGGCCAGCACCAGGATATCGCCGGCCTTGAGCTGCTCGATGGCGACATGCACCATCCAATTGTCTCCGGGCGGGGCGGAGATGGTGACGGCGCTGCCGGCGATGCGGGCGCCCGGGTAGATGGGGCGCAGGTGCGGCGCCAGCAGGCCGGTGCGCCCCTGCGCCTCGTGCACGGTGGCCACGCCGGCCGCCGCCAGCCCGTCGATCACCGCTGCATCGGCGCGTTCGACAGTCTGCACCACGATCCCGGCCATCATCGCTCTCCCCCGTCAACGCACTCCCGGTGCCGCAACCGGGCTGCCAAAGCCGGCCCGGCCGGCAAAGACGGAATTGCATTGCCGCCATAAGCCATGGTTAAGTCTGGCCATGGAACCGCTCTACCGGCTCAACCTGCGCCACCTGCGCGCCGTGCCCGTGATCGCCGCGGCCGGCGGCATGGGGGCGGCGGCGGCGCGCATCGGCATCAGCCAGCCGGCGCTGGCCCAGGGCCTGGCCCAGTTGGAGGCGCGGCTGGGCACCAGGCTGTTTGACCGGCTGCCCCACGGCATGGCCGCCACCCCGGCCGGGGCGCTGCTGGCCAGCCGCATCAGCGCCGCCGATGAACGGCTGGCGGCGGCGCTGGCGCGGGCGGCGCGGCGCGGCTTCAACCCGGTCAATCATCTGGGCATGGCGCAATTGCGCGCCTTTCTGGCGCTGGCCGATGCCGGCAGCTATGCCGAGGCGGCGCCGCGGCTGGCGCTGTCGGGCCCGGCGCTGCACCGCGCGGTGGCAGAGATGGAGCGGCTGGCCGGCACCACGCTGGTGGAACGGCGCGGGCGCGGCGTGGCGCTCACGGCGGCCGGGCGCAACCTGGCCCGGCACTTGCGGCTGGCGGTGGCCGAATATCGCGCCGGGCTGGAAGGCTTGCAGCCCGCCGCCGGCCCGGTGCGGCTGGTGATCGGCGCCATGCCGCTGTCGCGCGCGCGGCTGGTGCCCGGTGCGCTGGCCCGGCTGCTGCCGGCCTGGCCGGGCATCGCGGTGGACGTGGTGGAGGGCGCCTGGGCCGATCTGGTCGATCGCCTGCGCGATGGCGCCATCGATCTGATGATCGGCGCGCTGCGCGATCCCGCCCCGGCCGATCTGGTGCAATGGCCGCTGCTGGATGATCGCCCGGCCGTGATCGCGCGGGCCGGCCATCAGCTCGCCGGGCGCCCGGCAACGGCCGCCGCGCTGGCCGCCTGCCCGTGGGTGACAGGGCGGGCCGGCTCCCCGCTGGCGGCGCAGTGGCGGGCGCTGTTCGCGGGCGCGCCCCCGCCCGCCCCGGTCGCCTGCGGTTCGGTGATGACCATCCGCGAACTGCTGCTGGCCAGCGATTGCCTCACGCTCCTTTCCCCCGAACAGGTGCGGGTGGAGCTGGACGCCGGCCTGCTGGTGGCGATTGCCCATGATCTGCCGATCCAGCCCCGGCGCATCGGCGCGGTGCTGCGCGAAGGCTGGCGCCCCAGCCCGGTGCAGCGCGCCTTCCTGCACGAACTGGCCGGCGTGGCGGGCATCGCGGCCGATCCTGCACTTCAGTTTTTCGAATGAGTGGCGGGCGAAACCGATTGGGCAGCGCCGGGCGGGAACGGGCATCGCTGCGGCCATGGCAGCTTCTGTCTCCCCTGATGTGCGCCTGATCGGCTTTGGCGAGGCCGCCACCGC
Source organism: Sphingomonadales bacterium (assembly GCA_027483465.1). Classification (GTDB taxonomy): domain Bacteria; phylum Pseudomonadota; class Alphaproteobacteria; order Sphingomonadales; family Sphingomonadaceae; genus Sandarakinorhabdus. The sequence goes on from JAIXUQ010000115.1 coordinate 4,857, forward strand.
CTTTGCCGCCGGGGCGGGCTGGGCCGCCACCGCCTTTGACCGCAAGACCGGCGATCCCGCCACCGCCGCCGCCAAGCGCGCCGAGTATCGCCGCGCCGGCGTGGCGGGGGCGGAAACGCTCGCCGCTGCGCTGGCCGGCGGCGCCCTGGTGCTCAGCCTCGTCACCGCCGGGCAGGCGCTGGGCGCGGCGCGGGCGGCGGCCGGCTGCATCGCCCCCGGCGCCCTCTATCTGGATGGCAACAGCGTCGCGCCCGACACCAAGCGCGCCGCCGCCGCCGCCATCACGGCGGCCGGCGCCCGCTATGTTGATCTGGCGATCATGGCCCCGGTTCACCCCGCCCGCCGGGCGGTGCCGCTGCTGCTGTCAGGCCCGGATGCGCCGGCCGGCGCGGCGGCGCTGGCGGCGCTGGGCTTTGCCGGCGCGGCCGTGCTGCCCGGCCCGGTGGGCGCGGCCAGCAGTGTGAAGATGATCCGTTCGGTGATGGTGAAGGGCATGGAGGCGCTGGCCGCCGAATGCGCGCTGGCCGCCAGCCGCGCCGGCGTGCTCGATGCCGTGCTGGCCTCGTTGGGCCCCGGCTGGCCGGCCGACATCGCCTATCGGCTGGAGCGCATGACCACCCACGGCCAGCGCCGCGCCGAGGAAATGGCCGAAGTGGCCGCCACCCTTTCGGCACTGGGCGTGCCGCCGGCGATGGCCAGCGGCGCCCAGGGCTGGCAGCAGCGGCTGGGCGGGCTGGGCATCGCGCCCGCACTGGATGCCGCCGCGCGGCTGGCCGCCATCGATGTGGCCCTGGCAACCCCCACCACCAAGGACGCCGCATGAGCCGCCCGCCGCTGATCATCGATTGCCACGGCCATTACACCGTGCTGCCCAAGGCGCATGACGACTGGCGGGAGGCGCAGAAGGCCGCCTTCAAGGCCGGCCAGCCCGCCCCGCCCTATCCGGCGATCAGCGACGATGACATCCGCGCCACCATCGAACAGAACCAGTTGCGCCTGATCCGCGAACGCGGCGCGGACATGACGATCTTCTCCCCGCGCGCCAGCACCATGGCCCCGCATGTCGGCGATCAATCGGTGGCGGTGCCGTGGGCGCGGGCCTGCAATGATCTCATTGCCCGGGTGGTCGGCCTCTATCCCGAAAGCTTCATAGGCGTGTGCATGCTGCCGCAATCGCCGGAGGGTGATCTGGCCGCCTCCATCACCGAACTGCGGCGCTGTGTGGAGGAACTGGGCTTCATCGGCTGCAATCTCAATCCCGATCCCGGCGGCGGCCATTTCCGCGCGCCCCCGCTCACCGATCCCTTCTGGTTCCCGCTCTATGAGGCGATGTGCGCGCTGGATGTGCCGGCGATGATCCATGTCTCGGGCAGCTGCAACCCGGCCATGCATGCCACCGGCGCCTATTATATCGCCGCCGATACCATCGCCTTCATGCAGTTGCTGGAAGGCGATCTGTTCAGCCGTTTCCCCACGTTGCGCTTCATCATCCCGCACGGCGGCGGCGCGGTGCCCTATCACTGGGGCCGTTATCGCGGCCTGGCCGACATGCTGAAGAAGCCGGCGCTCGACACGCACCTGATGAACAACATCTTCTTTGATACCTGCGTCTATCACCAGCCCGGCATCAACCTGTTGGCCGAGGTGATCGAGACCAAGAATATCCTGTTTGGCAGCGAGATGGTGGGCGCGGTGCGCGGCATCGATCCCACCACCGGCCATTATTTCGACGACACCAAACGCTATGTCGATGCGCTGCCGCTGGACGATGCGGCGCGTGCCGCGATTTTCGAGGGCAATGCCCGCCGCGTGTTCCCGCGGCTGGATGCGGCGCTGAAACGGCGCGGGCTATGAGCAGCTGGCTGACCAACGCCTGGTATGTCGCGGCCTGGGATGCCGAGGTGGACGCCAGCCCGCTGGCCCGCACCATCTGCGGCGTGCCGATGCTGTTCTATCGCCGGCTCGATCGCCGGGTGGTGGCGATGCGCGATGCCTGCCCGCACCGGCTGCTGCCGCTGTCGCTGGGCATCCGCGAGGGCGATTCCATCCGCTGCAAATATCATGGCCTGAAGATCGGCCCCGATGGCGTCGCCGAGGAAATGCCGCTCGCCGCCGACAAGCTGAACCGCAGCATCTGCGTGGAGACGTTCATCACCCATGAGCGCCACCGCTTCATCTGGGTGTGGATCGGGGAGGCGGCGCTGGCCGATCCGGCGCTGATCCCCGATCTGTGGCCCTGTTCGCACCCCGATTGGGTGTTTGATGGCGGCCATTATGACGTGGCCTGCGATTATCGCCTGATGATCGACAATCTGATGGACCTCACCCACGAAACCCATGTCCATGCCGGCTCCATCGGCCAGCCGGAAATCATGGCCGCCCCGCTCGATTGCCGGGTGGAGGGCAATGCGGTGTTCCTGTCGCGCTGGATGCCGGGCATCACGCCGCCGCCGTTCTGGCGCGAGGCGCTGCGCCACGACGGCCCGGTTGACCGTTGGCAGATCTGCCATTTCCTGCTGCCGGCGGCGGTGATGATCGATGTGGGGGTGGCCCCGGTGGGCGCCGGCGCCACGCTGGACCGCCATGATCAGGGCGTGCGCGGCATGGTGGTGGATTTCATGACGCCGCAAACCGAGACCAGCCATCATTATTTCTGGGGCATGGCGCGCAATTTCGATATCCATGATGCCGGCTTCACCGCCCGCTTCAAGCGCCAGCAGGGCGGCGTGTTTGCCGAGGACAAGGCGATCCTGGAAGCCCAGCAGGCCAGCATCCTGGCCAATCCCGATCTGAAACTGCGCGCCTACAGCATCGATCAGGGCGGGGTGCGCGCCCGCCAGATCATCGCCCGCGCCATCGCCGCCAGCAGCGCCGCCGCCGGAGCCACCGCATGAGCATCACCGATATCCACGCCTATCTGGCCGAGTTTGACGATATCCCCGGCACCCGCGTCTACACCGCCGCGCGCGCCCGCCAGGGATATCATCTCAACCAGTTCTGCATGAGCCTGATGACGCCCGAAAACCGCGCCCGCTGGAAGGCCGATGAGGATGCCTATCTGGCCGATTGGCCGCTCAGCGCCGCGCAAAAGGCGGCGGTGAAGGCCCGCGATTACAACCTTCTGCTCGATCTGGGCGGCAACATCTATTTCCTCGCCAAGATCTTCTCCACCGACGGCCTCAGCTTTGTGCAGGCGGTGAGCACGATGACCGGGATGAGCGTGGCGGATTATCAGGCGATGATGATCGCTGGCGGCCGCTCGCCGCAAGGCGTCCGTTCGATCAAGGGAGGCTATTGAGCCATGGCGCGCATCACCCACGGCCTCGCCTCCAGCCATATCCCGGCGATCGGTGTCGCCATGGATCTGGGCAAGACCGGCGAAGCCTATTGGCAGCCGGTGTTCGCCGGCTATCAATGGACCCGGCAGTGGCTGGCCGAAACCCGGCCGGATGTGATCATCCTGGTCTATAACGATCACGCCTCGGCCTTTGACATGAAGCTGATCCCCACCTTTGCCATCGGCTGCGGGGAGCGTTTCCAGCCCGCCGATGAAGGCTGGGGCCCGCGCCCGGTGCCCGATGTGATCGGCCATCCCGATCTGGCCTGGCACATCGCCCAGAGCCTGATCCTGGATGAATTCGACATGACGATCATCAACGAACTGCGCGTTGACCATGGCCTGACCGTGCCGCTTTCGGCCTGTTTCGGCCAATTGCCGCAATGGCCGGCAAAGGTGATCCCGCTGGCGGTGAATGTCGTCACCTACCCGCCGCCGTCGGGCAACCGCTGCTGGGCGCTGGGCGAGGCCATCGCCCGTGCCGTGGCCAGCTTCCGCGAGGATCTGAACGTGCAGGTGTGGGGCACCGGCGGCATGAGCCACCAGATCCAGGGCCCGCGCGCCGGCCTGATCAACCGCGAGTGGGACAACCGCTTTCTGGACGGGCTGGTGGGCGACAGCGACCATCTGCGCCACATCCCCCATATCGAATATCTGCGCGAAGCCGGCAGCGAGGGGATCGAGTTGGTGATGTGGCTGATCATGCGCGGCGCGCTGGGCCGCGCCACCCGCGCCCTGCACCGCCATTATCACGTGCCAGCCAGCAACACCGCGGTTGGCCATATCATCCTGGAGCCCTTGTCATGACCAAGCCGATCCGTGTTGCCCTGGCCGGGGCCGGCGCCTTTGGCGAAAAACATCTGGATGCGCTCAAACTGATCGAGGGCGTCTCCGTCACCTCGCTGGTGGGCCGCCGGCTGGAGCCGACCGCGGCCATCGCCGCCCGCTATGGCATCGGCCACGCCACCACCGAACTGGCCGACACGCTGGCCCGCGATGATGTGGACGCGGTGATCCTGTGCACCCCCACCCAGATGCACGCCGCCCAGGCGCTGGCCTGCATGCAGGCGGGCAAGCATGTTCAGGTGGAAATCCCGCTGGCCGACAGCCTGGCCGATGCCGAGGCGGTGGCGGCGATGCAGGCGCAAACCGGCCTTGTCTGCATGGTGGGCCACACCCGCCGTTTCAACCCCAGCCACCAATGGGTGCGCCAGCGCATCGCGGCCGGCGAATTCGCCATCCAGCAGATGGACGTGCAGACCTATTTCTTCCGCCGCCAGAACATGAACGCCAAGGGCGAGCCGCGCAGCTGGACCGATCATCTGCTCTGGCACCATGCCGCCCACACGGTTGACCTGTTCGCGTACCAGACCGGCGAACCGGTGGTGGCCGCCAATGTGCTGGCCGGGCCGCTGCACCCGGATCTGGGCATCGCCATGGACATGTCGATCCAGCTGAAATCGGCCGGCGGGGCGATCTGCACCCTCTCGCTCAGCTTCAACAACGACGGGCCGCTGGGCACGTTTTTCCGTTACATCGGCACCACCGGCACCTATATTGCCCGCTATGACGATCTGTTCACCGGGCGGGATGAGCGGATCGATGTGTCGGGGGTGGATGTGTCGATGAACGGCATCGAATTGCAGGACCGGGAGTTCATCGCCGCCATCCGCGAGGGCCGGGAGCCCAATGCCAGCGTGGCGCAGGTGCTGCCCTGCTATCGCACGCTGCACGCGCTGGACCGGCAACTGGCATGAGCGCGCGGGCGCTGGCCGGGCGGCTGGTGAAGCCGGTGGGGCTGGGCTGCATGAACCTGTCCCACGCCTATGGCCGCCCGCCGGAACGCGCCGAGGCGGTGCGCTTCTTGAACGCCGCGCTCGATGCCGGCTATGACCATCTCGATACCGCCGCCCTCTATGGCTTTGGCGCCAACGAGGAATTGCTGGGCGAGGCGCTGGCCGGGCGGCGCGGCGAATTTTTCCTGGCCAGCAAGTGCGGCATGGCCGGCGTGGACGGCCGCCGGGTGATCGATGGCCGGCCGGAAACCATCACGGCCACCGTCGAGGCCTCGCTGCAGCGGCTGCGCACCGACCGGCTGGACCTTCTCTATCTGCACCGGCGCGATTTTGCCGTGCCGATCGCGGACAGCGTGGGCGCCATGGCCCGGCTGGTGGCGGCCGGCAAGGTGGGGGCCATCGGGCTTTCGGAGGTGTCGGCCGCCACGCTGCGCGCCGCCCACGCCGTCCACCCGATCGCGGCGGTGCAGAGCGAATATTCGCTGTGGAGCCGCGAGGTGGAAATCGGCGTGCTGGCCGCCTGTGCCGAGATCGGCGCCGCGCTGGTCGCCTTCAGCCCGATGGGGCGCGGCCTGCTGTCGGGCGCGATCACCGCCGATACCAATTTCGAGCGCGGCGACATCCGCGCCGGCATGCCGCGCTTCCAGGGGCCGGCGCTGGCCGCCAATGCCGCGCTGGCCGGCCAACTGGCGGCGCTGGCGGCCGAGGCCGGGGTGACGCCGGGGCAATTGTGCCTGGCCTGGGTGCTGTCGCGCGGGGCCCATGTTCATGCCCTGCCGGGCACCACCAGCCTGGCGCACATGGCCGACAATCTTGCCGTCACCAGCGCCCGGCTCGCGGACGCCATCATCCAGCGGGCGGACATGTTGTGCCGAAATACCGTCACCGGTGACCGCTATCCGGCCACCACCTACGCCGAAATCGATACCGAACGGGCCTGAGACGGCCCGACAAACAGCGCTTGCGCTGGCGCTTGCCCAGCCTGTAACCATCGGCCACGACCGCCAGCATGAAGGGCCGATGCGTGACCGATGCCGATGGCCGCCCAGGCCGCACCCATGATGCCGATGCCACAAGGGCCGACATATTGAAGGTGGCCGCCAGCGAATTTGCCGCCAAGGGCCTGGCCGGTGCGCGGATCGATGAAATTGCCGAAAAAACCCGCAGTTCCAAGCGGATGATCTATTACTACTTCGGCAGCAAGGAAGAATTATACCGCGCCGTCCTTGAGCAGAATTACGCCGGCATCCGCGAGGCCGAGGCCGACCGCCATTTCGAGGACTTGCCGGCACTGGCCGCGCTGCGCGCCCATGTGGAGCACACGCTGGATTATCACCTCGCCCACCCCGAATTCGTGCGCATGGTGATGAACGAAAATATCCATCAGGCTCAACATCTTGGCGGGGTGGAAGGCATACGCGACCGCAACAGTCGGGTGATCGCATCGATGCAGGCGATCATCGACAAGGGGGTGCGCGAAGGCGTGTTCCGCGCCGGCATCGATGCGCTGGAACTGCATCTGCAAATCTCGTCGCTGTGCTTCTACATGGTGTCCAACCGCTACACGATCCGCACCATCTTCGGCCTCGACATGGAAGACCCGGCGGTGATCGCGCAGCGCCGCGAAGCCATCGTGCAGAGCGTGCTCGCATCGGTGCGGCAGGCCGGCTGAAGCCGGCGCAGCGCCCGCATCCCCCCTTGTCGCGCGCCCGCGTCCGGGTTATGGACGAACTGGTTAATATAACAATACACCACCGGGGGGAGGGCAGCGATGAAACGCTGGGCAATTTGGGCAAGCGCCTGTTTCTATGGCCTTTTCATGCAGGCACCGGCGCAGGCGCAGCGCCCGGCCGCTCCGCGCGATCTGCCCACGGCGGCAGCCGGGCCGGCGCTGGGCGATCCCATGCCGGAACGGGCACTGGCCTTTCCCGGCGGCATCACCGGCCTGGCCGACATCATCTTCTCCACGGTGAACGGCTATCGGCCGCTGCGGCTCGATCTCTACCACAAACCCGGCGCCGGGCGGCGCCCGCTGGTGATCTATGTCCACGGCGGCGGCTGGGTGGGCGGCCACACCCGCCAGGCCGGCGCGATCAGCGATTTTCCGGCGGCGCTGGCCCGCCTCGCCGCCGAAGGCTTCGTGGTCGCCAGCCTCGAATATCGGCTGGCCGGCGAAGCCCCGCACCCCGCCCAATTGCAGGATGTGCGCGCCGCCATCCGCTTTCTGAAGGCCAATGCCGGCCGCTATGGCATTGATTCCAAACGCATCGGGATCTGGGGCGGCTCGGCCGGCGGCCATCTGGCGGCGCTGGCTGCGACCAGTTGCGGCGATGCCACGCTCGATCCGCCGGCCCGCCCCGGCCAGCCGGCACCACCCGCCGGCGACACCTGCGTGCAGGCCGCGGCCATCTGGTATGGCGTGTTTGATTTCAAACCCTTGCTGGCCCGCCAGGCCCAGCCGGGCGCCCCGGCGGCGGAAAACCAGCTGCTGCGCTGCACGCCGGCCAGTTGCGATCCGGCGCGTGTCGCCAATGCCAGCCCGGCGCATTATTTCAGCCGGCAAAGCCCGCCGTTCCTGCTGATCCACGGCATCAATGATCGCACCGTGCCGGTGGACCAGTCCCGCCTGGCCGAAGCCGGGCTGCAGGCCAACGGCGTGCCGGTGAAGGCCATCTACATCCCCGGCGTGGACCACAGCTTCATCAGCGCCGATGCCGCCACCACCCACGCCGCCACCATGCAGGCGGTGAACGCCACCTTCGATTTCTTCCACACCAGCCTGGGAGACCGCAAATGAAGCCCTTCGCCAGCCTCGCTGCCGCCCTGCTGCTGGCGGCCACACCCCTTTGCGCTCAACAGGTTGCGGTGGAAAGCGGCAGCCTGGCCGGCACCACGCTTGATGGCGGGGTGCAGGCCTTTCTGGGCGTGCCGTTCGCCGCCCCGCCGGTGCGCGAACTGCGCTGGAAGCCGCCGCAGCCGGCCGCCGCCTGGGCCGGTGTGCGCCCGGCCACGCAGGCCGCGCCGATGTGCCTGCAACCCGGCCGCGGCCGCACCATGAACCATTATTTCGGCAACGAGGCGGTGTCGGAAGATTGCCTCTATCTCAACATCTGGACCCCGCCGGGCGCGCCGCCGCCGGGCGGCTGGCCGGTGGTGGTGTGGATCTATGGCGGCGCCTTCAATGTGGGCTCCACATCCATGGCCAATTATGCCGGCGCCAATCTGGCCAAAAAGGGCGTGATCCAGGTGAATATCGCCTATCGCGTTGGCCCGCTTGGCTTTTTGGCCCATCCCGAACTCACCCGCGAAGGCGGCGGCCACAGCGGCAATTATGGCCTGATGGACCAGATCGCCGGCCTGCAATGGGTGCAGCGCAACATCCGCGCCTTTGGCGGCAACCCCGGCAATGTCACCATCACCGGGCAATCGGCGGGCTCCATGTCGGTCGGCACGCTGCAGATGTCACCGCTTGCCAAGGGCCTGTTCCACCGCGTGGTCGGCATGAGCGGCAGCCCGATGCGCCCGCGCGGCGCGGTGCCATTGGCCGAAGCCGAAGCGCAGGGCCTGGCCGTGCAGAAGGCGCTGGGTGCCGATGGCATCGAGGCGATGCGTGACCTGCCGGGTGACCGGGTGCTGGCCGGGGCCGCCGGGGTGCCGCGGGATGCGCTGGTGGCCGATGGCCATGTGCTCACCGGCGATGCCGCCGCCACCTATGCCGCCGGCAGCCAGAGCAAGGTGCCGGTGCTGATCGGCTTCACCCGCGATGAAGCCTTTGCCAGCCTGGGCCCGGTGAAGACCGTGGCTGATTTCACCGCCGCCGTGCGCGCCCGCTTTGGCGGCCAGGCCGATGCCGTGCTGGCCAGCTATGCCCCGAAGATCGAGGCCGATCTCACCCGCGCCCTCAACGACTTGCAGCGGGACATGAGCATCGGCCAGCAGGTGATGGGCTGGGCCGAGGCGCAGGCCAAGGCCGGCAGCCCGGCCTATGTCTGGCTGTTTGCCCGCCGCCAGCCCTATGCGCCGGGCATCACATTTGCCGATCATGATGCCGCCACGGCCGGCGCCTATCACACCGGCGATGTGCCCTATTGGTTCCAGACGCTTGATAGTTTGAACCTGTTCCGCACCACGCGCACCTGGACCGCCGAGGACCGGGCGCTGGCCGAGCGCATGTCGGACATGCTGGTGCGCTTTGCCCGCGGCGAAGCACCGGCCACCGATTGGCCGCGCTTTGATCCGGCCAAACCCCGGCTGATGTGGCTTGATCTGGAAACGCGCCCCATCGACTGGCCGCGCGCCGCGCTGGTCAAGACGCTGGCCCCCACCCCCGAAGCCCGGCGGACCAATGCCGCCAACCGCCCGCGTGACTAGATTGTTCCTCTCGCTGCCGCTGATCTGCGCGGCTGCCATCAGCGTGGCGGCCGCACAGGCGCCGGCGCCCGATCTGTCGCTGCTGCCGGCCGGGCCGGGGCGCGACCTGGTGGGCGCCAAATGCGGCACCTGCCACACGCTGGCCATCGTGGTGGGCCAGCGGCGTGACCGGGCGGCCTGGGAACAGTCAATCGACCAGATGATCGGCCGCGGCGCCGAGATCAGCGATGCCGAATATGAGGCGATCGCGGCCTATCTGGGCACCAATTTCGCGCCCTGAAGCGCGTCATTGCGGCAGCGCAAAGGCCATCACCACGTCGCTGGCCAGCGGGCTGTCGAGGAAGCTGCCGCCGGTGGCGGTGATCACCACATATTGCCGGCCGTCCTTGCCGCGATAGGTGGCCGGCGTGGCATGGGCGGCGGCGGGCAGGCGATATTCCCACAGTTGCTTGCCGCTGGCGCTGTCAAAGGCGCGGAAGCGGCCATCGTCGCTGGCGCCCACGAAGGTGACACCGCCGGCCGTGCTGATCGGCCCGCCGATATTGGGCCGCCCGGTCAGGCGTTTGCCCTCGGGCAGTTCATCAGTCACCCCCAGCGGCACGCTCCAGGCCAGCTTGCCGCTGCGCGTGTCGATCGCCGAAAGCCGGCCCCAGGGCGGCTGCTGGCACATCAGGCGGGTGCCCGGCAGCTGGAAGCGCCCGCTCACCGGACCGCGCTCCACCGGCAATGGCCCCTTCGATGGCACCAGCGCCGTCACCTGCCCCAGATCCGAGGTGTTAACGATGAGATAGCGCCGGTCAGCGGCATAGGTGAACCCGCCCCAGTTGCCGCCGCCCTGCAGGCCGGGGAAGCTGATCGTCACCTCGTTGAAGCCCACCGGCACATAAAGCCCGCCGGGCACCATCTGGTTCTTCGTCACCCAATCGGTGCAGCCCTGCTTCAGCTCCGGAGTCACATCGGCAATATCGGCCATGGCAAAGCCGGTGCGCGACAAGGGCGGTGTCACCTGCGGGATCGGCTGGGTGGGCGATGTCACCTCGCCGGGCACCGTGCTGGCCGGAAACGGCCGGTCCTTCACCGGAAACAGCGGTTTGCCCGTCACCCGGTCAAGCACGAACACCAGGCCGTTCTTGGAAATGATGCCCACCGCCGGGATGCGGCGCTTGCCGCGTTCCACATCAAACAGCACCGGCGGCGCCTGGAGATCATTGTCCCAGATATCGTGGCGCACCACCTGGAAATGCCACAGGCGCTTGCCGGTGGCGGCATCGGCGGCGACCAGCGTGGAGGAATAGAGATTGTCCCCCGGCCGGTCCCCGCCGAACCGGTCGAAACTGGGGGCGGCAAAGGGCATGTAGACGATGCCGCGCGCCGCATCGACGGTGAGGAAACCCCAGACATTGGTGCCTGACCGCGCCTCGGCGCCGCCGCCCCAACTGTCGTGATGGGGCTCGCCGGGGCGCGGCACGCTGTGGAACGTCCACACCAGCTTGCCGGTGCGGGCATCCCAGGTGCGCACATCGCCGGCGGCGCCGCGCGGCGGGAATTCCTGCACCGCCGCCCCGGTGATCACCAGATCCTTCCAGACGATGGGCGGTGAGGTCATGCCATATTGGCGCACCTCCTGCCCGTTCATGATCTCGGGCGTCTTCAGGTTGACGATGCCGCCATCACCAAAGCCGGCGGCCGGCTTGCCGGTGGCGGCCTCCAGCGCGAACAGGCGGCCATCACGGGTGCCAAAGAACAGCCGCGGCGGCGTCTGGGCATCGCCCGGCCAATATTCCACGCCGCGCAAACTGGGCTGGCCGGGGCCGGGGATCGCTGCCACCCAATATTCGCGCCCGGTTTCCGGCTCCAGCGCCACCACCCGGCCATAGGGGGTGGTGGTGTACATCACGCCGTCCACCACCAGCGGGGTGGCTTGCGAACCGGCAAAGCGGCTGCGCTGGCGGGTGAAGGCACCGCCGCCGGGGGGCACACCCTGCTGCAAAGCGGCGGGGGCGCCCACCGCTTCGGCCGCCCGCTGGGCAGCGGCGGCGGCATCGGGGGCCGGCGCATCCTGATTGGCGGGGCGCATGTGATAGGTCCACGCCGGGACCAGGCCCGCCACATTGGCCGGCGTGATCTGGGCCAGCGGGCTGTGGCGCTGGCCGCCCTTGTCGTGGCCATAGGTGGGCCAGTCGCCCGGCTCATCGGCGTCGGCCAGCACCGGCGCGGCCGCCAGAAGGAAACTTGTCGCCAGCAACTTCGGCGTCAGACGCATTGCCAAGCACTCCCCGCTTTTATATGTACCAGTTCGTACACATACGGACCTGTCGCCGCAATCCCCTGCCCTTGCCCGCCGCCACCGCGGGGTGGCAGGCTGAACCGACGCCAGGGAACCGAACGGGGGGACAGACATGAACGCCGATCAGGCCGCCGCCATCCACGTGCTGAACGGGCCCAATCTCAATCTGTTGGGCGAACGTGAACCCCATATCTACGGCCACGAGACGCTGGCCGACGTGGAGGCGCTGTGCCGCGCCGAGGCCGGCGCCCTGCCGCTGGTCTTCCGCCAGACCAACAACGAGCATGAGATGGTCGATTGGGTGCAGGCCGCCCGGCGCGGGCAGATCGGCATCGTCATCAATCCGGCCGCCTTCACCTATGCCGGCTATCCGATCCTCGATGCCCTCAAGATGGTCGATTGCCCGGTGATCGAGGTGCATATCTCCAACATCCACCGCCGCGAGGCGGAATGGCGGTCGAAATCGATCATGACCCAGGTGGTCACCGGCATCATTTCCGGGCTGGGCGTTGCCGGCTATGGCCTGGCCGTGCGCGATCTCGTCCGCCGCTGGCAGCAACGCTGATGCAGCCCAGCCGCGCCCGCCTGGGCATATTGGCGCTGATCACGGCGGCCACGATGCTCAACTACCTCGATCGCTCGGTGCTGGGCGTCGCCAAGCCGGCGCTCACCGCGGAATTGCAGATCGGCCCGGAGGTGATGGGCCTGATCTTCTCGGCCTTCAGCTGGACCTATGCGCTGGCGCAGGTGCCCGGCGGCTATGTGCTCGATCGGCTCGGCACCCGCCTCACCTATGGCCTGTCGCTGGCGCTGTGGTCGGCCGCCACCGCGCTGCACGGCCTGATGAGCGGGGTCGCCGGCCTGCTGGGCGCGCGCCTCGCGCTCGGCCTGGCCGAATCGCCCTGTTTCCCGGCCAACAGCCGCGTGCTGGCCAGCTGGTTCCCGCAGGGCGAGCGGGCGCGGGCCAACAGCGTCTATGCCGTGGGCCAATATGTCGGCCTTGGCCTGCTGATCCCCGTGCTGGGCTGGATCGTCGCCAACTGGGGCTGGCGCTCGCTGTTCTGGCTCACCGGCGGCATCGGAGTCGCCTTTGCCGGCATCTGGTTCCTGTTCTACCGGGAACCGCACGACAGCCGCGCCAATGCCGCCGAACTGGCGCTGATCAGGGCCGGCGGCGGCCTGTCCACCGGCGCTGCGCCGCCGTTCAGCATGGCGATGCTGGGCCGGCTGATCCGCAAGCGGCAGGTGCTGGGCGCCTCCATCGGCCAGTTCTGCGGCAATTCCACCCTGGTGTTCTTCCTCACCTGGTTCCCCTCCTACCTCGCCGACGAACGCGGCATGGACTGGCTGAAATCCGGCTGGGCCGCCGCCCTGCCCTATCTGGCCGCCAGCGTGGGCGTGCTGGTGGGCGGCCAGATTTCCGACTGGCTGATCCGCCGCACCGGATCGGCGACACTGGGGCGCAAATTGCCGATCATCACCGGCCTGCTGCTCACCTCGACGATGATCGCCGCCAATTTCACCGACAGCAATGATCAGGTGATCGCCATCATGAGCCTGGCCTTTTTCGGGCAGGGCATGGTCAACCTGGGCTGGACGCTGATCACCGATGTCGCCCCGCGGGAAGCGGTGGGCGTGACCGGCGGCCTGTTCAGCCTGTGCGCCAATCTGGCCGGCATCGTCACGCCGCTGGTGATCGGCTTCATCGTGGGGGCCACCGGCAGCTTCTATGGCGCCTTGGCCTATATCGCCGTCCTCGGCCTGATCGGGGCGGCGGCCTATGTGCTGATCGTCGGCCCGGTGGAGCGCGTGGCGCTGGACTGAGGGCCGCGGCGCACCCGGCTTGACGGCGCGGTTCGGCGCCGATAGTGAACGCACTAGTTGGTACATTCACCAGAATGACCGGTCCAGGGGAGGATATCATGGCTGTTTCGACGCGTTTCTTGCCGCATGTCTCTGTCATGGCGATGGCGATGACGATGGCGTTCCCGCCCACCGCCGCCGCCCGCGCCGCCGAAGACCAGCCGGCCACCGCCGCCGCCGATCAGGCCGAAGCCGAGGAAGCGGCCGAAATCGTCGTCACCGGTTCCAGCATCAAGGGCGTTGCCCCGGTGGGCTCCAACCTGATCAGCGTGAGCGCCGAAGCCATCGAGAAGACCAACGCCCAGACCGTGCAGCAGATCCTGCGCACCGTGCCGGCCGTGGTCGGCCTCGGTTCGGCCGGCCAGGGTGCCTTCAACTCCGCCTCGCAATCGGGCACCAACGCCCCCACCATCCACGGCCTGGGCGGTTCGGCGTCCAACTCCACGCTCAACATCGTCGATGGCCACCGCATCCCGCTGTCGGGTGTCAATCACAGCCTGGGCGATCCCAACATGGTGCCGGTCACCATGATCGAGCGGGTGGAGGTGCTGGCCGAAGGCGCCTCCTCCATCTATGGCTCCGATGCCGTTGCCGGGGTCATCAACTTCATCACCCGCCGCAAGTTCGATGGCGTGCAGGTGTCCGGCCAGCTGGGCTTTGGCGATGATTACCGCACCTATCAGGCCGGGTTCGTGGCCGGCACCAGCTGGGAAAGCGGCTGGGTGACGGTGGGTTACAATTATTCCGACCGGTCGCGCCTGCGCGTTGCCGATCGCCCCTTCCTGGCCGCCGATCAGCGCCAGCGCGCCACCGATGCCGGGCTTGATCTGTCCAGCGCCACCGCCCAGAACCGCGCCAATTTCGCCAGCTTCAACTGCGATCCGGCCAGCGTGCAGCCGGGCGGCACCACCAGCATCTTCCGCAACACCGGCAGCGGCTATGGCAATCCCGTTTCCAACGCCCAGGCCAATGCCTTTTGCGACATCAACCAGGCCGGTGACCAGTTGCCCGAAGAGCGCCGCCACAATCTGATGATGAAGGCGGAACAGAAAGTGGGTGACCGGCTGACCGTGGGCGCCGACATCCTCTATTCCAACCGCAAGAACAACCAGCAGGTCAGCCGCGGCCAGGGCGGCACCGGTGGCGGCGCCATCCTCGCCACCGTGTTTGGCCCCGGCAGCACGCCGGCGGGCGGCGCCGGCCAGATCAACCCCTTCTATGTGGCGATGCCGGGGCAGACCTCCACCACCCAGCAGGTGCGCTTTTCGGCCGATGCACTGTTCGGCCCGGGTGCCGAGATCAATTCCGGCGAGGAGCATTTCTTTGCCAACACCCATGCCGAATATGAGCTGAGCGAGAAGTGGACGGTGTCGGGCCTGGCGCTGGTCGGCACCTCGGCCAGTTTCGTGCGTGACACCGGCCGCCTCAACCAGTCGGCCGCGCTGCTGGCGCTCAATGGCACCACCAACCAGGGCGGCAGCCTGACGACGATTTCGGTGCCGGCCACCGGCCAGATCGTCACCCAGTTGCCGCTCACCACCGCCAATGCGCTGGACGTGTGGAACCTGGGCGCGGCCAACCGCACGTCTGCCGCGGTGCGCGCCCGCCTCACCGACACGACGACCTGGCGCTACACCCGCCAGGGCATCCAGAATTTCCGCCTGCAGGTGGCCGGTGACCTGTTCGATCTGCCCGGCGGCGCGGTGAAACTGGCGTTTGGCGGCGAATATATCGGCTACACCATCCGCCAGAATGCCTCCTTCCCCAACGGCACCGGCCCGGCCAGCAGCGGTTCCAGCACGATCAACCTGGATTACACCCGCAATGTGAAGGCGGCCTATGCCGAAATGCTGTTCCCGATCGTGGGGCCCGAACAATCGATCCCGTTCATCCACAAGCTGGATCTGAACGTCGCCGGGCGCATCGACGATTATTCGGATTTCGGTTCCACCAGCAATCCCAAGATCGCGGTGAACTGGGAGCCGACCGAGGGCATCCGCGTGCGGGGCAACTGGTCACGCAGCTTTGTCGCTCCGGCCTTGACCAGCTTTGGCGCCGATGGCCGCGGCACCACCGCCGAAACCAGCGTGGCCGGCGGCCCGACCAACCTGGCCGTGCCGATCGCCGCCTATCCCGGCGTGTCGAGCATCCCCGGCGTGTCGTGCAGCGCCACCACCTGCACCATCGGCACGCCCACCATCCAGGGCCTGCAGATCAACGGCGGCAACAATGAAATGGTGCCCCAGCGCGGCACCAGCTGGGCGCTGGGCGTGGATTTCACCCCGAATTTCGCCCCCGGCCTGCGCCTGTCGGCCACCTTCTGGTCCAACCAGTTCACCGGCGGCGTGACCGCGCCGGTTGCCGGTTCGGCGGTGAACATCACCGGGCTGCAACCGCTGCTGCGCATCTTCCCCACCGGTGCAACCGCCACCCAGATCCAGGACATTGTCGGCAACCGGCCGCTCACCACCTCGATCCCGGCAACGGTGCATTATGTGTATGATTTCCGGCAGCGCAACGTGCTCAACCTGAAGGTGCAGGGCATTGATGCCGATGCGCGCTACACCCACAGCACCAGCTGGGGCAATTTCAGCCTGGGCGCGGCCATGTCGCTGAAGACGAAATTCGATCAGAATTTCGGCGGCGGGCCCACCTTCTCGGTGCTGGGCACCACCGGTTTCAACGGCACCTTCCCGTCGATCCGGCTGGATCTGCGCGCCGATGCCGGCGTGACCGTGGGCGATTTTGCTGCCAACCTGTTCCTCAACCACACCGGCAGCTATCGCAACTGGAGCGCCAATGCGGTGAACCCGGTGGTTTCGGTGGGCGGCGTGCCCACCGGCGCCGGCGGCGATCCGGTGAAGCCCTATACCACGGTGGATGCCCACATCGCCTATACCCTGCCCGAGCGCTGGATGAAGGATGGCGAGGTGTTCCTCGACGTGCAGAACCTGTTCAACACCAGGCCGCCCTTCTACAACAACGCGCAAGGCTATGACACGTTTGCCGGCAACCCGATCCTGCGGGTGGTCAGCGTGGGTGTCAGGACACGTTTCTGATCACCATGGGAGCGAATGCGACGCCGATGCGGGAGATGGCGGTGACCGGGAACGCCTGCCTGGTGGGACTGATCGGCCGTGACATCGGCGCCTCGCGTTCGCCCTCGATGCACGAAAGCGAGGCCAGCGCGCAGGGCCTGCGCCTGCTTTACATGCTGTTCGATTTCGCCCAGCGCGGCTGGGACGTGGCCGATCTGCCGCGCCTGCTGGCGGCGCTGCAAACCGTGGGCGCGGCCGGCTGCAACGTCACCTACCCCTACAAGCAGGCGGTGATCGCGCATCTGGATGCGCTGTCGCCGCAGGCCGAAGCGGTGGGCGCGGTGAACACCATCGTGTTCAGCGGCGGCCGCGCCACCGGCCACAACACCGATGTGAGCGGCTTTGGCGAGGCGCTGGCCGGCGGGGTGGGCAACCGGCCCTTTGCCCGGGTGGTGCAGGTGGGGGCCGGCGGCGCCGGGGCGGCCACCGCCCAGGCGCTGCTGCGGCACGGGGTGCGGCAACTGGCGCTGTTCGATGTCGATGGCGCCCGCGCCGCCACACTGGCCAGCCGGCTGCACGGCCAATTCCCTGATCGCGAGGTGACGGTGGGCGGCGATCTGCCCGCCGCGCTGGCCGCCGCCGATGGCCTTGTGAACGCCACGCCGATGGGCATGGCCAAGCTGCCCGGCCTGCCGGTGCCGGCCGAATGCCTGGGCCCGCATCTGTGGGTGGCCGATATCGTCTATTTCCCGCTGGAAACCGCGCTGGTGGCCGAAAGCCGGCGGCGCGGCTGCGCGGTGATCAATGGCAGCGCCATGGCCATCGGCCAGGCCGCCGCCGCCTTCACGCTGTTCACCGGCCGCCCGGCCGATCGGGCCCGCATGCAGGCCAGCTTCGATCGCTTCGCCGCCGCCCGGGCGGCCTGAGGGCCCGGCGGTGAAGCGCTCCATCGCCACCGTCTCGCTCAGCGGCACCCTGGAACAGAAGCTGGCGGCGGTGGCGGCGGCCGGCTTTCAGGGCGTCGAGATTTTCGAGACTGACCTGATCACCTTCCCCGGCCGCCCGCGCGAGGTGGCCGCGATTGCCGCCGATCTCGGCCTTGCCATCACCCTGTTCCAGCCCTTCCGCGATCTGGAGGGCATGCCCGAACCGCAGCGTTCCCGCGCCTTCGAACGGATGGAGCGCAAGTTTGATGTGATGGCCGAACTGGGCGCACCGCTGCTGCTGCTCTGCTCCAACTGCTCGCCGCTGGCCCTGCCCGACCGGCCGCGCCTCATCGCCGATCTGCACGAACTGGGCGAACGCGCCGCCGCGCGCGGGCTCAAGGTCGGCTATGAGGCGCTGGCCTGGGGCCGCCATGTCAATGATCACCGCGAGGCCTGGGCCCTGGTGCGGGACACGGACCACCCCGCCATCGGCCTCATCCTCGACAGCTTCCATTCCCTCGCCCGCCGCATCCCATCGAGCAGCATCGGCGATATCCGCGCCGAAAAATTGTTCCTGGTGCAGGTCGCCGATGCGCCGCTGCTCGAGATGGACCTGCTGCACTGGAGCCGGCATTTCCGCTGCATGCCCGGCCAGGGCGATTTCGCGGTGGCCGATTGGGCCGAGGCCATCTGGCGCACCGGCTATGACGGCTGGTGGAGCCTGGAAATCTTCAACGACCGTTTCCGCGCCGGTTCGGCCAGCGGTGTGGCGCAGGATGGCAACCGTTCCCTGCTGGCGCTGGCCGATCAGGTCGCCCGCCGCCCACGCCCGCCGCTGGTGCCGGCCATGCCGCCGCCGGTCACCGCCGAGCGCATGGCCTTCATCGAATTCGCCGCCAGCCACGCCGAGGCCGCCGCGTTGGGCGAGATGCTGGCCGCGCTGGGTTTCCGCGCCGCCGCCCGCCACCGCCGCAAGGATGTGGTGCGCTGGACACAAGGGGCGATCAACATCGTCGTCAACAGCGAGCCCGAGGGCTTCGCCCACAGTTTCGACATCATGCACGGCGCCTCGGTCTGCGCGCTCGGCATGGTGGTGGACGATGTGGCCGGCGCGCTCACCCGCGCGCAGGCGCTGGGGGTGCCGCGCTTTGACCAGGCGGTGGGGCCGGACGAGATGGACATCCCCGGCGTGCGCGCGGTGGGCGGCAGCCTGATCCATGTCATCGCCAATGGCCACGAAGACGCGGTGTGGGCGCATGAATTCCCGCTGCCGATCGCCGGCGCCGCCACCGGCCAGCCACTGGGCCTCACCAGCATCGATCATGTCGCCCAGACGATGAGCCACGAGGAATTCCTGAGCTGGCAGCTGTTTTACGTCACGCTGTTTGCCATGGCCAAGACACCCCAGGTCCAGATCGCCGACACGCTGGGCCTGGTGCACAGCCAGGCGGTGGAATCGCCGGGCAAAGGCATCCGCATCACGCTGAATGGCAGCCAGAGCGGGCAGACCCTGTCCTCCCGCTTCGTCCAGCATTATTTCGGCGCCGGCGTGCAGCATATCGCCTTCGCCTGCCCCGATATCGTCGCCGCCGCCACCGCCGCTGCCGCCAACGGCCTGCCGGTGCTGCCCATCCCGGCCAATTATTACGACGATATCGAAGCCCGCTTCGGCCTCGATCCGGCGCTGGTCGCCACCTTGCGCGCCCACAACATCCTGTATGACCGGGATGGCGAGGCCGAATATTTCCAGGTCTACAGCCGCGCCTTTGCCCGCCGCGTCTTCTTCGAGATTGTCGAGCGCCGGGCCTATGCCGGCTATGGCGCCGCCAATGCCGTGGTGCGGCTGGCCGCGCAGGCGCGCTTCAAGCCGCCGCCAGCCTGAGCCTCATTTCGGCGCCGCTGTCATGGCGTGCGGGCGCGGGGCCTGGCCGCCATTGATCGCCCACTTGATGCCTTCAAGAAACAGCGTCTGCACGCGGGGATCGTCCCAGGCGGCATCGGGATGGCCCAGGCCGGAATAAAACACCCGGCCCTTCCCGTACGACTTGATCCATGCCACCGGAAAATCGCCATCGGTGCGGTGCACGCCGGGCCGTTTCAGATCCAGCCCGCGCGTGTCCAGCCGGGCCAGCACGTCCACATCGGCGCGGCTGTAGGGGGTGGGCAGCATCTGGTAATGCTCATCCTCCAGCACGCTGCCGGTCTTCAGCCGCTTCATCGCCGGGAAATCCGGCCGCTCCACGATGATCTTCGCCTTGGAGATGCCCCAGGGGTGATTGTCGAAACTGCCGCCGATCATCTGCTGATAGTCCGGCCAGCTTGCCGCCGTGGCGGTGGCGGTGTGCACGCCGATGAAGCCCTTGCCGTCCTTGGCGATGAAATCCAGCAGGTCCTGCTTCTGCTGCGGCATCATCCGCGTCTCGCCGTTGGTGTAAAACAGCACGGCATCGAAATAATCCAGATTGCGCCCGCGCGCCTGGCGCGGCCCGCCCTTGGCATAGGCGCCGGTGCCCCACACCTCGCCCTTGGTGACAAGATCGGTATCGGTGCGGATGATGGCGACATAGGCGCCCGATTTGCGGCCCAGTTGCTCGATCACCGAAACAGCATGGCTGGAACCGATATGGGCCGTCTGGTTGCCGGTGGACAGATCGGCAATGATCAACAGCCGCTTCTTGTCGGCATAAGGATCGCGATAGCCGCGCGGCGGGCCGGCGGGTGCCCCGGCTGGCGCGGCCCCGGCGGCCGGATTGCGTGGCGGTTCCACCGGCTGCGCCAGCGCGGCGGCAGCCGCAACCAGCCACAGCCCCGCCCCGATCCCCAGCCCGCGCATATATGCCTCCCCCCCGGTTCGTGTAATGAACCAGTTCGTACATCAGCGAACGCAGCCACGCAACCGGGCAGGTTCGACAGCGCTGCTTGTCGGAAATTGGCGCGCCCAGCAGGACTCGAACCCCCGTCCGCGCAGCGGACAAGACCAGCAATTCGCAGGTTCGAAAGCGCAGTTCAGGAAATGGCGCGCCCAGCAGGACTCGAACCTGCGACCCCGAGCTTAGAAGGCACGTGCTCTATCCAGCTGAGCTATGGGCGCGTTGGGCCTCAATTGCCGTGTCGGGCGGGGAAAATCCAGCCCCCCAAGCTGATCCGTTCAGGGCGATCCGTTTCAGCCGATCAGATCAAGATAGGCGGCGACATCATTGTCGGTGGCGATCCACAGGCCGGCCTGCACCGCTTCGGGCTGGGCGGCGGCCACGGCCAGCGCTTCGGCCAGTGGGCCATAGAACAGGGTTTCGGCCACCGGATCGCCCTCATCCAGATGATAGAGGCGGACGCTGGCCGCACCGAAGGTGGAGCGCATCAGCGGAAATTGTCGGCGTAGGCCTGGAGCTTGAGCGTGCGCGGGCCAAGCGGGACGATCTCCACCGCCAGGCCGTTGCGCTCGGCATAGGCCAGCGCGGCCTCCCGGCTGGCAAAGCGCAGCTGGATCTGGCCGGCGGTGAAGCCGGAGCCGGCCCAGCCGGTGAGCGGATCGGCGCGCAGCCGGTCATCCCGTTCAAATTCCAGCAGCCATTCGCCGGTGCGGGCGCGGCCCGATTGGAGGGCGTGCTTGGGGCGTTGATAAAGGCGCGCGTGCATGTCCATCTATTGCCGCGACAGGCTGCCGCAGGCAAGTCTCAATAGGCGCGGTGGATGGCGAACTCGACGGTTTCGGTGAGCGCTTCGCGGGCCGGGCTGTTGGGAAAGCCGGCCAGCACATCGATGGCGCGCTGGCCATAATGGCGGGCGCGGGCCATGGTATCGGCCACGGCGTTGGTGCTGCGCAGCAATTCGCCGGCGCGGGCCAGTTCGGCGTCGCCGTTGGCGCGGCCGCTCATGGCGCGCCGCCAGAATTCCCGCTCCGTCTCGCTGCCGCGGGCATAGGCCAGGATCACCGGCAGGGTGATCTTGCCGTCGCGGAAATCATCGCCGGCATTCTTGCCCATCGTCTCGGCGTCGGAGACATAATCGATGGCATCGTCCACCAGCTGGAAGGCGATGCCGAGATAGCGGCCATAGCTGGCCAGCGCCTCCTCCACCTGGGCATCGCGTTCGGCCACCACGGCGGCGATCTGGCAGGCGGCGGCAAACAGCGCCGCGGTCTTGGCGCTGATGATGTCGAGATAGCGATCCTCGGTGGTGGTCACATCGCGCTGCGCGGTCAGTTGCGCCACCTCGCCTTCCGCAATCACCGCCGAGGCGCGGCTGAGGATCTTGAGGACGCGCAGGGAGCCATCCTCCACCATCAGTTCAAAGGCGCGGCTGAACAGGAAATCACCCACCAGCACACTGGCCGGATTGCCATAGAGCGCATTGGCGGTGACCTTGCCGCGGCGCAGGCCAGAGGCATCGACGACATCATCGTGCAGCAGCGTGGCGGTGTGGATGAACTCCACCGCGGCGGCCAGCTTGTGATGGCGGTTGCCGGCATAGCCGAGCACGCTGGCACAGCCCAGGGTGAGCATTGGGCGCAGCCGCTTGCCGCCGCCGGCGATCAGATGCCCGGCCAGTTCCGGGATCAGCGCCACCGGGGACTGCATGCGATCAAGAATGACATGGTTGACCGCATTCAGCCCGGCCGCCGTGAGATTCATCAGCGGCTTGATCGACGGGTCGCGCCCGGGGCGCAGGGGATGCACGGTTGCGGTCACGCGGCTTCCTTACCGCAGTTGCGCGCGCGTGCAAGCTTGGCCTTGCCCGCCGCGCCGCTGTGCCGCAAAGCAACCGCCATGCATCTGGGCACAGAGCCCAAGCCGGGGGGACCAGACGATGAGCGATGCACGACTGAAAGCCTATCGCGAAAGCATCGACAATATTGATGCGGCTTTGGTGTTCATGCTGGCCGAACGCTTCAAGATCACCCAGGCGGTGGGCCAGTACAAGGCCGAAACCGGCCTGCCGCCGGCCGACCCCGGCCGCGAGGCCGAACAGATCGCCCGGCTGCGCGCGCTGGCCGCCAGCGCCAATCTTGATCCGGAGTTTTCCGAGAAGTTCCTGCGTTTCATCATCGACGAGGTGATCCGCCACCATCAGGCCGCGCGGGGTTGAGCAAAGGTTAACGTTTTGCCATTTGTCAGGGACCATGGCCCCGCATAGGGTGCGGCCAAAATCACGGTCGCATGGAAACGGGGTGGGGGTCTCGATGCGCGCAATTCATATCGTCATGCCGATGGCCTGTGCGGCCGTGCTGGCCGCAGCGTCCGTCGCGGCGGCGCCGGTTCAGGTTTATGGTGAGAGTTTCATCCGCAACAGCGGGCTGAATTCATCGGCCAACGGCGGATTCAATTTTTACAATGGCTATGGCAGCTATTCCAACCCGGCTGACAATGGCAGCGCGGTCGCGGTGACGATCGGGCCGGCCAGCGGCGGGTTTGTGGAGGTTTCGGGCAACGGCAACACCGAATCCGATGCCTATGGCGTGATTTCCTATGATCTGCGGCTCAACGGCAATGGCCCGGTTGATGCCAATGGCATGGTGAAGATGCTGCTCACCACCAAGGGCGTGGCCAGCACCACCGGCTTTTACGAAGCCAGTGCCGGGATCGGCATGTCGCTGATCCCCCTGCATTCCTTTGATTTCTTCCTGCCGATCCCGTTCCAGTTCTTCCACAAGAGCTGTTCGGGTTCCAGCTACAACTGCCCCGGCGGGCTGGCGGGGGATGGCGGCTGGGATGTCACCAATTTCGAATTCTTCATGTTTCCCAACCGGGATTACACGCTGACCATGAACGCATCGGTGCGGCAGCGCCAACCTGATTACAACAGCATCAGCGTGGGCGGAGCCGGCACCCTCAAGTCGGGCAGCGGCCATGCCTATGTTGATCCGGTCATCACCATCGCGCCGGGCGTGACCGGCTTCACCCTGTTCAGCAGCGGGCCGCCGATGGGCGCCGGCGCGGTGCCGGAACCGGCCAGCTGGGCGCTGATGCTGGCCGGCTTTGGCGCGGTGGGCGGCCTTGCGCGCCGCCGCCGCGCTATTCCGCGCGTGGCAGGCTGAGGATCACCAGCAGCCCGCCCAGATCCTCCGATTCCGCCAGGCTGACGGCGCCGCCATAAAGTTCGGCCACCTCGCGCACGATGGCGAGGCCCAGGCCGGTGCCCGGCTTGTCGGTGTCCAGCCGTTCGCCGCGCTGGAACAGCCGCTCGCGCCCATCCGGCGGGATACCGGGGCCGTCGTCCTCCACCAGGATGCGCACCATGCGCTCGGCCGCCTCGATGGTGACAAAGGCGCGGCCGCCGCCGTGGATGGCGGCATTCTCGATCAGATTGCCGGCCATTTCCTCCAGATCCTGGCGTTCGCCGCGGAATTCCAGCGTCTTGTCTCCGGCCAGATCGATCGTCACCCGGCCCTGGTGGATGCGCTCCACGGTGCGCGCCACGGCGGCCAGCACCGGCCACACCGGGGTGCGCACATTGCTGGCGGCGCGGCGGCCGGCGGCACGGGCGCGGGCCAACTGGTGATCGACATGGCGGCGCATCACCTGCACCTGCGCCTCGATGGCGCGGGCCAGCGGATCATCGCGGCCCTGGGCCTCGCCCACCAGCACGCTCATCGGGGTTTTCAGCGCATGCGCCAGATTGCCGGCATGGCGGCGCGCGGCTTCGGCCTGGGCCTCGCCATGGGCCAGCAGCTCGTTGATTTCGGCCACCAGCGGCGCCACCTCCACCGGGAAACGCGCCGAAACCCGCTGCGCCCGGCCGCTGCGGATGGCGGCAATCGCATCGGAAACCCGGCGCAGCGGCGCCAGGCCATAGGTGGATTGCAGCGCCGCCATGCCGATCAGGCCCAGGCCCAGCACGCTGAGCGACCAGAACAGGATCGACCGGGTGCGCGCCAGCTGGGCCTGGAGATCGCGGCTGGATTGCGCCACCTGGAAATAGAATGTGGCGCGGGCACCGGGCAGGCGCACGCTGCGCCCCATCACCCGCAGCGGTTCGCCGGCAAACACGCCCGAATCATACCGGCAGGGATTGCGGCAATCGGCGCCGGCCGGCGGCGGGCCCAATTGGCGATCCCACAGGCTGCGCGACGGAAACGGGCTGCTGCCGCCGCCGCTGATCTGCCAGTAAAGCCCGGAATAAGGCTCGGAAAAACGCTGGTCGCCCAGCGGGCGCAGCAGGCGCACCTCGCCCAGTTCGTCCAGTTCGGCGGTGTTGATCATGGCCCGCAGATTGCTGGCCAACTGTTCATCGAAACCGGCGCGCAGCGTATCGGCCAGCACCCGATCCAGCGCAAACCCGCCCAGCGCCAGCAGCATGGTGATCCAGGCCGCCGCAATCATGATCATGCGGCGGCGCAGCGAGCGGCCGGTCGAAACCGGCGGCGGCTGATCAGATCTGGTCGTTGAGGCTGTAGCCAAGGCCGCGCGTGGTCAGGATGAGATCGGCACCCAGTTTCTTGCGGATGCGGGTGATGAACACCTCGATCGTGTTGGAATCGCGATCGAAATCCTGATCATAAATATGCTCGATCAGCTCGGTGCGGCTCACCACCTTGCCCTTGTGGTGCATCAGATAGCTCAGCAGCTTGAATTCCTGCGCCGTCATCTTCACCGGCTCGCCGTTCAGCGTGACGCGGCCCGAACGGCCGTCCAGCCGCACCGCACCGGCGGTCAGTTCCGAAGTCGCCTTGCCGGCCGACCGGCGGATCAGCGCCCTCAGGCGGGCCACCAGCTCCTCGATCTGGAACGGCTTGGCCAGATAATCATCCGCCCCGGCATCCAGCCCGGCCACCTTGTCGGCCCAGCTGTCGCGCGCGGTCAGCACCAGCACCGGCATGGTGCGCCCCTCGCGGCGCCAGCGGTCCAGCACGGTCAACCCGTCCATTTCCGGCAAGCCCAGATCAAGCACCACCGCGTCATAGGCTTCGTTGGCGCCCAGATAATGGCCGTCCTCGCCATCGCCGGCCACATCAACGGCGTAACCGGTCTGCTCCAGCACGTTCTTCAACTGCCGCCGCAGATTCGGTTCGTCTTCCACCACCAGGATGCGCATTGACCCCCCACTACCGCCACCGGGCATACAGCCCGTCAATGGCGAAAATCAGCCTCTCAAAAACTCTGCCGCCGCTGCACGCGCGCCCCGGTGCGCGCGTCGACGTCCACGTTGATCACATTGCCATCGCGCATGAAGCGGAAGCGGTATTGCTTGGTGGTGACATCAAACTGGGACCCGATATATTCACCGGGCGGATTCTGCATCATCCGGCGCTGGATCACCTCATAGGGGATGAGATCGCCGGCCTTTTGCAGCTGCTCCAGATGCTCGGGCATCGCCCGCACGGGTGCGGCTCCGGCCATCATCGCCAGCGCCAGCATCCCACCCACTGCTCCAGCCTTGCGCACGTTCATCAATACCATATCCGCGACATTGCTCGTCAAACTGGCACCCACCGCTTGAACCACTTCTGAACGCCGCATCGCCTTGGCATGACCGCGCCGCTTCATCAAGACCCGCACTGCCCGCTTGCCAGCGCCGCCGTCCTTCGCCACTGCCGCACTCATCATGCCCGAACCCATTCTCACGCTTGAAGCCATCGGCCTGAAAAACGGCGCCGGCTGGCTGTTCGAACGCCTGTCGCTCACCATCGACGCGCGTGACCGGCTGGCCCTGATCGGCCGCAACGGCGCCGGCAAATCCACCCTGCTCAAAATCATCGACGGCACGATCGAGGCCGATGCCGGCCGCCGTGCCACCGCCAGCGGCTTGCGCATCGGCCGGCTGGAGCAGGACCCGCCGATGGGCGATTTTGCCACGCTGGCCGATTATGCAGCAGCCGGCGGGGCGGCCGATCACGACATCGCCGCGCTGGCCGACCAGCTGGGCATCGATCTGGCCCGCCCGGCCGCCACCGCTTCGGGCGGGGAGCGCCGCCGCGCCGCGCTGGTGCGGGTGCTGGCCGAGGCCCCCGATCTGCTGCTGCTGGATGAACCGACCAACCATCTCGACATTGCCGCGATCGAATGGCTGGAAAACTGGCTGGATCGCAGCCGCTGCGCGCTGGTGGTGATCAGCCATGATCGCGCCTTCCTCACCCGCCTCACCCGCAACTGCCTGTGGCTGGACAACAAGGGCTCTGGGGGTGCCCTGCGCCGCGCCGAAGTGGGCTTTGGCGGCTTTGATGCCTGGGCCGAGGCCGTGGCGGCCGAGGAGGAGCGTGAGCGCCAGCGGCTCGACACGAAATTGCGCGCCGAGGAACATTGGCTGCAGCGCGGCGTCACCGCCCGGCGCAAGCGCAACATGGGCCGGCTGGCCAAGCTGATGGACCTGCGCGAAACCCGCCGCAGCCTGGATCGCGGCCCCACCAGCTCCCGCATCGCCACCGAATCGAGCGATCCGGGCTCCAAGATCCTGATCGATGCCAAGGCGGTCAGCCTGGCCTTCGGCGCGCGCAGCATCGTCAACAATCTTTCCCTGCGCATCCGCAAGGGGGACCGGATCGGCATCATCGGCCCCAACGGCGCCGGCAAGTCCACGCTGATCAAGCTGCTGCTGGGCCAGCAACTGCCGGATAGCGGCAGCATCACCCGCAGCGCCAACCTGGCCGCCACCATCATCGATCAGCACCGCCAGCGCCTGAAGGGCCGCACGGTGCGCGAGGTGCTGGCCGATGGCGGCGAGTGGCTGGAGGTGAACGGCGCCAAGAAGCATGTCGCCGGCTATCTCAAGGAATATCTGTTCGATGCCGGCATCCTGGATGCGGCGGCCGAAACCCTGTCGGGCGGCGAACAGTCCCGCCTGCTGCTGGCGCGCGAATTCGCCACCCCCAGCAACCTGATGGTGCTGGATGAACCCACCAACGATCTCGACATGGAAACGCTCGATCTGATCGAGGAGGTGATCGGCGATTATGACGGCACGGTGCTGCTGGTCAGCCATGATCGCGCCTTTCTGGATCGGGTGGTGACCATGATCGTTGCGCTGGATGGCGAAGGCGGCGCGGAGATCAGCGTGGGCGGCTGGAGCGACTGGGCCGCCGCCCGCGCGCCGGCCGCTGCTGCCGCCAAGGCCCGGCCATCAGCCGCGCCAGCCGCCGCAGCGCCCAAAAAAGCCAGCAAATTGAGCTACAAGGACGCGCGCGAGCTGGCCGAATTGCCGGGCCGGATCGAAGCGCTGAACCAGGACATCGCCAGGCACGAAGCCGCGCTGGCCGATCCTGATCTCTACGCGAAGAACCCCGGCCGCTTCGCCAGCCTCACCGCTGCGCTTGATGGCCTGCGCGCCACGCTGGAAACCGCCGAACTGCGCTGGCTGGAACTGGCCGAGCGCGAGGAGCAACTGGCCGGCTGAACCCGGCCACAACAGGCGCTCACACCAGTCGCTGCATCAGCAGTTCGTCCACCGACTGGCCGTTCACCCGCAGCGCGTCCGGTTCCACGCCATAGGGCTGGAACCCGCAGGCGCGATACAGGGCGATGGCGGCACCATTGTCGATGGCCACGGCCAGGCACAGGCGTTCCACCTGCCCGCCGGCAAGGCCGATCACCGCCTCCACCAATGCCCGACCAATGCCCAGCCGCCGCGCTGGCGGCGCCACCACCATGCCCACCAGATGGCCGCGGTGCCGGTTCTTGCGCCCCGCTGCAATGGCCAGCGCCGCCGTGCCCACCAGACCGGCCTCGGCAAAGGCCCCCAGCGTCGCCCGCTGCTGCAAGCGGGCCAGCCAGTCTGACAGCGGCCAGGCCGCCTCCTCTTCGGCATCGCCGCCAAAGGCGGTGGGGTGGGCGCTCAGGCCGGCCAGGCGCAGCGCGCGATAGGCCTCCATGTCCGGCGCCGCCAGCAACCGGATGGCGGCGGCGGCCGCCATGTCAGGCCACTTCAACGCCCGGCGGCACGTCAGGCTCGACATGGCGGGGCACCACCACGCGCAGCGGCGCCGGGGTCACGCGGCCCAGATCATGGGCGCGCACGAATTGTTCCACCACCGGGGCGATGCTGGTGCGCCACTTGCTGCCATTGAAGATGCCATAATGGCCGGCGCCCAGCGCCAGGTGATAGTGTTTCTTGTCCTCGGCCAGGTTCACCGCCAGGTCCAGCGCTGCCTTCGTCTGGCCCAGCCCGGAAATATCGTCGCGCTCACCCTCGATCGCCAGCAGCGCGGTGCGGGTGATCTTCGCCGGATCGGCGATGCGACCGCGATGGGCGAACTGGCCGGTGGCCAGCGCCTGGCGCTGGAACACCAGATCGATCGTCTGCAGATAGAATTCCGCCGTCATGTCGCACACGGCGCGATATTCATCATAGAAGGCCTTGGTCGCCTCGGCCGATTCCTCGTCGCCCTCCACCAGGTGCTTGAACATTTCCCAGTGGGATTTCATGTGGTTGGCCAGGTTCATCGACATGAAGCCCGACAATTGCAGAAAGCCGGGATACACATGCCGGCCGGCGCCCGGATAGATATCGGGCACCTGCTGGATCACCGTCTGCTCAAACCAGGCAAAGGGCCGCTTGAACGCCAGTTCATTCACCGCGGTGGGCGCCCGCCGCGTGTCCACCGGCCCGCCCATCATCGTCAGGCTGGGCGGGGTGCAGGGGTGATCATCCTCGTTCATCAACGCCACGGCGGCCAGCGCCGGCACCGATGGCTGGCACACCGCCAGCATGTGCGTATCGGGCCCCAGCAGTTCGAGGAATTCGATCAGATAATCGACATAGTCATTCAGATCGAAGCGGCCGGCACTGGTCGGCACCAGCCGGGCATCGCGCCAATCGGTGATATACACCTCGTGATCAGGCAGCAGCCGTTCCACCGTGCCGCGCAGCAGCGTGGCATAATGGCCCGACATCGGCGCCACCACCAGGATGCGCGGATCGCGCCGGCCGCTCACGCCGCGGCGGAAATATTTCAGCTGGCCAAAGGGCTTGCGCAGCACGATCTCCTCGGAAACCGGCACCGAATGGCCATCCACGATGGTGGCATTCAGGCCAAAGGCCGGCTTGCCGCGCACCGCCACGCTGTGGGCAAACACCTCCAGCGCGCGCGCCATCACCGGGGAAGCCGGGGTCCAGGCCATGGGATTGGAGGCGGCCAGCAGCCATTGCGAGCCCTGCGAGGCGGCCATGCCAAGGCCGGCCAGCCAGGCCTTCTGCATTTCGTGCGCGGTGTAGAGCATCAATCGCCTTTCATTGCGAACAACCAGCACCACCCGTGCGCGGCCATATCGCAGTGCAGCATAAACCGCAAATGCCGCCGGCCCCGCATGAATTGGCCGCAATACGGAAAAAACGCCGCGGCGCATCCGGCAGCAATGTCGCGCCTGCGCTGCCGGCGGCGCGGCCACGGCCATTGAGCCACGCTCAAAGCCCTGTTATCAGCCGCCATGGCTTCCCGTCCCCAAAAACCGCCGCTGCCGCCCAAGGCCGAGCGCAAGCTGTCGCGCCTCAAGCTGCTGTGGCGCTTCGCCCGCGCCTATCCGGTGCAATTGTCGTGCGCGCTGGCGGCGCTGGCGGTGGCGGCACTCACCACCCTGGCCATCCCGCAGGGGCTGAAGATGGTGGTGGACAATGGCTTTGCCCGCGGCAGCGATCCGGCCGCCATCACCCCCTATTTCGCTGGCCTGCTGGGCCTCACCGCCTTTCTGGGGCTGGCCACCGCGGTGCGCTTCTTCTTCGTGTCGTGGATTGGCGAGCGGGTGGTGGCCGATCTGCGCAAAGCGGTGCAGCAGCATCTCGTCACGCTGGACCCGGTGTTCTTCGAAACCAACCGCCCGGCCGAAATCGCCAGCCGCATCACCTCCGACACCGCGATCATCGAACAGGTGGTGGGCACATCGGCCAGCCTGGCGCTGCGCAACAGCGTGATGGGCATTGGCGGCATCGTCTATATGTTCTGGCTGTCGCCCAGGCTCACGCTGCTGATGCTGCTGGTGATCCCGCTCACCATGGGGCCGATCCTGCTGCTGGGCCGGCGCGTGCGCGATATCTCCCGCGCCAGCCAGGATCGGGTGGCCGATATCGGCACCATGGTTTCAGAAGTGCTGGGCGCCATCCGCATCGTGCAGGCCTTCACCCAGGAAGGCCGCGAGGCCGGCCGCTTTGGCGCGGCGGTGGAGCGGAGTTTCGACACCGCCAAGCGCCGCATCCGCCTGCGCGCCACCATGACGGCGGTGGTGATCAGCCTGGTGTTTGGCGCCATCACGCTGGTGCTGTGGCGCGGCGCGCTGGACGTGATTTCGGGCACACTTTCGGGCGGGGCGATCGCCGCCTTCGTGTTTGCCGCCGCCATCGTGGCCGGCGCCTTTGGCACGCTCACCGAAGTCTATGGCGATTTCATGCGCGCCGCCGGTGCTTCGGGCCGGATGGAGGAATTGCTGGCGGCGCGGCCGCTGATCCGTGCGCCGGAACGGCCGGTGGCGCTGCCGCAGCCGCCGCAGGGCCGGCTGGAATTCAGCCATGTGCGTTTCCATTATCCATCCAAGCCGGACGTGGCGGCGCTGAAGGATTTCACCCTGGCGGTGGAGCCGGGCGAGACGGTGGCCGTGGTCGGCCCCTCGGGCGCCGGCAAATCCACCCTGTTCCAGCTAGTGCAGCGTTTCTATGATCCCGATGCCGGGCATCTGGCGCTGGACGGCGTGCCCTATACCGATGCCGATCCGCGCGCCATCCGCGGCCGGCTGGCCGTGGTGCCGCAGGAAACCGTGATCTTCGCCGCCAGCGCGCTGGACAATATCCGCTATGGCCGGCCCGACGCCACCGAGGCCGAGGTGTGGGCCGCCGCCGAGGCCGCCCATGCCGATCTGTTCCTGAAGGAATTGCCGGAGGGCATCCACTCCTATCTGGGCGAGAGCGGCACGCGGCTTTCGGGCGGGCAGCGCCAGCGCATCGCGATTGCCCGGGCCATCCTGCTCAACGCGCCGGTGCTGCTGCTGGACGAGGCGACCAGCGCGCTGGACGCCGAAAGCGAGCGGCTGGTGCAATCGGCGCTGGACGAATTGATGAAGCGCCGCACCACGCTGGTGATCGCCCACCGCCTCGCCACCGTGCGCAATGCCGATCGGATCGTGGTGATGGACAAGGGCCGCATCGTCGCCACCGGCACCCACGACAGCCTGCTGGCCGGCGGCGGCCTCTATGCCCGGCTGGCCAAGCTGCAATTCGATCAGATCGCCGCCTGATCCATCGCCGCCTGATGCATCGCCGTCTGGTCAAGCCGTGTCACCCCTTATGGCTACCGGCACCCGGATCGGGCAGCGTGGCCGGTGAGGCTTGGGTGGTGACTTATGATTGCAAGACATTTTGTTGCTGCGATGCTGCTGCTGGCGGCCCCGGCAGGTGCGCACATCACGTTCCGGCAGGGACTGGTTGATATCAGCGGCGATGGCGGCACCGGGGCGTCCCTCGGCACGGGCAGCCAATCCGGCGGTTTCAATTTCGCTGACTACAGCGCCTGCGACGGGCGGGAGGAATTCTGCCTGAGCCAGCCCTATGGCGGGCGCTACGCCAACGGCGGCTATGTCATCGCCATCACCGGCAACAGCCTCAGCTTCCGGCTGGATCTGTGGCAGGGCACAGATATCGGCGGACCGCTGGGCCATGATGTCCTGCTGGAAGCCTCCTTCATCAGCGACGTGCCGGTGCGGTTGTTCACCAGCAACCGCAGTGGCGTCACGCTGGAAAATGGCTGTGGCGGGTGCAGCCGCAGCCTGGGCCTGGGCGAAGCCAATGCCGAACTGCGCCCCGATGGCCGCTATGACATCACCTATTTCCTTTTCAGCCAGGCCAGCGCCAGCAACGGCGGCCAGCGCCTGGTGCAGGAAGGGCGGTTGAAGATTGCCGCCGTGCCGGAACCGGCCAGTTGGGCCATGCTGATCGCCGGCTTTGGCCTGATCGGCGCCGTGCAGCGCCGCCGCCGTTATTGCGCGGTATAGCCGCCGTCCACCACCAGTTCGGCACCGGTGATGAAGCTGGCCTCGTCGCTGGCCAGAAAGGCGATGGCATCGCCGATCTCGCGCGGCAGGCCAAAGCGGCCGACCGGATGGGCGGCCATCAGCGCCACGCGCATCTCGTTGCCGTCGTCGCGGCCGGCCAGCGCATTGCTGACCAGCGGCGTGTCGATGAAGCCGGGGTGGATGCTGTTGACCCGGATGCCCAGCGGCGCCCATTCCAGCGCCGCCGCCTTGGTGAGCAGGGTGACCCCGCCTTTCGACGCGCAATAGGCCGCCGCACCGGCCATGCCCACCTTGCCGAGGATCGAGCTGATGTTGATCACGCTGCCACCGCCCCCAGCCGCCATCTCCGGCCCGGCATGGCGCAGGCCCAGGAACACGCCATCCAGATTGACCGCCATTATCTGCCGCCAGGCCTCCAGGCTGTGGTCCAACAGAGTGTGATTGCCGCCGGCCACCCCGGCATTGTTGACCAAAATGTCGAGGCGCCCGAATTCGGCCACCGCGCGCCCCACAGCCGTCACCCAATCCCCTTCCGCCGTCACATCGTGGCCACAAAAGGCCACGGATGTGCCACCGGCGGCCAGGCTGGCGGCCACATTCTCGCCGGCCGGATCGCGATCCGTCAGCAGCACCGCCGCGCCATCCTGCGCCAGCCGCCGCGCCGCCGCCGCCCCGATGCCCGAAGCCGCGCCGGTCACCAGCGCCACCTTGCCTGCCAATCGTGCCATGATGCCCTCCCCTTTTCGCCCGATGCTAGGCCCGGGGCAGCCACGGCGAAACCGGCGTTATGGCGAGGCGGCGCAATGAAAAAGGGCGACCCGGAGGCCGCCCTTTTCCGTTGTTTCCCAAATGCTTGGGCCGATCAGTTGGCGTAGGCCTCGTTGCCGACGAAGCCCATCTTCTCCACCCCGGCCTGCTGGGCGGCGGCCATCACCTGGTCCACCAGCTCATATTTGGCTTCGGCTTCCGGGCGGAGCCGCAGTTCCGGCGGTTCCGGCATCTTGGCGGCCTGGGTCAAGTAGGTCTTGAGCGTGCCCAAGTCGACTTCCTGCTTGTTCCAGTAAATATTGCCGAGGAAATCAATCTCGATCTGGTTGAACACCGGATCAACATTGCTCGGGTTCGGGTTGGGCGGCGGCAGATCAAGCTTCACAGCGTGAGTCTGCACCGGGATGGTGATGATGAACATGATGAGCAGCACGAGCATGACGTCGATCAGGGGGGTGGTATTCATTTCCCCCATCGGCGCATTGTCGCCACCGCCACCACCCACAGACATACCCATGGGTCAAACTCCCTTCTTCTGGCGCGGGCAACCGGTCAGGGTTGCCCGCGCGACCTGATCATTCCCTGGTAACGCTGCCCGGGACCGGCTCCGAAATGAAGCCAACCTTCAGGAAGCCCGCCCGTTGCATGGTGAACACCACGCCGCCGATGCAGCGGTAGGCCGCATCCTTGTCGCCGCGGATATGCACCTCGGGCAGTTCAACCTTGAGACCAGCCGCCTCCTGGCGGGCAATCTCGTCCTTCAGGGCCTTCACGCCGCGATCAAGCAGTTCTTGCTTGGTCTCGATCTTGGTCTGGCCCCAATAGGCGTCGCAATTGCCGTCGACCGAGATCAGCACATTCTCAGGCTTGGTCGTGGTCGGCAGGTTGTTCACCGTCGGCAAGGTCAGCGGCACGGTCTGGATGACAACGGGAACGGTGATCAGAAAGATGATGAGCAGCACCAGCATAACGTCGACGAGCGGCGTCGTGTTGATTTCGTTCATCGGTGCATTGTCTTCACCGCTGTCGTTTCCGACACTCATCCCCATGGGATCGTCTCCTCAGTCGTGATCGCAGCGATCACTTCTTGGCGGCGGGGGCAGCCGGGGCCGGAGCCGCAGCAACCGGGCGCTGGATGCGCGCACCCGAGACCAGGGCACCGTGCACGTCGGCGGTGAAGTTGTTCAGACGATCAGCCACGTCCTTGTTGCGACGGGTCAGCCAGTTGTAACCGAGCACGGCCGGCACGGCGACGGCCAGACCGAGCGCGGTCATGATCAGCGCTTCACCCACCGGGCCGGCGACCTTGTCGATCGAGGCCTGGCCGGCCAGACCGATGTTGATCAGCGCGCGATAGATGCCGACGACGGTGCCGAACAGACCGACGAACGGCGAGGTCGAACCGACCGAGGCCAACCAGGAGAAACCGCCCGACAGCTTGCCGGTGATGGCCGCGTTGGACCGGTTCAGGGCCATCGTCACCCACTCGTGCTGATCGATCTTGTCGGTCAGGCGGCCTTCGTGGTGATCCGAAGCGCGCAGGCCGTCGTCAACGATCTGGCGGAACGGCGAATTCTTGTCGAGCTTGCTGGCGCCGGTCTTCAGGTCGCTGGCGGTCCAGAACTTCTTTTCCAGCTCGGCGGCTTCGGACAGAATCTTGCGCTGGTCCAGGTACTTGGTGATGATCACGAACCAGCTGGACAGCGACATGATCACCATCAGCAGGAACACGGCCCAAGCGATCACACCACCCTGCTCCAGGGCGGCCATCAGGCCATAGGGGTTTTCAGCGGCTTCAGTCTGCATTTTGTCTTCCCTCGGTTATCTTTGATCCAGGCTGGCCGCGGCCAGGCCGGCTCTGGTTGAATATCAGCCTTCAAGCTTCCAGCGGACCGGAACAGTCTTGCGTTCGGCAACCGGCTTGCCGTCACGGGTCGCCGGGTTGAAGCGCCAGCGCCGCATGATGATCTTGCAGGTGGCATCGTCGAGGCGGCTGAAGCCGCTGCCCTGCGTCACTTCGCAGGCCGACACCCGGCCATCTTCGGCCACCACATAGCTCACGCGGACCACGCCTTCCTCTTCGGCGGCGCGCGAGGCGCTGGGGTAATCATCGGGCGTGATCACGTTGCCGCGGCCGCGCGGGGTGGCCGGGGTCGGGGCCACGGCGGGCGGCGCCGGTTCGGCGGGCGGAGCCGGAGGAGCCACACGCGGCGGTTCCGGCCGGGCCACTTCCGATTGCGTGGTGATGGCGTTGGGCGGCGCTTCCGACTGCACCGACACCTCGGGCGGCGGCACATAGGGCGGAATCTCGATGTCCTTCGGCGGCGGCGGCGGCGGCTCATCCGGCGGCGGCGGCTCTTCCTTCACATCAACCGCTTCGATCGGTTCCATGATCTTTTTGACCACCTTGATCGCGAAGCCGTTGACGATGGCATATCCGAGCAGAACGTGGAGGACAGCAACCCCGACCAGGGCATACTGTCGGTTTCTGCTCATCCCAGGTTGGTCCATGTATGACATGGCTGGTGTGGCACTCCCTTGAACTTGGGAAAGCCGCGGACAGAGGACCCCCCTCAAACCCTGCGTCATCCCTCGACGGCATCCTTAGCCGCAAGTCTTTGGCCGCCGCAACCGGCTTTTTGCCACATTCTCGCCCGCATTTGTCCAACTACGTCAATTTGCCGGGCTGATCGGGCCGCTGGTGCCACCGGCCGGCGCAAAGCCGGGGCTGCCGGCTTGCATCGGCTGCCGCCATCGCCATAGCATTTCACCATGCGGCCGTTGATTCCTGCCATCACCCTGATTTTGCTGGGCCACAGCCTGCCGGCGCCGGCCCAGCCGATGCCGGCGCCGCCGCCGCTCACCGGCTTTGCCGATCTGGCCGACCTCACCCTGGCGGCCCCGCTGGTCGTGCGCGCCACAATCACCCGCGCCAGCCCGGCACCGGCGCGGCAGGCCGGGGTGCCCGCCGTGGGCAAGCAGCGCCTCGCCGTCACCGCCACCGCCAGCAATCCGCTGCTGGCCCCCGGCCCGATCGGCGCGACACTGAAGTTCCTGTGGGATGTGCCGGCGCCGGCACCCAACCGGCCGGTTAACGTGAAGGGATTGGAAATACTGGCTTTTCTTTCCGTTCCTGATGCCGGCGGCGCCACCCGTCTGGTGTCAAGCCGGGCGGTGCAGGCCTGGGATCCGGCGCTGGCCGATCAGGTGCGGGCGATCATTGCCGATCAGCGCAGCGGGCAGGTGCCGGTGGTGACCGGGGTGAGCAACGGCTTCCGCGCCGATGGCACTGTGCCCGGCGAAAGCGAGAGCCAGTTTTTCCTGACCACCAGCGACAACCGGCCGCTGACCCTGGTGGTGATCAACCGCCCCGGCGAGGCGCGGCGGGTGCGGCTGGCGCGCGGCGACATCATCGACGAATCGGCCGAAGCCGTGCCGCCGCGCAGCCTGCTCTGGTATCGGCTGGCCTGTTTCCTGCCCCGCCAGCTGCCGGTGGGCGCCGGCGGCAGTGACCCGGCGCTGGCGCGGGACTGGCAGGATGCACTGGCCGGGATCGGCCGCTGTGATCGCAGCAGCTGACCGGAACGCGGCCGATCAGAAACTGGCGAGTTCCACCCCCACGGCGCCGCAATCGGGATAGACATCGGGCTTGCGGGTGGAAAGCCGCACCGCCACCACCCCGTCGCGGGCTGCAACCAGTTCGTAGATGGCATGGGCCACGGTTTCCTGCAGGTTGAAGCGCCGGCCTTCCACCAGCCGCAGCACCGACAGGCGCAGGAAATTATAATCCCAGGCTTCGGCCACCGCATCGCTGCGCGGGAAATGGCCGGCATCCACCCACACCTCGATGTTCACCCGCAGCGTTTGCGGGCTGCCCACCTCGAAATCATGGAATCCAATGTCCACCGGCAGATCGAAATCCTCCAGGAAAATCTTGCGGGTGCGGATGCCCAGGCCAGGCGGCACCAGGCCGCTGGCCAGCGGTTCGATCACAGTGGGCGGGGGAGCGGCATCGGGCATCACAGATCAACCATATGGGCAACATCGCGCGGCAGGCCAAGCAGGCGTTGCCCGCCGTCCAGCACGATGGTTTGCGCGTTGAGGGTGGGGGTGGCGATGATGAAGCGCAGGGCGGTGACGATCTCGTCCACCGTCACGCCGCGCCCCAGCGGGTTGAGGCCGTGCACCGCCTCGAAATTCTCCCGGCTCTGCGGGCCCGACACCAGCGTGACCGCCGGCGCGATGCCCACACAGCGCAGGCGCGGCGCAAAGGCCCGCGCCGCTAGTTCGCTCATCCCGGCGAAGCCGATCTTTGACAATGTGTAGGTGAAGAAATCCGGATTGAGGCTGGCCAGTTTGGCATCAAGCAGATTGACCACCAGCGCCGGCTCGGCGGGCGTTTCCGGCAGGGCGGCGGCAAAGGCGCGGGTGAGCAGCGCCGGCGCGCGCAGATTGACCGCCATGTGCACATCGAATTCGGCGGCGCTGAAATCGGCAAACTGATCATAGACGAAGCGGCTGGCGCTGTTGACCAGCAGGCGCGGCGGCGGCAACCCGACAGTGGCCGCCATGATCGCATCGGCGGCGGCCGGATCGGCCAGATCGGCGGCCACCACACTGGCGGCGGGCAGGCTGGCGGCCAGCGCCTCGGCCTCGGCACGGCTCTGGTTGCAGTGGATCAGCACGTGCCAGCCATCGGCGGCCAGCGCGCGGGTGATGGCGCCGCCGATGCGCTTGGCACCGCCGGTGATGATCGCAGTCTGGGTGGGCGCTTCGTTCATGTGCCGCGCCGCCTAGGGCTTTGGGCCGCCAAGCGCAACATGCAGTTCAGCGCAGGGGGTTCAGCGCAGGGCCGGTGCCAGCACCGCCGGATCGCCATCACTGGCCAGCGGCGGCAGGCCCAGCAGCCGCAGCAACAGCGGGTGAAGATGGACATTGTCGAACGGCGGCAGCACCAGGCCACGGCGGAAGGCCGGGCCGGCGGCGACGAAACTGGCCGCCATGTCGGGATGGGCCGGATCATAGCCGTGCATGCCGGCCAGCGGCCGCGCCGCCTGTTCCGGCGTGGGGGCCGATAGCCAGATCAGCCAGCCCGGTTCGGCAATGCAGATGATCGATGGCACCCGGCGGTGGCGGCCATAGGCCAAGGCCGGCGGGATCGCCGCCTTGTCGTGGCAGGCCATGTGGGCATGCGGGCGCAGCAGCGCGGCGCGCACCGCATCGGCCTTGCCGGGCGCCGGCTCCAGCGCCGCCACCGCGCCACCCGCCACAAAGCGCACATCGGCCGGGTTGATCAACCCATCCAGCAGGATGCGGCGATCATTGCTGACCTGCGCCATGCCATGATCGGCCACCAGCACGATATTGGCCTGGATGCGCCGCGCCTTCAGCCCGGCCAGCAGATCGGCAATGCGGGCATCCACTTCGGCCACCGCCGCGTTCACCTGCGGCGAATCCGGCCCGAAATCGTGGCCATCATGATCGACCGTATCGAAATAGAGCGTGAGGAAGCGCGGCCGCGGCGTGGCATCCAGCCAGGCCAGCACCTGGGCAACGCGCGCCGTGTTGGGCAGCTTGCCATCAAAGGGCAGCCAGCGGCCCGGCCTGGTGCCGCGAATCGCCGCTTCGCTGCCCGGCCAGAACATGGTGGCGGTGGGCAGGCCGGCCTTTTCCGCCGTCACCCACAAGGGTTCGCCATCCTGCCACCAGCGCCCGTCCTCCACCGCGCCGCGCAGCGACAGGGCAAAGCGCCCCAGTTCGGGATCGTCCATGTTGTTGTTGACGATGCCGTGCCGATCCGGCCGGAGCCCGGTGACCAGCGTGTAGTGATTGGGGAAGGTGAGGCTGGGAAAGCTGGGCCGCATCGCCGGGGTGGTGACTCCGTCGGCCGCCAGCGCGTTGATGGTGGGCGTAAGGCCGCGCCGCAGATAATCGGCCCGCAGGCCATCCACCGAAATCAGGATCAGCGGCGCCGGCGCAGCCAGGGTGGCAATGGGCGCCAGCAGCAGCGCGACGAGGAGGAGAATCAGACGGACCATGGCGAGGGCATAACAGCCGCATATGGATTTGCCATGGCAGCGCGGCTATCGGCAGCAGGGCATGAGCGAAACGCCCGACCGATTTTCCGAAGAATCGCAAACCTGGACGGTGCGCGGGCGGGATGCGCCCGATCTGGATCGCGGCGTGGAAACGATTCGCGGTGTGATGAAGACACTGCCGCTGCGCCCCGGCGTCTATCGCATGCTCGATGCCGGCGGCGATGTTCTGTACGTGGGCAAGGCGCGCACGCTGAAAAACCGGGTGAGCAATTACACCCAGGTGGCGCGGCTGCCGCGCCGCCTGCAGCGCATGGTGGCGCAAACCCGCGCCATGGAGATCGTGACCACCAACAGCGAGGCCGAGGCCCTGTTGCTGGAAGCCCAGCTGATCAAGCGCTATCGCCCGCCCTATAATGTGCTGCTGCGCGACGACAAGAGTTTCCCCTTCATCCTGCTGCGCGAAGACCATGATTTTCCCCGCATTTCCAAGCATCGCGGGGCACGGGTGGCACGCGGCAGCTATTATGGGCCCTTTGCCAGCGCCGGCGCGGTGAACGCCACGCTGAACGCGCTGCAGAAGGTGTTCCTGCTGAGAAGCTGCACCGACAGTTTCTTTGCCAACCGCAGCCGGCCCTGCCTGCTGCACCAGATCAAGCGCTGTTCGGCGCCCTGTGTCGGGCGTATCGACGATGCGGCCTATGCCGAGCTGGTGGCGGACGCGAAGGGATTCTTGTCGGGCCGCACGCAGGAGGCGCAGAAGAAGCTGGCCACCGCCATGCAGGCCGCGGCCGAGGCCATGGATTTCGAGCGGGCGGCGGTGCTGCGTGACCGGTTGAAGGCCCTCACCTTCATCCAGGGCAGCCAGGCGATCAACGCCGACGGGGCGACCAGCGAGGCCGATGTGATCGCCATGGCCACCGATGGCGGTGCCATGTGCGTGCAGATCTTCTTCATCCGCGGCGGCCAGAACTGGGGCCACCGCAGCTTCTTCCCCGGCCACACCGACGGCGTGGACGAAGGCGAGGTGCTGCAAAGCTTCCTGGCGCAGCTGTATGAGGAATTGCCGCCGCCCAAGGAATTGCTGCTGGACCGCGCCCTGCCCGAGGCCGAACTGCTGGCCACCGCGCTGGGTGAGAAGGCCGGCCGCAAGGTGGCCATCCGCCATGCCCAGCGCGGCCCGGCCCGCAAGCTGGTGGAGCAGGCCCAGCGCAACGCCGAGGAGGCCATCCAGCGCCGCCGGGCAGAGACCACCACGCAAGGCAAGCTGCACCGCGAGCTGGCCGAAATCTTCGAGCTGGACGGCCCACCGGGGCGCATCGAGATTTACGACAACAGCCATATCCAGGGCACCAACGCGCTGGGCGCCATGGTGGTGGCCGGCCCCGAAGGCTTTCAGAAGGGCCAGTATCGCAAGTTCAACATGAAGGACGAAAGCATCACGCCGGGCGATGATTTCGCCATGATGAAGGCGATGCTGCACCGCCGCTTTGCCCGGCTGGAGGCGGAGGATCCGGACCGCGAATCGGGCAATTGGCCGGATCTGTGCCTGATTGATGGCGGCAAGGGCCAGGTGGCGGCAGTGATGGCGGCGCTGGCCGAACTGGGGGTGGAGGTGCCGATCGTGGGCGTCGCCAAGGGGCCGGACCGCAACGCCGGGCGCGAGATTTTCCACCTGCCCTCCGGCCGCGAACTGACCCTGCCGCCCAACGCGCCGGTGCTGTTCTACTTGCAGCGGCTGCGCGACGAGGCACACCGCTTTGCCATTGGCGCGCACCGGGCCAAGCGGGCGAAATCCATCACCCAGAGCCCGCTGGACGAAGTGCCCGGCATCGGCCCGGCCCGCAAGAAGGCACTGCTGATGCATTTCGGCACCAGCCGCGCCGTGAAGGGCGCCACGCTGGCCGATCTGGAACGCGCGCCGGGCATCAGCAGGCAGATGGCGCTGGCGATCTGGCAGCACTTCCACCCGAACGGGTGAGGGGCTAGTCTGCGGCCATGGCCATCACCCTGTTCACCGCACCCACGCCCGATGGCTACAAGATTTCCATCGCGCTGGAAGAACTGGGCCTAGCCTATCAGGTGCAGCCGCTCGATCTGGGCAAGGGTGAGCAGAAGGCGGCCGATTTCCTGCGGCTCAATCCCAATGGCAAGGTGCCGGCGATCGTCGATGATGGCTTTGCCGTGATGGAATCGGGCGCCATCCTGATCTGGCTGGCCGAAAAGACCGGCCGCCTGCTGCCCGCCGATCCCCGCGGCCGGTCCGAAGCGTTGCAGTGGCTGATGCTGCAGGTGGGCGGGCTCGGGCCGATGATGGGCCAGGCCAATTTGTTCGGGCATTTCTGGCCGGAAAAACTGCCCGCCGTGCAGGCGCGTTACCTGGCCGAGGTGAAGCGGCTGTTTGCCATCCTTGATGCCCGGCTGGCTGATCGGCCCTATCTGGCCGGGGACTATGGCATCGCCGATATCGCGCATTTCTGCTGGGCGCGCACCGCCGGCTGGACCGGGGTGGATATTGCCCCCTTCCCCCATCTCGCCGCCTGGCTGGAGCGCATCGCCGCCCGCCCCGCCGTGCAGCGCGGGCTCAACGTGCCGGAAACCTCCCCGGTGAAGGACGGCGCCGACAACAGCGACTTCATCGCCCGCACCCGGAAATTGCTGGGGCTTGGCCCCAGGGAAGCCTAGGCGCGAAGCCTAATTGCCCACCGCGCAGAAGAAGGCGGAGATATAATTGGGCGTGTTGTAGCTGATCTGCTGGCTGCCGAGGCTGGGTTGCAGCTTTTGCAGGTCGGCGGCCTCTGCCCGCTCCCCATACTGATGGCGGATGATGTTGCTGAAAATGCCATAGCCCGGCCGCAGATTGACCGATTCCGGCAATGGCCGCACCCGCAGCCGGCCAAAGCTGCCCGCAGCCTCGGCGGCGGTGCGCAATTGTTCGGCCTGCGCCTGGCGACCGGGGGCGCCCGGCCCCTCGCACCAGAAGATATCCACCGCCACCTTGCTGGCGGTGGCGGCTGGCGTCGGCGCCGCATCCACGGCGGCGAACTGTGCCTCGCGCGTGATCGTCTTTTGCAGCTTGTCCTTCACTGCCGGCACCGCTGCTGCCACCAGCGCATTCTGCAGTTGCCGCTTCACCTCGCTGTCGGCCAGGGTGTTGATCAGCACACGTGCCACATCCTGCTGCTGGGCCGATCCGGAGCCCATGGCATCGATCACCCGTTCCGTCACCTTCAGCATATAGTCGCGTTCGGCGCCGCGTTCCTGCCGCACATCCTGCCGTTCCTGCAGTTTCACCTGCATGCCGGCGATTTCATCGGCCTGTTTCTGCTTGTCGATGGTGGCCCAGGTGCCCACGCCCGAACCGATCAGGCCCAGCACCACGCCAATGATGGCCAGCGGCCCATCCTGCCTTTCGCCCGCCATGATTTCCCCCTGCTTGATCGCCCAAGGCTGAACCGGGGTGGCCGCAAGGTCAATGCGCAAAACCGATCAGCGCCGCGCCGGCACACACCACCGCCGCCCCGGCCCAGCGCCGCGCCGTCACCGCCTCCTTCAGCAACAGGGCGGCCAGGCCTGCGCCAAAGATCACGCTGGTTTCGCGCAAGGCCGTGATCGGCCCGATCGGCGCGCGCATCTGGGCCCACAGCACCAGCATGAAGCCGGCGCTGGAAACTGCCCCGGCCGCCATGCCCCGGCCCCAGCGCCCGGCCGCCGCCTTGGCAAAGCCCGCCGGCCCACGCCGCGCCATCACCCACAGGCTGATCGGCAGGAAGGTGAACACCGCCCCCCAGCCCTTGTAGCTGAACACATCACCGTTCATCCGCACGCCCAGCGCATCGACCAGGCTGTAACCGGCGATCGCCACACCGGTGAGCAGCGCCCACAGCGTGGCCGACAGCGGCGCGGCGCGGTTCACCCCCACCAGCAGCACGCCGGCCGAAATCGCCATCACGCCCAGCGCCGGCCCCGGCCCGGGCACCTCGCCGGCCGCCAGCAGCGCACCAAGCGTGACCAGCGCCGGGGCAATGCCGCGGGCGATGGTATAGACATGGCTCATGTCCCCGGCGGCATAGCCCCTCGTCAGCGCCGTCCAATACACGAGGTGGATGGCGCTGGAGGCGAGGATGAACGGCCAGGCGCCTGCCACCGGTGCGCCAAACAGGGTGATCAGCACCGCGCCAAACAGGCTGCCGCCCAGCCCGAGCAGCGCCAGGTCCACCATCCGGTCACCGCCGCCGGCCTGTTTCAGAAACAGGTTCCAGCCCGCGTGCAGCAGGGCCGAAATCAGGGTGGCAGCGATGGCGGCAAGCGGAATGGCGCTGCCGCTCATGGCGCCAGGTCTTTGGGGTCCAGCGGGTCCCAACGAGTGGGGTTGATCCAGGTCCACAGCGCCGTGTCGCGCCGCATGGCGATGATCAGCCGGTCGCGCGCCGCCGGCCAGCGCGGATCATTGCGCGGCAGCCGGCGCAGCGCTTCGGATGCCTTGGCGACCTGGGTGGGCGCTGCCACTGCCAGCCGCGCCAATTGCGCGTCCATCTGCGCCTCCTGCTCGGCGGGCGAGGCCAGTTCCACGGCGATATCGCCATAGATGCGCAGGCGCTGGGCCTGCAAATCCCATGCCTTGCTCATCAGCCAGGCCAGCGCCCCGATCAACACCGACCGCACCAGATCGCCGGCCAGCAGGGTGCGCAACAGGCCCATCATCACAGGCCGTGGAATTGCGCCCAATCGGCCAGCGGCGCGCGCGCCGGCTTGGCGAGATTGGCCTTGTCGTCCGGATCGATGAAGCCGATCGCCATGCCGGTGAACAGCATCCGCTCCTCGGGAATGCCGATGAACTGGCGGATCGTGTCGGGATAGATCGCCCAGCATTCCTGCGGGCACGAATCCAGCCCTTCTTCCTTCAGCAGCAGCATCAGCGTTTGCAGATACATGCCCAGATCACTCCACTGCGGCGGGCCCATGCGCTTGTCCACCGAACAGAACAGCGCCACCGGCGCGCCGAAAAACTGGAAATTGCGGGCAAACCACATCCGCCGCCCGGCCTTGTCCTCGCGCGGAATGCCCAGCCGGGCATAAAGCTCCTCGCCAACGGCAAAGCGATAATCGCTGTAGGGCTTGGGCAATTCCTTGGGATAAATGTCATATTCGGTCGGTTCGGTCTGGCCGCCGGCCATCAGCTTGCCCAGCATGATGCGCTTCAGCTCATCCAGCCGTTCGCCGCCCACCACATCGATGTGCCAGGGTTGGAGATTGCCGCCCGA
Source organism: Sphingomonadales bacterium (assembly GCA_027483465.1). Taxonomy (GTDB): domain Bacteria; phylum Pseudomonadota; class Alphaproteobacteria; order Sphingomonadales; family Sphingomonadaceae; genus Sandarakinorhabdus. Next base: position 49,466 of record JAIXUQ010000115.1, read on the forward strand.
AGGCGCCCAGGCGGCCTTTTCCACCACGCGGCGCAGCACGGCGCCATCGACCGGGGTGGGCAGAAAGCCACGCACCGAACGTCGGGCAAGAACGGCATCGGAAACCTGCATGGCGGGGCCTTTCCTTCACTTTTCAGCCGTGATGGGATTGCCTATGAAGGGCCCGTGTTGTCCAGCCTCCCCAATCTGCTCACCCTGTCGCGCATCCTGGCGGTGCCCGGCCTGGTGGCGCTGATGTGGGGCAGCAATCCGTGGGAATGGCTGGCGGCCTGGGCGCTCTATGCGCTGGCGGCGATCACGGATTATTTCGATGGCTATCTCGCCCGCAGCTGGGGCACGGTGTCCAAGATCGGCCAGTTCCTCGATCCGATTGCCGACAAGATCATGGTCGCCGCTGTCATCGTCATGCTGGTGGATGCGCAGGTGCTGCACGGCTGGAGCGTGATTGCCGGCCTCGTTATCCTGCTGCGCGAAATCTTCGTCTCGGGCCTGCGCGAATATCTGGCCGGCCTGTCCGTCTCGGTGCCGGTCAGCCAGTTGGCGAAATGGAAAACCACGGCGCAGTTGCTGTCGTTGGGGGCGCTGATCCTGGTGGGTGCACAGCCGTTGATGCCGTGGCTGCCGGCGCTGGAGGTTGGCCTCATCTCCCTGTGGATCGCGGCCATCCTCACGCTGATCACCGGCTATGATTATCTGCGTGTTGGCCTGAAGCATATGTGATGGTGGACCTGCTCTATTTTGCCTGGGTGCGCGAGATGATCGGTGTGGAATCCGAACGCCTTGCCCAGCCCGCTGCGGTCACCACGGTGGCCGCCCTGCTCGATTGGCTCGCCACCCGCAGCCCCGGCCACGCTGCCGCACTGGCTGATCGCACCCGCATCCGCGTGGCGGTGGACCAGCGCTTTGCCACGCCCGACACGCCGCTCGCCGGCGCGCGCGAGATCGCCATCTTCCCGCCGGTGACGGGCGGGTGATCGGGGGGCGGATGATCAGCGCAAGCCTGCAAGCTGGCCCGTTCGATGCCGCGGCCGAGCAGGCAGCGCTGCTCGCCGGCCGCACCGATCTGGGCGCGGCCGTGCAATTCACCGGGCTGGTGCGCGCCGATGCCGGCCTGATCGCGCTCACGCTTGAACATTATCCGGCGATGACCCTGGCCCAGATGCAGGCGATTGCCGACCAGGCCGCCGCGCGCTGGCCCGGCGTTGCCGGCCGCATCATCCACCGCCACGGCCGGCTGCGGCCCGGCGAGACTATCGTGCTGGTCACCACCGCCAGCGCCCATCGCGGCGATGCCTTTGCCGCCGCCGAATTTCTGATGGACTGGCTGAAGACCGCGGCCCCGTTCTGGAAGCGCGAAGAATGGGCCGATGGCACGACGCGCTGGGTGGAGGCCCGATCCAGCGACGATGCCGCGGCCGAACGCTGGTGAGATGCCCGGCAGACATGTCACACACGTAATGTCCCCTAAACGGAACCGCGCCGCGCGGTGGTAGTATTGCGGGCATGGTCGTCCCGACCAGGGGGAGAAGACTGCCATGCGCAAGATCAACATGGTTCGCCTGTGGACGCTCACCGCCATGGCGGCAATGGCCGTGTCGCCCGTGCAGGCTGTGATCATCGCCGGGGGCGCAGCCAGCCTGGCAAGCACGCCCACGCCCACGCCAACGCCAACGCCAACGCCGCCACCACCACCGCCGCCACCACCGCCGCCGCCAAAACCGCCAAAACCGCCGCCCACCGAGAAATATGATCTCAGGATCGGCCTGTCGTTTCAGGACACGCTCACCAGCGGAACAGTGAATGTCGATGCGACGGCCACGGGCTTCGTGCCGGCACTCAGCAGCGAATATCTCAACACCCGCATCATCGGCACGCTGTCCACACCGCTGCATCTTGGCGATCTGCGCGATGGGCGCATCGATCCCGGTTTCATCGGCGATCCGCGCCTTGCCCTCAAGCTCACCACCACGCTGGACAGCGTCTACAGCCCCTACATCATACCCTCGCTCAGTGCCGAACTCGCTTCGGCCCTGTCTGATCTCGATCCCGGCCGCGGCGATGGCGGCCCCACGGCACGGCTGTTCCTCAGCGTCCAGCCCGGGCCCAACGTGCCGCTGCTCGGCCGCTTGCGCACCAGCCTCAATTTCGGCGTTCAGACCGAACATGTCGGCGGCGATGAGCGCACCAGCGTCTATGGCGCACTTGATCTGGCCGGCCTGTGCTTCGGCTCCACGCGCTTCCGCAGTCTGGCGCCGGCCTATGATTGCGAATTTGACCGGTTTGATTTCCGGCTGTTCGCCAATGGCGTTCCGGAACCAGGCACGTGGTTGCTGCTGATCACCGGCTTTGGCCTTGTTGGCGCCACGCTGCGGGCGCAGCGCCGGGCAGGCCATTCCCCCGGTGCGGCGCCCTGATGCGGCAGGGTGCAGTGGCCGCGCGGTTCTGATAAGCCGGTGGCATGTCCAGCCCGTCCGCCCGCGTCCTTGTTCTTGATGGCCATCCCGACGGCTCGTCGCTGTGCAGCGCGCTGGCGGTGGCCGCCGCCGAAGCGGCGCGGGCGCGCGGGGCGGAAGTGCGGCTGGTCAGCCTGTCGGCCATGCAGTTCGATCCCAATCTGGCCAACGGCTACAAGAGCCGGATGCCGCACGAGCCTGATCTGGAAGCCGTGCTGGCCGATATCCGCTGGTGTGACACGTTCATCCTTGTCCACCCCCTGTGGTGGGGGGCGGCCCCGGCCAAGCTGAAAGGCCTGTTTGACCGGCTGTTCCTGCCCGGCATCGCCTTTGCCTATGAAGGCGACGGGCATTTTCCGAAGAAATTGTTTGAAGGCCGCACCGCCCGCGTGCTGATCACTGCCGACACGCCGCCCTGGTATCTGTGGCTGGGCTATCGCAACGGCTGGCTGAACGTGCTGCGGCGCCAGATCCTCGATTTCGTCGGCCTGAAGGTGACGCAGATGAAGGTGGTGGGCACCATCCGCGATGCCACCCCGGCACGGATCGAACAATTTTTCGCGGTGGCGCGCCGGCTGGCGGGTTAGAGCGGTTTCCGGGCAATCTGGATCGCCAGCACGGAGCCGATTTTGGTTCGGTGCAAGGAGCAAGGAGGGCGCGATGCAGCGCATCGTAACCGACACAGCGACGCTGCACCGGGCCAAAATCGGCCCGCCCCGCCAGGGGTCGCCCGCCAGGGCGATGATGGTGGTTCAGATTGCCCGGAAACCGCTCTAAAGCGTGCGGATATAGCGCAGATCGGACCAGCCGGGCACGAAGCGGGCCGGCGCGGGCAGGCGGCGCAATTCACCATCAAACAGGCAGCGCAGGGTGCGGCGGCGGCCGGCGACCAGTTCGGGCGCGGTGAAGGCGGTGACGGCGGCCGCCCCGCGCCAATCGCCCAGCAGCCAGTTCACCGCCACCGCCATGGCATCGCCCAGGCCGCGCCCGGAAAACAGCGCGATTTCAAGCCCCTGGGCCGATGGCATGACCAGCACGCCGGGGTGGCGGCCGGGCTGGCCGGCCACCTTCACCCCGCCCAGAAAGCCGCGTGCCAGCGCCAGCCGCACCGCCTGCCACACCCGCCACAACCGGCCGTGCCGGGCATTCTCGCGCGCCCTGGCCCAGCGGGTGAGCGGGCCGATGATGATCCGGCAATGGCTGATGTGGCCGCCGGCGCGCACCACCGGCACATGGGTGAGGCAGCCCTGCCCCGCCGCCGCCACGATGGCCTCCACCCCGGTATCGCCGTGCAGGGCGCGCGGCAGCAGGTTCATGGTGCCGCCGGGCAGCGCCAGAAACTGCCCCTCCCAGCCGGCGGCCGCCGCAGCGGCGGCACCCAGCGTGCCATCGCCGCCCAGCACCACCAGCGTGTCGATCCCGGCGGCGGTGAGCGCGGCGGCGGTGGGCGCAGGTTCACGCGGGAAATCGCTCTGCCCGGCCAGCCGCGCCCCGGCCGCCGCCAGCGCCGCCAGCAGCGCGGTGATGCGGCCATCATCGGTGGAACGGCTGGTGCGGTTGGCCACCAGCCACACGGCCCCCAGCGGGCGGGCAGGTTCGGGCGGGCGGGGCGCAGGCGTCATCGCCCGGCATGTGGGGCGGGCGGGGGGCCCGGTCAATGCCTGGCCCCCTGTCCTACAGCCGGGGTTTCGCGCTATGGTTCTGCCATGGCCGAACCGGGGCGGCCGGAAAATCGCTGGAATCGGTCAGGATCGTCCAAACTGTCAAAACTGGTGCGGGGTGGGCGCCTTACAGCTTGGCGCTCAACTCCTTGATTTCCTTGTTCAAGATGCGATCATTGTCGCTATAGTCCATCGGGCAGTCGATCAGGTGCACGCCGGGCGTGTTGAGGCAATGATCGAGCAGGCCAGGCAGCATTTCGGCGCTGGTGACCCGGTGGCCCTTGGCACCATAGCTTTCGGCATAGGCGACGAAATCCGGGTTGCCATATTCCAGGCCCCAATCCTTGAAGCCCATGTTGGCCTGTTTCCAGCGGATCATGCCATAGCTGCCATCATTGAGGATCAGCACGGTGATGTTGAGCCCCAGGCGGACGGCGGTTTCCATCTCCTGGCTGTTCATCATGAAGCCGCCATCGCCGCACACCGCCAGCACCTTGCGATCAGGATAGACCATGTTGCTGGCCATGGCCGATGGCAGGCCGGCGCCCATGGTGGCCAGCGCGTTGTCGAGCAGCACGGTGTTGGGCCGGTAGGCGGTATAGTTGCGGGCAAACCAGATCTTGTAGACCCCGTTGTCCAGCGCGATGATCCCGTCTTCCGGCATGGCCTTGCGGATTTCGCTGACCAGATATTGCGGATAGATTGGGAAGCGGGCATCGCCTACCGCGGCATCGCGGTGGACCACTTCGGCGGCACGGGCGGCCAGCATGGCGGCGAAATCCCAGTGCGGCTGCCGGGCCACCTGCTGGCCCAGTTGCCACACGGCGTTGGCGATATCGCCCACCACCTCTACTTGCGGGAAATAGACCGGGTCCACCTCGGCCGATTTCACGCTCATGTGGATCACGGTCGTCTCGTTGCCGTTCATGAAGAAGGGCGGCTTTTCGATCACGTCATGCCCGATGTTGACGATGACATCGGCCTTGCGGATCGCGGCATGAACGAAATCGCCGGCCGAAAGCGCCGCGCAGCCCAGGAACAGCGGGTGGCGCTCGTCCACCACGCCCTTGCCCAGTTGCGTCGTCAGGAAGGGAATGCCGGTCTTGTCGATGAACTCCAAAAGCATCTTGGAGGTCATGGTGCGGTTGGCACCGGCGCCGATCACCAGAATGGGGGCCTTGGCACCTTCAATGGCGCGGGCGGCCATCGCCACCGCCTTGGCATCGGCCAGCGGGCGGCGGACATAGCTGGGCTTGAACGGCACCGCGTCGGTCGGATCATGGGCGATGTCTTCGGGCAGTTCCAGATGGGTGGCGCCGGGCTTTTCCTCCTGCGCCAGCCGGAACGCCTCCCGGGTGCGGGCCGGGATATTGTCGGCACTGGCCAGTTGGTGGGTGTATTTGGTGATCGGCCGCATCATGTCGACCACGTCGAGGATCTGGAAACGGCCCTGCTTGCTCTTCTTGATCGGCTTTTGCCCGGTGATCATCAGCATCGGCATGCCGCCCAGAAAGGCATAGGCGGCGGCGGTGACAAAATTGGTGGCGCCGGGCCCCAGCGTGGCCACGCACACCCCGGCCTTGCCGGTGTGGCGGCCATAGGTGGCGGCCATGAAACCGGCGCCCTGTTCGTGGCGGGTGAGGATCAGCTTGATCTTGGTGGAACGTTCCAGGCTGTCGAGAAAATCGAGATTCTCCTCGCCGGGCACGCCAAACACATATTCGCAGCCCTCTTCCTCAAGGCATTGCACCAGCAGGTCAGATGCTTTGGTCATCGCTCATTCCCCTGTTTTCAACTGCACCTGACGGCGCCCGTCGGCCCGGGCCCTGGGGCCCACCGCATCGTGGAGGGTGCCGGCGCGGCCCAGGCCCCACGCCGGCATATTGTTGTAAACACTCTCATACTGGCCCGGTTGGACCAGATAGGTCTCGTGCCAGATGCCCACATCGCCGTTGGAACCCACTGCCTGGTTGAAGCGTTGCCAGGCCGGCAGGTGCAGTTGGTCACGGGATGTGGCAAAGGCTTGCAGGGCTTCGTGGCTGCGCCAATACTGCACCAGCATCGTGGCCGGAAAGCCGAAGTGGGTGCGGTTGTGCAGCAGGCCCAGTTCCGGCCGGCGCGACAATTCGGCGATCATCGGCCCCATCGCCATGAAGGTTGGCAGCCAACTGTTCGGTTTCCACAGCCGGTTGATGCGGATGCCGATCAGGAACAGCACGAACGGGCCATCGATTTCGGCGCACACCCGGCGATCGATGATCCCGTTCACGGCTGGCCTCCTGCCCGGCTGCCCTCACACCACCCCAAAGGCCAGCATGGCATCGGCGACCTTCTTGAAGCCGGCGATGTTGGCGCCCTTCACATAGTCGGTGTAGCCGCCGCCCTGGCCGCCATATTCCAGGCAGCGGTCATGGATGCCGCGCATGATGTCCCGCAGCATCTCCTGCAGTTCCTCTTCCTTCCAGCTCATGCGGGCGCTGTTCTGGCTCATTTCTAGGCCCGACACGGCAACACCACCGGCATTGCTGGCCTTGCCGGGGGCATAGAGGATCTTCGCTGCCTTGAAGATGTGCACGCCATCCAGATCGGTGGGCATGTTGGCGCCTTCGGCCACCGCGATGCAGCCGTTCTTCAGCAGCGTCCTGGCCTCCTCGCCATTCAGTTCATTCTGGGTGGCGCAGGGCAGCGCCAGGTCGCAAGCCACACCCCACGGCCGCGCGCCGCCGCCATGGAAGCTGGCCCCCTTGAACTCATTCACATATTCCGAAATCCGGCCACGACGGACATTCTTCAATTCCTTCACCCAGTCGATCTTTTCCTGGCTGATGCCGTCGGGGTCGTGGATGAAGCCTTCCGAATCGGAAAGCGTCAGCACTTTGCCGCCCAGTTGCACGATCTTTTCGGCGGCATGGGTGGCAACGTTGCCCGAACCGGAAATCACCGCTGTCTTGCCGGCGACGTCCATGCCCTTGGCGGTCAGCATGTTCTGCAGGAAATAGACCGCGCCATAACCGGTGGCCTCGGTGCGGATCAGGCTGCCGCCCCATTCCAGCCCCTTGCCGGTGAGCACGCCGGTGAAATGGTTGGTAATGCGCTTGTACTGGCCGAACATGAAGCCGATCTCGCGCCCGCCCACGCCGATATCACCGGCCGGCACGTCCACATCGGCGCCGATGTGGCGATACAGCTCGGTCATGAAGCTCTGGCAGAAGCGCATGATTTCATTCACGCTCTTGCCCTTGGGGTTGAAGTTGGAGCCACCCTTGCCGCCGCCCATCGGCAGGCCGGTGAGGGCGTTCTTGAACGTCTGTTCAAAGGCCAGGAATTTCAGCACGCTTTCGGTGACGCTGGGGTGAAAGCGGATGCCACCCTTGTAGGGGCCGATGGCGTTGTTGTTCTGCACGCGCCAGCCGCGCTGCACGCGGATATTGCCCTTGTCATCAGCCCAGCACACGCGGAACGACACCACCCGGTCAGGCTCGGCGATGCGGCGCAGGATCTGGGCCTCATGGTATTTCACCTTGTCGCCCATGAAATCGAAAATATCCTCGGCCACCTCCTGCACGGCCTGCACGAATTCCGGCTGGCCCGGGTTGCGGCGCTTCACGCCTTCAACAAACCCATTGAGATCGACATGTTCATTGACGCCCATGGCATACCCCCCAGATGGCCAAGCGCAGGGCGCGCCGGCACGATCACAACATGCGCCGGCTTGAGCGCCGGTCTGTGCAGCGACAATAGGTAGCAGCCTAACAGAAATTCCGGCCGCGCAAAGGCCAATATCAGGGGAATTTTGGCAGGTGGTTCAGGCGCCCGCCGGGGCCAGCGCCGCCTGATGCGCAGCGATCAGGGCGCGGTCATCATGATCCCAGGGGTGAAAGCCGGGCCGCAGATAGGCCAGCCATGGCAGGGCCACCTGGCGCAGCACGCCGGGGCTGCCCAGCAGATACCACCACAGCCGCAACCGCGCCGACCAGCCGGTGATCCCGTCCTGGGCCAGAAGTTCCAGCGCATCACGCACCCGGTTCCTCACGAAATTGCGCGAGATGCGCAGGAACACCAGGCTGCGGATGGCCCAGCGCCTGATTGGCTTCAGACCGCGTGTGACATGCATGTAGGTGTCGAAGGCGACACCCTTGTGCTCGATCTCCTCGATCGCATGCCAGGTCCACATGGCGCGGGTTTCGGCACTGGCCCCGGCAAACTGGCGGGCACCGCGTGCCAGCATGGCATGGGCAAAGATGGCGGTGAAATGCTCCAGGCTCACGGTGATCAGCAACTGCGCCACCGGATGGGCGCGGCGGGCATCGACCAGGCTGTCGGCGATGCGCTGTTCGATGGCGACGGTGTCATAGCCGGCACCGCTCACCTGATCATTGAAGGCGACATGCTCGCGGGTGTGATAGGCCTCTTGCCGCACGAAGGCGTCAATCTGGGCGGCAAGCGCCGGCGGCACATCGGCGCGGAAACGGCGCACGGTCTCGATGAAAAAGCCCTCGCCCTGCGGAAAGCTGGCAGAGAGGGCATTGTGCCAGGCGGTGGCGACCGGATCGCCGCCCAGCCACCAGCGGCCGCGCACTTCGCTGCGGCCAAAGCGCAGGTTGCGCGGCACGATGGCCAGATCGGCAGGCGCGGCACGGTTCATGGCTGCACGCCCACCAGTTCAACCTCGAACAACAGGGTGGCGCCGGGCGGGATGGTCTCGCCGGCACCATTCTCGCCATAGCCAGCCTGCGGCGGCACGATCAGCGTGCGTGTGCCGCCCACCTTCATGCCGGCCACCCCCTCGTCCCAGCCGGGGATGACCTGACCATAGCCCAGCAGGAACACGAACGGATCGCCGCGATCACGTGAACTGTCAAACTTGCGGCCCTTCATGCCATCAACATAGAGCCAGCCGGTATAATGCACCGCCACCGCCCGGCCCGGTTCGGCCAGCGCCCCGGTGCCGATACGGGTTTCGATGAAGCGGGTGCCGCCGGGCAGCACCTGCGGTTGTGACGGGCCAGGGGCTTGCGCGAGGGCGGGGGCGGGAGCGGACGCCGCCAGGGCCGCGGCAACAAGGAGAATGGGAACGCGCCAGATCATGCCGGGGATTAGGCCGCATCCGGCGCCACAATCAAGGGGCCGCAGCGGCCAGCCCCAGCCGCTGGCGGAAAAAGCCGATCACCCGAGCCTCGGCCGCCTTGCCGGGGCCGCTGTCAGGCAGGTGGATGGTCAGCACGGAATGCGGGGTCATTCCGGTGCCTTGCCTTGCGTCTTCAGGCTCCAGCGTCACATCGATGAAGCGCTCGCCCAGTTCGCGGGCATAACGGGCAAAGCGTTCATCAGGCACGAACGGATCGCCGCGATAGCGCAGGCCCATCACGGTCAGATCCTCCCGCTCCAGCCGGGCACGCGCGCAGGCAATTTCGGCCGGGCTGCAATCGATGCTGCCGGCGCGGGTGCCCCTGATCGGCATGCTGGGCTGGCTCAGCACGGGTGCGATCACACTGGGCTCGGTCATCATCGCCAGGGCAAATCCGCCGGTGAAGCACATGCCGATGGCGCCCACGCCCGGCCCGCCGCAACTGGCATGGGCATGGGCCGCCAGCGCCCGCAGCCAATCGACAATCGGGCTGGAACGGCCATCGGCCCACACCGAAAATTCGCGGTGGATGCAGATGTTCTTCACCATCTGGGCCAGCGCATAGGGCTTGGTCGCCGGCTTGCCCGGCGTGCCGAACAGGCTGGGGCAAAACACCGTCATGCCGGCCGCCACCAGCCGGTCGGCAAAATCGATCACCAGCGGGTGGAGGCCGGGGATTTCATGGATCACCACCACGGCCGGGCCGCTGCCCCGCCGATAGACCGGCCGGGTGAAGGCCCCGGCCGTGAACGACGACAAATCATAATCCGCCAAGGCCATGGCTGCTGCTCCCCCTGCCCTGCCGGCAAGGCTAATCAACTTTGGCCCGGGTGGGAATGGGAGGGGTGGTGGGTCCTTCGGGACTTGAACCCGAAACCTACCGCTTAAAAGGCGGGCGCTCTAACCGATTGAGCTAAGGACCCCCAGGGGCAAGGCGCGTATCAGGCGCGGGGGAGGCCTTTAGGGCGAAGCAGCCGGCGGCGCAACTGTCTTGCCGTCAGATTCTCCACCGGGTGCCGCCAATCCGGGGCCACGCCCACCAGCGGATCGAGCACAAAGCGCCGCTGCGCAATGCGCGGGTGCGGCACAATCAGGCCGGGAGCGCGCAAACGGGTGGAGCCGGCAGCCAATATGTCCAGATCCAGCACCCGATCACCCCAACGCCGGCCCCGGCGGCGGCCAAAGCCGCGCTCGATGGCCTTCAGCGCTGCCAGCAGCGCGGGCAGCCCGTGCGGCCAATCGATCAGCGCCACGGCATTGGCATAACGGCGGCTGCCCGGCCCGATCGGCGCGGTATCGTGGATTGCGGAAACCAGAAGCACCGGTGCCAGCAGCGCCAATTCGGCCAGCGCCGCACGCACCACGCCGGCCGGCCGGCCATGGCGGCCGTGGCAGCGGTTGGAACCCAGTGCGATCAGCGTGATTGCCATATCCGCCCAAGCCCTTACAGGCTTGGCCGATGACTGACGAGAGCCTCCACCCCGGCACGCCACCCCGGGATTGCACCCTGTGCCCGCGGCTGGTGGCCTATCGCGCCGAACAGGTGGCCCGCCACCCCGGCTGGTGGAATGCGCCAGTGCCGCCGCTGGGCGATGCAGCGGCATGGCTGGCCATCATCGGCCTCGCCCCCGGTCTGAAGGGCGCCAACCGCACCGGCAAACCCTTTCATGGCGACGAGGCCGGCCGCCTGTTGTTTGCCACCCTGGCCGAACTGGGGCTGGCCAGCGAAACGCCCGACGGCGGGCCAGAGCCCTGGCGCTTGCCGGGCCTGTTCATCACCAACGCGGTGGCTTGCGCGCCGCCCGGCAATCTGCCGGAAACCGCCGAAAAGCACGCCTGCCGGCCGTTTCTGGCCCAGCAACTGGCCGCCCTGCCCGCGCTCAAGGTCGTGGTTGCGCTCGGCGAAACCGCCCACCAGGCCGCGATCAAGGCGATTGGGGGCAAGCTGCCCAAATATCGCTTTGCCCATGGCGCCGTGCACAAGCTGCCTTCGGGCGTGCTACTGGTGGACAGCTATCACCCCAGCCGGCTGAACCTGAACACCGGTGTGCTGACCCCGGCGATGTTCAGGGCCGCCCTGGAAACTGCGGTTGCCTGCCGCTTCTGAGAAAACTCAGATATCCTGCGCGATCCGGCCATAAAGATCAGGCCGGCGGTCGCGGAAGAAGCCGAAGGCGGCGCGGTGGCGGGCGGCGAGATCCAGATCGAAGGTCGCCCGCACCACGCCCGGCGTCGCGTCGTCCAGATCGTGCACGATGTCCCCGCGCTGGTCGCAGGCAAAGCTGGTGCCATAAAATGTCTGGGCGTGCGGTGTGCCGGCCTCCTCGGTGCCGATGCGGTTGCAGGCCAGCACCGGCACCACGTTCGACACCGCATGGCCCACCATCGCGCGGCGCCACATCCGCCGCGTGTCCAGCCCCGGATCATGCGGTTCGGTGCCGATGGCGGTGGGATAGAGCAGCACTTCGGCGCCCATCAGCATCATGGCGCGGGCGGTTTCGGGATACCATTGATCCCAGCAGATGCCGACCCCGATCACGCCAAGGCGCGTGGGCCACACCTTGAAGCCGGTGTTGCCGGGGCGGAAATAGAATTTCTCCTCATAGCCCGGCCCGTCGGGGATATGGCTCTTGCGATAGACGCCCATGATGTTGCCGCCATCATCGATCATCGCCAGGCTGTTGTAATGGTGCGGGCCGTCCTTCTCGAAGAAGGAGCAGGGGATATAGGTCCGCGTTTCCAGCGCCACCTCGCGCATCGCGGCCACCGCCGGGTGGCGATCCAGCGGCAGGGCAATGGCGAACAGGCCTTCATCCTCGTGCCGGCAGAAATAATGGCCTTCAAACAATTCCGGCGGCAGCACCACGTCCGCCCCCTCGGCGGCTTGGCGGGCGGCGGCGGCGGTCATGGCGATATCGGCATCGCGGTGGCCGGAAAAGGCCAGTTGCAGGCCGGCAATGGTGATCGGGCGGGTCATGCCGCGCGCGTTAGCGCAGGAATGTGGCGCGGGAAAGACGCCGCCGCCTCACTTGGGCTGCTGCTGGGTGATGCAGTGGAAACTGCCGCCGCCGGTCAGGATATGGTCGGCAGGCAAGCCCACCACCCGGCGATCCGGAAAGAGGCCGGCGATGGCCTTGACCGCATCCTCATCGCTGCCGGTGCCATAGAGCGGCACCACCACCACGGCATTGGCGATATAGAAATTCATGTGGCTGGCCGGCACGATGCGGCCATCCGCCTCCACCCGGCCCGGCGAGGGCACCGGCACCACCTCCAGCCCGAAATCGCGGGCACGGTCCCAGGCATCCTCAAACACATCCTTGTTGGGATCATCCTTGCCGGCCGCCACCGGCAGCGCCAGCCGGCCGGGGCCGACAAAGCGGGCCAGATTGTCCACATGGCCATCGGTGTGGTCGTTCATCAGGCCTTCGCCCAGCCACAACACCCGATCCAGCCCCAGGTCGCGGCGCAGGTGGCTTTCCACCTCGTGCCGGTCCATGCGCGGGTTGCGGTTGGGATTGAGCAGGCATTGTTCGGTGGTCACCACCAGGCCGGTGCCATCCACATCGATGGCACCGCCTTCCAGCACCCAGCCATGGCGGGCCAGCGGCAGCTTGCACTGGCCCGCGATGAAGGCCGCCACCCCATCGTCGCCGGGCAGTTCATATTTGCCGCCCCAGCCGTTGAAGCGGAAACCCGCCGCCGCCGCGCCATGCGGGCTGGCCATGAACAACGGGCCGGTATCCCGCAGCCAGATATCGCCAAAGCCATAATCATGCAGGCGCACGGTGCCGGCCGTCACGGCATCGCCCAGCAGGGCGCGGGCGGCGGCGGCGGCATCCGCATTGGCCACCAGCAATTCCACCCGTTCACCCGTGGCGATGGCCGCCACCATGGCCGCCACCTCGGCCTGGGCCGGTGCCAGATCCGCCTGCCACAATTCGCCGTGAGAGGGGAATGCGGTCCAGGTGGCAACATGCTTCGCCCATTCCGCCGGTTGCCGCGCCGTCATCTGTGCCCCGTCATAACTGCTGTCGAACGTCACAGCCCGGCCCGGAACCTGCGCGTCTGCCCCCCGCCGGTCGTGCCACCCCAAGCTGTTGAATGGCGACTGATTGCCAGCCAAATGCGCGGCTGGCAACAGCCAAGTGCGACGCTTTGTCAATCGGCCGGGGTGCCACCCTTGAAGCCCTGGGCCACCACATACCATTCGCTGGAGCCCTTGCGGCTGGCCGGCGGCTTCACATGCTTCACACTGGAAAATTCGCGCCGCAGCGCCGCGGTCAACTGCCCGTCGCCACCGCCGGCCAGCACCTTGGCCAGAAAGGCGCCGCCGGGGCGCAGCAGGCGGGTCGCCATGTCCAGCGCCACCTCGATCAGGCCCATGGTGCGCAGATGGTCGGTCTGCTTGTGGCCCACGGTGTTGGCGGCCATGTCGCTCATCACCAGATCGGCCGGCCCGCCCAGCGTCGCCAGGATCAGCGCCTCGCTGTCCTCGTCGGTGATGTCCTTCTGGAAAAAATCCACCCCGGCCAGCGGCTCGATGGCCAGCAAATCCATGCCCACCACGCGGGCCTTGGGCTTTTTCTGCTTCACCACCTGGCACCAGCCGCCGGGCGCGGCGCCCAGATCGACCACCCGCTCCACGCCATTCAGGAGGCCGAACTGCTCATCAAGCTCCTTCAGCTTGAAGGCGGCACGGCTGCGATAGCCCTGGGCCTTGGCGGCGGCCACATAGGGATCGTTCAATTGCCGTTCCAGCCAGCGCGTGGATTGGGCGCTGCGCCGTTTGGCGGTCTTCACCCGCACCTTGCCGCCGCGCGAACGGCCGCCACCGCCTGAAGGGGGCATGCTCATGCTGCCGCCATCCAGGTGCCGTCGCGGCCCATCAGGGTGCGCAATATGCCTTCGCGGATGCCGCGATCGGCCACCCGCACCTGCCCGCCCGGCCAGCGGGTGAGGATGGCTTCCAAAATGGCACAGCCGGCCACGATCAGTTCGGCCCGATCGGGCCCCACACAGGCGATGCGGGCGCGCTCCGCCACGCTGCGCAGGCCGATGGAACGGCACAGCGCCGCCAGTTCGGCATTGGCAACCTGGCAGCCATCCACCCGCCGCCGGTCATAGCCGGGCAGGCCCAACTGCACGCTGGCCAGCGTGGTGATCGTGCCCGAAGTGCCCAGCAACTGCACATCGGCAATGCCGCGCGCCGCCAGCCGATCGGCAAAACGGTCCGCCCAGGGGCGCACCTCGGCCAGCATCCGCTCATAGGCGGCCAGCCGGCCTTCCGGGCTGGGCCATTGCGGCTCGGTCTCGGCCAGGCTCACCACCCCCCAAGGCATCGAAATCCAGTCAACAATGCCCGGCGTTCCATCACGCGCCACCGGTTCCACCAGCATCAGTTCGGTTGAACCGCCGCCAATATCAAACACCAGCGCCGGCGGCCCGGCGGCATCGATCAGCACATGGCAGCCCAGCACCGCCAGCCGCGCCTCCTCGGCCGGGCTGATGATGTCGAGCGCGATGCCGGTTTCGCGATACACACGCTCCACAAAGGCGCGGCCGTTGCTGGCGCGGCGGCAGGCCTCGGTCGCGACATTGCGGGTAAGGCGCACATCGCGCCGCCCCAATTTGTCGGCACAGGCGGCCAGCGCCGCCACGGTGCGGTCCATCGCGACATCGGAAAGCCGGCCGGACTCGAGCAGCCCCTCCCCCAGCCGCACCACCCGGCTATAGGCATCGACCACGGTGAAGCCATCGGCCGACGGGCGCGCGATCAGCAGGCGGCAATTGTTGGTGCCCAGATCAAGCGCGCCATAGCAGCGCCCGCGGCGCTGGACGGCAGGGCCCCGCGCCTGGGGCGGCGTGGCCCGGGGATCGGGCGGGCGCCCATCACGGGCGTTCAGGGCATCCGGCGGGCGTCTGGGCCCACGGGCAGTCTCGGTTCGGGCCGGCATCGGCAAGTCCATCATCATCACCTGCCTTGGCACACCCGTGGCCGGGCGCGCCGCAGCAGAACCTGAGGACAGGCTAACCATGTTGGGGCACAAAGGCAAATCCGGCCGGCCCGCAAAGCCTGTTGACCGGCCGGCATCGCCCGGCTAAACGGCGCGCCTCACTGGCTGCTGCCCCGTCGTCTAAAGGTAAGACTCCGGACTCTGACTCCGTTAATCGAGGTTCGAATCCTCGCGGGGCATCCAGCGGAAACACCCTAAAAATTTGATTTTATTGCGGTATTCGCCGCCGTGCTTTGGTGCGTTCCCACATTTGGTCCCACTTCGCCGCTGCGCTATGATGGCGGCGGAAGTTTACTGTTGATCTGGGAGAATGTGGGCGGGGGTGCTGACGATGGGTGGTGCGCTTTCGGGCAGGCGATGCGGCGGGCCGGTGGTGGAGGATTGCATCACCATTGATCTGGCGCAGCTGATGCGACTTGGTGCGGTGCTGGATGGCCATGCGGTGCGCGGGGCGCTGGATTGGCAGCAGGATGGCCAGGACGTGGCGTCGGTGGCTTTCCGGCTTGATCTGCGCCAGCCAGAGCGGGCGGCGCTGGTGCTGGCCTTCCGGCTGGGCAGCGATGGGCAGGCCGTGGCGCAGCGTATCGGGCTGGCGTTCACGGTTCCGCAGTTCGGTGGGCGGCGCTGGTGGCTGATCTGCCCGGTGACAGGCGAACGCGTGCGCTGCCTGCACCTTGCGCCGGGCGGGACACGCTTTGCCAGCCGGCGCGCCTTGGGGCTTTCCTACCGGGTGGAGCGGCTGGGCCAGTTTGACCGGCCTTTCGCGCGCCTGCATCGCGAGCAGCGCCGGATGGGCCATGCGGGCGGCTGGGGAAGCCTGCCAGAGCGGCGGAAAGGCATATGGAAGCGCACCCATGAACGGCACCTTGCACGACTGGCGGCGCTGGACGCAAGCTGTGGTGCAGCGGTGCTGGAACTGATGGGCCGGCGGGCGGCCGCTTAGGGCCGCACGGGGCCCCGCTGGCGAATTTCCGATTGGGGGCGGGGGCGCTTGCCGCAAGCGCTAACCATTCCGGTCCTGACGGGCATGCGCGATTTTCCCCAATTTTGACAAGCAGCCCATCTGAATTTGTCGCTTGGGGACGGTCGGACGGCATCAAAACCAAGACATTCTGTCGTAGGCTCGCCTCCAATACATGGCCTCGGCTCCATCTTGCAGAACACCCGAGCCTATAAGATAGGCGTTAGAAAGTGCGCGGCATGCATCCCTTTCGTTACCTCTTGCAGCAGCACGATACCAATAGATCGTTTCGGGACTATGCGGCATCCATGCCTTACGTGATGCGTCCAGCAACTGAGCAAGCTTGTTAGCCGCTATTGCATATCCATTCTCGGCGCTCTTTCGCAGCCAATGAGCTGCTTCGCCTTGCGTAGTCTTGCATTCTTTAAACCGCGTTTTTCGACGTGTAAATGCTGGAGACGAGCCATCCAGCAGGGCCGCAAGACGTAGCTGTGCCCTCGGATGCTCCAGTTCGGCCAGTTCCCGATAAAGCCCCAAAACTCGCTGAAACTCTGGGCTGTCTTCGATGAAATCCGAGCTATCGTAATCGGGCCAGTTGGTCGGCCTGCTTTCAAAAATCGCCATCTCTCCTAAATAGGCCAACTTGAACTTTGCTTCGAGATCGCCAATTTCAGCAGCCCGGCTATACCATTTGGCCGCCGCCGGGTCTTCGCCCGGCCTCACTCCTCCATCGTCGTCGGGGTTATGGCCCATATCCCCGAGCAGGTGCATGGCGTAGGTGCTTCCCTGCTGGGCGGCGAGCTTCAGGTAGTGCAGCCGCTTACTGATGGCGTCTTTGTCGAAACCATCGACGAAGACAGATTCGCCCAAGACAACTTGTGCGGCTGCGATACCCGACGTTGCCCATTGCACAAGCTTGCTCTTGAAAATATCACTCCCCTTACCAAAGTAGAAGCTTGAATTAATTAGAGGCATTTTAATAGATATCGTTCTGCTCAATTCATTCTCATGTTCATTGTAAGTATTATAAAATTCATTGACAATCTGCAACGCCGCTTCACTTCCATTTAATGATTCCCTGCAAATAAATGAGCATTGCATACCAACGTAAATTTCTGATGGAAATTCAGGCTGATAATCTCTTCTGATATCTGCGGTTATTTCCTGCCGCCGTTTTTCGACCGCACGGTCAAACCAGCGGGCCGCTTCAGCCAAGTCACGGACCACGTCATGCCCTTTGGCGTAAATATGCCCAAGCGACAGCATTGCATCAACTTCGCCCGAATCTGCCGCCGCGACATACCAGCGTAGCGCATCCGCCGTGTTCGGCTCGGTTCCAGCGCCCATGAAATAACAGTTGGCTAGCTTTAGCCCTGTGGGCCAGCCTGCAGCTGCAGCTTTTCGGCGCCAAATGAAAGCGTTACCGAGATCCTGCTCTACCCAGTATCCATCCTCATAAGCAGCGGCCAAATACGCCGACGATTCCGCGCAGCCCTTGTCAGCGGCCTCTTGCCACCAGCGCATGGCCTGTTTGAGCATAAAGGGGTCTGTCAAGACTGGCTTGGTTCTTTCACGAGGATTAGGCGCTTCGTCTCGCCAGCGCTCATAAGCCTTCTGATAGAGTAGGTGGCCAAGTTCCCGCTGCGCGCCCGTGTGACCACCTTCAGCCGCACGTCGCAGCCAGTCCTCCGAACCAAAATAAGCGAGCAGCAGTTGCGAACCGATGTGGCCCTGTTTTGCCGCCACCTCCCAGAATGGCGCAGCGGCGGCTTCCCCACCAGCCTCTATATAACCGAACTCATGCGGGCGTCCGCGATAGCGGAACATGCCTATCTGGTGATTGGCTTCCGCATCTCCGCTAGCGGCGCGCTTGGCAATGTCGGCACGGACGGTGTCGATGTAGATTGCGCAGTTAGGGTTGATCGCTTGCTTCAGGCGATCCACTCGGTAGGCCAGATGACGATCTAGGTCGTCCGGTAGATAGTACCAAAAACGCAGGTTTTTCTTAACTCGATCAGATAAATTCGGACTGTCTTTCGCCATTTCCAAAAAATGTATCGCTTTTGCAAGGTCAATGTCGTTTGTTTTATTCGATACTTCGTAATAGCTTCCTACAGCATATTGGGCTTCAACCATCCCTTTTTCTGCTGCCCGCTCAAAGTAGGTGATAGCCTCCCCCTTTTCTCCAGAAAAACTATGAATTTGCCCACCTGCAAATTTGTGAATCTCGCCTGCAAAATAGCTAGCGTACGGGTCACCCTTTTCCTCGTGTTGCTTCAGGACGCGAAGCGCGGCTGACCGAAAGAAGCGACTGATGTCGAGATATATGTGGGCTATAGCTTCATATAGTTTCATACGTTCAACCCGCTAAGACCAGAATGAACAGACGTGTCCAATAGACTTCCTGTGTCGCCGCAGCATAGATACGACGCAAATTTGCTGGAATGGCCATGGGGTGACATCCCACTCAATTCACTCAAAACTGATCTTCAGGGAAATCAGGCTGACCATCGCATCTTGATGGAATTGAGTGAATTGAGGAAGGGGATAATTGATAGTTTCCATGCTTTGGCTGGCAGACCAGTCCCTCAGTGATCAAGCCCTCAAGCAGCCGGCGCGTTGTGTCCGGCTGCTTGCCGACCGCTTTGGCCAGATCACTCAGCTTAAGCGGTTCGGCAGTTTCTGTCAGCACGTCAAGCAAAGCCTGCCGCTCCCCTGTCTTGGCGCGCGGGGCGGGTTCGCCCAGGATGCGCCAGCCGCCGGTCTGCTGGTCCCGTTCCAGCGCCTTGGCATAGTGTTCCACATCGCGGCCTTGAGCGTGAAGCGTGGCGTTGCCCATCGCATCCTTGGCGATGACCGCCAGCGTATCAAAGACGCCGGAAAGGCCATGGGTGCCGGAGATTAAGTCAAACTCATCGGCGGCTTCCTGCTTGCGCGTGTGGTGAATTACGAGGATGGCAAGGCCGGGGCGGGACTTGGCGAATTGATGGAGCGGCGCGACCGATGCCGCGTCTTCATCATAGGCTGATTGCCGCCCTCTGGCAGGTGCCTTGATAGTGCGCAGCGTGTCGATGATGATAAGCCGTGCATCCGGGTGGGCATCGCACCATTGCGCAAGCCAATCGATTGCCCCCTGATCGATACGCGGCCAATCAATGGCGAAGTGCAAGCTGGCAGGCATCGGACCCATGTGCAGCCGCCTCATCCGGTCTTGAATGCGGCGGAAGCTATCTTCGTTGGCGAGATAAAGAACGTCGCCCGGCGGCATGTCGGGCAATCCAAAGGACGAGCCGTCACCCAGCGCGGCAGCCAGCGCCATCTGCATGGCAAGGAAGGATTTGCCCTGCTTGGGTTTGCCGGCCAGCAGTGTCATCCCTTCGGGCAAGATGCCGGGCAGCACCCAGCACAGCGGGGCAAATGTCTGGCTGTCCAGTTCGGCGGCACTGATTGTGCGCGGCCCCTCTCCGTTGGCGACCGGTTGCGCGAGGCCAATGCGGGGGTTTTCTTGACCGGCCTTCCAGCCGCTGGCCAGCGTGGTTTCGATCTCTGCATCCTCTAGCCCGGCCTCCCGCGCGGCCTGCCGCAAATGTGCCTTGGCTTCGGGTTCGGTTATTTCGCCAGCGGCGGCCAGTTGGGCCAGGGCGAAGGCGGATTTGTTCAACTGGTCATTGCGGGTGCCTTCGGGGGCGGTGCGCATGGCTTCGATCTCACTTTGCAGGGCAGCTCGCCCATAATTGCTGGAATGTGCCGCCGGGGGCGCGGAAGGCAGGGGTTCGCGGGGCTTGGGTTTCAGCGCGTCCAGCAGCCATTTCGGGCATGCCGGGGGCGGCCCTTTTGCTGGCGTGGCCCAGTGATAAAGCGCGCCGCTGGGGTGGATAGAGCCGGGGCCAACGACAAAGCCGCCATCGCCGCGCAAGTCCATGCCGGGCAGGAATCTGATCTTGTTGCCCAGCTTGCCGCCGGGGTGCCTGAAATAGAAATGCGCACCCTTCGCCGTGTTGACCCTTGGCGCGTCATTGGTGCCCAGCCGCTCGGCTTCGGCCACGGCTTCGGGCGTGTCGCAATCCAGCACCACGACACCGGAAATGCTGCCGGTGACGATGGCCGCATTGCAGCCGCTGCCCTGCCAGCGGCGGTGATCTTCCGGGTTGGAGCGTTTGTGTTGCCAAGCCTTCCAGCCGGTGGCGGGCGTCTTGGAGCGGGGCGGCAGCGGGAAAGCGTTCCAGCCGAAAGCGGTGAAGGCTTGCCAGTCGGGGTTAGCGGTGATGGTCATAAACAGCCTCCTTCAAGGTCGGCATAGATTTCTGCGATCCGAGGCGGCTCATGAGCGCGAAGAAACTTGAGCCAGTTTCTGCGGGCGACCATCCATTGCTCGTGGGTTTCAAAGAGCAACCAACTAACGCATTCAGCGATAGGCACCAGCTGGCGGGAACTGGGACGGTCCATAGCCCCCGTGTATAGCTGGCACAGGAAGAAGCCCGGCTCGGGATTGCCGATTATCCGGCCCCGCTCCTGATAGTCTCCGTGCTCGTTGAAGACTAGAAAGTAGTCGCCCACTGGTGGCGATGTTCCTGCTGTGCCCGCGCTCATTGTTCACCCTTTCCGATAAGGGCTTCGAGCGAAGCAAATTTCACAAGCCGCCGCCTGCCGATGCGCACGGTTTCGATTTCGTTGGCGTTTACCATCTCGTAAAGACGGGTCATTCCAACACCGATAAGTTGGCGGGTCTCTGCCATAGATACCAAAAGGGGCTTCACGTCCGGTCTCCTTCGTTGCTGGCCGAATGCCTGCGAACGAGAGGGATATTCAGGTTGCGACACTTGGAAGTCTGCCGGATGGAGCCGATAAGTGCCGGAAAGTCACTTTCCGGCAGAGCGGAGACGTTCAAGAACTGCTTTAACTGTCGTCTGAACTGTGCTCCGCGCAGGCCCGTCTAAGCCTCTGGCCGCCAAACGTTCTGCAATGGCGTCAATAACCTGATCTATACCTTTTGAGCCTACGCCAGATGGTATCCCGGTGTCGTGGATATACGCGGCAAGTTCGGCGATCCAATCGGCCCATTTGTCAGTTCTGGGTCTGCCTTCCTTGCTCGGTTTGGCTGAGAGCACCCGCAGCGGAAACTGTGCTTCCAATTGCCCACGGTGAAATTGAACTCCCAAGGCCTGCCAAGCCTGCCTACCCTCAATCCACACATCGAACGAATTGAGGCCCCAGGAGTGGTCCATTGGGTGGAGTCCCACAGCCTCCCAAAACTCTTTTGGAAGAACGGACTCGTCCAATTTTTCCTGCCCACGGAGAGCACGCGCGGCTCTGGTGGCGATCAGTTCAACAGCAGCGGCATTGGCGAGCACACCAGCCGCGCGATATTGTTCAGCTGGCGCATAGGCCTTCACGTGAGCCAAAGCACCGCTTGCATCGATCCATTCATCATTAACCATTGCACTGACCTTCATTATGCGGCGGAGGCGTCACGGCTCTTGAGCGCCAATACCTTCGCCCCTTCCCCCTCCAAGAACTCCCCCCAAGCCTGCATCAGAAGGCGTCGCATGTCGCGCAGATCGGTGCGCAGATAGGCGCGCTCGGTGGCGGTGCCGACACTGTGGGCCAGCGCCATTTCTGCCACCATGGCGGGCATCGAGGGCATTAGTTCGGCGGCCCAATCGCG
Organism: Sphingomonadales bacterium; assembly: GCA_027483465.1. Taxonomy (GTDB): domain Bacteria; phylum Pseudomonadota; class Alphaproteobacteria; order Sphingomonadales; family Sphingomonadaceae; genus Sandarakinorhabdus. The sequence continues at coordinate 71,351 of JAIXUQ010000115.1, forward strand.
GAAGCTGGAGCGGAAACCGTGAACGGTGCAGCCCTCGCCAGCGTCACGTAGCACCTTGGTGAGCGTCATATCCGACATTTGCGCACCGGGCTTTGCGCCGGGGAAGATCAGCCCCTTGCCGTTGCTATAGGGCTTGGCGCGCTCCAAGATCGCGAGGGCGGCTTCATTGAGCGCCACCACATGCTGCACCTTCATCTTCATGATGGCGGCAGGGCGCGTCCATGTCTTGGCGTCCATATCAATCTGTTCCCACGTGGCGGCGCGGACTTCGCCAGAACGGGCGGCGGTGAGGATGGTGAACAAGAGCGCCAGGCGGCCCACGGTTGCCGGCAGGGCTTGCTGGGCGGCCATGAAGGCCGGCACGTCACGATAGGGCATTGCCGCGAAGTTGCCGCCCCTGCCCTGCTTGGCCAGCCCACGGCGCATTTCCTTGGCGTCCAGCCCAGTGGAGCGCCATTTGCGGGTTTTGGCATAGCCCAGCACTTGGCCGATGCGCACCCGCAGCTTGCGCGCCATGGCCGGCTTTTCCGACCAGATGGGCGCGAGGGCATCGCGCACCATGGCTTCATCCACCGTATCGATACGGGCGGTGCCGATGCGGGGCACGATATGGGCTTCCAGCGAGGCCAGGAAGGCGGCGGCATGTTTGGGTGCCCAGCCCTTGCCCAGTTCATCGTGCGCGTCCTTCATGGCTTCCGCAAAGGTGGGGATGCGCACCTTCTGCTTGTCCCGCTCTGCCACCGGATCGCGGCCAGCCTTGCCCAGCTTGCGCAGGGCGCGCGCCTTTTCCTTGGCTTCCTCAAGCCGCAGGCAGTTCATTTCCATGATGGATAGGCGTTCGGTGGCTTCCTTGTCTGTCTCGGACTTGGGCGCGAGATTGACGGAACCAATGCCAATGTCTCGCCGCTTGCCCATGTGCTGGATGCGCAGCACCCATGAGCGGGCACCCGATGGCTTGACCAGCAGATAAAGCCCCTCGCCCACCGTATGGCGGCCCGGCTTGGCGTTGCGCACCTCCAATGCAGTCATCTTTGGCATGTTCGGTTCCCTCAATCGTTCCCACATATTGGGGCGATTTTGGGCGAACGTCAACGGGCGCTGGCGAAAGGTGCGCCAGGCGTATCTTTGTTTTTCATTAGGTTAGCGGGCTACGGCGACTGTCTGCGAATGTGGGTTATAGTCTTCGCGGGGCATCCAGCCGCTCCCCCTGATCAACTGGCAAGGGCCAATTCGGTGGCCTCGGCGATGGCGCGCTTGGCATCCAGTTCGGCGGCCTCGTTGGCGCCGCCGATCAGGCGGGCGTTGATGCCGGCGGCCAGCAGTGCATCATACAGGCTGCGTTCCGGTTCCTGGCCGGCGCAGATGATCACCGTGTCCACCGCAAACAGGGTGGGCTCACCGTTCACCAGCGTGTGCAGGCCGTCATCGTCGATCTTCAGATAGGTCACGCCGCCGATCAGCTTCACGCCGCGCCGCACCAGGCTCAGCCGGTGGGTCCAGCCGGTGGTGCGGCCCAGCGTCTTGCCCGGTGCGCCATCGCGGCGCTGCAGGATCACCACCTCGCGGTCAGCCTTCTCGATCTGGATCGGCACGCCGGTCACGCCGCCGCGCGGGTGATTGGCAAAATCCACCCCCCATTCGCGACAGAAGGTGGGGATATCCACCGCCGCCGATGGGCCGGCATGGGTGATCAGCGTCGCCACATCAAAGCCGATGCCGCCAGCGCCCATGATGGCCACGCGCCGGCCCACCGGCCGGTGGCCCAAAATGGCATCAATATAGCCCACCGCCTTGGGATGATCGATGCCGGGCAGATCGGGCACGCGCGGGCGGATGCCGGTCGCCACCACCACCTCGTCATGCCCGGCGGCGGCCAGCAGGGCGGCATCGGCCCGGGTATTCAGCTTCAGCGTGATGCCCAGCTTGTCGATCATGCGGCGGAAATAGCGCAGGGTTTCGGAAAATTCCTCCTTGCCCGGCACGCGCCTGGCCAGGTTGAACTGGCCGCCGATTTCGGGCGCGGCATCATAAAGCGTGATCCGGTGGCCGCGCTGGGCCGCCTCCACCGCAAAGGCCAGGCCGGCCGGGCCGGCGCCCACCACGGCCAGATCGCGCGCCACGGCGGCCGGCCGCACCGGCATCAGCGTTTCATTGCAGGCGCGCGGGTTGACCAGGCACGAGGTCAGCTTGCCGGTGAAGGTGTGATCCAGACAGGCCTGGTTGCAGGCGATGCAGGTGTTGATCTCGTCCTCGCGGCCGTCACGCGCCTTGTTGACCAGATCGGCATCGGCCAGCATCGGGCGCGCCATGCTCACCAGATCGGCATGGCCGGCGGCCAGCACGGCTTCGGCCACATCGGGCATGTTGATGCGGTTGGAGGTGATCATCGGCACCCCCACATGCTTGCGGATGCGCCCCGTCACCTCGGCAAAGGCGGCGCGCGGCACCATGGTGGCAATGGTTGGCACCTGGGCCTCGTGCCAGGTGAAATGGGTGGAAATGATGCTGGCACCGGCGGCCTCCACCGCCTGGGCCAGTTCGATCACCTCCTCGCCCGACATGCCGCCCTCCAGCATGTCCATCGCCGGGATGCGGAACACCAGGATGAAATCATCGCCCACCGCGGCGCGGGCACGGCGGATCACCTCCACCGGAAAGCGCATGCGGTTGGTGAAATCGCCGCCCCACTCATCGGTGCGGGTGTTGGTCCTTTCCACAAGGAAGGTGGAAAGGAGATAGCCGGCCGAACCGATGATCTCCACCCCGTCATAGCCGGCGGATTTGGCCAGCGCGGCGCAATTGGCGAAATCGGCCAATTGCTTCTCGATCCCGTCGGCATCCAGTTCGTTGGGTACGAAGCGGCCGATGCGGCTGCGGATGGCCGAAGGCGCCACACAGGCAGGCGTGCCCGCCAGCGGGCCGGCGTGCAGGATCTGCATCACGATCTTCACGTCCGGATCGGCGGCGTGCACGGCATCGGTGACGATCCGGTGCTGGGCCGCCTCGGCCGGAGTGGAGAGTTTCGCCCCGCCGCCGCCCTCGTGATTGGGGGCGATGCCGCCGGTGATGATCATGCCCACGCCGCCGCGCGCCCGCTCGGCGAAAAACGCTGCCATCCGTTCGAACCCGCCCTCGATATCCTCGAGCCCGGTGTGCATCGATCCCATCAGGATGCGATTTTTCAGCCGGGTGAAGCCCAGATCGAGCGGGGCAAAGACATGAGGATAGCGAGGGTGAGCCATGGCAGGGAGGCTATCAAGCGCCCCCCGCCCGGTCATCCTGTGAATTTTCGGCAAGGCGCGCGGTTCAGCGCGCCACCCCCATTTCATCGAGCAGGCGCTTCGCCCCATCCAGCCGGTCCATCGTCCACAGCATGAAGCGGGCATCGACATGGATGGTGCGGTTGATGGTGCCATCAAACGACCAGTCCGACACCACGCCATCCAGCGTGCCATCAAAGGCCAGGCCGACGAATTCGCCGCGGGCATTCAGGGTGGAGGACCCGGAATTGCCGTTGGTGATGTCCACGGTCGAGAGGAAATCCACCGGCAGCGTGCCCAGCTTCGGATCGGCCCAGCGGCCGTGATCGCGCGCCTTCAGCAGCGCGATCGCCTTGGCCGGCGCGTTGAACTCGCCGGTGCCGCGCTGCTTGGCCACCAGCCCTTCGGCGGTGGTGAACGGCGTCCACACCAGCCCGTCGCGGGCCTTGCCGGCCACCTTGCCAAAGGTGAGGCGCAGCGAGCCATTGGCATCGGGATAGATCAGCCGGCCTTGCGAGCGGGCAAAGTCCATCTGGGCGGCCATCACCGCCGAACGGGCGGCCTGCATGCGGCCGGCGCGCTCCTTGGCGCGGGCCTCGGCGGCGATGTCACCGGGATAGGCGGTCACCGCCAGCTTGATGAACGGGTCCGTGGCTGCTTCGAAGTCGGCGGCCGGCTTGTCCAGCCAGGCCAGGCGGGTGGCGGTGTCGGCCAACCCGGTCTGGCCATAGAGCGCATCAAGGCCGGTGGCGCGGATGGCGTTTTCCAGCGCCATGTTGCGCTTTTCGGGCGCCACCTGCGCCACTTCGGCCAGCGCCTGCTCCATGATCGCCCGGTCCACCTTCGCGTCATAGCGGCGCTCGATCTGGGCCAGCCGTTCCTTCAGCAGCTGGCGGTCACGGTCCTGGAAACCGGCTTCGCGCTGGGCATCGGGCTTGGCGCGCTCCTTGGCCCAGCGATAGAGCAGCTGGGCGGCGGTGAGCAGTTGCGGCCGGCCCAGCGTGGCCAGGCGCAGATTGTCGAGCCGGGCCTGGTTGGCTTCGGCGACCAGCGCATCCAGCGCCGCCAGTGCCGGGCCCACCGCCTGTTGGCGGGCCGGATCAGCGGCCACCCAGGCGCGGAAGGCCGTTTCCTCCCGCTGCTTGCGGCCAATCAGATCAATGGCTTCGGCGCCGGCAATCTCGCCCAGCAGCTTCTTCTTGTAATTGTCCACCCCGCGCAGGATCGAGGCATATTTGATCTCGGCCGCCTTGTCGCCGGCGGTCACCTTGCTGATCAGGTCGGCATATTCGGCGCGCAACCGCTGATCGGTGGCATAGACGGCGCTGAAATTATGCGCCACTTCAGCCGCCGTCCACAGCCGCTGGGTCACGCCCGGAAAGCCGGCGACCATCACGAAATCGCCTTCGGCCAGCGGCTTGTCGGCGATCTTCAGCCAATTCCTGGGCCGATACGGCACATTCTCCTTGGCAAAAGGCGCCGAACGGCCGTCGGGCCCGACATAGGCGCGATAAAAGCCGAAATCGCCGGTGTGGCGCGGCCATTGCCAATTGTCCGTCTCCCCACCGAAATTGCCGATGCCGCCGGCCGGGGCATAGACCAGCCGCACATCCTTGATCTCCAACTGTTGCTGCAACCAATATTGCGCGCCGCCGAAATAGGCCCGCACGTCGCAGCGCCGGCTTTCCTGCTGCTCGCAGGCGGCGATCAGCGCCTTGCGGTTCTTCTCCAACTGCTCATAGCGGGCCTGGCCAGACAGCTTCGGCCCCAGCCCCCTGGTCATCGCCGCGGTCACATCGCGCAGCGCCTCGATCACGAAGATGCGGCTGCCCGGCGCGGCCGGCAGTTCGTCGCCCAGGTTGGCGGCCAGGAAGCCGTCGGTCAGATAATCCTGCCCCGGCTTGCTGTTATACTGGATGGAGCCATAGACGCAGTGGTGATTGGTGGCGACCAGCCCCTGAGGGCTGAGGAAGGCCGCCGAACAGCCGCCCAGCGAAGCGATGGCGTTCAATGGCGCGGCCGACAGATCGGCCAGCGCGGCGGGATCGAGCGCGAGGCCGGCGGCCTTCAGCCGATCGGCCAGCGCCGGGGCCTGGCTGGGCAGCCACATGCCCTCTTCGGCCAGCGCCGGGGCCGCAGCCAGCAGCGCCAGCAGCGCCGCGCCTGTCGAAAATCTGGTCATCATCAATCCTCTCCTCGCCGGCGCCATTGGCCGCCGCCCTGATGCTGCCGGCCATAGCCGCCCCGGCCGGCGCAGTTCAAGCCGGGCGGCGCATTGCGGCTTGACGGGGCGGGCGCCGGGATGGCCTGATTGCAGCGGCAACAGGGGGCAGGCCATGCGGATGAACGGTTTTGGGTTGGCCGTGCTGGCAGCGGCGCTGTGGGGCGCGGCGGCCACGGCTGGCACATTGATCACCGGGGCCAGCGTGCTGGATGGCAGCGGCGCGCCGGCGCAGGCGGTTTCGGTCAGGATCGAAGGGGACCGCATCGCGGCGGTGGGCGCGCTGAAGCCGCAGCCCGGTGACACGCTGATCGACGGGCGCGGCCTGGTGCTGGCGCCCGGCTTCATCGATGGCCACAGCCATCATGATCGCGGCGATTATGCCGATCGCACCATGTTGCCGCTGCTGGCGCAGGGCATCACCACCATCGTGGTGGGGCAGGATGGCGGCAGCGATGCGCCCTTTGCCCAGCTGGAAACCCGCTTTGCCGCGCGCCCGGCGGCGGTGAATGTCGCTGCCTATACCGGCCATGGCTTTTTGCGCGAAGTGGCGATGGGCCAGGATTTCAAGCGCACCGCCACCCCGGCCGAAACCGCGATGATGCAGGCGCTGCTGGCCGATGACCTGAAGGCCGGATCGCTGGGCCTGTCCACCGGGCTGGAATATGATCCCGGCATCTATTCGGCGCGCGACGAGCTGATCGCGCTGGCCGGCACCACCCGGCAGCACGGCGGCCGCTATATCAGCCATATCCGCAGCGAGGATGTGGCCTTTGATGCCGCGCTGGACGAGATCATCGACATCGGCGCCACCACCGGCGTGCCGGTGCAGGTGTCACACATCAAGCTGGGCGCGGTCAGCCGCTGGGGCGGGGCCGGGGCGGTGCTGGCCCGGCTGGAGGCGGCCCGCGCCCGCGGCGTGGCCATCACCGCCGATGTCTACCCCTATGAATATTGGCAATCCACGCTCACCGTGTTGTTCCCCAAGCGGGATTTCACCGATCTGGCCGCCGCCCGCTTTGCGCTGACCGAACTGACCACGCCTGAAGGCATGCTGATCGGCGCCTATGCCCCGCAGCCCGATCTGGTGGGCAAGACCATCGCCCAGATCGCCGCCAGCCGCAGCGAGGAGCCGGCGAAAACCTATCTCTGGCTGATCCAGACGGCGGAGGCCTGGCGCGCCGCCCATCCCGATGCGCGCGGGGTGGAGGCGGTGATCGGCACCGCCATGGCCCCGGCCGACATCGCCCGCTTCATCGCCTGGCCGCACAGCAACATCTGTTCCGATGGGCTGATCGGCGGCCGCCACCCGCGCGGCGCCGGCGCCTTTGCCCGGATCGTGCGCCTCTATGTGCGCGAACAGAAACTGCTCAGCCTGGCCGAAGCCGTCCACAAGATGAGCGGCTTGACCGCACAGCATCTGGGCCTTTCCGGGCGCGGGCTTATCCGCCCCGGCCTGGCCGCCGATCTGGTGTTGTTTGATGCCAACGCATTTGCCGATCGCGCCACGCTGGCCGATCCGGGCGCGCTGGCGGTGGGCATGAAGCTGGTGATGGTGGGCGGCCAGATCGTCTATCAGGGCGGGCAGGCCACCGGCGTCTTTCCCGGCCGCTGGCTGCACCGCGGGCAATAGGCGTCAGAAATTCACCTTCAGCGTGCCGCCCAGCGTGCGGGGATCGCCCACCTGCGCCACGATCAGCCCGGTGTTGCCGCCGGTGCCGGCGGTGAAGAAATCGATGAAATCCTTGTCAAAGGCGTTGCGGATCCACAGGAAGGCATCCAGCCGGCCGGTGCGGAAACCACCGCGGAAATTGTGCAGGGCATAGCCGGCCACCCAGGTGTAGACCGACGGCGTCGGGTTTGACGACCAGCTTGACCGGTAACTGCCGTCATAGCCCAGATAGAATTGCCCGTCCTCGCCCAGCAATTTGCCGGGCAGATTGGCCTCTGCCCCCCAGGCATGGGCCCATTTCGACACACCGGGCAGGCGCTGCCCGCTGGCATCGACAAAGGGCGGGCTGGCGCCGCCGGGGGTGCCGGGGGCCGACGGCGTGCCCACCACGCTGCACGGCCCGCTGGCGGCCAGCGTGGTGCCACCCGAAAGCTCCGGCGGCGGCGGCGCGTCGCAAAAGCGCACATAGCGCGCATCGGTGAAGGCGGTGCTGAGATAGGCGGAAAAGCGCGGGCTGGGCGCGATGGTGAGATCGGCCTCCACGCCGCGGCTGCGCACCTGTTCGGCATTGGCCAGATAGCCGCGCACCACGCCGAACTGGCCGTTCTGCACATTGGCCTGGAAATCGCGGATATCGGTCCAGAAACCGGTCACATTCAGGGTGATGCGCCGGTCCCACGCCTGGGATTTCACACCGATTTCAAAATGATCCACCTTTTCCGGCTTGATCGTGCCAGCTGCGAGGATGGGCGCGCCATTGGCATCGGCCGGCACGCCGTTCAGGTTCAGGCCCGCCGTCTTGAAGGCGCGGGCATAGGTGGCATAGAGATTGACATCGCGGGCCGCAGCATAGCTGACATTGACATCGTAAGAGAGATTCCAGCCGCTGAAGCGCGGTTCGAAAAACTGGCTGGCCTGCACGCCGCGCTGCGCCGCCGTCCAGGGATCGCTGAAACTGGGGCTGCCGGGCACGGCCGAGACAATCTGGCGCGTGCCGTTGGAGGCGGTGCCGGTGACCACGCTGTCATACAGGCCGCGCTTCAGATCATGGTTGAGGCGCAGGCCCGGTGCGATCGTCAGCGCATCGGTCACATGCCAGTTGAGCTTGCCAAAGGCCGCCAGGCTGCTGTTGTCCAGCCGGATATCGTTCAGGGCGAGCAGATTGTTGAGCACGGCCGGATTGGTGGACAGCGCCGAGGTGGGCGCGAGCAGCCAGCGGCTGGCCGCCGGCCCGGTTTCCTGCACGCCGCGGGTGCGGATTTCCTGATAGAAGGCAAAGACGCCGCCCACCAGATCAATCGCCTCGCCCTCGTGGCTCAGCCGCACCTCCTGCGAAAATTGGCGCTGGTTGGTGGGATTGTTCACCTTGGTGAAGATCGGCAGGCCGGTGAAATCACGGTCGTTGGCCGGCCCCCACGCCCAATAGCGCCAGGCGCTGATGCTGGTCAGCGTGGTGCGATCATCCACATCCCATACCGCGCGCAGTGACAGGCCGCCAATCTCGTTGCGGGCCGACAGCGCGGCATCCACATCGGTGATGCGGTCAAAGGGATTGGTGCTGGGCACGGCATAGCCGGGGAACAGCGCCACCAGCGCCGGATATTGCCGGTTGGCCGCCCGTTGGGTGGGCCGATAGGCGGCATAGACAAAGGCGCAGCAGCGCGGGTCCTGCTTGTTCCAGTCACCCGACAGCGTGATGGACAGCTGCTCGCTGGCCTTCCACAGCAGGGACGCGCGCACGCCCAGATTGTCCAGCGACTGGATGCGGCTGTTGGTGGCGGTGTTGAACACGGTGCCATCGCGCGCGGTGGTGGCCAGGCTCAGCCGCACCGCCAGCCGGTCAGACAGGGGCCCGGTGATGCCGGCCTTGCCCTGGCGGAAGCCCAGATTGCCGATCGTCACCTCGGCCTTGCCGCCAAAGCTGAATTCCGGCGCCGCCGTGGTGATGTTGAGCGCGCCGGCCGTGGTGTTCTTGCCATAGAGCGTGCCCTGCGGCCCGCGCAGCGTTTCGATGCGTTCGATATCGACGAAATCCAGCGTGGCCGACGCGATGCGGTTGTAGAACACATCGTCCACATAAATGCCCACGCCCTGTTCAAAGCCATCGTTGGTGAGGCCAAAGGGCGCGCCGATGCCGCGGATGTTGATGAAGGTGTTGCGCGGGTTCTGGGCATAGAATTGCAGGCTGGGCTGCACCTGGGTGAGGCGCTGGATGTTGAACAGGCCCTGCGCCTCCAGCCGTTCGGCGGTGGCGACCGACAGCGCGATCGGCACCTGCTGCACATTTTCCTGCTTGCGCCGCGCCGTCACCACCAGTTCGTCGGCGCCGGCCTCGCCATCCCCGGCCAGCACGCGGCCTTCGGTCATCAGCAAGGCCGGCAGCAGCCACAGCAACGATCCCATGCGCGCCCGCATCACCTGTCTCCCCGCCATCGCGGCCGGCCCCGTTGCCGACGCGGGCGAGTTTATTCCTACAAACTAAGTAGGCAATGAAAGGGTTAATTTGCGATGCCCAATCTGCGCTTTCGGGCCCCGATGGCGATTGCATGCCCCAGGCCATGCTCTATACCGGGAAATAGAGCATGACGACGGAGCGGGTGGTGAAGGCAATCGGTTTGGGTGTGCGGGGGGCGGCACTGGCGTTGGCTGTGGCAAGCCCGGCCGTGGCGCAAATGGCGACACCGGCCTGCGCCAGCATCAGCGATGCCAATCTGCCCGCCGATCTCAAGGCCTGGGCCGGGGCGCGTGCCCCGCTGGCGGCGGCCGGCTCAGCCGCGGCGGCGCTGCCCGAACTGGCCGTGGGCACGCCGGCGGCGGTCAGGCTGCACCCCACCGCCAGCGTGCGCTTTGCCCGTCCGCCCGAACAGCAGCGCACGCCCGAAAATCACCACGCCGGCCTGGTGCGCCTCACCTTGCCCACCGCCGGGGTGTGGCGCCTGTCCTTCTCAAAGCCGTTGTGGGTGGATGTGATCCGCGGCGATGCCGCGCTGAAATCCGGGGCGCATGGCATGCTCGCCCCCTGCACCAGCCTGCGCAAGGTGGTGGAATTCGCCGCCGAAGCGGGCAGCCACCTTGTGCAATTGTCGGGCAATCCGGGGCCCGAGGTGATCATGATGGTGACGCGCAAGCCCTAACCAAGCGGCCGAGCAGCGGCGTCTCCGCCGCTGCCGTGGCCAGGGCGGCCTCCAGCGCGCGAAATTCGGCCAGCACGTCGCTGCCCTCGGCCGTGAGCCGCGCGCCGCTGCGGCTGCCGGCCTGGGTGGCCACCAGCGGCCGGGCAAACAGCCGGTTCATCGCATCCACCATCAGCCATGCCCGGCGATAGCTGAGGCCCAGCGCCCGCGCCGCCGCCGCGATCGAACCATGGGCGGCAATGGCGGCGAGCAGATCGGCCTTGCCGGGGCCCAGCGCAATCGCCTCCCCCACCAGCACTTGCGCCTTCAGCTTCAGCCGGGGCGCAGCGCCGGTCACGGCCTGCCCAGCGCGAAGCGGCCGGCCGGCAGGCCGCGAAACGCCTCTGGCCCGTCGACGGCCAGCACCAGCACATCGCCGGCCAGCGGCTCATCGGCCAGTGTGGCGGCCGACAGGCCTTCGCGCGCGCTGGTGACAAAGACGAGATCGAGATTGGCCCCGCCAAAGGCCACGCAGGTGGGCTGGGACACCGGCAGCGCAATGCGGCCGGCAAGCCGGCCATCAGGCTGATAGACCGAAATCCGCGCCGCGCCCCATTCGGCGTTCCACAACCGGCCATCGGCATCAACATCGGCGCCATCGGGGAAGGCCCCGGCATCGGTTTCGGCAAACAGCCGGCCGGGGCCGGTGGCAGCCTCCACCGGGTGGCACAGGATGCGCCGGGTGGGCGTATCGGCAAAATAGGCCAGGCGGCCGTCGGGCGAAAAGGCGATGCAATTGGCGATGGCGATGCCATCGCGCAGCGCCAGCGGCGGGGCGGTGCCGGGCGGATCGAGGCGATAGAGGCTGCCGCCCGTGGCCGGGGCCAGCGCCCGGTCCTCCACCATGCTGCCCACCCAGAAGCGGCCCTGCCGGTCAACCCGGCCATCGTTCAGGCGCATGCCGCGATATTGGGGCTCCACGCTGTGCAGCGGCGTGATGGCGCCGCTGGGCGTGTGCAGCAGGGCAAGGCCACTGGCCAGCGCACACAGCAGCACATCGGGATCATCGGTAAGCGCCAGCGAGCCCAGCCGTTCGGGCAGGGCATGGCGGCTGAGCCGGCCGGCACAATGATCCCAGCACAGCAATTGCGCCTGCTGGATATCGGTGAACCACAGCCACTGCCGCCGATCATCCCACACCGGCCCTTCGCCCAGCGTGCAGCCGGCGGGGATGGTGGTGAGGATGCGGGCGGCGATCATGCCGGCAGTGATTGCACCGCCACCGCGCTCCGGCAAGAGGCTGGCGCCTCAGGTGCGGCCGCCGTCGATCACCAGGCTCTGGCCGGTGATCATGCGGCTGTCGTCGGCGGCGAGGAACAACGCCAGCCCGGCGACATCAGCGGGCAGGATACGCTGTTTCAGCGCCACCTGCGTCATCCATTCGGCCTCGGCCTCGGGCGTGAGCCACAGATCAAGCTGCCGATCGGTCACCACCCAGCCGGGCAGGATGGCGTTCACCCTGATGCCATCGGGGCCGTATTGCCGGGCCAGCGCCCGGGTGAGGCCGACAATGCCCGATTTGGCCGCGACATAGGCCGGCATGCCAGCCGGCCCCAGCAGCGCATTGATCGAGGAGAAGTTGATGATGGCCCCGCCGCCGGCGCGCAGCAGCGGGATCGCGGCCTGGGCGGCAAAGAAGCCGGCATCGAGATTGACCGCCATCAGCGCCCGCCACTGCCCCGGCCCGGTGGCGAGCGGATCGTGGCGCGTGTCGTTGGCGACATTGTTGATCAGCACGTCCAGCCCGCCGGCCGCCGCGGCAAAATCGGCAATCGCCGCCTGCAACGCCGCCACATCGGTGACATCCACGGCGCGGAACCAGGGCGCCGCGAGGCCCTGGCCGGCCAGATCATCGGCCAGCGCCGCCGCCGGGCCGGCCGCCAGATCGACATGGCCCACCTGCGCGCCCTGCCCGGCAAAGGCCGCCACCAGCGCCGCGCCGATGCCGGTGGCGCCGCCGGTGATGAACACCCGCCGGCCCGCAAGGCTGGGATAGCGCGCCGGCATCATGCCGCCACCAGCGCGCGGGCCATGGCGGCGGTGACGGCGGCTTCATCCAGGCCATGATGGGCATAAAGATCAGGCAGATCGCCGGTCTGGCCGAACCGGTCGATGCCCAGCGGCACCACGCGCTGGCCGCGCACGCCGCCCAGCCACGACAGGCTGGCCGGCGCCGCATCGCACAGCGTGACCAGCCGGGCCCCGGGCCGCAATGGCGCCAGCAGCGCCTCGACATGGCTGGCGCCATCGCCGGCCCGCCAGCCCCGGTGCAGCAGATCGGGGCTGGTCACGGCCAGCAGGCCCAGGCCCGGCACCTCGTCGCGGCAGGCCTCCCACGCGTTCAGCGCTTCGGGCATCACCGCGCCCATGGCCACGATCGCCGCTTCGGCCCCGGCGGCCGGCGGGCGCAGCCAATAGCCGCCGGCAACCGCCCCGGCCTGCCAGCCGGCATCGCCGCGCAGCGGTTGCGCGATGCTGCGGGTGGAGAGGCGGAAATAGACACTCTCCCCCTCGGGCGCCTGCACATGGCCAAGGGCATGGCCCAACAGCAGGGCCAGTTCATCGGCAAAGGCCGGTTCATAATGCACCAGCCCCGGCTGGCCCATGGCGATCAGCGGCGGGTTGATCGATTGGTGCGCCCCGCCCTCCGGCCCCAGCGTGACGCCCGACGGCGTTGCCACCAGGATGAAGCGGGCATCCTGATAACAGGCATAATTCAGCGCATCGAGGCCGCGCGCGATGAACGGATCATAGACGGTGCCGATCGGGATCAGCCGCGTGCCAAACAGCGGCGCGGCCAGCCCGGCGGCGGCCAGCACCAGGAACAGATTATGCTCGGCAATCCCCAGTTCGACATGCTGGCCGGCGCTGCCGCCCTGCCATTTCTGCGGCGAGGGGATTTTTGCCTGCCGGAACACATCGGGCATCTGCTGGCGGCGGAACAGGCCGCGCGCATTCACCCACGGCCCCAGCCCGGTGGACACGGTGACATCGGGCGAGGTGGTGACGATGCGGCTGGCCAGCGGCCCACCCGCCTTGGCCAGATCGAACAATATGCGGCCAAAGGCGGATTGGGTGGATTGCTCCTCCCCCGCCGGGGCCGGGATGGCGGGCACCGGCACCGGATCAAAGGCCCGGTCATGCGGCAGGCGGGCGGCCGGGCTGGCCGCAACAAAGGCCTTGAGCGCCGTGGCCTGATTGCCGCCCAGCCCGGCCCAGGGCTCCCACTCGGCGCCGGCCGGGATGCCCATCGCATCGCGCAGCCCTTCGATCTGGGTGGGCGTCATCAGGCCGGCGTGATTGTCCTTGTGGCCGGCAAAGGGCAGGCCGCGCCCCTTCACCGTATAGGCGATGATCAGGCAGGGCCGGTCATCGCGGGCGGCCTCGGCATAGGCATCCAGCAGGCTGGCCATGCAATGGCCGCCCAGATCGGTCATCACCCGCGCCAGCGCCTCGTCATCATGCGCGGCCAGGATCGGCGCCACCGCCGCGCCCAGATCGGCGGCCAGCCGCGCCCGCCAGGCCGCCCCGCCCTGATAGGTGAGCGCGGCATAATCGGCATTGGGGCAATCATCGAACCAGCGTTCCAGCGCCGCGCCGCCCGGCCCGGCCACCACCGCCGCCAGCCGCCGGCCGTGCTTCAGGGTGATCACCCGCCAGCCGCAGGTTTCGAACATGTCGTCAAAGCGGCGGAACATGCGATCGGCCGTGGTGTGATCGAGGCTCTGGCGGTTGTAGTCGACGATCCACCAGACATTGCGGATATCGTGCTTGTAGCCTTCGATCAGCGCCTCATAGATATTGCCCTCATCCAGTTCGGCATCGCCCATCAGGGCGATCATGCGGCCGGTCTGGTCGGGCGGCAGCCGGCCATGGGCCACCAGATAATCCTGGACCAGGCTGGCAAAGGCCGTCACCGCCACGCCCAGCCCCACCGATCCGGTGGAGAAATCCACCGGGATATGGTCCTTGGTGCGGCTGGGATAGGATTGCGCCCCGCCAAAGGCGCGGAACGCCTTCAGCCGCGCAAGGCTCTGATTGCCCAGCAGATAATGGATGGCGTGCAGCAGCGGGCCGGCGTGGGGCTTCACCGCCACCCGGTCATGCGGGCCCAACGCCGCGAAATAGAGGCTGGCCATGATGCTGCTCATGCTGGCGCAACTGGCCTGGTGGCCGCCCACCTTCAGCCCGTCGCGGCTGGGGCGCAGGTGATTGGCGTGGTGGATCGTCCAGCTGGCCAGCCAGCGCAGCCGGGCATCCAGCGTTTCCAGATGGGCGATGGTTTCCGGCGTGGCGGGCAGCATGGCCCGCCCTTGCCGCGAAACGCGCAGCCGTGCAACGTGGGCACCAGGAGAAACGCCGATGCTGCTGTGGTCCGCCCCCGATCCCGCCCCCAATCCGCGCCGGGTGCGGCTGTTCCTCAAGGCCAAGGGGCTCACCATCGAAGAGCGCATGGTCTCGCTGGTGGCGCGCGAGCACAAGTCAGACGATGTGGTGGCGCGCAACCCGCGCGGCCAGGTGCCCTTCCTTGAGCTGGACGATGGTCGGGTGATCGCCGAGACGATCAGCATCTGCCGCTATCTCGACGAGCTTCACCCCGAACCGCCGCTGATCGGCCGCGACGCGTTCGAGCGGGCCGAGACCGACATGTGGATCCGCCGGGTGGAAACCGGGGTGGGCACACCGGTTGGCCTGTTCTGGCAACATGGCCACCCGCTCACCGCCAAACTGGTCAACCAGGTGCCGGGCATGGGCGAAGCCGCCCGCGCCCAGGCGCTGGCGATGCTGGGCTGGTTCGATGCGCAATTGGCCGGGCAGGACTGGCTGGCCGGCAACCGTTTCACCCTTGCCGACATCGCGCTGCTCAGCATCATCGATTTCGCCGGCTGGATCGGCATCGCCCTGCCCGCCGAGGCGGGCGCGCTCAGGGCCTGGCACGGGCGGATGGGGGAGCGGCTGGGCCTGTAGCTCCCCCATCCGGCGATCAGAAGAACAATTTGCGCAGCGACAGCGTCACCGTGCGGCCCAGCGGATCAAGCTGGTCGCGCAGATAGCCCAGCGGCTCGGCGCCGCTGCGGTTGCGCACGTTGATGCGGTCATTCAGGATATTGTCCACGTTCAGGCTGATGCGGCTGCCGCGCAACCAGGGCAATTTCGTCACCACCTCCTGCCGCTGGCCCAGATCGACAAACAGCCGCAGATTGGCCGTGGTGCGGCCCGAGAAGAACAGATCATTGGGCGATTGCGTCGCGCCCGACGGGTCCACCAGCACAGTCGTTCCCGATTGCCAGTTCAGGCTCAACCGCCCGCCAAAGCCGCGGCGGCCGGCGCCGGCGCGCAGTTCGATCTGGTGGCGCGGCGCGCCGCCCTGGTTGCCCACGGCCGAGCCATTCAGCAGATCGAGCACCGGCAGGCCGGGGCGGATGCCGATCTCGTTCTCGAACGTCCAGGTGTGGAACAGCGCCACCTGCAAGCGCCCATCCAGGAAGCCGCGCGGCGGGCCGCCACCACCGCCGCGGAAGCCGCCCGGCGGCCCCCCGGCACCCGGCGGGCCACCTGCGGGGGCCGCAGCCGTTGCGCCCGGCGCCGCACCGGGGGCCGCCGGCGGGGCCACGCCGCTGGGGGCCGTGGGCGGCGGCCCGGCCGCGCCCGGCGGCCGCTGGCCCGGCGTGAAGCCAAACGGGTTGCGCGCCAGGTTGCGGATTTCAGCCGGAAGGCCATTGCCGGCGCGGATGCTTTCCACCGCCTTGGCGCGCAGTTCGGCGATGCGCTTTTCGGCCGCCGCGCGTTCGGCTGCCGATGGTTTCAGCGCCGTCGTGAAGGTGAAGCCCCAGCGCAATTCGCTGCGCTGCGAATAGTCAAAATTCAGCGGCCGGTTGTCGATCTGCAGCAGCCGGCCGCCGGCGTCGCGGGTGAAGCGGCCCGGAAAGGCGGCTTCCAGTTCGGCGGTGGCGGTGGGAAAGGCCGCGATCGGATCATCGATGCGGGTGTTGGTATAATTCACGTTGAACACCAGATCGGTTTCATCAAACGGCTTGATGTTCAGCCCCAGTTTCCACACCCGGCGCGTGTCATTCAACAGGGCGCGATTGCCGCCATCCAGCCGGGTGATGTCCACGGTTTCGCCGCGCACGAAATCAAACACCCGCACATTGGGGGTGAGGATATTGGGATCGCCCAACTGCCCCACCGTGGGCGGGCCCTGCTCGCGGGTGAAGCTGGCGATCAGCGCCCAGCCGTCCTTCGGCTCCCAGTTCATGCCGGCGCCCCAGGTGACGAGCGTGCCGAAATCCGACAGCGTGTCGAGCGCGATATTGCCGTTCAGCGTCAGCTTGTTCAGCCCGGCCAGCACATCATCCTTGGCCGATGCGATGGGCAGATCGACATTGGCCTGGAAATTGCCCTGCGTGCGGGACAATTGCGCCGCGCTGGCCACGCCCGAACGCACGGCGGTGGCATCCAGCCCCAGATATTGCACCTGCGCCTTCAGGGCGAGGCCCACCTCGCCGGCCGGCAGGCGCAGCGGGCTGCCGTTGAGCAGCAGATCAAGGCTGGCGGTGTCGGTGCTGCTCACCGCCCGGTCGGTCAGCCGCGCGCCGGTGAACAGGCCGCCGCCATAGGGGGAGAGGCTGCCCAGCGTGATCGCGCCTTGCGCCGCCGTCACATCGATGCCGCGTTCGATGCGGGTTTCGCTTTCGGCATGGTTGAAATTGCCGGTGAGGTTCCAGCGCCATTTGCCGATCATGCCATCCAGCACCGTGCCCAGCCGGCCCGACCAATTGTCGGCAAAGCGGCCCAGCGCACCGGGATCATAGCGGTTGACCAGCACGGCCTGGCCAAAGGGCGAGAAGGGCGACCCCGCCGGCAGGGTGAAGCTGGCCGACGGCAGGCCCAGCAGGCCCTCGCTCAGCGTGCGTTCCAGCCCGCCCGTCAGCGTGGCGCCGACCGTCTTGGAAAGATTGCCGGCGATGGTGCCGTTGAAGCTGGCAGTGCGGGCATCGGGCAACAGGCTGCGGAACGGGCGGATATCGGTTTCATTCACCGGGGCCGCGCCGAATTGCGCCAGCGTGGGGCTGGCCACGCCCGCCGGCACGCCCAGCACGCTGCGGCCGGGCAGGCCGGCATCGATCTGCGCACCGGCGGTGAGCGCCGAGACATTGCCGGCCAGCGCAAACGGCCGGCTCTGGGCCGGGGTGGTGATGCGGCGTTCGTCTTCGGTCACCATCGTGTCGATGCGATATTGCGCCTCGATGCTGGTGCGGCTGCCGTTCCTGAGGCGCAGCAGATTGGCCTCGATCTCGGTGGAAAAACGCCCGCCGTCGGTGGGGCCGCCGATGTCGAATTCGCCGGTCCAGGCCTGAAAGCGCGGGCGCAGCACGAAATTGATCACCCGCTGATCGGCGCGGAAGCCATATTTCAGGCTCACCTCCTCGGGCAGCACCTCCACCCGGGCGATGGCTTCGGGCGGGATGTTGCGGATTTCCTGAAAGCCCGAGGTGCGCTTGCCGTTCAGCAACACCGCCGGCATGCCGCCGCCGCGCCCGCGGTTGGAGCGCAATTGCGGCCCCAGTTCGGCCATCAGATCGGTGATGGAGGACGCCCCGATGGCGCGCAGTTCCTGGGTGCCCAGCACCAGTTCCGGCTTGATGTCGCCCAGCACCTGGCCGGGCAGCTTGGTGGTGGTGACCGTGATCGCCTCATCCTCGTCCGGCACGGCCTGGGCCACGCGCAGCGGTGCCGGGGTCGCAGTTGGGGCGGGCGGCACTGTCTGGGCGGCGGCCATGGCGGCGGGGGCGGCGGCCAGCAGAACGGCCAGTCGGGCAGGAAGGGTCACGCGCAAATCCCTGTTGGGCGCCGGGGGCGGGCGCCGGTTGGCCGGTCCCCTAACCTGTTCAGGCCAAAGGCAACATCCGGTGCGGCAATGTTACGGCCGGAGGCGGCGCGATCCCCCGCCGCAGGAAAGCGCCGCCGGCAAGCGCCTCAGGCAACCATCTCAGGCAACCATCTCAGGCCAGCCACAGCCGGTGATCGGCGGCTTTCCTGACCACCAGATCAGCAACCGGCCGTGCCCGGGCAATATGCTCCAGCCAGTTGGGCCGGTTGATGCCCTGCCACACCGACAGCGCAAACTGGCGGGCTTCATCCTCGCTCATGTGGCGGAACCGGGCATAAAAGCTGCCGGGATCATCGGCGGCCGCGGCCCACAGGCCCATGAAGCGGGCCAAGAACCAGGCGACGATGTCAGCCTCTTCGGCATCGATGTAGACCAGCCGGTCCAGCGGCGGCCGGTGGCCATCGGCGGCGGGGGCGAGGCCCAACCCTTCCACCAGCACGATATCGGCACCGGCGATGGTGCGCCCGGCGGCCGGATCAACGTCATAGATCACGTGGCTATAGGCCGGCACCGTCACCGGCCCCCGTTTCAGCCCGGCGAGCGCGGCGGCCATGGCGGGCGCGTCATAGCTTTCGGGAAAGCCCTTGCGCATCGCCAGGCCCGCCGCCTCCAGTTCGGCATTGGGTTTCAGGAAGCCATCGGTGGACAGGATCTCCACCCGCCCCGGCAGCGCCTCGGCCAGTTGGCGGGCCAGCGTCGTCTTGCCCACCGCCACCGAACCGGTGATGCCCACCACCAGCGGCGCCGCCACCGGCCGATGCGCTGCAATCTGCTGCGCCAGTTCGGCAGGGGTGATCGGCGTCACGGCTGGCCGGCCTGGCGCAAGGCCGCCTCCAGCGCCTGCCGGATGAAGCGCTGGTAAGAGATGCCGTTGCGGGCGGCGTGGGCCTTCACCGCGGCCAGCAATGGTTCGGGGAAGCGCATGTTGACCTGGGCGGTTTTCGGTGCAAATTCAAAGCTGTGTGGCACCATGGCCGACAGATCATAACCGGTCAGATCGGCCCCATCCACAAAGGCCTCAGCCTCGACGTCACTGGTCAGCGCGGGCAATGGCTTGCTCATAATGGGCAATCTCCTTGGCGTGCATGAAACGGGCACTGATCGGCCGAATCAGGGTGCGGCCCGCATGCTGGCGCAACGTGAACGCCACGAACACCGGCCGGTCAGCCCCGCCGCGACCGATGGCCAGCAACCGGGTTTCCCCGACGGAATGGGCGGGATCGGGAAACAGATGGTGCTGATGCCGGAACACCGCCTCAATCTGATCCAGCGTCAGCCCATGCTTGCCGCATTTGCTGCGGTTGCCGGCATCCCAGTCAAACCCGTCAACCCGCGTCATGCGCACGCATGTATAGCATTTTGTCTATACAGATGCCAAGCCTGCCCCGCCTTGGCCGCACGGCTCGCCGGCCCTACACCAGCCGGCTTTGCGTGATCGCCGCGGCTATGAAGCCGGCGAACAGCGGGTGCGGATCGAACGGCTTGGATTTCAGTTCGGGGTGAAACTGCACCCCGATGAACCAGGGATGGTCGGGCCGCTCCACCACTTCGGGCAGCAGGCCATCGGGGGACATGCCGGAAAAGATCAGCCCTTCCTTTTCCAGCGCCGGGCGATAGGCGGCGTTCACCTCATAACGGTGGCGGTGGCGTTCCTCGATGGCGGTGCTGCCATACACGCCGGCGGCCACGCTGTTGTGCGCCAGCACCGCCGGAAAGGCGCCCAGCCGCATCGTGCCGCCCAGATCGCCGCCGGCCTCGCGGGTCTGGAGGCCTTCCGGGCTCATCCATTCGGTGATCAGGCCCACGATGGGCTCGGCGGTCTCGCCAAATTCGGTGGTGGAGGCGCCGGCAATGCCGGCCTGGTTGCGCGCCGCTTCGATGCAGGCCATCTGCATCCCCAGGCAGATGCCAAAGAAGGGCACGCGGCGTTCGCGGGCAAAGCGCACGCTGGCAATCTTGCCCTCGCTGCCGCGCTCGCCAAAGCCGCCGGGCACCAATATGCCGTGCATCGGCTCCAGCCGGGCGGCGACATCGCTGCCTTCGAACTCCTCGGCATCCAGCCACTTGATGTTCACCTTCACCCGGTTGGCCAGGCCGCCATGCACCAGCGCTTCGGTGAGGGATTTGTAGGCATCCTTCATGCCCGTGTATTTGCCCACCACCCCGATCGTCACTTCGCCTTCGGGATTGTGGATGCGCTGGGCAATGTCGGTCCAGCGGGTGAGCACCGGGGCCGGCGCATCCGTGATGCCAAAGGCGCGCAGCACCTCGCTGTCCAGCCCTTCGCGGTGATATTGCAGCGGCACCTCATAGATGGAGGCGGCATCCAGCGCCGAAATCACCGCTTCCTTGCGCACATTGCAGAACAGCGCGATCTTGGCGCGGTCGCCTTCGGGCAGCGGATGTTCGGAACGGCACACCAGCACATCGGGCTGGATGCCGATGCCGCGCAGTTCGGCCACGCTGTGCTGGGTCGGCTTGGTTTTCAGTTCGCCGGCCGCCGCGATGAACGGCACCAGCGTGACATGGATATAGCAGACATTGGCCCGCCCCACGTCGCCGGCCATCTGGCGGATCGCCTCCATGAACGGCAGGCCCTCGATATCGCCCACGGTGCCGCCGATCTCGCAGATCACGAAATCCAGCCCGTCCACCTCGGCGCGGGCAAAGGCCTTGATGGCATCGGTCACATGCGGGATCACCTGCACGGTGCCGCCCAGGAATTCGCCGCGCCGTTCGCGGGCGATGATGTCCTGATAGATGCGGCCCGAGGTGATATTGTCGGTTTTGCGCGCTGCCACGCCGGTGAAGCGTTCGTAATGGCCCAGATCAAGATCGGTCTCGGCGCCGTCGTCGGTCACATAGACCTCGCCGTGCTGATAGGGGCTCATGGTGCCGGGATCGACGTTGAGATAGGGATCGAACTTGCGGATGCGCACCTTGAAGCCGCGCGCCTGCAAAAGGGCGGCCAGCGAGGCGCCCATCAGGCCCTTGCCCAGCGAGGAGACCACGCCGCCGGTGATGAAGATGAACCGCGTCATGGGAGAAGAGCCCTAAGCCGATTTGGCGCGCCGGCGCCAGCCCAGAAACGCAGGCACCGCCAAATTGGCTGTGGACAGCCTACCAGCGCCAGCCCAGTTGCACGGCCGCCCCGGCATCATCCGGGCTGGCGGCGATGTGGCCGGGGTGGCGGCGGTGGAACAGGCTGAAGCCCAGCTGCCCGCCGGCGGCCAGCGGCAGCGCATACTGCGCCTCCAGCGCGGTTTCGCGCGCATCGGGCCCGGCCAGCAGCGGCGCATCAATGCCCGCCAACTGCATCCGCCCGGCCAGCGCCAGCGGGCGGGTGGCCACCAGGTGCAGGCCATCACCGGGGCGCAACAGGCCGGGCCAGCGCAGGAACAGGCTGCCGGCGCTGCCGGCCAGCGCATCGGCGCCGCGGATCAGGCCGGGGGCCAGCCGCAACCGGCCGTGCGCCCGCCGCCATTCGCCGCCCAGTTGCAGCGGCCCCAGCGCCAGCCGCACGCTGCCGCCAATGCTGGTGGTGACGGCGCCGGCCAGGCCAAAGCCCGCCGCCAGCCGGCTGCCGGCCAGGCTGCCGCGCTCATCCTCCAGCCGCACCTCGCCGGCCAGCGCCAGCGCGCCCCATGTGCGCGACAGGCGCAGGATCGCGGTACTGGCCAGCGCCCGGCCCAGCGGCGCCCCGGCGCTGCGTTCGGGCGGCAGCAGCGCCTGGCCAAAGGCGGCGCTCAGCCGGAACGCGCCCAGCGGCTGCGCCAGCGCCGCCGCCGCCAGCGGCCGGCCCTGCAAGGCGAGGCCCGGATCAGCGGTGATCGCCGCCGGGCCATTGGCGCCCGGATCGGCCAGCGCCAGCAGGCTGGCCACGCCGGTGCCATGGCCGGCGGCCAGCCGCTGCCCGCCCGGAAGCGCCATCAGCATGTGGCCGGCCGGCTGGCCCATCTGCAACCGGGCATCAGGGCCCAGTGCTGCCATCGTTGCCCGGTCTCCGGCCCACAGGCTGCGGGTTTCGCCCGCGGTGGCAAAGATCGCGCCGCCGGCCACCGTTTCGGCCTGCATCGGTGCGGCCAGCAGCCGCGCCGCCAGCCGCCCGGCCGGCGCGCTGGCAATGCCGGCGGCCAGATTGGCGACATAGGCGCGGCCGTAACTGTCTGCCACCGGCAGCGCCGACAGCGCCACCCGCAAGCCCCCGCCATTGCCCAGCGCCGTGCCCAGCGCGCCGCCAAAGCTGACCGGGGCGCCGCCGCTGCTCACCCCGCCCACCGGCGCAAAGGCCCGCGTGATGTTGAGCCGGCCGCGGCCGAACACCTCGTCGGTGCCGGGCGTGCCCAGATCATCCGCGGTGCGCAGCAAGATATCGACGATCTGCGCCCCGGTGAGGGTGGGAAAGCCATTGGCCAGCAGCGCCACCGCGCCTGAAACCACCGGCGCCGCCACCGAGGTGCCACCATAGAGAAAGGTCGCGCCATCCTGGTTGAAGCTGCGCACCGACACCCCCGGCGCCACCAGATAGCTGGCCGCCGCCGCCCCGGCGCGGTTGGAGAAGCTGGCCATGGCCCCGGCACTGTCGATCGCGCCCACGATCATCAGCGTGCCCGGCGCGGCGGCCAGCATCTGGGTGGCATAGCCCGATGGCGCGGCCTGGCCCTCGTTGCCGGCGGCCACCACGATCACCACGCCGGCGGCATTGGCGCGGCCGGCAGCGACGCGCTCGACGGGATCGGCGCCATCCCCGCCCAGCGAGATGTTGATCACCCGCGCGCCCGCCGCCACCGCCGCATCGATGCCGGCGGCAATCGCCGTGCCGGTATAGCCACAGCCATTTTCGGTGCAGCTGCCCGGCGCATCGGCGCGCAGCGCCAGCAGCGTGGCCAGCGGCGCCACCCCGTGGATATTGCTGCCATCACGCGCCGCCAGCGCCACGCCGGCCACCGATGTGCCATGGCCGCGCTCGTCCGACAGTGGGCGGTTGCTGGCGACATCGCGGCTGGCCGCCGAGACGCGCCCGGCAAATTCCGCCAGCGCCGGGTTCACACCCGAATCGATCACCGCCACCGTCACGCCGGCGCCCGATGCGCCGGCATCATAGGCCGCCAGCGCCTGCACCTGGGCGGCGGCCGAACGGCGATATTCCGCCGTGTCGAAACTGGTCGGGGTGGGTGTGGGCGTTGGGGTGGGTGTGGGCGTTGGGGTGGGTGTGGGCGTTGGGGCCGGCGTTGGGGCCGGCGTTGGGGTGGGTGTGGGCGCCGGCGCTGGCGGCAGCGGCACGGTTGCCACCCCGCCGCCACCGCCGCAGCCCGCCAGCAGCAGCGCCAGCAGGGAGGCTTGCGCCACGCCACGCACCATCCGACAATTCATCCCTGCACACTGGCGTGGCCGCCGGCGTTCGGCAAGCCGGGATCAGTCCGTTTCGATGCGGCTGTTTGCCCGCGTGTCGGGCAGGGCCAGCGCCGCCACCAGCGCCACGCCGGCCATCACCGTCACATACCAGAAAAAGCCGCTTTCCTGGCCGGCATCCTTGAAGGCCAGCGCCACATATTCGGCCGATCCGCCAAAGATCGCCACCCCCAACGCATAGGGCAGGCCCACGCCCAGCGCCCGCACATGCGCCGGAAACATCTCCGCTTTCACCACCCCCGATATGGCGGTGTAGCACGACAGGATCGCCAGGCAGCCGATCAGCAGCAACAGGCCGGGCAGGCCCGGCTCGGCCTGCCCCAACGCCGTCAGGGCCGGCACGGTGGCCAATGTTGCCCCCACGCCAAAGCCGATCAGCAGCGTGCGCCGGCCCAGCAGATCGGAGGCGGCACCAAAGAGCGGCTGCATCAGCATATAGACCAGGAGCGCGATGGCCGAGGCGCTGGTCGCCTCCTGCTTGCTCCAGCCGGCCGAAAGCACAAGATATTTCTGCATATAGGTGGTGAAGGTGTAGAACCACAGGCTGCCGCCGGCGGTGAGCGCCAGCACGATCAGCAGTTGGCGCGGGTGGGCCAGCAGGCGGGCCAGCAGGCTGCCCGGCGGCTTTTCGGCCTGGGCCTTGGCAAAGGCCTCCGTCTCCACCAGCCCGGTGCGCAGCCAGAACACCAGCACCGCGCACAGCGCGCCGACCACGAAGGGAATGCGCCAGCCCCAATCCTTGAGCGCGGCATCATCCAGCACGCCCTGCAGCAGCACCAGCAGCGCCAGCGCCAGCAATTGCCCGCCCACCAGCGTCACATATTGGAAACTGGCGAGGAAGCCGCGCCATTTCGCCCGCGCCACCTCGCTCATGAAGGTGGCCGAGGCGCCATATTCGCCGCCCACCGAAAGCCCCTGCACCAGCCGGGCAAACAGCAGGATGGCCGGCGCCACCAGGCCCACATCATCATAGGTGGGCGCCACCGCGATCAGCAGCGATCCCGAACACATCATCGCGACCGACAGGGTGAGCGCCGACTTGCGGCCCCGCCTGTCGGCCCAGGCGCCCAGCAGCCAGCTGCCGATCGGGCGCATCAGAAAGCCCACGGCAAAGATGGCGGCGCTGTTCAGCGCGGCAGCCAGATCATCGCCGGGCGGGAAAAAGCGCGGCCCGAAATAGAGCGCGAAGGCCGAATAGGCATACCAATCATACCATTCGACCAGATTGCCGGCGGCACCGCCGAAAATCTGGCGGATCTGCCCAGCCATCCCCTGACCAGCCATCCCCTGCCCTGCCATCCCGGCCGGGGCAGGTGCTGGCCCGGTGGTGCCCCCGCCCCCCGGCAAGGGCTTAACGCGCCACCGGCACGCCCGGCAGCGCGGGTGCGGGCGTGGAGGCCGGTGCCGACGCCGGGGCGGCGGGTTTGCCAGCCACGCCGGGATCGATCACCCGCTGCTTGTTGGCCCCGGCCGACAGCACGGCGAGCAGGATCGACATGGCGATGAACAGGCTGGCCAGGATGGTGGTGGAGCGGGTGAGCAGATTGGCCGCGCCGCGCGCCGTCATCAACCCGCCGCCGCCACCGCCGCCAATGCCCAGCGCGCCGCCTTCCGACCGCTGCAACAGGATCACCCCCACCAGCGCAAGGGTGATGAGGCCATGGACAACAAGCAGGAAGGTGATGAGCACGGGAAAACAGGCTTTCGCGAACGGCGGAATGGGTCTTGGTTGCGCCTTACATGGCTTCGTCCGCCGGCGCAATCAAGTGGGCGGTGCCCGGGTGGGACTTGCCCCCCGGCGTCGATGCTTGCCCCAGGCACCCGCATGGCATAATCTCTGACCTGATCATGGAGCAGTTCGCCGATGAGTGACGACCTCAATGCGGCCATCGAAGCGGTGGTCAGGGAGCGTCTGGCCGAGGCCAATGTCCAGAATGTCGTGGTGACCGAAGATCAGGACGTCGACGGTGATCGCATCTATCGCGTTCTGGTCATTTACGATGGCCAAACCGGCAAACTTGATGCCCATCGCACGTCGGGCCTAGCCAGGCATCTGCGCTCGAAACTGGAACGTTATGAAGCGTTCACGCACCCGGTGTTCCGGTTCGTGTCACACGCCGATGCCAAGAAGCTGAAGCCTGAAGCCGCTTGATTTTCTCGATTCCGCCACTCTGCTGGTCCAGAGCGGCAAGGGAAAACCGTCACAGGTCAATCTGCGGCGGGCCACCAGTTCCGCATATTATGCGCTGTTCCATCGCCTGGCCCGTTCGGGTGCGGACCTGCTGGTTGGCGGCGAGGGCGCGGCCAAGAGCAAGCATGCCTGGCGACAGACGTATCGCGCCCTTGATCATGGCGCAGCCTCGAAAGCCTGCAAGAACAAGCTTGTTCTGGGAAAATTTCCCAAGGGCATAGAGGATTTCGGCAACGCGTTTGTGGCCATGCAGGGCAAGCGCCATGCTGCCGATTATGATCCACACCCACACTTCACCAAATCGGAAGTGCTTGCCGATATCGCGCTGGTGCGGCAGGCCATCAATGATTTTGAACAGGAAGATGCCAAGGACAGGCGGGCATTCTGCGCCTTTCTCCTGTTCACGCGGCGATAGACGGCCTCACGCCGCCGCCGCGATGGCCAGCAGGCTGGCCGCAGTGAGGCTCGCCCCGCCCACCAGCACGCCGCCCACATCGGCGACGCCCAGCAGATCGGCGGCATTGGCCGGCGTGACCGAGCCGCCATAAAGGATGCGCACGCCGTGGCCGGCCGGGCCCAGGCGGGCGACCAGTTCGCGCCTGATATGGGCATGGGCGGCCGCCACGTCGTCCAGCGTGGGCACCAGGCCGGTGCCGATCGCCCACACCGGTTCATAGGCGATGATCAGCCCTTCGCCGTCATCGGGCAGCGAACCCGCCAGCTGGGCCGACAGCACCGCATCGGTCTGCCCGGCATCGCGCTGTTCGCGGGTTTCGCCGATGCACAGGATCACCTCCAGCCCGGCGGCCTGGCCGGCCATCGCCTTGGCGCGCACATCGGCATCGGTTTCGCCATTGTCGCGCCGCCGCTCGCTGTGGCCCACGATCACGAAGCCGGCGCCCAGATCGGCCAGCATGGCGGCCGCAACGCAGCCGGTGTGGGCACCGCTGTTCTTGTGGTGGCAATCCTGGCCGCCGATCTTCACGGTGCCGGCCGCCACGATCACCGCCCGGTCAATCAGGGTGAAGGGCGGCGCGATCCACAGCGCGGCGCGCCGGGGATCGGGGCCGCTGCCGGCCATTTCGGCGATTTCGGCCACGGCCTCGCCCAGGCCGTTCATCTTCCAGTTGCCAACGATCAGGGCGGGCATGCATGTCTCCGGCGGCTGTGTTCGCGCCGCTTGTGGCAAGCGGTGTGCGCCGTTACAAGCGGCGCGTTTCAGTTGCCACGGAATTTCGATGATCAGCTTTTTCCGCCGCTATCTCACCAGCTGGCCCGTGCTCATCCTGTTCGGCCTCATCCTCATCGCCTTTGCGGTGACCGGGGTGAATGATCCGCTGGGCGGTTCGGCGCCGGGCAGCGCGGTGGCCAGCGTGGGCAAGCGCAAGATCACCGAGCCGGAACTGCTCGACACGCTTGACCGTTATGTGCGCGATCTGCGCCAGCGTGACCCGTCGGTGACCCAGGCGCAGGCGGCCCGGCAGGGCGTGGTGGAGGCGATCGCCACCCAGTTGATCGGCCAGGCCGCGATGGAGGAGGCCGCCACCGCCGCCGGGCTGGGCGCTTCGGACGAGGCGGCCGACAAGGTGATCGTGGCCATCCCCGCCTTCCAGAGCGGCGGCAAGTTTGATCAGGCCACCTATGAGCGGCTGCTGGCCCAGCAGGGCATGACCGATCGCAAGCTGCGCCAATCGGTGAAGGGCGACCTGCTGCGCGAACAGGTGATCAAGCCGATCACCGGCGCGCTGGCGGTGCCCGATGGCGTTGCCGAGCTTTATGCCCGCCTGCTGGTTGACCGGCACGAAGGCGGCGTGACGCTGATCCCGGCCGCGCCGGTGGCCGCCGCCACCCCGGCCGAGGCCGAAGCCTGGTTCAAGGCCAATGCCGCCCGCTTCACCATCCCGGAACGGCGCGGCTTCCGCTATGCCTTCATCGACCGCGCCGCGATTCTGGCCGGGGTGAGCGTAAGCGACAAGCAGATCGCCGACGCCTTTGCCAAGGACCCGGCCAAATATGGCGCCGCCGCCAGCCGCGTGCTGGAACAGGTGGTGGTGCCCGATGAGGCCAAGGCCAGGGCACTGGCCGCCGCCGCGGCCAAACAGGGCTTTGCCGCCGCCGCCCAGGCCATCGCCGGGTTTGGCGCCGCCGATATCGCCGCCGGCACCCAGACGGAGGCCGCCTTTGCCAAGGCGACCAGCCCTGAGGTGGCCAAGGCCGCCTTTGCCCTGCCCGCCGGCGGCATCAGCGCGCCGATCAAGTCCCCGCTGGGCTGGCACGTGGTGCGCGTGGCCGGGCTGGGCAGCAGCGGCAAGACGCTGGCCCAGGCCCGCGCCGCCGTGGAGGCCGATCTGAAGGCCCGCGCCGGCGAGGATGCGGTGGCCGATCTGGTGGCCCGCATCGAGGAAGGCGTGGAGGCCGGCAAGAGCTTTGCCGATCTGGCCAGCGAACTGAAGCTGACCATCCAGACCCAGGCGCCGGTGACCGATCGCGGCATCGCCGCCGGCCAGCCGCCGCTCACCGGCGATCTCGCCCTGATTGCCGCCCGCGCCTTCAAGCATGAGGCCGCCGATGGCCCGGTGGTGGAGGATCTGGGCGGCGGCCGGCTGGTGGTGAGCGAGACCACCAGCGTGCTGCCGGCCGCGCCGCCGCCGATCAAGGAGGTGATGCCGCTGGCCATCGCCGGCGCCACGCAGGACAAGGCGATGAAGGCCGCCCGCGCCAAGGCCGATGCCGTGCTGGCCGCGGTGAAGAAGGGCACGGTGTTTGCGAAGGCACTGGCCGATGCCGGCCTGCCATCGCCGCGCCCGCTGGTGGCGCGCCGCATCGAACTGGGCAATGCCCAGAATGTGCCGGAGGCCGCCCGCGCCTTCCTGAATGCCGCCGCCGGCTCCACCCAGGCCATTGCCGTGCCCGGCGGCTGGGCGCTGGTGCATGTCGATCGCATCGTGCCCGGCGATCCGCGCAGCGTGCCCGGCCTGATCGAGCAGTTGCGCCGCGAGGTGGGCAGCGCCCTGCCCGGCGAAATGGCCGAAAGCCTGGCCAAGGCCAGCATGGCCGCGGTGCCGACCGAGCGCAACCAGGCCGCCATCCTCGCCCTGCGGCAGCGCCTGTCGGGCGATGCGGCGCAATGAGCCAGCAAACGGCCACCATCGCCCCGGATGCCGTCACCGCCACCACGCGTTTGGCCACCGGCGCCCCGGTGCTGCTGTGGACGCGCATCGTTTCGGACACGGAAACCCCGGTTTCGGCGATGCTGAAGCTGGGCGGGGAGGGCTCCGGCGCCTTCCTGCTCGAATCGGTGGAAGGCGGCCAGGTGCGCGGCCGCCACTCGCTGTTGGGGCTTGATCCCGATCTGGTGTGGCGCGCCCACGGCAACCGCGCCGAAATCAACCGCCACTGGCAGCATGACCGCAACGCCTTTGTGGCGCAGGATGGTGACACGCTGGCCAATCTGCGGGCGCTGGTGGCCGAAGCCCGCGCCGAGGTGCCGCCCGAACTGCCGGCGGCGCTGGCCTGCCTGGTGGGCTATATGGGCTATGAAAGTGTGCGGCTGGTTGAGCCCAGCGTGCCGGAAACCGGGCCGTCGGCGCTGGGCCTGCCCGACATGATCTTCGTGCGCCCCACCCTGCTGCTGGTGTTTGACCGGCTGAAGGACGAATTGTTCATCGTCGCCCCCATCTTTGACACCAGCGATCCGGCCGCCGCCTACCGGGCCGCCGCCGATCGCATCATCGAGGCCGAACGCCGCCTTGCCCGGCCGCTGCCCCCGGCGCCGCGCGCGCCGGATGCGCTGCCCGCCGCCACGCCGCATCACCACACCGATCCGGCGCGCTATGCCGCCATGGTCGAACGGGCGCGGGACTATATCCTGGCCGGGGACATCTTCCAGGTCGTGCTCTCCCAGCGCTTCTCGGTGGATTTCCCGCTGCCGGCCTTCGCGCTCTACCGGGCGCTGCGGCGCATCAACCCGTCACCCTTCCTCTATTTCCTGGATCTGCCCGGCTTTGCGCTGGTCGGCTCCAGCCCGGAAATCCTGGTGCGGGCACGTGACGGCAATGTCACCATCCGCCCCATCGCCGGCACCCGCCCGCGCGGGCGGGACGCGGCCGAGGATGCCGCCAACCGCGACAGCCTGCTCGCCGATCCCAAGGAACTGGCCGAGCATCTGATGCTGCTCGATCTGGGCCGGCACGACACGGCGCGGGTTTCGGTGCCCGGCACGGTCAAGGTCACCGATCGCTTCTTCGTCGAATTCTACAGCCATGTCATGCACATCGTCTCCAACGTGCAGGGCCGGCTGGCCGATGGCATCGATGCGGTGGCGGCGTTTCTGGCCGGCTTCCCGGCCGGCACGGTTTCGGGCGCCCCCAAGGTGCGCGCCATGCAGATCATCGCCGAGCTTGAGGCCGAGGCGCGCGGGCCCTACGCCGGCGGGGTCGGCTATTTCAGCCCCAATGGCGACATGGACAGTTGCATCGTGCTGCGCACCGCCGTGGTGAAGGACGGGCAGATGCATGTGCAGGCCGGCGCCGGCATCGTGGCCGACAGCGTGGCCGCCTATGAACAGCGCGAATGCGAAGCCAAGGCCGGCGCCCTGATCGCCGCCGCCCGCGAAGCCATCGCGACGGCCGGACAGGCCGGATTCGGGCAATAGGCGCTAGAGCACTTCCCGACCAATCTGAACCGGCGTCATCGCCGTTCCGGCGACCCCTGCGGGGCGGGCGGACTTTGGCCTGTGGCGGCGTCGCTCGTCGGTTGCGATGCTTGGGGCATCGCGCCCTCCTCGCTCCTTGCCACAAACCAAATTCCGCTCCGTGCCGCCGATCCAGACCGGTCGGAAAATGCTCTAAAGCCGCTCGAAATGGCGGACCCTCGGCAAGCCGGCGAAATCAGCATCCTGCGTCCACAGTTCGGCATCATGCGCATGGGCACAGGCCAGCAGCAGGGCGTCCGCCATGGCCAGCTTGTGCCAATTGGCCAATTGGGCCGCCTCAACAGCAATGGCATTGTCCACCACACACTGTGTGCGGCGGTTCAGGTGCAGGCCGGCCAGTTGGCTGCCCTCCTCATCCGTGCGCGCCAGGAACCAGCGGGGGACTTCATAGACCAACACGCTTGGAACCAACAGCCTGCCATCCGCAAACAACGGATCAAAGTTTCGGCCAGCGTCATTGCCGATCAGCCAGTCGATCCAGATGTTGCTGTCAGCCAGCACAAGGCCGGCCGGCACAATAACAGTCATCAGCTGATGTCGCGGTCGCTCTTGTCGCGCACGAAATCATTCTCCAAGCCGGCAAAACGCTCGCGCACCTCTTCAATGGTCAAATCGGGCACGAGCACGATGCTCCGACCCCAGTTCATCGCAACCAGCTTCTGGCCAGGCTGAATGCCGGCATTGTCGAGCACTGCCTGGGGGATGTCGATCTGGATGTCTGCAGACATTTTCACGTCGAGCATGTCATTCACCATCTGCCTCGCACGCTGCTTATCAGCTTTGTCAGGCTGTTGCCACCACAAGCAGATGACGCGCCCCGGCAAAGCGGCTAGAGCCAGCGCATGACCATCCTTGTCATCGACAATTATGACAGCTTCACCTTCAACCTCGTCCATTATCTGGCCGAACTGGGGGCGCAAACGCATGTGGTGCGCAACGATGCCATCACCACGCAGGACGCGATGGGCATGCACCCGGATGCCATCCTGCTTTCCCCCGGCCCCTGCACCCCCAACGAGGCCGGCATCTGCCTGTCATTGATCGCCGCGGCCGCCGAAACCCGCACGCCGCTGTTTGGCGTGTGCCTGGGCCACCAGGCGCTGGGCCAGGCCTTTGGCGGCATTGTCGAGCGGGCGCCGCAGGTGATGCACGGCAAGGTCAGCGCGATCAGCCATGATGGCAGCGGCGTGTTCGCCGGCATCCCCTCCCCGTTCGAGGCGACGCGCTATCACAGCCTGGTGGTGCGCGAGGCCGGGCTGCCGGCCGATCTGGTGGTCAACGCCCGCAGCCCCGATGGCCTGATCATGGGGCTCCACCACCGCGAACTGCCGCTGCACGGCGTGCAGTTCCACCCCGAAAGCATCGCCACCCAGCATGGCCACAAATTGCTGGCCAATTTCATGGCGCTGGCCGGCCTCAAGCCCCAACTGTCGGTTGCGGCATGATTGCCCTGCCCGATCCCGCCGCCCCGCTTGAAGCGCAAGCGGCGGCCGAGGCCTTTGCCGCGATCTTCGACGGCAAGGTTGCCGATGATGCCCTCACGTCCTTCCTCGTCACCCTGGCCGAACGCGGCGAGACGGTGGACGAGGTGGTCGCCGCCGCGCGGGCCCTGCGCGCGCGGGCCATCCAGCCGTTCCGCGCCGCCGATGCGCTCGATGTCTGCGGCACCGGCGGCGATGGCATGCACAGCCTCAACATCTCCACCGCCGTGTCGCTCGTGGTCGCCGCCTGCGGGGTGAAGCTGGCCAAGCATGGCAACCGCGCTGCCTCCTCCACATCCGGAGCGGCTGATGTGCTGATGGTGCTGGGCGTGCCGGAATTGCCGATGGACCGGCTCGGCCCCTGCCTCGATCAGGTCGGCATCAGCTTCCTGCACGCCGCCCGCCATCATCCGGCGATGGCCCGCGTGGCGCCGGTGCGCCGCGCCATCGGCCGCCGCACCATCTTCAACCTGCTGGGGCCGCTGTGCAATCCGGCCGGGGTGGATCAGCAGTTGCTGGGCGTGTTTGCCCCCGGCCCGGTGCCGCTGATGGCCGCCGCGCTGGCGCAACTGGGCAGCCGCGCCGCGCTGGTGGTGCACGGCCAGGGCTTTGATGAAGTGGCGATTTCGGGCGAGACCACCGCCATGGCGCTGGCCGGCGGCACGCTCACACCCATCACGCTCTGCCCCGAAGCGGCCGGCCTGCAGCGCCACCCCAACGCGGCGCTGAAGGGCGGCAGCCCCGAATACAACGCCGAGCGGTTGACCGCGCTGCTCGCCGGTGCGCACGACGCCTATCGCGACATGGTGCTGCTGAATGCAGCGGCTGCCCTCAGCGTCGTCCGCCCCGGCCTGTCGCTCCCCGCCGGCGTTGCCCAGGCCGCCGCCGCCATTGATTCGGGCGCTGCCGCCGATATCCTTGCCCGCTGGATCGCCTTCCGATGACCGACACCCAAACCGACACGCTGGCCACCATCGTCGCCCACAAGCGCGAGGTTTATGCCGCCCGCACCGCCGCCATCCCGCTGGCCGAGGTGGAGGCCGCCGCCCGCGCCGCCGATGCCCCGCGCGGGTTCATCGCCGCCATCCACGCCGCCCATGCCCAGGGCCGGCTGGCGCTGATCGCCGAATGCAAGAAGGCCAGCCCCTCCAAGGGCCTGATCCGCGCCGATTTCGATCCGGCCGCGCTCGCCCGCGCCTATGAACAGGGCGGCGCCACCTGCCTCTCCGTCCTCACCGAGGAGCGCTGGTTCCTCGGCAGCGATGCCTATCTGGTGCAGGCGCGCGCCGCCTGCGCGCTGCCGGTGATCCGCAAGGATTTCATCGTCGATCCCTATCAGGTGATCGAAGCCCGCGCGCTCGGCGCCGATGCCATCCTGCTGATCATGGCCGCCCTGTCGGATGCGCAAGCCGCCGAACTGGAAGCGGTCGCACAGGCCTGGGGCCTGGACGTGCTGATCGAGGTGCATGACGCCGACGAGCGGGACCGGGCGCTCAAGCTGAAAACCCCGCTGCTCGGCATCAACAACCGCAACCTGAAAACCCTCGAGGTCAGCCTCCAGACCAGCTTTGCGCTGGCCGGTACGCCGGGCCGCACGCTGGTCGCCGAATCCGGCCTGTCGGCCCACGCCGATCTCGCCGCGCTGGCCGGCGTGGGCATCGAGACCTTCCTGGTCGGCGAAAGCCTGATGCGCCATGCCGATGTGACGGCGGCGACCCGCAGCCTGCTCGGGCTGGCGGCATGACCGGGCTGACCCACCTTGATGGCGGCGGCGCCGCCCGCATGGTGGACATCAGCGCCAAGCCGGCCACGCGGCGTGAGGCGGTGGCCGAAGGCGTCATCCACATCGGGCCCGACGCGCTGGCGGCGATCCGCAGCGCCACGGTGAAGAAGGGCGACGTGCTGGCCACCGCCCGCATCGCCGGCATCATGGCGGCCAAGCGCACCGCCGATCTCATCCCGCTCTGCCACCCGCTGCCGATCGATGCCGTCAGCCTGGATCTGGCGATCGAGGACGGGCTGATCCGCGCCACCGCCACCGTGGCAACCACCCACGGCACCGGCGTGGAGATGGAGGCGCTCACCGCCGTCACCACCGCGCTGCTGACGGTGTATGACATGGCCAAGGCGCTGGACCGCGCCATGCGCATCGATGGCATCCGCCTGCTGAAAAAATCGGGCGGGCGGTCAGGGGATTATGTGGCCGGATGAGCGGCCTGCTGCCGTTCGAGCATGCGCTGGCCCGGCTGCTCGATGGCGCGGTGCCGCTGCCGCCCGAGCCGGTGCCGCTGGCGGCCGCCGCCGGGCGCGTGCTGGCCGCTGATCTGGCCGCCCGCCTCACCCAGCCGCCCTTTGCCGCCGCCGCCATGGATGGCTATGCGATCCGCTGGGCTGATCGGCACCAGCCCTGGCGTGTGGTGGGGGAAAGCGCCGCCGGCCACGGCTGGGCCGGCACGCTGGGCGCCGGCGAGGCTGTGCGCATCTTCACCGGCGCGCCCGTGCCCGCTGGCGCCGATGTGATCGTGGTGCAGGAAGAGGTGGCGCGCGACGGCGATGTGGCCCGCCTGAACGGTGAGGGCCCGCCGCGCATCGGCGCCCATATCCGCGCCGCCGGGCAGGATTTCGCCGCCGGTGATATGCTGATCGCGGCCGGCACACGGCTGGCGCCGCCGCATCTGGGCCTGGCCGCCGCCGCCGGGCATGGCACCCTGCCGGTGGTGCGCCGCCCGCGCGTGACGCTGATCGCCACCGGCGATGAACTGGTGCCGCCCGGCACCACGCAGGGGCCGGGGCAGATTGTCTCCTCCAATCCCGCCATGCTGGCCGCCCTGCTGCGCAGCGCCGGCGCCGATGTGAACGACCCCGGCCTGATCCCGGATGACCGCGCCGCGCTGGCCGCCGCGCTGATGACTGCGGACGCCGATCTCATCCTCACCATCGGCGGCGCCTCGGTGGGCGATCATGATCTGGTGGTGCCGGTGCTGCGCGATCTGGGGGCCGAACTTGATTTCTGGAAGATCGCGCTGCGGCCCGGCAAGCCGCTGCTCGCCGGCCGGCTGAACGGCGTGCGCGTGATCGGCCTGCCCGGCAATCCGGTCTCCGCCTTTGTCACCGCGCTGCTGTTTGCCGTGCCGCTGGTGGCGCGGCTGGCCGGCCGGGCCCATGACCTGCCCATCGAGCGGCTGCCGCTGGCGGTGCCGCTGCCCGCCAATGGCCCGCGCCGTGACCATCTGCGCGCCCGCCGCACCCCGGCCGGGGCCGAGCCCTTTGCCCGGCAGGACAGTGCATTGCTGTCGCTGCTCGCCGCGGCCGACCTGCTGGTGATCCGCCCGGCCCATGCGCCCGCGGCGGCGGCGGGGGCGATGGTGGATTGCATCGCGCTTGACAGGTTCCATGATGTTTCATAGATGTTCTTCCCATGTTCCGTTCAGTGGCGTTGGGAAGGGGCCAGCATGCTCACCAGGAAACAGCAGGAATTGCTCATCTTCATTGATGAGCGGCTGAAGGCGGACGGTGTTTCCCCCTCGTTCGAGGAAATGAAGGACGCGCTGAACCTCAAGTCGAAATCCGGTGTGCACCGCCTGATCAATGCGCTGGAGGAACGCGCCTTTATCCGCCGCCTGCCCAACCGCGCCCGCGCGCTGGAGGTGCTGCGCCTGCCCGATGCGCTGAAGGCCGATGCCGTACGGCCCGAACGCCCGGCGCTCAACCTGGTGGCCAGCCGGCCGGCCCCCACCCCGCCGGCAGTGGCCCCGCCCGCTGTCGCCATGCTGGCCGCGAACGACACCATCACCGTGCCGCTGCACGGCCGCATCGCCGCCGGCCAGCCGATCGAGGCGCTGGAAAGCGACCAGTCGCTCTCGGTGCCCGCCGCCCTGCTCGGCCCCGGCGATCATTATGCGCTGGAAGTGTCAGGCGATTCGATGATCGAGGCCGGCATCCACAACGGCGATTATGCCCTGATCCGCCGCTGCGAGACGGCGCGCGATGGCGATATCGTGGTGGCGTTGATCAACAACGAGGAAGCCACGCTGAAATATCTGCGCCATGAAAAGGGCATGGTGCGCCTCGATCCGGCCAACAGCGCCTATCTGCCCCAGCGCTACCACCCCGATCAGGTGCGCATCCAGGGCAAGCTCGCCGGCCTGCTGCGCCGCTACCACTGATCCGGCGCCGGCCGGCGCCCCGCCTGCCAACGCATCACTGACCCCGCCCGCAGCCGCCAGCCCTGGCTGCGGGCGAAGTCATGTATGCTTGACTTTTTCCGATTCTATGTCATGTTTACCTGACTTTAAGTGAGGCAAACATGACAAATTCCCGCGAACGCCGCCTGCGCCGCTGGAGCGACCATGGTGCCATGCTGCTGCTTGGCGCCGGCCTGGCGGCCTTCATCCAACTGGTTGCCGGCCGCGTGTCACCGGCCATCATCGGCTGGGGCACCGGCCTCCTCATGGCCGGGCTTGGCCTGTGGGCCTGCCTGAAGGGCCCGCGCGTGGACGAACTGGCGCTGGCCGGCGTGAAATTCGCCTGGCTGTGGGGCGGCTTTGCCGGCCTGGCGCTGGGCTTTGGCCTGTTCCAGTGGGCGGTGCTGGCCGGCGGCGGCATCGCCTGGCCGCATGCCCCCGCGCAGCAGCAGGCCTTTGCCGCCGGCATCATCATCGTCATCGGCGTGCAGATGCTGGCCTATCTGGCGATCCTGGCCGGCTGGTGGTGGCGCAAGAATGGCGGCAACGGCGAATGAGAAGCCGGCTCAAGATCCTGCGCGCCGAACATGGCCTCACCCAGGCCGATCTGGGCGCACTGGCCGGCGTGTCGCGCCAGGCGATCAACGCCATTGAAACCGGCAAGTTCGAACCCTCGCTCGGCCTGGCCTGGCGGCTGGCCCGCCATTTTGGCCAACCCATTGAAGCGATTTTCGATTTCAGCGACGAACTGGAGGATTGATGCCATGAACCGTCACCATTTGCGCTGGCTCAGCCTGATCCTGGGCATCATCGCCGGCTATGCCACGCTGGGCCTGCTGCTGGCCGACGGGCTCGACAAACGGGAGACGCTGTCGCTCGCGGCGGCGCTTTCGGCCAGCCTGGGCCTGCTGTTCAGCCTGCGCGCGCTGCGGCGTCCGGGTTGTTCGCGTCACAGCGGCAGGCGGTAAACCCGCGCCGCCGTGCCGCTGAACAGCGCGGTCTTTTCCGCCTGGCTGGCCCCGGCGGCGATCAGCTTGAAGGCGTTCCACAGCGTGGCGTAATCGCAGGTGCCGCGGTCCACCGGGAAATTGCTTTCAAACATGCAGCGATCGGGGCCAAAGGCCTCGATGCAGGGCTCGATCCACGGCCGCCACGCCGCCGCCAGTGCCTCGGCCGTCGCCATGGGCTCGGCCATGAACTGATCGAACCCGCCGAACGGCATGGCCAGCCCGCCCAGTTTCATCACCACATTGGGGCAGGCCGCCAGTGCGCGGATATTGGCCGCCCATTCGGCATGGCCTGCATCGCGGACATGGCCCGCCATGCCCAGCGGCGTCGCCACATGATCGCAGACGATCGGCAACTGCGGCACCGCCTGCGCCGCCGCCACCAGATCGGGCAATTGCGGCGCCAGCAGCCAGACATCATAGCTGAGGCCGGCGGCCGCCACCTGCGCCAGCCCGGCCCGGAACGCCGGTTCGGCCAACAGGTGCGGGCGGGGTGACTGCAGGAAGCCCAGCACGGCCGGATCGGCATCCCAGGCCACCGAATGGCGGATGCCGCGCAGCCGCTCCGGTGCCGCGGCCCGGTGCGCCGCCAGCACCGGGGCCACCGCATCGCCCAGCAGCAGATCGGCATGGGCGACGATCCCGGCACAGGCGCGGCTGGTGCCATAGAGGCCCGAGGCGCTCATCGCCGCCACGCCATTGACGAATTCGGTTTCGCCCACCGGGCGCAGTTCCGGCGCCACCCCGGCGCGGTAATAGGCGCCGCATTCCACGAACACGCTGGCCACGACATTGTGGCCGCTGCCGAAATCGGCCAGCAGTTCGGGCAGCAGATAGAGCGGCGACAGCGCGATGGCGCGGGTGAAATCATGGCCCGGTGGGATCGCCGCCAGCGTGCGCCGGATGTCCCACAGATGATGGTGCGGATCGATGATCGGCAATTCGGGTTCGATGATCCCGGCCATGGCTGCCCCTTCTTGATTCGGTGCTGCCATGCTGCGCCGCGCCCATTTCAGGCTCAAGCCCCCCCCGCTCAAGCCCACTTGCTCAAGCACGTGGCCGCCACGGCCGGTCACCCCCGGCATCGGCGGCGGCCACCACGCGGCGATCGGCCAGCCACACCGCCACCGCGCCGCTGTGCGCCAGCGCCGCCCGATCCAGCTTCAGCCAGCGCGGCTGGCACCAGGCCGGCAGCCGGCGATCCGAAACCACGATATCGGCTGCACCGCAGGCCGGGGCCATGGCGGCGCGGGGCAGCAGATCGCGGCTGGTGGTGGCCAGCAGCCGCCAGCGCCGGCCGCCGCGCCGCACATCGGCCACACAGGCCTGCGCCGAACAGCGCGCGCCCGCCACCTGCCCCAGCCACAGCGCCGTTGCGGCCTCGCTGCCCATCGCCTCGGCCATGTTGTCGATCAGCCAGTCACCCACCCGTTCGCGCGCGTGCGCCAGCCGGCCATCGGGCAGGCGCAGCACCAGGTGGCGGCCATCGCCGCTGATCAAGAGGTCGGGCGGCGGGCTGGCCTGGGCCAGCGCCACCGCCGCCGCCAGCCCGGCCAGCCCGGCCAGCCGCGCCCGCGTGCGCCACAGCGCCAGCCACAGGCCACTGGCCGCGCCCAAAGCAAAGGCCGGCCCCGGCACCGCGCTGGTGATGATCACCGCGCCGGGCATCGCCGCTGTCATGTCCGCCAGATCGATCAGCCGTTGCAGCGCCCAGCCGGCCAGCGGCCAGCCCCAGCCCAGCCCGAGCCCCTCCCCCAGCAGCGCCAGCATCAGCGCCGGCATGGCGACAAGGCTGGTCCACGGGATCGCCAGCAGATTGGCCAGCACGCCATACAGGCCGCTGCGGCCGAAATGATAGAGGCCGATGCCGGCCAGCGCGGCTTCGGCCACCAGCCCGGTGGCGAGCAGCGCCGCGCCGTGGCGCATCAGCCAGTGCCAGGCCGCCTCCTCCTCGTGCACCGCGCTCAGCCATTTGCCCAGCCGGCTTTCATACAGGGCGATGATCCCGGTGACGGCGGCAAAGCTCATCTGGAAACTGGCGCCCAGCAACGCTTCGGGCCGCACCAGCAGGATGGCAAAGGCCGCCGCCGCCACCAGCCGCAGCGACAGCGCCTGCCGGCCCAGCATCATGCCCAGCACCACGATGCCAGCGACGATCACGGCGCGCACCGTGGGCACCTGCGCGCCGGCCAGCAGCGTGTAGAGCAGCCCGGCCAGCGCCCCGCCGGCCAGCGCCAGCGTGGGCACCGGCACCCGCAACGCCAGCCAGGGCGACAGCGCCAGCCCGCGCCGCAGCAGCAGCGCCACGCCGCCCACCACCACGGCGATGTGCAGCCCCGAGATGGAGAGCAGATGCGCCAGCCCGGCATCGCGCATCGCCTGCGCGGTGATCGGGCCGATGGCACCCTGCTGGCCGGTCACGAACGCCGCCGCCACCGCGCCCGCATCGCCCGGCACCGCCGCGGTGATGCGCGCCTGGATGGCGCTGCGCAGCCCGGCCAGCGCCTGGGCCGGGCCGGGCGCAGGCGGCGCCGTGATCGCCACCGGCCCCAGCGCCACGCCGCTGGCGCCGATGCCATCAAACCAGGCCCGCCGCGCCACGTCATAGCCGCCGGGCACCGCTGCGCCGGCCGGCGGGGAGAGCAGCGCCCGCACGGCGATGCGGCTGCCCGGCGCCACCGGCTTCTGCCCGGCCCCCAGCCGGATGGTCAGCCGTTCCACCCCGCCGGGGCGCTGGCCCACAGCAGGCGCCACCGTCAGCCGCTGGGCGCCAAAGGCCAGCGGCTCGGCCGCAACCACCACGCCCGCCACCTGCGCAAATTGGCGATCGGCCAGCACCGGGTGGGCGTTCATCGCCACCCGCACCTCCACCGCCGCCAGCCCCAGCGCCAGCATCGCCGCCCCGGCGGCCAGGCTGCGCCAGCCGGCCAGACCGGCACCCAGCAGCAGCGCCAGCGCCGCCACCAGCGCCGCCAGCCGCCACGGCGCCCACGGCAGCCAGAACCACAGGGCGATGCCGCCGGCCATCACCACCGGCAGCCACAGCGGCAGGTGGGCGCGTTCGGCCTCCAGCCACTGCCACCAGCCGGCCTGCCAGCGCTGGCGCGCGGTTTGTTTCTGGCCTGTGCTTCTGCTAACCACCCGCGCGTTCCGTCATGGCCCCTCCCGGCCATAGACCCTGTGCCATTAGGATTGGATGAAACGCGCATGAGCGCAAGCAGCATGACCACGGGCCGGATCGTCACCCGCTTCGCCCCCTCCCCCACCGGCTTCCTGCACATCGGCGGCGCCCGCACCGCGCTGTTCAACTGGCTGTTTGCCCGCCATCACGGCGGCGAATTCCGCCTGCGCATCGAGGATACCGATCGCGCCCGCTCCACCGATGCCGCCATCGCCGCCATCATCGATGGCATGGCCTGGCTCAATCTCGATCATGATGGCGAGATCGTCTATCAGTTCGCCCGCGCCGCCCGCCATGCCGCGGTGGCGCACCAGTTGCTGGCCAGCGGCCATGCCTATCGCTGCTATGCGACGCCGGCCGAGCTGGAGGCGCTGCGCGAGGCCCAGCGCGCCGCCAAACAGCCGATGCGCTATGACGGCCGCTGGCGCGACCGCACCGACTGGCCGAACGATCAGCCCTATGTGATCCGCCTGAAGGCCCCGCGCGACGGCGCCGTGACGATCGAGGACCGGGTGCAGGGCCCGGTCACGGTCAACAACGCGGAGCTGGATGATTTCGTGCTGTTGCGCTCCGATGGGACCCCCACCTACATGCTGGCCGTGGTGGTGGACGATCACGACATGGGCGTGACCCACGTGATCCGCGGCGATGATCATCTCAACAACGCCTTCCGCCAACTGGCGCTGATCCGGGCGCTTGGCTGGCCGGAGCCGGTCTATGCCCATATCCCGCTGATCCACGGCAGCGACGGGGCCAAGCTTTCAAAGCGGCACGGCGCGCTGGGCATTGATGCCTATCGCGATGATCTGGGCATGCTGGCCGAAGCGGTGGAAAATTATCTGCTGCGCCTGGGCTGGGGCCATGGTGATGCGGAAATCATCAGCCGCGAACAGGCGGTTGAATGGTTTGATCTGGATGCGGTGGGCCGCAGCCCGTCGCGCTTTGATCTGAAGAAACTGGAAAATCTCAACGGCCATTATCTGCGGGAAAGCGATGATGCCCGGCTGGTTGGCCTGATCGCCGGGCGCGTGGCCGCGGCATTGGGTCGCGATCTTGCGCCGGCCGATCAGGCGCTTTTGCAGCGCACCATGCCGGAGCTGAAAAAGCGCGCCAGCAACCTCAACGATTTGGCAGCGGCCAGTCTTTTCTACCTTCGCAGCCGCCCAATCCCCATGGACGAGAGTGCGACCAAGCTGCTAGCCTCTGCGTCACCAGGGCTGCTTGACCGCGCCCGGGATCGATTCGCCGCCCAGGATGACTGGTCGGCCACCGCGCTGGAACAACTGGCGCGCGCCTTGGCGGAGAGCGAAGGGGTCAAGCTTGGCCAGATCGCCCAGCCGCTGCGCGCCGCTGTAACCGGTTCGGCACA
Source organism: Sphingomonadales bacterium (assembly GCA_027483465.1). GTDB lineage: Bacteria > Pseudomonadota > Alphaproteobacteria > Sphingomonadales > Sphingomonadaceae > Sandarakinorhabdus. Next base: position 113,110 of record JAIXUQ010000115.1, read on the forward strand.
ATCGCCCGGATTGTTCGAGGTGCTGGAAGTGCTGGGCAGGGATGAGGTGCTGGGGCGGATATCGGATGCCCTGGCCCGTTGAGTGAAGGGACGAGGGACATGACGGCCACGATCAGCATTGACGGCAAGGGCGCAGACTATCCGGTTCACGCCGGCAGCATCGGGCCGGAAGTGATTGATATCCGCAAGCTTTATGGCAACACCGGCCGCTTCACCTATGATCCGGGCTTCACCAGCACCGCCAGCTGCGAATCCAAGATCACCTATATCGACGGCGATCAGGGCGTGCTGCTGCACCGCGGCTATCCGATCGAGCAGCTGGCCGAGCATTCAAGCTTCCTGGAAGTGGCCTATCTGCTGCTGAACGGCGAACTGCCCAACCAGAAGGAGCATGACGAGTTCAAATATCTGATCACGCGCCACACCATGGTGCATGAACAGCTCGCCACCTTCTATCGCGGCTTTCGGCGCGATGCCCACCCGATGGCGATCATGTGCGGCGTGGTCGGCGCGCTGAGCGCCTTCTATCACGATTCCACCGACATCCATGATCCCAAGCAGCGCGAGATCGCCTGCCACCGGCTGATCGCCAAGATGCCCACCATCGCGGCCATGGCCTATAAATATTCGGTCGGCCAGCCCTTCCTCTATCCCAAGAACTCGTTGAGCTATACCGGCAATTTCCTGCGCATGACGTTCGGCGTGCCGGCCGAGGAATATGAGATCAACCCGGTGGTGGAAGACGCGCTGGACAAGATCTTCATCCTGCACGCCGATCACGAGCAGAACGCCTCCACCTCCACGGTGCGGCTGGCCGGTTCGTCGGGCGCCAATCCCTTTGCCTGCATCGCCGCCGGCATCGCCTGCCTGTGGGGCCCGGCGCACGGCGGCGCCAACGAGGCGGCGCTGGAAATGCTGCGCGAGATCGGCCGGCCGGAGCGGATTCCGGAATATATCGCCCGCGCCAAGAACAAGGATGATCCGTTCCGCCTGATGGGCTTTGGCCACCGCGTGTACAAGAATTATGATCCGCGCGCCAAGGTGCTGGGCGCGGCGGCGACCAAGGTGCTGGACACGCTGGGCATTTCCGATCCGGTGCTTGACACCGCGCGTGAGCTTGAGCGCATCGCCCTGTCGGACGATTATTTCATCGAGAAGAAGCTTTACCCCAACGTCGATTTCTATTCCGGCATCATCCTGTCGGCCATCGGCTTCCCCACCTCGATGTTCACCGCGCTGTTCGCGCTGGCCCGCACCACGGGCTGGATCGCGCAGTGGACGGAAATGATGGAAGACACCGATCAGCGCATCGGCCGCCCGCGCCAGCTTTATACCGGCCACGGCCCGCGTGATTATGTGCCGCTGGCCCAGCGCGGCTGAGCGTCGCGGAAATCTTGGGAATTCACGGTTAAGGAGGGGGCTGCCGGCTTGAACGGCGGCCCCTTTCCTGTTTGTGATATCGGCCATGGACGATCTGTTCACCCCCCCTGCCCCCCGGCGCTGGCCGTGGCTACTGGCCATCGCCGCCAGCCTGGCCTGGGCCGGCGCGCTGGTGGCGGGCTGGGCGCTGTTCACCGGGCAGATCGTGCTGGCCGATGGCGCGCTGCCGCTGATCCTGATGGGCCTGGCGCTGCTGGCACCGCTGGCGGTGATCTGGCTGGCCGTGGTGCAGTTGCGCGATGCCGGGGCCATTGCTGCGCTGCGGGCCGAGGCGGCGGCAACCCGCAGCCGGCTGGCCGCCATCGAGGTGGAGCGCAGCGCCGCCGCCCTGGCCGCGCTGGAGGCGCAGATCGACACCAGCGCCAACCGCATCGCCGCGCTGGCCCGGCCGGTGAACGGCCATGCCGCCGCCATTGCCGAGGCGGCGCGCAGCCTGGATGCCAGCCACGACCGGCTGGAGGCCATCGTGGCCCGCGCGCTGGCGGCCAGCACCGATCTGGCCGGCGCCCTGCCCGCCGCCACCGCCCAGGCCGAAAGCCTGATCGCCCTGCTGGCCCGGGCCGACAACCAGTTGCGCGCCCAGTTGGCCGAAACCGAAACCCTGCTCGCCGCGCTCTACACCCGCGCCAGCGAGGCCGAGGCCCAGGCCCGCAGCGCTGCGGCCGCCAGCACGCGCGAGATTGGCGCGCTGGGTGAGGCCGGCGCCGCCGCCATGGCCCAGGTGGGCAGCGCCGCCGAAGCCGCCCGCGCCGCCGTGGAGGCGCCGCTCGCCGCCCTGCAAGGCGCGCTGGATGCCGCCAGCACCCGCACGCTGGCGGTGGTGGATGGCACCCGCGATGCTGTCCACACCCAGACGAGCGCGATGCTGGCCGGGCTGGACCAGGCCCGCACCACGCTGGCCCATATCGGCGGCGAGGCGGCGCGCGCGCTGGACGAGCGGCTGGCCGCCTTGCAGGCGCTGGCCGATGCCGTGGCCAGCCGCATCGCCGGGGCCGGCGCCGATGCCGACCGGCTGGTGGGCGATCTGGCCAGCCGGGTGGAGATGATCGAGGCCCGGCTGGCCGCCGCCATGGCCGCCAGTGCCGAGGCGCTGGCCGCGCTGGATGCCGGCATCGCCAATGCCAGCGCCACCGCCGGTGCCCTCGCCCCGCCGATCGATGCCGCTGCCGCCGCGCTGGCCGGGGTGGATGGCCAGCTGGCCGCCATCGCCAGCGCCGCCAGCGACACGCTGGGCCTGATCGACACGCGCCTGCCGGCCAGCCAGCCGCTGCTGGCCAGCCTGTCGGAACGGCTGATCGCGCTGAAGGCCGAGGCGGAGGCGCTGGCCGCGCCGATCCTGGCCAGCAGCAACGCCGTGGATGCCAGCAGCGACCGGCTGGCGCTGGCGCGCGAGGCGCTGGCCGCCAGCAGCGCCGAACTGGCCGACGCGATTTCCCGCGCGCAGGACCAGTTGCGCACGATGGAGGCCGACACCAGCCGGCTGGCGCTGACCACCTCCACCGATCTGATCGACAGTTTCGGCCGGGTGCGCGATGTCGCCCAGGCCGCCGCCGGCGCGATGAAGACCGCGCTGGACGGGGTGGTGGCCGAAGCCGAGGCCGCGCTGGGCGAGGCGGCGGCGGCGCGCGCCGAAACCGCCTTTGCCGCGCCGATCCGCGAAAAGATCGCCGAACTGGTGGATTTGCAGGGCAAGACCGGCGATGCCGCCCAGGCTGCCACCGAACGGGTGACGGCCCGCGTGCTGGCCCTGACGCAGACGCTGGCCGAGGTGGAAGCCCATGTCGCCGAAGTGGAAACCCGCGCCAATGTGCGGGCGCGCAATGCGCTGGGCCGCCGCGCCAACAGCCTGATCGACACGTTGCAGGGCAGCGCGGTTGACATGGCGCGGCTCTTGGATTTCGACGTGGATGACAAGGCCTGGGCCGATTATGCCGCCGGTGACGGTGCCGCCATCGCCCGCCGGCTGGAACAGGGGCTGGATCACGGCACCGGCCGGCAGTTCGTCCGCCATTTCCAGCACGACAAGGATTTCCGCGCCGAGGCCAGCCGCTTCATGGCCGATTTCGAGGCGCTGATCGCCGAGATCGTGCCCGATCGCGGCGGCGATGCGCTGGGCGCGGTGCTGCTCTCCTCCAGCCTGGGCAAGCTTTATCTGGCACTGGGCCAGGCCGCCGGGCGGTTCAACTGATCCGCATCAAGATCTGCTGCATCGCCTCGGCAGACGAAGCCCGGCTGGCATTGGCGGCGGGCGCCGATGTGCTGGGGCTGGTTGCCGCCATGCCCAGCGGGCCGGGGCCGATCAGCGACCGCGCCATCGCCGCGATCGCCGCCAGCCTGCCGCCCGATGTGGTCAGCCTGCTGCTGACCGCCGAAACCAGCGCCGCCGCCATCGCTGCCCATGTCCGGCGAACCGGTGTCAAGGGCGTGCAGATCGTCAACCAGGGGTCGGTTCCGGCTGAGGGCGAAATGACACCCTAAGCGAAACGGCAAGAAGGGGTGGGGAGCGGACATCGCGCCCCCGCCTTGCGTCATCCTGAACTTGTTTCAGGATCCATCGGGCGATTGGTGCCGGAGCGTGGTGGCTCGTGCCGCCATCTCGGTTGGCCGATCATAAACTGGGCTTTCGGATTGATGGACCCTGAAACAAGTTCAGGGTGACGGCTGATTTGGGGTGGGGCGCGGTCATCCGTCATCCCGGCGCATGCCGGGACCGTGGGCAAGTCTTGAGGCGATAGCTATCGCCAGGGCGCCCGGACGTGAGGCTGCTTCTAAAGACAGCCCACGGTCCCGGCATGCGCCGGGATGACGACCATTGGGAACGTCTGCAACGGGGCGGATGCTGCCCTTCACCATTCCGCCGGATGGATGTCGATCAAATGGATCAAATGTCAGTGAGATCCTCAGGGTACATCCCACCGCGCTGGCAGAAGAGAGCCCATGTTTCCTTCCCCTGTGCGGTTACGATCATGCGAACCGGTAAATCGACTGCGAGCGCGATAAGGCCGAGGCGGACAAGCGGGCCAATGCTCCTATCGCTGATCACCCTGTCAGGGGTGTACCCTCCTGCCACGAGTGTCCATCCGGGCGTTCCGCGTTCGGTAATAGCCGGAGCGAGATGGCCGTCACGTGGGAGATCGGTATCGCGGCCCAGGGTGTATAGGCAGATACTCCAGAAGGCATCTCGCGGTCGTGGTGGGATCAACGCCCATTCCAGCGGGCCGGCATCATCCTGTTCGGGCGCTTGAACGGCTGCGGCCGGGTCGTCCCGGACTCCATCGCGGTACGCGCGCTCTAGCGCCTGCGCGATGGCGCCAGCAGTGTCGACGGCGATCCCGTACTTCCGATTGTAGCGATCCTTGGCGACAATGCCTCGGGCGATTTCGCGAAACCGCGCCTTGCGCCGGGGATCGGGACGCAGCCGTCCAGACGCCCCGGTCATGTCGTCACCGTGACATCAGGGCTCACGTTACCCCGTGCGCGAGCCACGATCCCGGCGACCGTGTTCTTGCTGAGTCCCAGGTCGCGAGCGATCCAGCGATAGCTCCGCCCCTCGGCGATATGCGCCAACACTTTGGGCGCGAGGCGGTCCGACTTGGGTCGCTCCCCCAGTTGCCGGCCGAGTTTGCGGCCACGTGCCCGCGCTGCAGCAAGGCCAGAGCGGACCCGCTCGCTCAGCATGTCGCGCTCAAACTGGGCTATACCTGCGAGCATCGTCGCCATCATCCGCCCATGCGGCGTATCGACCTCGAACGTCATGCCGCTCATCGCGACCACCGACACGCGCCAGCCCGACAGCCGGTTGAGTGTATCGAGCAGGTCCTGGGTCGAACGCCCCCAGCGACTGAGTTCGGTAACGAGGATCGCATCGATATGGCGTGCCTGCGCCAGCTTCATCACCTCAGCCCGCGCCGAACGGTTTGCCTTCATGCCCGACGCGGTTTCGCGGAAGACCTCGACCACTTCATAGCCGCCACGCTCGGCAAAGCCGGCCAGGTCGCGGAGCTGCCGTTCGCACGACTGGTCGGCTGTCGAAACCCTGGCGTAGATGGCGGCGCGCTGTCCCAATTGAACCCTTCTGGAATTAGGCCTCGAAAAGCCTTGATTTGCGTGGGGTCAGTGTTGTCCAAAACAGACTTCTGTTCAATGGGGACAAGCCGTGCATGCCGAGACGCCATATCCTCAGCGCCCGACAGCGTTCGGCCCTACTCGACCTACCGACTGACGAAGCGGCGCTGCTGCGCCATTATCTTCTGGCAGACGATGACCTGATTCATATCGACCGGCGTCGCCGACCGGAGAACCGCATCGGGTTCGCCCTGCAGTTGTGCGCGCTGCGATATCCAGGCCGGACCCTTGCTCCCGGCGAACTGATCCCCCACACTGTATCTGCCTTTCTAGGCGCCCAGCTTGGCATCGCTGGCGAGACGCTCGCGGCCTATGCCGTTCGACGCCAAACCCGCCACCAGCACATGGAGGCGCTGCGCCGTATCTACGGATACAGAATGTTCCCCGGACGGGGACCGTATGCCAGGGCTTTCCGCGATTGGCTTCTCGCCGAAGCCGAGCAGGCACGCTCAAACGACGACCTTGCCCGGCGCTTCATTGCCCGCTGCCGTGAAACCATGACCATCCTGCCGGCGATCACGACAATCGAGCGTTTGTGCGCGGACGCGCTCGTCGCCGCCGAACGTCGGATCGAGAAGCGGATCGCGGCCCGTCTCGATCCCGTCGCCTGTGATGGGCTCGACCGACTGACTACCGAGATGCTGCCGGGGGCGATCAGCCGCTTCATCTGGCTGCGCCGGATTGAGCCGGGCAACAACTCCGCCGCGGCGAACCGGCTGCTCGACCGGCTCGAGTTCCTGCGCGCGATGAACCTCAATGATGGTATACTTGCCGGTGTTCCACCGCATCGCGTCGCCCGGCTACGCCGGCAGGGCGAGCGCTACTTCGCCGATGGCCTGCGCGACCTCGGCGCCGATCGGCGCCGCGCTATCATGGCGGTCTGCGTCATTGAATGGGCCACGGCGACTGCGGATGCGGTGATCGAAACACATGACCGGATCGTTGGCCGCACCTGGCGCGACGCGAAGCAACTGCATGACGCGCGGGTCGTAGAAACCAGAGGCGCTACCACTGCGACTTTGAACGGCTTCACTGCACTCGGTCAATCATTGCTCGAAGCGCATGGCGACGGCGCGTCGCTGGAAGATGCGGTCGCGGGCGGGGCGGGATGGGAACGGCTCACCAGCCTCGTCGCTACGGCCAAGACGTTGACGGACACCTTGGGCGATGATCCGCTGGCCTATGTTGATCAGGGGTATCACCGCTTCCGTCGGTATGCCCCGCGCATGCTGCGATGCCTCGACCTCAAAGCTGCGGCGGTTGCACGGCCTTTGCTGGACGCGGCTACCGTCATCGCTACCAAGGGCGCAGTTCCGGCGGCCGACGATTTCTTGCGCCCGCATTCCAAATGGCGGCGACAGTTGCGGGCGAAGGGCGATGATGATGCCCGCCTCCGGGAAGTCGCGGTCATGTTTCACCTGCGCGACGCGCTGCGCTCGGGCGACATATGGCTCGACCGCTCGCATCGATATGGTGACCTGCGCCACGTCCTCGTGCCGATGGCGGTCGCGCATGCCGCGAAGCTGGCGGTCCCGTCCGACCCGCATGTCTGGCTGGCTGACCGCAAAGTGCGTCTCGCTGATGGCCTTGCCCGGCTCGGTCGCGCCGCGCGCAGCGGTACAATTCCGAAAGGCAGCATCGAGGACGGCACGCTGCGCATTGATCGGCTCACCGCTGACGCGCCGGATGGGATCGAGGATCTGGTGCTTGATCTGTATCGCCGGCTGCCGCCCGTCCGCATCACCGATCTGCTGCTCGAAGTCGATACCGCGCTGGGTTTCACTGATGCCTTCACGCATCTGCGCACCGGCGTGCCATGCGGCGACCGAATCGGCCTGCTCAACGTCCTGCTTGCCGAGGGCCTGAATTTGGGTCTGCGTAAGATGGCAGAGGCTTCCAACACTCACGACTATTGGCAACTCTCCCGTCTCGCTCGCTGGCACGTCGAAAGCGAGGCGATCGACCAGGCGCTGGCCAACGTGGTCGCGGCGCAAGGGGCGCTGCCGATGGCCCAGGTCTGGGGTATGGGCAGATCCGCATCGGCCGATGGCCAGTTCTTCCCCGCCGCACGGCAGGGCGAAGCGATGAATACGATCAACGCCCGCTACGGCAACGATCCCGGCATCAAGGCCTATACCCACGTCAACGACCGCTTCGCGCCGTTTGCATCGCGGACCATTCCAGCCACGGTCAGCGAAGCACCTTATCTACTCGACGGGCTGACGATGAATGAGGCAGGGCGACGGATCGAAGAGCAGTACGCCGACACTGGCGGGTTCACCGATCATCTGTTCGGGATCAGCGCGATGCTCGGCTGCCGCCTTGTACTGCGCATCCGCGACCTCCCATCCAAACGACTGTACGTGTTCGACCCTGCCGCGACGCCGAGCGAATTGCGCCCGCTGGTGGGCGGCAAGGCGCGTGAGGCGCTGATCGTTTCCAACTGGCCCGATCTGTTCCGCTGCGCCGCCACCATGAGCGCTGGACAGGTCGCGCCGAGCAGCATCTTGCGCAAGCTCGCCTCCTATCCGCGCCAGAACGATCTTGCCTCCGCGCTGCGCGAGGTGGGCCGGATCGAGCGGACGCTGTTCATCATCGAATGGATACTCGACGTCGGCATGCAGCGCCGTGCACAGGTCGGCCTCAACAAAGGCGAGGCACATCATGCGCTGAAAAATGCCCTGCGCATCGGCCGTCAGGGCGAAATCCGCGACCGCACGACGGAGGGTCAGCATTACCGGATCGCCGGCCTCAACCTGCTCACCGCCATCATCGTCTACTGGAACACCCTGCACCTTGGCCATGCCGTTGAGGCCCGGCGCCGCGAAGGGCTCGATACCCCCGACCATCTTCTCGCCCATATTTCGCCGCTCGGATGGGCACACATCCTCCTCACTGGCGAGTACCTTTGGCCCAAGGACGCCGGCGCTTAGGGTGTCATTCCGCCCTCAGCCGGAACCGACCCCAACCACATCGATCCGGCCGAACAGGCCGCGCTGGCCGGCCTGCTGCCCGGTCATCAGCGCTGGCAGGTGGTGCATGTGGAGGATGCCACTGCGCTGGCGATGATTCCCGCCCACGCCCCGCATGTCACCGGCTTCCTGCTCGATTCCGGCCGGCCTGCGGCGCGCGAACTGGGCGGCACCGGCCGCGTGCATGATTGGGCGGTGAGCGCCACTTTCGTGGCGGCCAGCCCGGTGCCGGTGTTCCTGGCCGGCGGGCTGAATCCCGGCAACGCCGCGGCCGCGGTGGCGCGGGTGCAGCCGGCGGGGCTGGACGTGTGTTCGGGATTGCGGGTGGATGGCCGGCTGGACGCAGCGCTGGCCCGCCGCTTTGTCGCCGCCGCGCGTCAGCCCCGCACCGGCGCGTAAGGCCCGCGGCTGCGCCAGAAGGGCACGTCGTCAACGCCCACCCAGCCATAATGATAATTGGCGAGGAAGATGCCGAACAGCACGGCGCTGATCGCCGTGGTCCACAGCATCTTCTTCAGGATCATCGGGTTGGATGGCGCCGATGTCGCCTGGCCGGCCACCGTCTCGCTGCCGTCCTCGTCCGCCGTCTTCACCCCGATCGGCAGCACGGCAAACAGGGTGAGCGTCCAGAACAGCAGATAGATCGCCAGCGCCGATTGCAGCTTCACAGCCTGATCACCTGCACCTCGGTCACCGGCTTCTTGCCCGTCCAGTCCCGCGCCACGCGGCGCACGGCCACGCGGATCGCTTCGGCCAGGGCCTCGGGCCGCTTGGCATCGGCCTTTTGCGCGGCCTTCTCGGCGGCGGTGGCGCAGGCGGCCAGAAAGGCCTCCTTGTCCTCCTCCACCGGCACGCCGTTGGCGCTCACCTTCGGCGTGGCGGCCGGCTGGCCGTTCCGGCCCAGCACCACGGCCACGGCGATCAGGCCGTTGTGGGCCAGCCGCCGCCGCTCCACCATGGTGGCGCCATCGGCGGGCAGGATCACATCGCCGTCCAGCACCAGCCGCCCGGCCGGTTCCTGGCGCAACAGCTTCGGCCCGTCGGGCGCCAGGCGGATGGCGCTGCCGTTCACCGGCACCAGCGCGCGTGGCACGCCGCAGGCCTTGGCCAGCTTGGCATGTTCCTCCATGTGCCGGCGCTCGCCGTGGACCGGGATGGCGATCTCGGGCCGGATCCATTCATACATGGCTTCCAGCTCGGGCTGGCCGGGATGGCCCGACACATGCACATGCGCCTGTTTTTCCGTGACGATATCGATGCCGCGCGCCGCCAGTGCATTCTGCACCCGCCCGATCGACAGTTCATTGCCGGGGATCTGCTTGGAAGAATAGACCACCAGGTCGCCCGGCTCCAGCTTGAGCACCGGGTGGCTGCCTTCGGCAATCCGGCTGAGCGCCGCCTGCGGTTCCCCCTGCGCGCCGGTGCACAGGATCAGCACCTTGTTGCGCGGCAGGGTCATCGCGGTTTCCCAGTCCACCGGCTCGGGCAGATCGGTTAGATAGCCGGTGGCGCGCGCCACCTTGACAATGCGGTCCATGCTGCGGCCGGCCAGCACCAGTTCGCGGCCGGCGGCCTTGGCCACCTGGCCCAGCGTGCCCAGCCGGGCGGCGTTGCTGGCAAAGGTCGTCACCAGCACCCGGCCGGATTTGCGCGCCTTGATCAGGCGCATCAGCCCGTCCTTCACGTCGCTTTCGCTGCCCGATGCTTCCGGGTTGAACACGTTGGTGGAATCGCCCACCAGCGCCAGGATGCCGGTATCGCCAATGGCCTTCAGTTCGGCCGCCGTCACCGGATTGCCCAGCAGCGGCGCATCGTCCAGCTTCCAGTCCCCGGTGTGGAAGATGCGGCCATAGGGCGTGTCGATGATCAGCGCATTGCCTTCGGGGATGGAATGCGCCAGCGCCACATAGCGGAAGCCGAACGGCCCCAGTTGCAGCGTGCCGCCCATCGGCACGATGTTCAGCTCAACCTCGTCGGCCAGGCCTTCTTCTTCCAGCTTCCGGGCAATCAGGCCGGCGGTGAAGGGCGTGGCATAGAGCGGCACGCCCAGATCGGCGGCCAGATAGGGGATGGCGCCGATATGATCCTCGTGGCCGTGGGTGAGCACGATGCCGAGCAGATCCTTGGCCCGCGCCTCGATGAAGGCCAGATCGGGCAGCACCACCTCGATCCCCGGATAGCGCGGATCGCCAAAGGTCATGCCCAGATCGACCATCACCCATTTGCCGTTGGCGCCATAGAGATTGACATTCATGCCGATCTCGCCCGAGCCGCCCAGCGGCAGGAAGATCAGCTCATTACCAGGGGTCATTCAAATCTGCTTTGCGTTGAGATGGTGAAGATGGATGAGGCCACGGATGGTGAGGTCGCCGTCAACATGGGCTATGGCAGCGGTGTGGCGCTGGAACAAGGTGGCAAGTCCGCCGGTGGCGACCACCGTCACCCGCCCGGCGATTTCCCGGCTGAGCCGCGCCACCAGCCCTTCGATCAGCCCGACATAGCCCCAGAACACGCCCGATTGCATGGCATGCACGGTGCCCTTGCCGATGGCCGGGGCATTGCCCGGCGGCGGCTCCACCGCGATGCGCGGCAGCTTGGCCGCCGCCTGGTAGAGCGCATCCATCGAAAGATTGATGCCCGGCGCGATCGCGCCGCCCTGATAGGCGCCATCGGCTGAAACCACGTCGAACGTGGTGGCGGTGCCGAAATCAATGATGATCAGATCGCCCGGCCACAGCGCATGGGCGGCCACCGCGTTCACCAGCCGGTCCGCCCCCACCTCGGCCGGGTTGGGCAGGGCGATCTCCAGCCCCATGGCGATCTGCCCCACCGCCACCACTAGGGGTTCGACATTGAAATATTTGCGGCACAGGCGTTGCAGGTTGAACAATGTGGGCGGCACCACGGTGGAGATGATGGCGGCATCCACCACGCCCATCGCCACACCTTCCAGCGCCATCAACTGGTGCAGCCACACGGCATATTCATCGGCGGTGCGCTGGCCATCGGTGGAGATGCGCCAGCGGTGGGTGATCACCTCGGCTTCACAAAGGGCAAAGACGATATTGGTGTTGCCCACATCAATGGCCAGCAGCATCGCCCCACCTCCTCACAGCGCGAACACCTCACCGGCATGGATGGCGCGCACGCTGCCGTCGTCAAGCCCCAGCAGCAGCGCGCCGTCTTCGTCCAGCCCGGCAAACACGCCTTCCGGGCTTTCCTGGCCCAGCCGCGCCACGATGCGCCCGCCCACGCCGGCGGCCCGCGCCAGCCAGGCGGCCCGGATCGGGGCAAAGCCGGCGGTGGCCCATTGGTCACGCCAGCGGCCAAAGGCCGGGGCCAGCATATCGAGCAGGGCGCGCGGGCCGGGCACGGCCAGGCCGGCGGCGGCCAGGCTGGTGGCCGGCCGTTCGGTGCCGGCGGGATGATGGGCCAGATTGACCCCGATGCCGATCACCAGCGCCGCGCCCTGGCGTTCCAGCAGGATCCCGGAACATTTGGTGCCATCCAGCAGCACATCATTGGGCCACTTCAGCGCAAAGCGGCCCGGTTCCCCGGTCAGCACGGCCAGCGCCTCGTGCAGGGCCAGCGCGGCGACGAAACTGAGTTGCTGCACCGGGCCATCGGCCCTGACCAGCACGCTGCCCATGAAATTGCCAAAGCCCTGATCGCCGGCATCATGCCACGCCCGCCCGCGCCGGCCGCGCCCCGCCGTCTGCCGGGCGGCCAGCACCCAATGGCCATCGGGCAGGTTCTCGGCCCGGCCCAGCAGCCAGTCATTGGTGGAGCCCACCTCTTCAAGGTGGGTGAGGCTGGGCGCGATCAAGCCGGAAACAGCGACGCTGCCGCCTTCGCGGTCGCCACCGCCAGCGGCGACAGGGCCAGCATCCCGATGGGCGAGCAGAAGAGCGCGCAGGCGGCGATCATGGCGCCGTTCACCGGGCTGCCCTCGCTGGCCAGCGGCACGGCCGGTTCATCGAAATACATGATCTTGATGAGCCTGAGATAATAGAAGGCCGCCACCACCGAGGCGATGAAGCCGATGATCGCCAGCCCGATCAGGCCCGAGGCAATGGCCGCCTGGAACACCGCGAACTTGGGCCAGAAGCCAAGCAGCGGCGGGATGCCGGCCAGCGAAAACATGAAGATGGCCAATGCGGCCGCGAGGCGCGGCTGGGTTTTCGACAGGCCGGCCAGATCGGCCATCGCCTCAACCGTGGCGCCATCGGGCCGGCGCAGTTGCAGCACGACGAGGAAGCTGCCCAGCGTCATGGCGACATAGACGGTGATGTAGAAGAGCAGCGCGGAAATGCCGGCCGCGGTGCCGGGGGCAAGGCCCACCAGCGCAAAGCCGATGTTGGCGATGGACGAATAGGCCAGCAGCCGCTTGAGATTGGACTGCGCCACCGCCGCCACCGCGCCCAGCACCATGGAGGCGATGGCGATGAACAGGATGATCTGCTGCCAATCGGCCGCCACTGCGCCGGGAAAGGCCAGCAGCACGCGCGCCATCAGGCCCAGCGCGGCGGCCTTGGGCGCGGCCGAGAAGAAGGCCGCCACCGGGGTGGGCGCGCCTTCATAGACATCGGGCGTCCACATGTGGAACGGCACCGCCGAAACCTTGAAGGCCAGGCCCGCCAGGATGAAGACAATGCCGAACAACAGGCCGAGCGAGCGTTCGGACTGGACCGAGACGAGGCCGGCGATCACATCCAGTTGGGTGGAGCCGGCAAAGCCATAGATGAGGGTAACGCCATAGAGGAGGATGCCCGAGGCAAGCGCGCCCAGCACGAAATATTTCAGGCCGGCTTCGGCCGAACGATCGTCCCGGCGGCTGAAGGCGGCCAGCACATAGGAAGGCAGCGCCGCCAGTTCGAGGCCGACATAGAGGGTGAGCAGATCATTGGCCGAAACCATCATGGCCATGCCGAGCGCGGCCAGCAGCAGCAGCACCGGATATTCGAAGCGGCCGGCGGCGACACCATCGGGCCCGCTTTCCTGCAACCACGGCAGCGCCAGCAGCACCGAGGCAGCGGCAGCGGCCAGGATCAGCAGTTTCAGGAAGGCGGAGAAATCATCGGCGACATAGAGGCCATCAAAGGCGATGCTGCGCCCGGCCGGCGCATCCAGCAGGCTGAAGCCGGCCACCGCCATGATAGCCACGGCAAACAGGCTAGTGACGGCCAGCGCGCGATGCCTGGGCGTGAAGCTGCCCAGCATCAGCGCAGCGAGGCTGCCGAGCGTGAGGATGGTTTCCGGGCCGGCGATGGCGATGGAGGCGAAGATCGGGTGCATCAGTGATGGCTCTCTGCGGCATTGGCCGGGGCCGCCAGCGCCGGCAGTGCGGGCGACAGCGTCATGTCGGTGGGCACAGTGGCCAGTTCGCGGCCATCGAGCCGGGCGACGACAGCGGCGATCGCCGGCTTCATCGGCTGCTGGAAGCTCTTGGGATAGATGCCCATCCACAGCGTGGCGAGGATGATGGGGGCGAGAATGGCGATTTCACGCGCCGAAAGATCGGGCATCGCCCCCGTGTCAGCCCCCGCCGCCTTGCCATAGGCGACGCGGGCATAGAGCCAGAGCATGTAGCCGGCGCCCAGGATGATGCCGGTGGTGAGCACGAACGTGGCCCAGGTGCTGGTCTGATACAGGCCGAGCAGCACGAGGAATTCGGCAACAAAGCCCGACGTGGCCGGCAGGCCGACACTGGCCATGGTGAAGAACAGCAGAACCAGCGCATATTTGGGCATCGTGTCAGCCAGACCGCCATAGCGGCCGATCTCGCGGGTGTGCAGCCGATCATAGATCACGCCCACACACAGGAACAGCGCGCCCGAAACGAGCCCGTGGGAGAGCATCATCACCATCGCGCCCTCGATGCCTTGCGTGTTCAGCGCGAACAGGCCGCCGGTGACAAAGGCCATGTGGGCGACCGAGGAATAGGCGATCAGCTTCTTCATGTCGTGCTGCACGAGGGCGACGAGGCTGGTGTAGACCACCGCCACCATCGACAGCGCGAACACCAGCCAGATCAACTGGGCCGAGGCATCGGGGAACATCGGCAGCGAGAAGCGGACAAAGCCATAGCCGCCCAGTTTCAGCAGCACGCCGGCCAGGATCACGGAGCCGGCGGTGGGCGCCTCCACGTGGGCATCGGGCAGCCAGGTGTGCACCGGCCACATCGGCATCTTGACGGCAAAGCTGGCGAAGAAGGCGAGGAACAGCCAGAATTGCGCCTCGGCCGGGAAATCCTGGCGGCTGAGCACGCCGATGTCGGACGAACCGGCCACGCCGACCATCCACAACATGGCGACCAGCATCAGCACCGAACCCAGCAGCGTGTAGAGGAAGAATTTGTAGGAGGCATAGATGCGCCGCGCGCCGCCCCAGATGCCGATGATCAGGAACATCGGGATCAGGCCGCCTTCGAAGAACAGATAGAACAGGAAGATGTCCCGCGCTGCAAAGGTGCCGATCATCAGCGATTCCATCAGCAGGAAGGCCGCCATATATTCGGGCACGCGCTTCCTGACCGCTTCCCAGCTGGCCAGCACGCACAGCGGCATCAGGAACACCGAAAGCATGATCAGCATCAGCGCGATGCCATCGATGCCCAGGGACCAGCCGAAATAGGGCGCGAACAGATCAAGCTGCTCGGCAAACTGGAAGGCGGCGGACGCAGAATCGAAATTCAGCCACAGCCAGATGCCGGCGGCAAACTCCACCAGCGTGGTGGCCAGGGCCACCACCCGGGCGCGGCCGGCACGCTCCTGCTCGCCGCCCGGCAGGGTGGCCACCACCAGCGCTGCCACCACCGGCAGCAGGATCATCAGAGACAGGACCGGCATCAGCGCATCATCCAGGCGGCAGCCGCGGCGAGGCCGACCAGCATCACCAGCGCATAGGAATAGACATAGCCCGACTGGAAGCGGCGCAGCGTGGCCGCCCCTGCCACCACCACATCGGCGGCACCATTGGGGCCAAAGCGATCAATTGTCTGCTGATCCCCGCGCGTCCAGAACTGCCGGCCGAACCACAGCGCGGGCCGCACGAAGATCGCGTTATAAAGCTCATCGAAATACCATTTCCGCAGCAGGAACTGGTAGAGGCCGGGCACCTCGCGCTGCCACCATTTCGGGATCGACGGCCGGTTGAGGAAGACATGCCAGGCCAGCCCAAGGCCAAGGAAAAAGGCCACGGCCGGCGTGTGGACCACCCAGGCCGGCACCTCGTGCATGGCGTGCATCAGATGCGCATCAAAGGCCAGGCTGCCGCGCCAGAAGGCGGCGCCGCCTTCGGCGCCCACGAACTGTTCGTGCCAGACAAAGCCGGCCAGCAGCGCGCCCACGCCCAGCACGAACAGCGGGATCAGCATGGAAACCGGGCTTTCGTGCGGGTGATAGCCGGCGGTGGGATCATCATGGCCGTGATGCCCATGATGATCGCCATGATGATCGCCATGATGCGCGGCGTGGCTGATATGCTCGCTGCCGGCCCAGCGCGGCTGGCCGAAGAAGGTGAGGAACACCAGCCGCCATGAGTAAAAGCTGGTCAGCGCCGCCACGACCGCGCCGACGGCAAAGGCGAACATGCCGTGGCTGGTGCCGCTGGCAAAGGCCGCTTCCAGGATCGCATCCTTGGAATAATAGCCGGCGGTGAAGAAGAAGCCGGTCAAGGCCAGGGTGCCGATCGTCATCATCCAGAAGGTGATCGGGATATGCCGGCGCAGGCCGCCATAGAAGCGCATGTCCTGCTCGTGGTGCATGGCGTGGATCACGCTGCCTGCGCCCAGGAACAGCAGCGCCTTGAAGAAGGCATGGGTGAACAGGTGGAACATCGCCGCGCCATAGGCCCCGGCCCCGGCGGCAAAGAACATGTAGCCAAGCTGCGAGCAGGTGGAATAGGCGATCACCCGCTTGATGTCGTTCTGCACCATGCCCACCGTGGCGGCAAACAGCGCGGTGCAGGCGCCCAGCACGCACACCACCGCCTGCGCCGTGTCGCTGGCCTCGAACATCGGGGAGAGGCGGCAAACCATGAACACGCCGGCCGTCACCATGGTGGCGGCGTGGATCAGCGCCGAAACCGGGGTCGGGCCTTCCATCGCATCGGGCAGCCAGGTGTGCAGGCCAAGTTGGGCCGATTTCCCGCACGCGCCGACGAACAGCAGCAAGCACAGGCAGGTCATCACATCCACCTGCCCGCCCAGGAAGCTGAACGTCTGGCCGGCGTGCTGCGGCACGGCCGCCAAAATGGCGTCGATGGAGACGGTGCCAAACACCAGGAAGGTGGCAAAGATGCCGAGCGAAAAGCCGAAATCGCCCACCCGGTTGACGACGAAGGCCTTGATCGCGGCAGCATTGGCCGAGGGCTTGGTGTACCAGAAGCCGATCAGCAGATAGGACGCCAGGCCCACCCCTTCCCAGCCGAAGAACATCTGCACCAGATTGTCGGCGGTCACCAGCATCAGCATGGCGAAGGTGAACAGCGACAGATAGGCGAAGAAGCGGCTCTGCGACGGGTCCTCCGCCATATAGCCCCAGCTATAGAGGTGGACCAGCGCCGAGACGCTGGTGACCACCACCAGCATGACGGCGGTGAGCGTGTCCACCTTCAGCGCCCAGTTGACGACAAGGCCGCCGCTTTCGATCCAGTCCAGCACCGGCACGGTGTAGCCGGCAGCGCCGTTCAGCCAGAAGCCGGTGAAGATCGTCCAGGCCAGCGCGGCCGACACGAACAGCCCGCCGGTGGTGAGCGCCTTGGCGGCGGTGTGGCCGATCAGGCGGCCGCCCAGGCCGGCGATGGCCGCCATCAGCAGCGGCAGGAAGACAAGCACGGTGATCATGTCAGCCCTTCATCAGATCGGCTTGATCCACCGCCACCGTGCCGCGGTTGCGGAAATAGATCACCAATATCGCCAGCCCGATGGCCGCTTCGCCAGCCGCCACGGTGAGCACGAACATCGCGAAAATCTGGCCATGCACCTGGTGCAGAAAGGCCGAGAAGGCGACGAGGTTGATGTTGACGCTGAGCAGGATCAGTTCCAGCGCCATCAGGATGATGATGATGTTGCGGCGGTTGAGGAAAATCCCGAACACGCCCATCACGAACAGCGCCGCCGACACGGCGAGATAATGGGTGAGGCCGATCACAATTCCACCCCCTGGCCCAGCCCGGCCTTGCCCACGCCCAGCGTGGCGGCCGGCGTGCGGGCATTCTGCGCGGCGATGCTCTGTTTCTTGATGCCCACGCGGCGGCGGTGGGTGAGCACGATGGCCCCGACCATGGCAGCGAGCAGGATCAGGCCCGACATCGAGAAGACGAAGAAATAGCGGGTGTAAAGCTGGCTGCCGATCCACTGGGTGTTGCTCATCCCCGGCGGCGGCCCGGCCAGCGCCTCATGCACGATCACGCCCTGGCCAGCGGTCCAGCCGCTCGCCACCAGCAGCACCTCGGCCAGGATCACGCCCGAAACCGCCAGGCCCAGCGGCAGATTCTGGAGGGCGCCGCGCTGCAGGGCGCGAAAATCAATGTCGAGCATCATCACGACAAACAGGAACAGCACCGCGACCGCGCCGACATAGACAATCACCAGCAGCATCGCCAGAAACTCGGCGCCGAGCAGGATGAACAGGCCGGCGGCGTTGAAGAAGGCGAGGATCAGCCACAGCACCGAATGCACCGGGTTCTTCGCGGTGATCACCATCAGGCCGCTGGTGAGCAGCAGCCCGGCAAACAGATAGAAGGCAAAGGCGGCCATCAGCGATACTCCGCATCGGCGGCGATGTTGGCGGCGATGGCGCGTTCCCACTTCTCGCCGTTGGCCAGCAACTTGTCCTTGGTGTAGATCAGCTCCTCGCGCGTCTCGACCGAGAATTCGAAATTCGGCGTCTCCACGATGGCATCGACCGGGCAGGCCTCCTGGCACAGGCCGCAGTAAATGCACTTGGTCATGTCGATGTCGTACCGGGTGGTGCGGCGGCTGCCGTCGGCGCGCGGCTCGGCCTCGATGGTGATGGCCTGGGCCGGGCACACCGCCTCGCACAGCTTGCAGGCGATGCAGCGTTCCTCGCCGTTGGGATAGCGCCTGAGCGCATGTTCGCCGCGGAAGCGTGGGCTCACCGGGCCCTTTTCATAAGGATAGTTCAGCGTCGCCTTGGGCCGGAACACATAGCGCAGGGTGAGCCACAGGCCGGAGACAAATTCCAGCAACAGCAACGACTTGGCGGAGCGCAACAGCGCGGTCATCAACTGGCCTTCCAATCAAAATCCGATGCGCACAGCCCCACCGCGACATAGCGATAAGGTTCGGGCGGGGTCGCCGGGGCATAGCGGGTGAGCCAGGCCACGCCCTGCGATCCGCGCCGCAATTTCACCGTGAGGGTGAAGCGTTCATCCCCGCGCGCCGTGGTGATCTGGAAATCGCGGAACTCGGCGCTGGCATAGAGGACATTGGCCCCCATCATGCCCTTCAGCGCATCGAACTCCTCGGCGTTCATCGCCATTGGTTCGGCCCGGTTCACATCGCGGCCGGGCTTGAACAGCGGCGTGATGCCGGCGATGCGGAACGGCTTGCCGTCAACCGTGCGCAGCGAGCAGGCAAATTGCGTCACCGGCACCGTGTCCCGCGCCGGCGGCGGCGCCGTGTCCAGCATCTGGGCAGCCAGGGCCAGCGCCAGCATCATGCCGGCAGGCTCGCGAAATGGCCGGTGAACATCAGCCAGCCCGAAACCAGCACCACCCAGAACAGGCTGAGGGGCAGGAACACTTTCCAGCCCAGCCGCATCAACTGGTCATAGCGATACCGCGGCACGGTCGCCTTCACCCAGGCGAAGATGAAGAACATCAGCGCCATCTTGCCGAGGAACCAGACAAAGCCCGGCACCAGATAGAGGACCGGCAGATCGAGCGGCGGCAGCCATCCGCCCAGGAACAGGGTGGGGATTAGCGCGCACATGAACAGGATATTGGCATATTCGCCAAGGAAGAAGAGCGCGAAGCTCATCGACGAATATTCCACCTGATAGCCTGCCACCAGTTCGGCCTCGGCCTCGGGCAGATCGAACGGCGGCCGGTTGGTTTCGGCCAGCGCGGTGATGAAGAACATGATCGCCATCGGGAACAGCAACGGGTTGAAGATATTGCCGTTGAGCACGCCCAGCACATTGCCCTTCTGGCTCATCACGATGTCCGAAAGGTTGAGGCTCTGCGCCACCATCATCACCGAAACGAGGATGAAGCCCATCGAGACTTCGTAAGAAACCATCTGCGCCGCCGACCGGAGGCCGCCGAGGAAGGCATATTTGGAGTTGGACGCCCAGCCCGACATGATGATGCCATAGACGCCCATCGAGGAGACGGCGAAGATATAGAGCAGGCCGACATTCAGATCGGCCAGCACCAGCCCGGCATCGAACGGCATCACCGCCCACACCACCAGCGCCAGCGTGAAGCTGATCATCGGGGCAAGCAGGAACACGCCGGTGGAGGCGCCGGTGGGGATGATCGTCTCTTTCAGGAACAGCTTGGCGGCATCGGCAAAGGTTTGCAGGATGCCGAACGGGCCGACCACGTTGGGGCCGCGCCGCATCTGCATCGCCGCCCAGATCTTGCGATCGGCATAGACCGCCACCGCCACGCCCACCATCACCGGGAAGGCGATGGCCAGGATCAGGGTGAGATTGGCAAGAAACCAGCCGGGGCCCGCCCCGAACTGATCGACGAACCAGCCGGTGTAGCTCATTGCGCCGCCTCTTGGGTTTGCGGCGCCAGCAGCGACGACACGCAGGCTGCCATGGTGGCGCTGGCCCGCGCGATCGGGTTGGTCAGCTGGTAATTGCCGAGCGCGTGCGCCAGCGGGCCACCCACCGGCACCGGCGCCAGCGGTTCCAGCGCGGCCGCCCGCGCGATCAGGCCGGGGCCGGCCAGATCGGGCCATTCGGCCGCGATCCGCGCCCGCAGCGCCACCAGATCATCATAGGGCAGCTTCTGGCCCAGCACCGAGGACAGGGCGCGGAAGATCGTCCAATCCTCGCGCGCGTCGCCGGGCGGCTGGGTCGCCTTCAGCGCCCGCTGCACCCGGCCTTCCATGTTGACATAGGTGCCGGCCTTTTCGGTGTAGGCCGCCGCCGGCAGGATCACATCGGCCCGGGCGACGCCGCGATCGCCGTGGGTGCCGATATAGACGGTGAAGCGGCCCGGCGGCACCTGCACCTCGTCGGCGCCCAACAGGAACTGCGCCTTCACGCCCGTGTCCGCCAGCAGGGCGGCGATGCCGCCTTCGGCCACCAGCCCCAGCCGCAGCGCCCCGGCCCGCGCCGCCGCGGTGTGGACGAGGCCGAAGCCGTTCCAGCCATCACGCACCACGTTCAATGCGGCCGCCGCCGCCCGCGCCGCCTGATAGAGGCCCGGCGTTTTCAGCGCGCCCATGCCCACCAGCAGCAGCGGCCGCTGCGCCTTGGCAAACGCCTCGCGCAGCGCATCGGGCAGAGTGGCCAGCAGCGCCGCCTCATCGCCCAGCTGCGTGACCGGGAAGGACAGATCGACCTCCGGCCCGATGCTGAACGCCTTGGCGCCGCCCTTCTTCACCGCTTTCCTCAGCCGCACATTGAGCAGCGCCGCCTCGTGGCGGGGGTTGCTGCCCACCAGCAGGATGGCATCGGCGGTTTCCGCCGCCGCCAGCCCGGCGCCCAGCAGCCAGCCGGCCGGTTCGGCGGCATCGAACAGCGCGCCATCCTGCCGGCATTCGATGCGGTTGCTGCCCAGCCCGGCCAGCAGATCCTTGAACGCCACCATGTCTTCAACGGCATTCAAATCGCCGACCACGCCGGCGATCTGGTCACCCGAAAGCCCCTTGAGCCCTTCGGCAATGGCGGCAAACGCCTCGGCCCAGCCGGCCTTGCGCAGCTTGCCGCCCACCCGCACCCACGGCGTGTCGAGCCGGCGTTCGGCCAGGCCATCAATGGCAAAGCGGCTCTTGTCGGCCAGCCACTCCTCGTTCACCGCATCGTTGATGCGCGGGGTCACGCGCAGCACGGCGGCGCCGCGGCTGCCCACCACGATGTTGCTGCCGATCGCGTCCATCACGTCGATCGAATCGGTCTTTTTCAGCTCCCACGGGCGGGCCTGGAAGGCATAGGGCTTTGAGGTGAGCGCGCCGACCGGGCAGAGATCGATAACATTGCCCGACAATTCGCTGGTGACGGCCTTTTCCAGATAGGAGGTGATCTGCATCGATTCGCCCCGGCCGATGGCGCCGATCTCCTCCACGCCGGCCACTTCCTCGGCAAAGCGCACGCAGCGGGTGCAGTGGATGCAGCGGGTCATCACCGTCTTGATCAGCGGACCCATATATTTCTCGGTCACCGCCCGCTTGTTTTCCTCATAGCGGTTGGCGCCCCGGCCATAGGCCATGGCCTGATCCTGCAAGTCACACTCGCCGCCCTGGTCGCAGATCGGGCAATCCAGCGGGTGGTTGATGAGCAGAAACTCCATCACCCCCTCGCGGGCCTTCTTCACCTTTTCGCTGCGGGTGTGGATCACCTGGCCATCGGCCGCCGGCATGGCGCAACTGGCCACCGGCTTGGGCGATTTTTCCATTTCCACCAGGCACATGCGGCAATTGCCGGCGATCGACAGCCGCTCATGATAGCAAAAGCGCGGGATTTCGGCGCCGGCCGCCTCGCACGCCTGCAACACGGTGGCGCCGCCCGGCACCTCCACTTCGATCCCATCCACCGTCAGCTTGGGCATGGCGTTTATCCTGCCACCGCCGGACTGGCCCGGCCGCGGGCTGGCGCTGCGTACATGATCATTCTTTCTGTTGGACCGCCCACCAAGGCCGCCAGACCCCGGCAGGTATAGCGGGGCCATCGGGGCATGGGAAGGCAAAACAGCGACATTCTGCCGCGCTTTCGTATATTTCCGGGGTGGTTTGAAGTGCTTCCCGCACTGCGGCACAACCGCCACGATGCTTGGAAGCCTGTCGTTTCAAGCCTATAGCGCAGCGATGATCAACCCTGTCCATATCGTCGGTGGCGGTCTCGCCGGTTCGGAAGCCGCCTGGCAGCTGGCCAGCGCCGGCGTGCCCGTGGTGATCCACGAGATGCGCGGCGTGGCCACCACCGAGGCGCACAAGACCGACGGGCTGGCCGAACTCGTCTGCTCCAACAGTTTCCGCAGCGACGATCCCGACAACAACGCCGTGGGCCTGATCCACCAGGAAATGCGCGCGCTTGCCAGCATCATCATGGCCGAGGCGGACCAGGCGCGCGTGCCCGCCGGATCGGCGCTGGCCGTGGACCGGGACCGGTTTTCCGATGGCGTCACCGGGCGGCTGGCCAATCATCCCAATGTCCGCATCGTGCGCGAACTCGTGCCCGGCCTGCCGCCGGCGGATTGGGGCCAGACGATCATCGCCACCGGGCCGCTCACCGCCGCGCCGCTGGCCGAGGCGATCCGCGCGCTGACCGGAGAGGACAGTCTGGCGTTCTTCGATGCCATCGCACCGGTGGTGCATTTCGATTCGGTCAATCTCGATGTCGCCTGGTTCCAGTCCCGCTGGGACAAGGGAGGCGCCAAGGATTACCTCAACTGCCCGATGGACCGCGATCAGTATGAGGCGTTCATCGATGCGCTGCTGGCCGCCGAGAAGACCAGTTTCAAGCAGTGGGAGGCCAACACACCCTATTTCGATGGCTGCATGCCGATCGAGGTGATGGCCGAACGCGGGCGCGACACGCCGCGTTTTGGCCCGATGAAGCCGGTGGGGCTGACCAACCCGGCCACCGGCCGCCGCGCCTGGGCGGTGGTGCAATTGCGGCAGGACAATGCGCTGGGCACGCTGTGGAACATGGTCGGATTCCAGACCAAGATGAAACATGCCGAGCAGGTGCGGGTGTTCCGCACCATCCCGGGCCTGGAAAACGCGCAATTCGCCCGGCTGGGCGGCCTGCACCGCAACACCTTCATCAACGCGCCGCGCCTGCTGGATGCGACGCTGCGGCTGAAGGCGATGCCGCGGTTACGCTTTGCCGGGCAGATCACCGGCTGTGAAGGCTATGTCGAATCGGCCGCCGTCGGCCTGATGGCGGCGCGCTTCGTGCTGGCCGAGCGGCAGGGCCGCACCCCGGTGCCGCCGCCGCCCACCACGGCGCTGGGGGCGCTGCTGTCCCATATCACCGGCGGGGCCGATGCCGCCACCTTCCAGCCGATGAACGTCAATTTCGGCCTGTTCCCGCCGCTGGTGCCGCCGCCGAAGAAGGACCAGCGCAAGCCCGCCCTCGTCGCCCGCGCCCGCGCCGATCTGGCCGACTGGCTGCGCGTGGCCTGAGGGCCTATTCCGCGTCCGCCGCCGCGCACACGCAGGCCGCCTTGGGCTTGCGCTTCACCGCGGTGGTGGCGAA
>JAIXUQ010000107.1 GCA_027483465.1 Sphingomonadales bacterium
CCATCGAGTGGCTGGTTCACCGCGATGATGCCGCCAAAGGCCGACACCGGATCGCAGCGGAACGCCTTGTCATAGGCTTCGGCCAGCGTCGCCCCGGTGGCGACCCCGCACGGATTGGCATGCTTGATGATGGCGCAGGCCGGCCCGGCATCGCGCCATTCGGCGATCAGATCGAGCGCGCCATCGGCATCATTCAGATTGTTGTAGCTCAATTCCTTGCCCTGCACCTGGCTGGCGGCGGCGAGGCCCCGGCTGCCGCCCTGCGGCAGGTAGAGCGCGGCCTGCTGGTGCGGATTCTCGCCATAGCGCAGCACCTCCTTGCGGGTGAGCGCCAGCGGCAGCACCGCCGGGAACTGCTCCCCGGCATCGGCAAAGGCAAACCAGCTGGCCACGGCGGCATCATAGGCAGCGGTGTGGGCAAAGGCGGCGGCGGCCAGCCGGCGGCGCAGCGCCAGCGGGGTGGCGCCGCCATGTTCGGCCAGCGCGGCGATGAATTCGCCATATTGATCGGGGCTGGTGAGGATGGCGACAAAGGCGTGATTCTTGGCCGATGAACGCACCATGGCCGGGCCGCCGATGTCGATATTCTCGATGATGTCGGGGCGCGGCGCACCCTTGGCCACGGTGGCGGCAAAGGGATAGAGATTGATCACGGCCAGATCGATGGCGCCGATGCCGTGGGCGGCCATGGCGGCCTGATGTTCGGGATGGTCACGCAGGGCGAGCAGGCCGCCGTGGACGCGCGGGTGCAGCGTCTTCACCCGGCCGTCCATCATTTCCGGGCTGCCGGTCAGTTCGGCGACATCCTTCACCGCATGGCCCAGCGCGCGCAGCGCGGTGGCGGTGCCGCCGGTGGAGATCAGCTCCACGCCGTGCGCCACCAGCGCGGCGGCAAGCGGTTCCAGCCCGGCCTTGTCGGAAACAGACAGGAGGGCACGGCGGACGGGCACAAGATCGGTCATCGGGGCGGCGCTTTCGTGAACGGGTTTGGCAGCGCGCCTAGCGCCTTGTGGCCGCCCTGTCAGCCCCCCCGGTCAGCCCCCGGCGATGCTCAACCCGGCTTCCCGGCGCGGCGCAGGCTCCAGGCCAGTTCGGCGGCCCCGCCCTGGGTGGCGCCGCTGGCCACCAGTTGGCCCACGCGGTGGACATGGCCCACCTCGTCCACCCACACCGAAGCCTCGATCGCCAGCCGGCAGCCGGTGCCGGCCACCGCCTGCACCTTGAACGCCCACACCCGGCCGGCCGGGGTTTTCAGCAGCGCACCCAGCCCGTCGGCGGTGGGGGTGGCCGACACGCCGGGGCCCAGGTGAAAGCGCAGATCGAAGGGCTGATCGGCCGGCCGCCGCCGCCACGGCGCGCTGGTGCCGGCGGGCGCCGCCGGTTCGATCACATCCTCCCCGGCCAGTTCATTGCCATCGGCGGCCAGGAACAGCCGGCGGCGCACGATCAGGCCAAAGCGCCGGGCATAGCCATCATGGCTGGCCTCGATCAGCTGGCCTTCGCCGCCGCTGCGCAGGGCAATGCCCACCTCGCTCACGCCCTTGGCCAGCGTGCCATCGGTGCGGATGCGGGTGCTGTTGGTGTCGGCGATCACCAGCGTGCTGTGGGCGGCGGTGGTGGCCAGCCCGGCGGCCAGCGCCGGGGCCACCGCCTGCGGCAGGCCGGTGGCGCCGCCGCAATTGGTGATCAGCCGCTCGGCGCCGTCGCTCATCTCGAACGCCAGCGTGCCGGCATGGCCGTGATCGCACAGCCGCGCCGGCGGCGGCGGGCCGGCATCCATCACCACGATGCTGCGTGCCGCCGACAGGCGGTGATAGCCGCTCCAGCGGCCGCCGCGCCGCAACTCGGTGCCGGTGGCGGCCTTGCGCGCCAGCCGATCCAGCGCTTCGGCGGCGATCACTGCGCTGCCGTGCCAGCCGCCCACCCGGCCATCGCCAAGCGCCAGCCCGCGCAGGCTGGGCACCAGCCGGGCCAGCGTATCGGCAAACAGCGGCGGCGCCCGGCTGCCCACCGCTTCGGGCGCGGCAGCGGTGAACAGCAGCAGTTCGGCCAGCGCCAGCGCATCGCCCGGCGCCCGGCTGGCGATGCCGCCATCGGGCAGCACCAGCTGCGGCAACAGCGCATCCAGCCCGGCCAGCGCGCGGGCGGCGCGCGCCTCGCCGCCGGGGATCAGCTGGCCGGCGGCAAACAGCGCGCACCAGGCGCGGGCCTGGCCCAGCCCCACCGGCAGGCGGGGGCCAGCGCGATCGAGATGCCGGGCCCAGGTGGCGAGCGCCGAAAGCACCGCCGAGCGGAAAATCTCGTTGCCGCTGCCCAGGATCACCGGGGCATGGCCCAGCACCATCAGGATGCGGGTGCCGGCCAGATCGCCGCGCCAGGCCAGCGGATCATATTCGGGAAAGCCATCCAGCCAGCGCCGGCCCAGCGCCTCGGCCGCGGCAATGGCGGCCTTGCGATCGGGCGCGATGGCCAGATGGCGCAGCCAGCCCCAGCCGTGCAGCCATTCGCGCCAGGCCAGCGGCGGGGCGGGGCTGCGCACATCCAGATCGCGCAGCATTTCGGTGTGGCCGGCATGGATCAGCCGGCCGGCCAGCAGGCGTTCGGCCAGATGCGGATCGCCGGGCACCGGATCGGCCGGCACCCCCAGCAATTTCAGGGGAAAGCGCCCGCGCAGCGCCAGCCGGTGCAGCGGGCTGGCATAAAGCCGGCTGGCCAACAGCGCGGTGGCGCGTTCGGCCAGCGACGGGCCGTGGCTGCCGCCGTCGCGGCGCAGGCTGGTGGCATCCGGCCCGATGCCGGGATCCGCCACCGCATCGGGAACGGCATCGCCAAGGTCTCCGCTGGTGGCGGCATCGGGCGTCGCCCTGGCCATCAATGCCCCTTCAGCGCCGCGATATTGGCGGCATAGTGGCCCGGCCCGCCCTTGAAGCTGGCGGTGCCGGCCACCAGCACATCGGCGCCGGCGGCGACCACGGTGGCGGCATTGCCGGCATCCACCCCGCCGTCCACCTCCAGATGGATCGGCTGGCCACTGTCGTCGATCATCCGGCGCAGCCGCTCGATCTTCTTCAATTGGCTGGTGATGAAGCTCTGCCCGCCAAAGCCGGGGTTCACGCTCATCACCAGGATCAGATCGATGTCGCCCAGCACGGTTTCCACCAGCTCCACCGGGCTGGCCGGGTTCAACGACACGCCGGCCTTGCAGCCCAGCGCCTTGATGCGCTGGATGGTGCGGTGCAGGTGCGGCCCGGCTTCGGGATGCACGGTCAGGATATCGGCGCCGGCCTGGGCAAAGGCCTCCAGATAGGGATCGGCCGGGCTGATCATCAGGTGAACATCAAAGGGCAGGATGGAATGCGGGCGCAGCGCCTTCACCACCATCGGCCCGATGGTGAGATTGGGCACGAAATGCCCATCCATCACATCGACATGGATCCAGTCTGCCCCGGCGTCGCTGATCGCCCGCACCTCCTCGCCCAGCCGGGCGAAATCCGCCGACAGGATGGAGGGGGCGATGCGAACGGGAGCAGTCATGCCCGCCCTGTAGCAGCCCCGCCGGCGCGGCGGTAGGGTTCAGCGACAGCGTTGCGCGGGGGCCTGGCGCAACCGGGTTCAGGGCGCAACCGGGTTCAGGGCGCAACCGGCTTCAGGGCGCAACCGGGTTCAGGCGCGTTCGCGCAGCAGCCGGCTCACCGTCTCGTCGAATTCCTTCTTCACCTGGGCGTTGAGCGCGCCGGTGGCCGGGCCGGCCCAGCCGACATGGACTTCCTTCACCCGCCCGTCGCGGCCGATGAAGATGGTGGTGGGCCACACCTTCACCGGGGCGAGGGCGCCGAGCACCTTCTTCGTGTCGTCGGCATTGGGCTGGCCGCCATAGACCATGGGGTAGATCAGCTTGTAGCGGCTCTTGAAGCTGCTGATCTGGCGCATGGCGCGGGCCTCATCGGCGCCATATTCGAACTGGAGCCCGATCATCTCCAGCCCTTCCTTCTGCCGGCGCGCGGCATAGGGGCCGAGGAACTGGGCCTCGTCATGGCAATTGGGGCACCAGGCGCCGCCGATGGAGATCACCACCACCTTGCCCTTGTAGCGCGCGTCGGCCAGGCTGATCATGCTGCCATCGGGGGCGGGCAGGCGGAAATTCAGCCGGTCCCCGCCGGGCTTTTCCACCGCCACGGCGGCCACGCTGGCCTGGCGTTCCTTTTTGGCTTCCCACGGGTTGCCGGTGGGCCGGCTGGTGGCAGCGAACTGCGCGCCCTTCAGCGTGTCCCCGGCCAGCGTGCCCGTCCAGAGATTGGTGAAGCTGCCATCGAAGGTGGAGAGTTTCAGGCTGGTGCCATTCAATTCGCCCGACAGATAGCGCATGTCGCCCGAGGGCAGTTGCACCGTGCCCGACACCTGGGCGCCGGTCTGCTTGAGGATGAACAGGCCCTTCACCCGGTTGTCGCCATAGCTGAGGTTCCAGCGGCCGGTCACATTGCCGGCGGGCTTGACCGCGCCCGGCGTGAAGCGCCAGCCACCGCGCACGGCGCGGGCCGGCAGGGTGACGGTGCCGGTGGCGCGCAGCACGGTGGCGGCACCGCCCAGGCTGCCATCGCCGGCAGCCTTCAGCTCCAGCCGGCCGTTGTAGCTGGGGAACACCAGGGTGATGCTGTCATCGCCCAGCGTCACCTCCTCCACCTTCAGCCGTTCGGGCGCGTTGATGATATAGGCTTCCGGCCCGGTGCGGCCGGCGCGCACCTCAAGCGTGAAGGGCAGCGGGCCGCCGGGGTGGCCATCGAAGCTGACCCGCCACTGGCCGGTGAGATCGGCGGCGGTGGCGGTGCTGGCGAGCAGTGCGGCGGTGATGGCGATGATGGTCTTCATGGTTCCCCCCAACCGGCTTTCGGTGGCCGGCACAATGTTTGATCTTCTTGGGCCCCTGCAAGCCAGGCTTTGGCCAAAGTCAAGCCGGCGGGGCGCTGCGGGCCGCATCGGCGGCTGACAGCACGTCCCACGCCGCCTGCACGGCGCGGAAGCGTTCGGCGGCTTCCGGGCTGTTGCCGGCAACATCGGGGTGGCTGGCCTTGGCGGCGCGGCGCCAGGCGGCGCGGATGGCCGGCATGTCGGCATCCGGCTCCAGCCCCAGCAATTTCAGCGCATCCAGTTCGGCCCGGCTGCGGCTGCCGTCGCCCTCGTTGCCCCATTGCCAGTGCCGGGCCCGGCTGTACTGGCGCTGGCGGGCTTCGGCCTCGGCGCGGCGGGCGGCCTCTTCGGGGGACAGGCCGCGGAAATAATCCCAGCCGGCGTTATATTCGGCGGCATGGTCCTGGCAGAACCACCAGCGCTCCGGGCTGTTGGGGGCCTTGGGGGCGGGCCGGTCACCCACGTTGGTGCAGCCTTCCCGGTCACACAGGCGCACATTGGCGGCCGCCGCGCCGCTGCCGTAATCACGCCAGCGCGGAAAGCCCCAATCATCACTGCGCCTGCCGCGTGCCACCCGGTTCCAACTCCTGCCGCCCCCTGCGCTGTTGATCATGCGCTGTAGATCATGCGCTGTTAACCATGCGCATCATCCGCCGTTCCGGTCTGGACGGCAACCGGGCAAGCGGGCAAGGCAAATGCCACATGTCTCGGCTTCTTGCCACGCGGCGCTTTGGCCCCCTGTTTGTCACCCAGCTGCTGGGGGCGTTCAACGACAATCTGTTTCGCACCGCGCTGGTGTTCATCGTCGCCTATGATGTGGTGGCGGCCGATCCGGAACGGGCGGCGATGCTGGCCTCGGTGGCGGCCGGGCTGTTCATCCTGCCCTATCTGTTGTTCTCAGGCCTGGCCGGCAGCGTGGCCGACCGGCGCGACAAGGCGGCGATCGCCCGCCTGGTGAAGCTGCTGGAAATCGGCTTCATGGCGCTGGGCTGGCTGGCGCTGGCCACCGGATCATTGCCGCTGGCGCTGGCGGTGGTGTTCCTGATGGGCTGCCATTCCACCCTGTTCGGCCCGGTGAAATATGCCATCCTGCCCCAGCATCTGCGGCCCGAAGAACTTATCGCCGGCACCGGCCTCGTAGAGGCGGCCACCTTCGTGGCGATCCTGCTGGGCCAGGTGGCCGGCGGCCTGCTGGCCACGGCGGCGGTGGGGCCGATCGCGCTGGCGCTGGCGGTGATCGGCTGGGCGGCGGCGCGCGCCATCCCGCCCGCCCCGCCGGAACAGCCGGGCCAAAGGCTGGAATGGGCGCTGCTGGGCACCAGCCGGGCGGCGCTGGCGGCGGCCTTCGGCAATCGCCGGCTGCTGGTGGCAACGCTGGCGATCAGCTGGTTCTGGGCGCTGGGGGCGATCTACACCAGCCAGTTCGTGCCGATGGCGAAGAATGTGATGGGCGGCACCGAAACGGTCGCCACCCTGTTCCTCACCGGCTTTTCGGTGGGCATCGCGGCAGGATCGCTGGCGGTGGGGCGCTGGCTGAAAGGGCGCATCAGCACGCGGCTGTGCGGCGCGGCCGCGGTGGCGATGGCGCTGGGCAGCGCCGATCTGTGGCTGAGCGTGCCGGCCGTGGGCCATGCGCCCAAGGATGTGGCGCAATTCTTTGCCACCACCGCCGGCTGGCGCGTGCTGGCCGATCTGGTGCTGGTGGCCACGGCCGGCGGCATCTTCTCGGTGCCGCTCTATGCCGTGCTGCAAACCGCCGGCGCCGCCAACATGCGCGCCAGCGCGATCGCCGCCAACAACATCATCAACAGCCTGTTCCAGGTGAGCGCGGTGCTGGCGGCAGGCGCGGCGGTGGGCGCGGGGCTGGGCGTGGTGCCGGTGTTGGCGATCAGCGGCCTCACCGCACTGCTGTTGCTGCCGCTGCTGGCCCGGCTGCGGGGTGAGGGGAAAGATGGTTAATTAACCATTAATATTCAAGCGGTTGATCGCAAGATGCAGTAGGGGGCGTTTACCGAACGTTAACCCCCATCGCAGGATCACCGCCTTGAACACCCGCCTTGCCATCGCCGGCCTCGCCCTGATCGCCGCTGTTCCGGCCGCCGCCACCCAGAGCATCACCCTCAACCTGGGCGGCACCGCCCGCAGCGCCGCCGGCTTCGCCTTTGCCGCCGGCGGGGTGAATTTCACCGCGCAGGCGCGCAGCTTCACGGTGGCGCCCGGCAGCCTGACCAGCCTGAGCCAGCTTTCCGCCACCAACATGCTGGTGCGCCGCACCGGTGCCGGCATCGGCGTGGTCGGCGGCGCCAACAACCAGCTTGACACCAATGTCGCCGCCCGCCGCGAAGCCCTGCTGCTGGAAGCCAGCCGCACCGTCTCGCTGCGCAGCCTGCTGCTGGCCGATGTGGATGGCAACGACACGCTCCAGGTTTATGGCGTGCGCGGCAACCAGCTGATTTCGCTGGGCTATCCCGGCGTGATCCGCGCTGGCTTGCGCGGCGGCAACGCAGGCCTGTCGCTGCTGGGCGGCCAGGCCACCGGCCCAGCCTTTGCATCCTCCGTCAATGGCGGCACGCAAGCGCTGAATCTCGTCGATCCCACCCGCGCCTACAGCGCCTTCCTGTTCACCACCCGCGTCGGCGGGGACACGCGCTTCCTGGGCCAGGGCGGCCAGGGCTATACGCTGGGCGGCCTTGGCCTGGCCGTGCCGGAACCGGCAACCTGGGCCATGCTGCTCAGCGGTTTTGGCCTGATTGGCGTGCTGCACCGCCGCCGCCGCCAGCCGCTGGCGGCGTGACCGCCATTCCTGCGGGCATGGCGCTGATCCACTGCCGGATCAGCGCCACGCCGTCATCATGGATCAGGCTGCGGCCGAACTGCGGCATCATCACGCCGGGTTCGGCCGACAGCATGCGGTGCACCAGGATGGACTTGTCGGGCCGGCCCGGCAGGATGGCGAATTCCAGCCCGCCCGAACCGCGCCCGGCCGCCACCGGCCGCTTGTTGATGCCCAGATGGGCGGGCTCACGCTCGTCCGGATCCAGCCACAGCCCGGAATTGGAGGCAAAGCCGGCCCGGTTGTGGCAATGCCCGCAATTGACCGCGAGATAGGCCCGCGCCCGTGCCTCCAGCGGCTCGGCGGCATCATCCCAGCGCGCCATACGGGGCAGGCCGGCCGCCGGCAGCCCGGCCAGCCGCCCGCTGGCCTGCCACATCGGCAATTGCCGGCCATCGTTCAGATTGCCCGCCGTCGGCCCGATCGGGGTGATCGCCTCGCCGGCCTGGTGGCAGGTCTTGCACTGGTTCTGGTTGGGCACGGCATAATCGATCTCCAGCGGCCGGCCATCGCGGCCGGCGATGCGCACCGCCACGCGCTTGCCGGCGCGCTTCAGCACCGCCTCCCCGCCCTCCTCGACATAGCTAAGCGCCACCCAGCCGGCCGGGCGGTGGATCAGCAGCCGGGTTTCAACCGGGGTGAGTTCGCGGTCCGGCGCCCGCGCATCGGCGGGAAAGGCAAAACGCTTCACCAGCACCGTGCCCACCGGAAAGGCCAGCGGGCCGCTGCTGCGATAGTCGGCGCGGGTGCCCGGCGGCAGCCAGACAAAGCGCGCCTTGGCCGCGCCATCGGAAAACAGCGGGGTGTTGAGGCTGTAGGGCATCACCCCCGGCGCCGGCCGGCCTGCGCCATCAAACAGGCCATAATCGGCCAGCCGCGGCGCATCGCTGGCCAGCAGCAGATCGCCGCGCACCACCGGCGCCGGGGCGGCCCCCACCAGCAGCATGGCGGCCAGCGCCCGCTTCACCGCGCCCGGGCCTCCAGCGCGGCGGGCAGCACGATGGCGGCGCGCGGGGCCGGCGGGATGGTTTGGGATGGCAGCGGGGCCGGCCGCGCCGCGCTGGCCGGGGTGCCCTGCACGCCCAGATTGAGGCTGATGCCCGGCGCGTCGCTGGCGATGTTGCCGCCATCGGCCCGCTCGCTGCCGCCCGGCACGACATAGCGGGTGATGCCATCCCACATCACCGGTGGCAGCGTGCCGCCCAGCGCGGCGGCGATTGCCTTGCCGCCGGCAAAGGCCGGGGCGCTCCCGTTGTTCCGGAATTCATTGCCGGCCACGGTGACGCGGCGCGGCAGCGGATTATAGGCCTTGTCGGTGAAGGCCTGGGTGTAGGCGACGATCATCACGCCATTGCCGTTGTTGCCGGTCACGCGGTTGCCGGTCACCAGCACCTGTTCGTTGGCCATCACCATGATGCCGGTGCCCGATGGCACGCCGGCCACGATATTGCCCGGCGCGGCAAAGTTCACATGATTGTTGGCCGTCACATCATTGCCGATCAGCCGCACGTTGCGGCCGCCCTGCTGCGGCAGATCGGGCAGATCAAACACCAATATGCCGCCGGCATTGTTGGTGGCGGTGTTGCCGATCACATCGGCATCATAGCTGTTCTCGATCTCGATGCCGGCCACATTCTGTTCGGCCCGGCTGGCGCGCACGATGATGTTGGCCGATTGGCCAACATAGATGCCGGCATCGGAGGCGCCCTTCACCACGCAGCGATCGATCAGCACATTCTTCGACGAGACCGGATAGAGCCCATAGGCGCCGTTGGTGGATTTCGGCCCGCCGGTCCATTCCACCACCAGATTGACCAGCGCGATGCCGTCGCTGCCTTTCGACTTGATGCCGTTGCCGGCCGGATTCTGCACCGAAAGATCACGCATCACCACCGCGTCAGAGGTGATCAGCACGCCTTCGCCGCTGCCCTTCTGGGCGCTGAAATCCAGGATCGTCGCCCCCGGCCCTTCGCCCTTCACCGTCACATTGTCCACATCCAGCGACAGCCCGTCGGCCAGCGGATAGCGGCCGGCGGCGATGTGGATGACATCGCCGGGCGCCGCCTCGATGAAGGCGGTCTGCAGCTTTTCGCGGGCATCGCCGCCGGGGCTGACATGGATGGTCTTGGCGGCCGCCGTGCCGGCCAGCAGGCCCAGCATGACGGCGATGAACGGACGGTGCATGGCAAGGCCTCCCCACGGCGGTTTTGCCGCAGCTTCGCCCGAACCGCCGCCCGGCTCAAGCCCCCTTGAGCACGGCGGCGGCGCGGGCGCGGGCGGTGATGGCGGCCCAGTCGGTCTCGCCGCGCTTGGCCAGCCAGCTGCCGCCCACGCAGGCCACCGCCGGTTCGGCCAGCCATTCGGGCGCGCTCGCTTCGGTGATGCCGCCGGTGGGGCAGAAGCGCACGCCGCCAAACACGGCGGCCATCGCCTTCAGCGCCGGCAGGCCGCCGGCGGCCGTGGCGGGGAAGAATTTCAGCCGGGTGAAGCCCTGTTCCAGCGCGCCGACAATCTCGCCGGCGGTGGCGACACCGGGCAGGAAGGGCACGCCGCTGGCCAGCGCCGCATCGCCCAGCCGGGGCGTGAGGCCGGGCGAGACGATGAAGCGGGCGCCGGCCGCGGTGGCGGCAGCCAGATCGGCCGGGGAGAGCACGGTGCCCGCCCCCACCACGGCGCCTGGCACCTCGGCCATGGCGCGGATCACGTCCAGCGCCGCCGGGGTGCGCAGCGTCACCTCCAGCACCGGCAGGCCGCCGGCCACCAGCGCCTGCGCCAGCGGGCGGGCCAGCGCCACATCATCCACCACCAGCACGGGGATGACGGGGGCGAGGCCCATGATCTGATCGAGTGGGCTCATGATCCGATCCTGTGTTTGCGCGCGAAGGCGGCCGCCGCGCCATACAGGCCGGGCTGCGGGTGGGTGATGAGCTTGACCGGCAGGCTGCGCATCAGATTTTCAAAGCGGCCCTTGGCGGCAAAGCGGCCGGCAAAGCCGGATTTGGGCAGGATATCGGCCAGCCTTGCGCCCAACCCGCCGCCGATCACCACGCCGCCGGCCCCGTGCGCCAGCGCGATATTGCCGGCAAAACTGCCCAGAGCGAGGCAGAACCGGTCGAGCGCGGCGGTGGCGAGGCTGTCCTCCCCGCTCATCGCCAGCGTCCACAGCGCCTTGTCGTCCATCGGCGGGATGGCCCGGTCTTCCAGCGCGGCCAGCGCGGCGTGGATATCAGCGAGGCCCGGCCCGGAAATCACCCGTTCGGCCGAAACCCGGCCAAAGCGGCGGCGGAAATGCGCCAGGATCGCATCCTCCAGCGCATCGACCGGGGAGAAATCGCCATGGCTGCCCTCGGTGGGCAGCACCTGCCAATCATTGCCGCCATTCTTCACCAGCAGGCCAACGCCCAGCCCGGTGCCGGGGCCGAGCACGGAGATGGTGCCGCGATCGGGCAGCGGCTGATCCGGGCCGCACAGATGGCGGAACTGGTCAGGCCCGCAGGCGCCGACGGCATAGGCCACCGCCTCGAAATCATTGACCAGCACATGGGCATCAAGGCCGAGCTTGTCGTTCACCAGGGCCGGGCGGATCACCCAGGGATTGTTGGTGAGCTTCAGTTCTTCGCCCACCACCGGGGCGGCGACCGCGATGGCAGCGGCGCGCGGGGTGGGGCGACCAAGGCTGGCGCCAAAGGCTTCCCACGCCATCTGCAGCGAGGCGTGATCGGCACAGCGCATCACCAGCGGCTCGCCCAGTTCGGCCACGCGGCCGGCCGCATCCAGCCGGGCCAGCGCAAAGCGGGCGTGGGTGCCGCCGATATCCGCCGCCACCAGCTCAGTCATGCCAACTCACTCCGTCGCGTTCGGTCAGGGCGATTGCCGCCGATGGGCCCCAGGTGCCGGCGGCATAGGGTTTCACGGCCATGCCGGTTTCGGCCCAGCCGGCGCGGATGGCGTCGATCCAGGTCCATTGCGCCTCCACCTCGTCGCGCCGCACGAACAGCGTCTGCCGGCCTTCGACCAGATCGAGCAGCAGCCGTTCATAGGCGATGCGGCGGCGTACATCGGCAAAGGCGCCGGGCATGCCGATATCCAGCGGCACGGCGCGCAGCTTCAGCCCGTCCCGGTCAAGCCCCGGCAGCTTGGCCATCAGGCTGAGGCCGATATTCTCGTCGGGCTGGATGGAGATGATCAGCTTGTTGGGCTTCATCGCGGCATCGCCGAACATCGAATGCGGCACGGCGCGGAACTGCACGATGATCTCGCTCAGCCGTTCGGGCAGGCGCTTGCCGGTGCGCAGGTAGAAGGGCACGCCCTTCCAGCGCCAATTGTCGACATGGGCTTTCAGCGCCACGAAGGTTTCAGTGTCGGATGGGCGGCCCAGTTCCTCGGCATAGGCCTTCACCGGCTGCCCGCCGCTAGCCCCGGCGCCATATTGGCCGCGCACGCTGTGGCTTTCCACCTCGCGCGGGCCGATCGGCCGCAATGATCGCAGCACCTTCACCTTCTCGTCGCGCACCGCCGCCGGATCGAGCCGGGCCGGCGGCTCCATGGCGACCAGCGCCAAGAGTTGCAGCATGTGGTTCTGCACCATGTCGCGCAGGGCGCCCATGCCGTCATAATAATCGGCGCGGCCTTCCAGCCCCACGGTTTCGCCCACGCTGATCTGCACATGATCGATGCCGGCGGCGTTCCACAGCGGCTCGAACAATATGTTGCCAAAGCGCAGGGCGAGCAGATTCTGGACGGTTTCCTTGCCCAGATAATGATCGATGCGGAAAATCTGGCTTTCGGGGTAGGCGCTGGCCACGGCATCGTTGATGGCGCGGCTGCTGGCCAGATCATGGCCCAGCGGCTTTTCCAGCGCCAGCCGGGCGCCGGCGCAGGCCAGGCCCGCCCCGGCCAGCCCGGCGATGGTGGGGCCAAACAGGCTGGGCGCGGTCGAAAGGAAGATCGCCAGCCGGGCGGGATCACCCACCTCGGCAGCCAGCGCGGCAAAGCCTTCGGGCCTGGTGGCATCCAGCGGCACATAGGCCAGCCGGGCCAGGAAGGCGGCCACGGCATCGGCCGGGCGGCGTTCGGCCTCCACGAATTGTTCCAGCGCCTGGGTGGCCATGGCGCGGAAGGCCGCGGTGTCGAGCCCGCTGCGCGCCGTGCCGATGATCCTGAGATCGGGGTGGAGCAGGCCATCGGCCGACAGGCCGAACAGCGAGGGCAGCAACATGCGCCGCGACAGGTCGCCGGTGGCGCCAAACAGCAGCAGGGAGGTGGCGATGGTCATGCCTGGCCCTTGAACAGGAAGGACAGTGGGAGCGCAAGCCTTGCGGCCCAGCTGGCCTCGTTATGGCCGGTGCCGGGGAAGGCGCGCGATACGGCATCCTGCCCTTGCCGCCAACCCGCCGCCTGCAACGCCGTGTCGGCCACCGCCTGGAAGGGGGCATAATATTGATCAAGGCCCTGATCGCCATGGTCCAGCCACAGGCGGCGGCCGGCCGGCAGGCCCAGCCGCTGGCCGATCCAGCCGCTGATCGCCGCCATGATCGCCGGCACCTCGCCGGCGGCGGGTTCGGGCTGCGGCGCCAGCACCGGCCAGTGGGTGGAGAGGCAACCGGCCGCGCGGAACAGATCGGGCCGCTCGATCAGCGCATTCAACGACGCCAGCCCGCCCATCGAGGAGCCGGCGATCACCACCCGCCCCGGCGCTACCCGGTGCCGGGCGCGCAGCAGCGGCAGCACCACATCGGCCAGCAGGCCGAGATAGGCGGCCGAGCGCGACGGCCCGCCGCCGGCCTGGTTGAACCGGGCCGCCAGCGGCGCCGGCAGCCGCGCCATCAAATCGGCCGGCACATAATCGCCCCAGCGCTGCGCGCCGCTGTTCCACACCCCGGCCACGATCATCGCCGGCAGCGTGCCGGCCGCCATGCCGGCCATGATGGTTTCCGCCACCCGCCAGGTGGTGCCGCCATAGGCCAGGCCCGGATCGAACAGATTCTGGCCATCATGCATCAGCAGCAGCGGCAGCGGGCGGCCCTCATGGCCGGGCGGCACCCACACATCGACATGGCGGGGCAACAGGCCGGGGCCGGCCACATCGGCATGGCGGGTGAAGGCCACCGGGCCGGCCGCCCGCACCGGCCCCGCCAGCAGCGCCGGTGCCGCCAGCAGCAGGCGCCGGCTGATCATTTCACCGGCTCAAACCGCGCCGCCGCGCCGCCGCCGCCGGGGGCCAGATGCAGGGCCAGCCGGTCAGCGCTGGTGACGATGCGGCTTTCCACCGCCAGATCCTGCGGGTTGCTGCCAGCCGCCGGGCCATCGCGCCACAGGGTGAGGCGATAGCGGGTGCCGGGGGTGAGGAAGTTCAGCGCCACGTCAGCGTCAACCGCCGTCTTGCCGCCGGCGGCGCCCAGCCACCAATCCTGGCCGCCGCGCCGCTGCCGGGCGGTGACAACATGGCTGCCCGGCTCGCCCGCCAGGGTGAGCGATTCCTGCCAGTCCACCGGCACGGCACGGATGAAGTCCATCGCCGCCTTTGGTGCCCTGGCATAGTTTTCGGGCAGATCGGCCACCATCTGCAACGGGCTGTAGATGGTCACATACAGCGCCAGTTGCTTGGCCAGGGTGGAGGGGATCTTCTGGCCGCGCCCAGCCAGCGAAACAATGCCGGGCGTATAGTCCATCGGCCCGGCCAGCAGGCGGGTGAAGGCCAGGGTCGCCTCATGCCCGGGGCCATTGTCGGGGTTGCCCCAGGCGTTGAACTCCATGCCACGCGCGCCTTCGCGGCTCACCCAGTTGGGATATGTGCGCCTCAGCCCGGTGTCCTTGATCGGCTCATGGGCATTGACCGCGATGCGCTGGCGGGCGGCGGCCTCCAGCACGCGCAGATGGTGGCGGGCGCTGGCCTGGCCTTCGTGCCATTCATAGGTGAGGGCGCGCGGCTGGCCGTTCATGTCGAT
Organism: Sphingomonadales bacterium; assembly: GCA_027483465.1. GTDB lineage: Bacteria > Pseudomonadota > Alphaproteobacteria > Sphingomonadales > Sphingomonadaceae > Sandarakinorhabdus. The sequence continues at coordinate 14,686 of JAIXUQ010000107.1, forward strand.
GCCGGGCGTGCCGGCCGCCACCTGCAGGCCGCCGGCATCGGCGACATAGCCGGTTTTCACCATCGTCACGCCGTGGCGGGCATAATAGGCCATGCCGGCATCCAGCTGCGCCTCGTAATTGGCGAGATTGCCGCTGGTCTCGTGGTGGCCGATCAGGCCGATGCCCTTCTTCTTGGCATGCGCGGCGATGGCCGCCATGTCGAAATCCGCTGTCGGCTGATCAAAGCGGAATTCCCAGCCGTTGGCGAACCAGTCCCCGTCCCAGCCCTTGTTCCAGCCTTCGATCAACAGGCCGCACAGGCCGTTGGCAGCGGCCCAGTCGATCATCCGGATCGCGTTGGCGGTGGTGGCGCCATGCTTGGGCCCGGTGGCCCAGCTTTCGGTGTCGAGATGCATGGACCACCAGATGCCGGCATATTTGCACGGCTTCACCCAGCTGACATCGCCCAGCCGGTTGGGTTCATTGAGGTTGAGGATCAGGCTGGAATTGGCCAGGGCCGGCGCCGTGTCACCCAGCATCACCACCCGCCACGGCGTGGCGAAGGGGGCGGCCACCACCACCGCCGGCCCGCTGGCCGAGGGCGTGAGCGCGGCGCGGAACACGCCGCCGCCGGCCGGTTGCAGGTTCATGCCGGCATAATCGACCAGCGCCGCCTCGTGGATCGAAAGCCAGGTGCCGGCTGCCGTCTGCATCGTCAGCGGGGTTTGCGCCAGGCCCACCTCGCTGATGCTGGTGGCGCGGTAGAGATATTCCTCGCGGTTCCATTCCAGCGCCGGGATCCACCAGGCGCGGCCGCCCTGCGCATTGGCGATACGGAACTCGGTCAGCTCTGCCACGATGCGCAACTGTTTCAGATTGGGCTGTTCGGGAAAGACATAGCGCAGCGCAATGCCATCGTCGGAGACGCGCAGCACCAGATCAAAGCGGCGTTTCAGCACGCTGGTTTCGGCGATGTGCAGGACCAGTTGGTTGTGCCGGTCGCGCACGCGGGCGCGCTCGCCCCACGGCTGGTCCCACGTCGTGTCGCTGCTGCTGGCGGCCTCCCCGGTGATGGCCAGATGCCGTTCCAGCTTGGGCGCATCAGCAAGGATGAAGCCCAGCGGCGAGGGCGCGATCAGCGGCTTGCCGTCGCGGCTGGCCTGCCACGTCAGGCGGCCATCGCCATCGCCGCCCACCCGCACTTCGGTGCGGCCATCGGGGGAACGCACCACCGGATCGGCCCAGGCGGGCAGGGCCAGCAGCGCACACAGCAGGGCAAGGATCAGGCGCATGGTGCAATCAGTCCCGAAAAGGGCGGCAGGAGGCGGGCGCTGGCGCCGCCATGGCTGGCGAAGGGTGCCGCGATGGCCAGATCGACGTCAATCGGCTCGGCGCCCAGATTATAGGCGCAAACCAACGTGGTTTCGCCCAGCGTGCGGTGCAGGATCAGCAGATTGCCGCTGGCCACGGCCACCCGCGCACTGCCGCGTTTCAGCGCCGGCTGCTGCTGGCGCAGGGCCATCAGCGCCGCGGTCCAGTGCAGCATCGACTGCGGATCGCCCTGCTGCCGGTCAACCGCGCGGGCCGCATGATCGGCGCCCAGCGGCAGCCAGGGCCGCACCGGGGAGAAGCCGGCATGGGGCTGATCGGCTGCCCACGGCATCGGCGTGCGCGCGCCATCGCGGCCCAGCGTGAGCGGCCAGTTGGCGATGGCTTCCGGATCTTGCAGATCGTCAAAGCCGATCTCGGCCTGGGTGAGGCCAAGCTCCTCGCCATAATAGAGGAAGATGTTGCCGCGCAGGGCCACCAGCAGCAGCATGATCAGCCGGGCATAGTGATCATGGCCGCACGGCCCGTGCCAGCGGCTGGCGGCGCGCGGCGCATCATGGTTGGAAAAGGCCCAGCTGGGCCAGCCGGTGCCGGGGGTTTCCGGCCATTCGGCCAGCGCCTCGGCCACCAGTTGCGGGGTCAGCGCCTCGCCATAGAGGAAGTTGAAGCCATAGGCCGAATTCAGCCGCGCCGCGCCGGCGGTGAAGGCGTGCATTTCGGCAATCGCCTCGTCGCCGCCCACTTCGGCCACGGTGAAACGCTGCGGATAGGCGGCCATCACGCCGGCCACGCGTTCCAGAAAGCCCGGAATATCGGGGTGGGACATGTTGTGGATGCGGCGCTGGAAATCGAACGGGCGGGTGCGCTTATGGTTGCCCGTGGCCGGCGGATTGTCGCGCAGCAAGGGATCATGCATGGCAAAGTTGATCGCATCGATGCGGAAGCCATCAACGCCGCGATCCAGCCAGAACCGCGCCACATCCAGGATGGCATCCTGCACCGCCGGGTTGTGCAGGTTGAGATCGGGCTGTTCGGTGAGGAAATTGTGCAGATAATATTGCTGGCGGCGGGCATCCCAGGTCCAGGCCGGGCCGCCGAACACCGATTGCCAGTTGGAGGGCGGGGTGCCGTCCGGCTTGGCATCGGCCCACACATACCAATCCGCCTTGGGGTTGTTGCGGTTCTGGCGGCTTTCGCGGAACCAGGCGTGCTGGTCGGATGTGTGGCTCCACACCTGATCGATGATGATCCGGATGCCCAGGCCATGGGCGCGGGCAATCAGCGCATCGAAATCGGCGAGCGTGCCAAAGATCGGATCAACGCCGCGATAATCGGCCACGTCATAGCCGAAATCGCGCATCGGCGAAGTGAAGAAGGGCGACAGCCAGATGGCATCGACATTCAGCGCTGCGACATGATCGAGCCGGGCGGTGATGCCGTTCAGATCGCCGATGCCATCGCCATTGCTGTCGAGGAAGCTGCGCGGATAGATCTGGTAGATGCTGGCGCCCAGCCACCAGGGGGTGGCGGCATCGTTCACGGCATCGGCGGCGGGGTGGGCGGCATCAGGCATCACTGGTCACTCGCATCGCTGCTGCACACGGCCAGGCCAAAGGGCGGCAGCTGGATCGCCAGCGTGCCGGGGGCAGCGGACGTGGCGGGGCAATTGCCAAGCCGGGCGATCCAGCGGGCACTGGCGGGATCAACCATGACATTGGCGGTGAGGGGGGTGGCGGCGGTGTTGAGCACCACCAGGGTTTCGCCCGGCCGGCCCGGAAGCTGGCGGGAAAAGGCAAAGAGTCCAGGGGTTTCGCTGCTGGCGCGCACGATGGTTTCGCCATGGCGCAGGCGCGGATCCGCGGCGCGCACGGCGATCATCGCTTTCAGGCTGCGATAGAAGGGGTGGGCCGGATCAAAGCTGGCCACGCCATGGCCGGCGGTGGTGCCCAGCCGGGGGGTGGCGCGATATTCGGCGACTTGGCTGGCAAACAGCGGCTGGCGCGAGCCCTGATCGCCGCCGGTGCCGACAAAGCCCTGTTCGTCGCCGGCATAAAGCGTTGGCACACCACGCGAAAACAGCATCAGGCCATGGCCCAGCAGGGTGCGGGCGGCCAGTTCGGCGGCGCTGGCATTGGGGTTGGCCCGGCGCACATACCAGGCAAAGCGGCCCTTGTCGTGATTGCCCAGAAAGCCGGCATTGCCGGCGGCCGTGGCGGTGCCGCCGGCATAGAGGACATCATCGGCAAACAGCCGAGCCAGCGCGGTGGTGGGGCCGTTGCCGGCAATCGCCTCGATCGCGGCGGCCGACAGCGCAAAATCAAGCACATGCGGCAGGCGATCGACATGGGTGTGGCGGGCCAGCCGGCCCACGTCGAGCTCGTCCATGGCGACTTCGCCGAACATATGGAAATTGGGGATGCCGGCGGCCCTGGCGCGGGCCAGGATGGCGGGCACAAAGCCTTGCCAGAATTGTGGATTCACATGCTGGGCGGTGTCGATGCGATAGCCGTCGATGCCCAGCTTGTCGATCCAGTCGCCATAGATCTCGATCATGCCGGCCAGCACGCGCGGATGCTCGGTGGCCAGGTCATCGAGGCTGACAAAATCGCCGAACTGGCTCGATTCATTGCGGAAAGTGGTTTCGCCCCGGTTGTGGTAATGGATGGGGTCATTCAGCCAGGCCGGGGTCTTGGCGCGTTCCTCCCCGGCCGGGATGAAGGGCGTGTAGGCAAAATCCGGCCGGGTCAGCTTCGCCCAGTTTTCGGCGGTGCCAACATGGTCCCCGGCAAAGCCGTCGTTGATGGCGGGGCCGGAAAGCCCGCCCCGGCGGCTGTAGGGATAATCCGCCCGGTTGCGGTAAGTGCATGGTTTTCCAATACATTCCCGGTACTGGATCACGTCTGCGGTGTGATTGGTGACGATATCCAGATAGACTTTCAGGCCGCGGGCGTGGGCGGCGTCCACCAGCCGTTTCAGATCGGCGTTGCTGCCGAAATGGGGATCAACCCGGGTGAAATCGGTGATCCAATAGCCATGATAGCCGGCCGATTCCTGCCCCGGCCCACCTTGCACCGGCTTGTTGGCAAACACCGGCGCCAGCCACAGCGCAGTGGCACCAAGTCCCTGGATATAATCAAGTTTCTGGATGATCCCGGCGATGTCCCCGCCGTTGTAGAAGCCCTTGGCGGTGGGATCAAAGCCGGTTTGCAGCGGCCCGCCCGAAAGGCCGCCGCGATCATTGGCGGGGTCGCCGTTGGCAAACCGGTCGGGCAGCAGGAAATAGATCACCTCGTCGTGCGGCGGGCGGGCGCGCAGGGCGGCCAATGTGGCGGCATCCGGGGCATTGGTGGCCGCCGGCTGGGCACCGGTGACGGTCGCCGGGGCCATGGTGGCGGCAAAAAGGGCCATGGTGGCAAGCAGGCGGCGCATCATCATCTCTCGCTGAACGGGGCGGTTTGGGCCAGATAATCGCCGTGGCTGGGCAGGGCGGCGGCGCCGGCGGCGATGGCGCGATCAAGCGTCGTCATGAAGCCGGCCAGATCATCGCGGCCGATGCCGGCGGTGAGCGGGTGGGCGCGGCGCGGCGCCAGCCCCTGCCCGATCATCACCTGTGACCAGGCCAGTTCGGTGAACAATTCATCATGATCGCGGCGGATGCGCCCGGTTTCGTGGAACAGCGCCATCCGCTCGGCCAGATCGGGCGGCACGTCCATCGCCTGCACCTGCCGCCAGAACGGCGTGTCGGTGCGCGCCGTCGCCTTGTAGTGGAGGATGATGAAATCGCGGATCCACTCCATCTCGCGCGCGGCCTGGCG
>JAIXUQ010000056.1 GCA_027483465.1 Sphingomonadales bacterium
GACGCTGCCGCCTGCACCGCCACGCCCGATCCGGCGCTGGCCGCGCTGGCGGTGGCGGCCACGGCGGCGCTGCGGCTGGAGTTTGCCGGGGTTGACCTGCTGGCCCATGCCAGCGGCCGGCTGTTTGTGCTGGAGGCCAATTTCCCCTGCTATTTCGCCCATGCCGAACTGCTGGCCGGCATTCCCATCGCCGCCGCGATGGTCGACCATCTGGCGGCAAAGGCGGATCAAGCCCCCTAGAATCAAGCCATGGCCAGCATGCGGTCGAGCGAGGCCTTGGCGGCCACGCGCACATCCTCCGGCACCTCCACCACCGGGGTGAGATCACGCAGGCAAAGATAGAGTTTTTCCAGCGTGTTGAGTGCCATGTACGGGCACATGTTGCAGCCGCAATTGCCGTCGGCACCGGGCGCGCCGATGAACAATTTGCCCGGCGCGGCCTTTTGCATCTGGTGGATGATGTGCGGTTCGGTGGCGACCAGCATCACCGGGTCGGCGCGCTCGCTGGCCTGGCGCAGGATGCCGCTGGTGGCGCCGACATAATCGGCCAGATCCAGGATCGCCGCCGGGCATTCCGGGTGGGCGAGCACCGGCGCGTCCGGATATTGCGCCTTCAGCTTCAACAGTTCGGTCACCGAAAACCGCTCGTGGACGATGCAACTGCCGTCCCACAACAGCATCTCGCGCCCGGTGCGGCGGCTCAGCCAGGCGCCCAGATGCTTGTCGGGCGCGAACAGGATTTTCTGGTCGGCCGGGATTTGCGCGATGATGCGTTCCGCGCTGGAGGAGGTGACGATGATGTCGCTTTCGGCTTTCACCGCCGCCGAGCAATTGATGTAGGTGAGCGCCAGATGATCGGGGTGGGCGCGGCGGAATTTGGCGAATTCGGCCGGCGGGGCCGAATCCTCCAGGCTGCACCCGGCCTTCAGATCGGGCAGCACCACGGTTTTTTGCGGAGAGAGGATCTTGGCCACCTCGGCCATGAATTTCACCCCGCAAAAGGCGATCACATCGGCCTCGGTCGCGGCGGCCTTGCGTGACAGATCAAGCGAATCGCCAACGAAATCAGCGATGTCCTGAATTTCCGGGGCCTGATAATAATGGGCGAGGATGACGGCGTTGCGCTCCTGCTTCAGCCGCCGGATTTCGCCCTTCACGTCAACCGCAGGGGCGCTGCCCAACAGGTTCAACCGCGCGTCCATCACCGCACACTCCATGTCTCGCCGGCGCGCGCCACCTGGCCGCGCCGTTCCAGATCAATCAGATGCGCCAGCACGCTGCGGCCGGCGGCCGGGTGCAGGCGCTTGTCCACCTGGGCATACATGGCCGCCACCATGGCCGGGATGGTCACCAGCCCCTCCCCAATGGCGCGCAGCACCTGGGCCTCGCGCTGGCGGCGGTGGGCCAGCAGATGCTTCACGAAGCGCTGCGGCTCGGTCACCGGCTCGCCGTGGGTGGGGTGGTAGACAGCGTCATCACGCGCCAGCAGTTTCTGCAGGGAGGCCATGTAATCGGCCATGTCGCCATCGGGCGGGGCGACCACGGTGGTGGACCAGCCCATGACATGATCGCCGGTGAACAGCGCCTTTTCCTGTTCCAGCGCAAAGCAGAGATGGTTGCTGGTGTGGCCTGGCGTGTGGACGGCGGTGAGGGTCCAATCCGGGCCGCGGATGCTGTCCCCATCGGCCAGCACCTGATCGGGGGCATAGCTGGCATCAAAACCGGCATCGGCGCGCGGCCCATCGTCGGACAACGCCAGCGGCGCGCAGCCAACGATCAGGGCGCCGGTGGCGGCCTTCAGCGCCGGGGCGGCGGGCGAATGATCGAGATGGGTGTGGGTGATGACGATGTGGCTCACCGTCTCGCCGGCCAGCGCATCGATGAGGGCGCGGACATGCGCCGGATCATCCGGGCCGGGATCGATCACCGCCAGCGCGCGGCCGGGCGTGCCGACGACGAATGTGCCGGTGCCGGTGAAGGTGAAGGGCGACGGATTCCTGGCCAGCAGCCGGCGCACCAGCGGCGAGCGCGGCGCCAGCCGGCCATAGGCGTTGCTGTCAGGGTGGCTGGCCAGGTCCATCCCCCTCCTGTGGCAGCGCGCCGGGCCGATGTGAAGCACGGATTGCGCAACTGCCGGCTTGGCAAGGCCGCCGCAATGCCGCATCCCGGCGGCAAAGACGGGAGACGGCGATGCGGTTTGATGTGGTGATCGTGGGCGGCGGGCATGGCGGCGCGGCACAGGCGGCGCAACTGCGGCAGCGTGGGCATGAGGGGCGCATCGCCATCATCAGTGCCGAACCGGAATTGCCCTATGAACGCCCGCCGCTGTCAAAAGACTATCTGGCCGGCGAAAAACCCTTCGAGCGCATGTTGCTGCGCCCGCCGGCCTTCTGGGCGGAGCGCCATGTCGAGATCCTGACCGCAAGGCGGGTGACAGCGGTGGACGCCGCCGCCCACCGGCTGGAAACCACGGCCGGGCCGGTGGAGTATGGCCAATTGGTGTGGGCGGGCGGCGGCGACGCGCGGCGGCTCACCTGCCCCGGCCATGATCTGGCCGGCATCCACGCCATCCGCACCCGCGCCGATGTCGATGGGCTGATCGCCGCGCTGGGTGCACCGCGCCGGATCATCGTGATCGGCGGCGGCTATATCGGCCTCGAATCGGCGGCGGTGCTGACCAAGCTGGGCCACCACGTCACCCTGTTTGAAGCGGAAGGCCGCGTACTGGCGCGGGTGGCCGGGCCCGACCTGTCGCGCTTTTATGAGGCTGAGCACCGCGCCCATGGCGTGACGATCGAGACCGGCGCGCAGGTGGCGGCGATCACCGGCGCGGCCGGCCGCGCCACCGGCGTGACCCTGGCCGATGGCCGGCACTTTGCCGCCGATCTGGTGATCGTGGGCATCGGCATCGTGCCGGCGGTGCAGCCGCTGCTTGATGCCGGGGCCAGGGGCAGCAATGGCGTGTGGGTGGACGCGCATTGCCGCACCAGCCTGGCCGACGTGTTTGCCATCGGCGATTGCGCGCTGCATGCCAACCGTTTTGCCGGCGGCGCCGAAATCCGGCTGGAATCGGTGCAGAACGCCGCCGACATGGCGATCACCGTGGCGCGCAGCCTCACCGGCGATCCGGCGCCCTATGATGCGGTGCCGTGGTTCTGGTCAAACCAGTATGACCTGAGGCTGCAAACCATGGGGCTGAGCCTGGGCCATGACGAAACCGTGCTGCGCGGCGATCCGGCGGCGCGCAGTTTCTCACTTGTTTACCTGAAACAGGGCCGCGTGATCGCGCTGGACTGTGTGAACGCGGCGCGCGACTATGTGCAGGGCAAGGCGCTGGTGGAGCAGGGCGCGGCGGTGCCGGCGGCGGCGCTGGCCGATACCGGCACGCCATTGAAGGCGCATCATCCGGCCTGAACAGGGGGCAAGCATGGACGTGTCACGACGCGGGCTGATCGGGATTGCAGGGGCGGCAGCGGCCGTGCCGGCGCGCGGCATCAGCATCGCGCCGCCGGCCGATCCCACCGGCTTCCAGCCGGCGCCGGGCATCGCCCATCTGAAATACAACGAAAATCCGCTGGGGCCGCCGCCATCGGCGCTGAAGGCGATGGCCGATCTGGCGCGCAGCGCCTGGTATTATGCCGATGATGCCGAGGAGCGGTTGAAGGCGAAGATCGCCGCCCGGCTGGGTGTGCCGGCCGATCAGGTGGTGCTGGGCCACGGCAGTTCGGAACTGATCACCAGCGCCGCGCTGGCCTGGGGGCGGCGCGGCATCATCCTGGTGCCCGAACTGCAATTTGATGAACCCCTGCTCTATCCGATGGCGCAGGGGCTGAAATATCGCCGGGTGGCGATGGCGCCCGATCTGGGCATTGATCTGGGCGCGCTGGCCCGCGCCGCTGCCCTGCCCGGCGTGGCCATGATCTATCTGTGCAACCCCAACAATCCCACCGGCATGCTGCTGCCGCCGGCGGAGCTTGCCGCCTTTGCCCGCAGCCTGCCGGCGCATGTGACGCTGCTGGTGGACGAAGCCTATATGGAACTGGCCGATGATCCGGCCGCCGCCACCATGCTGCCGCTGGTGAAGGACGGGGCCAACATCATCATCACCCGCACCTTTTCCAAGCTGTTTGGCATGGCCGGCCTGCGCATCGGCTATGCCATCGCCTCGCCGGCCAATGCCGCCGAACTCAAGCGCCACCGCCTGACGATCAGCCTCAATGCGCCGGGCCTGGCCGCGGCCATCGCCGCCTGGGATGATGGCGCCTTCCAGCAGCAGAGCCGGGCCGCGATCATCGCGGCGCGCCGGGTGATCGCGGCGGCGGTGGCGAAGGCCGGCAGCAGCGCGCCACCCAGCCAGACCAATTTCCTGTTTGTGAAGGTGGCCGATGCCAACCGCTTTGCCGCCGCCATGGCCCAGCGCGGCATCGCGGTGCGCGGTGCCTGGACCCCGGCCTGGCCGCAATGGTCGCGCGTCTCCACCGGCTGGCCGGCCGATGTCGCGCGTTATGTGAAGGCCCTGCCCGAGCTCATGAACGCCTGACTTGCGCCGGCCACCGCGCCGGCGCATGCTTTGCCCAATCAAATCAGGGGAGTGCAGCGGCCATGGCCAATCGGGTGATCCTCACCGTCATCGGGTCTGACCGGCCGGGCCTCACGGCGGCGCTGGCGCAAGCCGTGCTGGCCGCCGGCGGCAACTGGCTGGAATCGCATCTGGCGCGGCTGGCCGGGCGCTATGTTGGCAGTGTGCTGGTGGAAATCCCGGCCGAACAGCTGGCGGCGCTGCACCGCGCGGTGGCCGATGTTGATGCCAAGGGCCTGAATGTCAGCCTGGTTGATGCCGGCGAGGCCAGCCCCGGCGGCACCCGCCTCAGCCTGAAACTGGTGGCGCAGGACCGGCCGGGCATCGTCAACGAACTGGCCCAGGCGCTGGCGCCGCTGCACGTGAATATCGAGGCGCTGGAAACCAGCATCGAAGACGGCGCCTGGTCGGGCGAGCGGCTGTTCCGCGCCGAGGTGGAGACGAGCCTGCCAGCTGGCGTGGACGCGGCGGCCGTGCAGGCGGCGCTGGAAGGCGTGTCGGCCGAGATCATGGTCGATCTCGACTGATCCTCACTCCTCCACATGGCCCCACAGGCTGTGGCTGTCCACCCGCAGCCGGGTGATGGCCACCAGCGCGGCGGTGCGGGCGCGCACTTCATCCAGCGCGGCATCGCGGGCCAGCCGTTCGGCGACCAGCCGGTCAGCCAGATCGACCCCGCCCAGCCGGTGGCCTTCGCGCTGCCGGGCGGCGGCTTCGGCGGCGGCTTCGGCGGCACGGGCAGCAGCCTCCCACGCCGCCAGATAGCCGGTGGCCAGCGCCGCATCCTCGGCCGCCATGGCGTTGATGGCGCTGCGGGTGGCGGCCAGATCGGCCGCCGCCGCGCTGGCCGCCGCCCCGGCCTGTTCGGCAGCGGCGGCGCGGGCCCGCCCGCCCAGCGGCATGGCGATCACCAGGCCCACGCCCTTTTCATTGCCGCCCTGTTCGGAAAAGCCGCGCAGGCCGATGCTGGGATCGGCGATGCGGTCACGCGCGGCGCGGGCCTTCAGCGCCTCGGCCCGGTCAAGATCAGCCTGGGAGGCGCCAATTTCATGGCTGCGCGCCACCACCAGCCCGGCCAGCGCGGCAATGCCTTCGGCCGGCAGCACCGGTTCGGGCAGGGCCGGCGCACTGGCCGGCAGCGGCAGATCGGGGAAATTGGCGGCCAGCACGGCGCGCGCAGCGGCGGTGCGGGCGGTGGCCTGCAGGGCGGCGGCGCGCACGGCGGCTTCGGCGGCGCGGGCCTGATCCAGATCGAGCGCGCTGGCATCGCGCAATTGCAGCCGGCGGGCGGTGGCGGCGGCGGCATCGGCCATGATGGCGGCAGCCCCGTTCAGCGTGCCGGCCTCGGCAGCGGCGCCTGCCCACGCCCACCAATTGGCCGCCAGCAACAGCGCGGCCTGGTGGCGGGCATCATCGGCGCGATTGTCGGCCGCACGGACGCCGGCCTCGCCGGCCTTGCGATCCAGCGCGGCCTTGCCGGGCAGGCGGATGGGCCGGGTGAATTGCAGATCATATTCCGGCACCACGCCCACGCCGCGCACATCGCGGCGTTGCAGCGTTGCCTGCGCCACCACTTCCTGCGGCCCCACCGCCAGCAGCCGCTGCTGGGCGCGCGCCTCCCCGATGCGGGCGCGGGCGGCGACCACGCTGGGGTGATTGTCCAGCGCCTGCGCCACGGCGGCTTCGGGCGGCAGGCCAGGTTCGGCCCATACCGGGGCGGCGAGCAGCATGGCCAGGGCGATCAGCAGCTTCATGCGGGCTCGGCCTCCCCGAAACGGGCATAGAGCAGCGGCAGCAGCACCAGCGTGAGCAGCGTGGCGCTGACCAGCCCGCCGATCACCACGATGGCCAGCGGCTTCTGGATTTCCGATCCCGGCCCGGTGGCAAACAGCAGCGGCACCAGCCCGAAGGCGGCGATGCTCGCGGTCATCAGCACCGGGCGCAGGCGGCGGCGGGCCCCCTCCTCCACCGCCTGCGCCAGCGCCAGGCCCTGGCCGCGCA
>JAIXUQ010000096.1 GCA_027483465.1 Sphingomonadales bacterium
AAGGCATCGCCCAGCGGCTTCATCGCCACCCCGGTTTCGGGCGCGAAATGACCGATCAGGCCGCCGACCGTGATGGCCAGCAGCACCTGGGCATAAAGCTGGGCGTAGACCGGCTTGCGTGTGGCCGGCGCGCCCGTCGAGGCCGACGGCGTGATGATGATCTTCTCCCCAGGGCCGCATCCCCCCGGATCGGCCCTGTTCGCCTTCTGGTGGCTTTGGCCGGCAATGGCAAATGCGCAGGGCGCGGGCCGGAATCACCGCAGATCAAGCGGTTGCGCGCCATGCGGCGGTGAAACTGTGCGGATTTCCGCACAGATTCGCGTAGGCTTGTGCGGAAATCCGCACATTCTTCTTGCCTCCCCCGGCCAGTTTGGCATGGTCCGGCCATGCCCGACCGGCTTTTCCTGCGCCCGCCGGCGCTCAGCGTGCCGCGCCGCTGGCTGCTGCTGGCCGTGCTGCTGGGGCTGGCGGCCAGTTGGGCGGCCGGGGTGATCGCCAGCCGGCGCGAGGATGAAGCCCTGCGCCGCGAGGCGATGAGCGCCGCCAGCCTGTTTGAGGCGGTGCTGCGCAACGCGCTGGAACGCTATCGCGCGCTGCCGCTGGTGCTGGCCGGTGATGCCGCGGTGGAGGCGGCGCTGCGCCGTCCGGCGGCGCGCCCGGTGCTCAACCAGCGGCTGGCGGCGCTGGCGGCGCGCACCGGGGCGGCGGCCATCTATGTGATCGCCGCCGATGGCCGCACCATCGCCGCCAGCAATGCCGGCACGCCGCTGAGCTTTGTGGGCCGCGATTTCACCTATCGTGACTATTTCGCCCAAGCGATGGCACGCGGGCGCGGTGAACAATTCGCGCTGGGCACCACCACCAACCAGCCCGGCCTCTATCTTTCGGCGCGGGTGGATGCCGGCGGCCGCGCCCGGGGCGTGGTCGTCACCAAGATCGATTTTTCCGCGGTCGAGCGGCAATGGCGGGAATCGGCGACGCCGGTGTTTGTCACCGATGGCGATGGCACCATCATCATCACCAGCATCGAGGCCTGGCGCTTCCGCCCCGAGGCGGCGCTGCGGCTGCGGCCCAATGCCAGCCATCCCGCCCATGTCGATGCGCGGCTGCCGGGCGCGGCGGAGCAGGAATATATCCGCGCCCGCCACCGCACCGGCATGGCGGGCTGGACGCTCAACCTGCTGCAGCCGGCCGGGCCGGCGGTGGCGGCGGCGGCCACCGCGGCCAGCGCGCTCACCCTGATTATCGCCAGCCTGTGCATCGCGGCGGGCTGGTGGATCAACCGCCGCCGCACCCGCGAGGCCCGGCTGGCCGCCGCCCGCGCCGCCGCCCAAGCCCAGCTGGAAGCCATGGTGGCCGAACGCACCCAGGCGCTGACCGCCGAGATGGACGAGCGCCGCCGGGCCGAGGCTGCCGTGCTGCAATTGCACCTGGAACTGGAGCAGGCCAACCGCCTGACCACGCTGGGCCAGATCGCCGCCGGCGTGACCCACGAGATCAACCAGCCGGTGGCCGCCATCGCCACCTGGGCCCACACCGCGCGCACCCTGCTGGCCCGCGGCCAGCCCGATCAGGCGGCCCGGGCGCTGACCACCATCGAGCAGATGACCCAGCGCATCGGCACCATCACCGGCGAACTGCGCGATTTTGCCCGCAAATCCGATGGCCCGCCGGTGCGGGTGGCGCTGGCCGATGCCATTGCCGGCAGCCGCCTGCTGGTGGGGGATGGCAAGGGCCGCCGCCGGCTGGAGATCGACAGCAGCCAATTGCCGGCGGGCCTGGCCGTGCTGGCCGACCGGATCCGGCTGGAACAGGTGCTGGTGAACCTGCTGCGCAACGCGCAGGAGGCCGGGGCCGGGCGCATCCGGCTTGAGGCCAGCGCCGCCGCTGGCGAGGTGGCGATCATGGTGGCCGATGATGGCCCCGGCCTGCCGCCGGAGATGGCGGCCAGCCTGTTCACCCCGTTCCAGACCAGCAAGCCGCGCGGCCTGGGGCTGGGGCTGGTGATCTCGCGCGATATCTGCCGGGCGATGGGCGGCGATCTGGTGCTGCTGCCCGCCAGCGCCGGGGCCTGTTTCCGCATCACCCTGCCGGAGGCGCCATGATCCCCGCCCACACCGCCGGCACCGTGCTGCTGGTTGATGATGACGAGGCGCTGGCCACCGCGATTGCCGCCAGCCTGGAACTGGCCGGCCACCGGGTGATCGCCCACCGCGATGCCGGCACCGCGCTGGCCGCCCTCGATCGCCGCTTTGCCGGGGTGATCATTTCCGATCTGCGCATGCCGGGGCTGGATGGCTGGCAGTTTTTCGCCGCCGTGCAGCGGCTTGATCCCGATCTGCCGGTGATCTTCATCACCGGTCATGGCGATATCGATGCGGCGGTGGCCGCGCTGAAGGCCGGCGCCTATGATTTCGTGGCCAAGCCCTTTGATCCCGAACGGCTGCTGGCCAGCGTGGCGCGCGCGCTGGAAAAGCGCCGGCTGGTGCTCGACAACCGCCGCCTGGCCGCCATCGCCGCCAATGCCGCGCCCGATCCGCTGGCGCATCTGCTGGCGCTGGCCGGCGATGATCCGGCCATGCTGGCGCTGCGTGACCGGCTGGGGCAGTTGGGCGATGCCGATATCAACCTGCTCATTCTGGCCGAACCCGGTTGCGGGCGGGATCGGGTGGCGCGCGCCGTGCATGATCGCAGCCGCCGCCGCGCCCGCGCCTTCGTGGCCTGCAACATCGCCGCCATTCCGCCCGATCTGCAGGCGGCCGAGCTGTTTGGCCAGCCCGGCCCGCGCGGCCCGCGTGGCCGGCTGGCGCAGGCCGATCAGGGCAGCCTGTTCCTCGATCGCGTGGACGCGCTGACTCCGCCGGTGCAATTGCGCCTGCTGGCGGCGCTGGAGGCCGCCGATGTGCGGGTGATCGCTGCCGCCGATGCGCTGCCGGCGGCGCTGCACCCGGAATTGCTGATCCGGCTGGGCGGGGTGCAGATCAGCATCCCGCCGCTGCGCCAGCGCCGCGATGATGTCGTGATGCTGTTTGGCCAGTTGGCCGCGCAGGCGGCGCAGCGGCTGGGCCAGGCGCTGCCGCCGATCAGCGCCGGGGTGCGTGCCCACCTGATCGCCCACGACTGGCCCGGCAATCTGGCCGAGTTGGACAATCACGCCCAACGCTTTGTGCTGGGCGTGGGGGAGGCGGGGCCGGCCGCCGACGAAGCTGGCACCAGCCTGGCCGAGCGGCTGGCGCGGGTGGAGGCCGGCCTGCTGCGCGAGGCGCTGGAACGCCATGGTGGCCGCATCGAGGCGGTGATGGCGGGCCTCGCCCTGCCGCGCAAGACCCTCTATGACAAGCTGGCGCGCCACGGCATCGATCCGCGCCGCTATCGCGTTCAGGGCAGCAACAAACTGCCGTCGCCATAGCTGTAGAAGCGATAGTCCTTCTCGATGGCATGGGCATAGGCCCGGCGCATGACGTCCAGCCCCATTAGCGCGCTCACCAGCATGAACAGGGTCGAGCGTGGCAGGTGGAAATTGGTGATCAGGCCGTCGATGGCCTTCAGCCGATAGCCGGGATAGATGAAGATGCTGGTATCGCCGGTGAATTCGCGGATTTCACCCGCTTCGTTCACGCAGGATTCGAGCAGGCGCAGCGAGGTGGTGCCCACCGCGATGATGCGGCCGCCGGCGGCGCGGGCGGCGTTCAGCCGGGCGGCGGTGGCGGCGTCGATGCTGCCCCATTCGGCGTGCATCCTGTGGTCCTCCACCTTGTCGGCCTTCACCGGCAGGAAGGTGCCGGCGCCCACGTGCAGCGTCACCGTCTCGCGGGTGATGCCGGCCGCGGCCAGCGCATCCCACAGGCGCTGCGTGAAGTGCAGGCCGGCGGTGGGGGCGGCCACTGCGCCATCGCGGGCGGCGTGCAGCGTCTGGTAATCGGCGGCATCCTGGGCATCGGTGCCGCGCCGGCGGGCGATATAGGGTGGCAGCGGCATCTGCCCCACCCGTTCCAGTGCCTGTTCCAGGGTTTCGCCGGGCAGCGCCGCAAAGCGCCACAGCACCCCGCCTTCGTCGGCCTTGTCCAGCACCTCGCCGGAGAGGCCGGGGCCGAAGTCCACCCGGTCCCCCGGTTTCAGGCGGCGGGCGTTCTTGACGAAACTCCACCACTGGTCGGCCGTTTCGCGCTTGTGCAGGGTCACGCCGATATGGGCCTGGCCCTTTTGCGCGTGCAATTGCGCCGGGATCACCCTGGTGTCGTTCACCACCAGCACATCGCCGCGCCGCAGCCGGCCGGGCAGGTCCATGAAGGTGAAATCGCCCAGCGCGCCGACATCGCGGCCGCTCACCGTCAGCAGGCGGGCGCTGTCGCGCGGGTTGGCCGGGCGCAGCGCGATCCGGTCTTCGGGCAGGTGGAAATCGAAATCGTCAACCAGCATTGGGGGAACAGCCCTTGATGGTGGAGAGGGGGAGACAGGTTCAGCGCGGCGGCAGCGGGCCCGATGCCGGCGGTGGCAGGCCCAGCGCGCCGGCCGGTATCGGCGTGGCCGCCGGTTTCAGCGCGGCGAAATCGGGCGGCGGCACTTTGTCGGCCGCGATGCTGGCCTTGATGATCTTACTGGGATTGTCCGGCGGCTCGCCCTTTTCGATGGCGTCGACGAACTTCATGCCCTCCACCACCCGGCCCCACACCGTGTAGGTGCGGTCCAGCCGCAGCACCGGCATCAGCACGATATAGAATTGGCTGTTGGCGCTGTCTTCGCTCTGGGCGCGGGCCATGGCCAGCGCGCCGCGCACGTGCGGCAGATCGTTGAACTCGGCCTTCAGGTCGGGCAATTTCGATCCGCCCTGGCCGGTGGCGGTCGGGTCACCGCCCTGGGCCATGAAGCCATCGATCACGCGGTGAAACACGGTGCCGTCGTAAAATCCTTCGCGCACCAGCGTCTTGATGCGCTCAACATGCTTGGGCGCCACGTCAGGGCGCATCACGATCTTCACCCGCCCGCCGGTGGACAGATCGAGCAGCAGCACATTCTCGTCATTCACCTGGGCCAGTGCGCCCTGGGTGTTCGATGGCCCGGCCATTTCCGGCAGCTTGGGCGGCGCCTTCAGATCGCGGGGATCAACCCGCTGCTGCTGGGCCAGCACCGGGGCGGCCACCATCAGCGCAACGGCAAACAGGGAGGAAAATCGCATCATTGGCCCTTCAATCCGTTCGCCTGCACCCGCGCCACCACCTCGTCGGCGATGGCCGGTGTCACGAACTTGCGGATATCGCCACCATAAACCGCAATCTCCTTGACCAGACGTGAAGCGATCGGCTGCAACGCCACATCGGCCATCAGGAACACCTGCTCGATATCATCGTTCAGCGCCCGGTTCATGCCCGTCATCTGAAACTCATATTCGAAATCGCCGGCGCCGCGCAGGCCGCGCACGATCACCGTGGCACCCAGCCGTTCGGCGAACGACATCAGCAGTTCATCGAAATCCACCACCTCAACATTGGGAATATCGGCGGTCTCGCGCACGATCTGGGCCTTGCGTTCAGCCAGGCTGAACATCGGCGATTTCGATGGGTTGGTGGCCACGCCGATCACCAGCCGGTCCACCAGCCGCGCCCCGCGCCGGATGATGTCCAGATGGCCCAGCGTCATCGGATCGAAGGTGCCGGGATAAACGCCGATCCGGGTCATGGCCTGCTTCCCTTCAATTGTCCCGTTCAACCGCAAAGCGGGCGATGGCACGCAACAGATCGGCTTCCGGGCCATGGGCCGAAAGATGGCCGATGGCCTGATCAATGAGGGCATGGGCCTGGGCCCGCGCCCGTTCCACCCCCAGCAGCGACACGAAGGTCGCCTTGCCGGCGGCGGCATCCTTCTGCACCGCCTTGCCGGTCTTGGCCGAGGTGCCTTCCACGTCCAGCAGGTCATCGGCGATCTGGAAGGCCAGGCCCAGATCGCGGGCATAGGCGCGCAGGGCCTTGCGCTGGCCTTCCGAAGCGCGGCCCATGATGGCGCCGGCTTCCAGGCACCACTGGATGAGCGCGCCGGTCTTCAGCTGTTGCAGCCGGGTGATGCCGGCCAGATCATAGGTGACATCGCCGGCCACCAGATCCATCATCTGCCCGCCCGCCATGCCGGCCGGGCCGGATTGCACGGCCAGTTCCGTCACCAGTTCCAGCCGGGCAAACGGGTCTTCGTGGGTGGCGGGATCAGCCAGGATTTCAAAGGCGATATCGTGCAGGCAATCGCCGGCCAGCACGGCGGTCGCCTCGTCAAAGGCCTTGTGCACGGTGGGCTTGCCGCGCCGCATGTCGTCATCATCCATGCAGGGCAGATCATCGTGGATCAGGCTGTAGCAATGGATGCATTCGATCGCCAGCGCCACCCTGAGCGCGCGTTCGCGATCGACATGGAACAGATCGCAGGCCGCCACCACCAGCAACGGGCGCATGCGCTTGCCGCCGCCGATCACGGCGTGGCGCATGGCTTCATACAGGCGGGCGCGGCTGTCATCGGGCACGGCCAGCAGCTTGTCGAACCGCTGGTCGATGGCCTTGCCGATGGCATCCAGCGCCGGTTTCAGCATGACGGGGGAGGGAACCATGCAGGGACCTTATTGCGCATCAAAGGGGCGGGTGGCGACAGCATCGCCGGCGGCGTTCTGCTGGATCTGCTCGATGCGCAGCCGGGCATCGGCCAGACGCGCCTCGCACAGCGATTTCAGGCGCTGGCCTTCCTCATAGAGGCTGATCGATTCATCCAGGCTGCGTTCCCCGGTTTCCAGGGCGCGCACGATATCCTCAAGGCGCTTCAGCGCCTCCTCGAAGCTGGGCTGGGGAGCAGCATCACTGGTCATCGCGGCCGTATCTGGACGGGCAGCGACAACAGGTCAAGCGCCCGCCGGCATGGCCCGTGCTGCCCATCGTTCCGCCCACGGTCCCGCCCACGGTGCCGCCCTGCCATTTCCCGCCACTTGCGCCCCGCGCGGGCAGGCGCAAGACTGCATGACGGGACAGGGGAGTATGCATGATGCCGATCACCACCACCGCGGCGATTCTGCGCCAGCGCGGCGGGCCGTTCACGCTGGAGCCGGTCAGCCTGGCTGATCCGGGGCCGGGTCAGGTGCTGGTGAAGCTGGCAGCCTGCGGCATCTGTTTCACCGATGTGGGCGTGCAGCGGTATGAGCAGGGCACCCCGCTGCCGCAGGTGCTGGGCCATGAAGGCGCCGGCACCGTGCTGGCGGTGGGCGAAGGGGTGGCGCACGTGGCCGCCGGTGACCGGGTGGTCCTGAGCTATGCCAGTTGCGGCCAGTGCGGCAGTTGTGCCGGGCATCACCCGCAATACTGCACCAGCTTCATGGCGCTGAACTATGCCGGCGTGCTCAGCGACGGGCGGGTGCCGATGCACCAGGGCGAAGCGCCGGTGTTTGGCGGCTTCTTCGGCCAGTCCAGCTTTGCCGGCGCTGCCATCGCCTATGCCCGCAACACCATCAGGCTGGCCGATGATGTGCCGTTCGCGCTGGCTGCCCCCTTTGGCTGCGGCCTGCAAACCGGCGCCGGCACCGTCTACAACACGCTGGATGCGCAGCCCGGCCACAGTTTTGTCGTGCTGGGCGCCGGCAGTGTCGGGCTCGCGGCGCTGCTGGCGGCGGTGGACCGGGGCTGCGCCACGATCGTGGCGGTGGACCGGGTGGCCGAACGGCTCGATCTGGCCCGCGCCATGGGCGCCACCCATGCCATCAACAGCGCCGGCATGGCCGCGGCCGATCTGGCCCTGGCGTTGCGGGCCGTGGTGCCCACCGGGATCGACCGGATTGTCGATACCACCGGGGTTTCGGCGGTGGTGCGCGGCGGGCTGGAGGGGTTGGCCAGCCGTGGCCAGATGGCGCTGCTGGCGGTGACGGCGCCGGGCAGCGAGATCACCATCAACCCCAACACCCTGCTGGGCGGCCGCCGGCTGGTAGGCGCGGTGGAGGGCGATGCCGATCCGCAGGCGTTCATCCCCTGGCTGATCGGCCGCCACCGCGCCGGCCGCTTCAACCACGCGCCGCTGGTGCAGACCTATCCCTTTGCCGCCATCAACGAAGCGGTGGCCGACATGGCGGCCGGGCGGGCGGTGAAGCCGGTGCTGCTGATGGAGTGAGGCGCCCTTCCGTCCTACACGCCGCCAATCTGCCATGATCGATGGCCGTGGATGAGTGCCCACCCGCCGCGGATCCAGCCGCCGCACACCAGGGACAATGCGACAAAACTGTCAAAACCGGGGCGGGAAAAACCGCGGATTTGGCCGTTGCCGTTCTTTCTCAGGCCTATTTGCCGGTGAATTGCGCCGGCCGCTTTTGCAGGAAGGCGCTCACCCCTTCGACGAAATCGGCGGTGCGGCCGGCCTGCAACTGGTTGCGGCGCTCCACCATCAGCCCTTCCGAAAGCGGCTTGTCCAGGCAGTCGCGGATGCCCTGGCGGATGAGGGCATAGGACCGGGTTGGCCCCTTGGCCAGCTTCTCGGCCACGGCGCGGGTGGCGGCGGCCAGCTCGGCATCGTCCACCACCTTGTAGACCATGCCCCAATCCGCCGCGGTTTCGGCCGGGATGCGTTCGCCCAGCATCATCATCGCCTGCGCCCGCGCCCGGCCGGCCAGCCGCGGCAGCAGCCAGGTGGAGCCGACATCGGGCACCAGCCCGATATTGACGAAGGCCTGCAGGAAATAGGCCGATCGGGCAGCGATCACGATGTCGCCGGCCAGCGCATAGGAGCAGCCGGCGCCGGCGGCCGGGCCATTGACCGAGGTGATGAACGGCACCGGCAGCGCGAACAGGCGCTCCAGCAGCGGGTTGAAATGGGTTTCCAGCACCGCGCCGGCATCGGGCGGGCCCGACCGGCGCGCCCCGCCGCCGCCAGCGCCGCCACCGGCCAGATCGGCGCCCGAGCAGAAGGCGCGGCCGGCGCCGGTGAGCACCAGCACGCGGGCAGTGCCTTCGTCGCGCACCCGGTCCACCGCGTCGATCATCTCGGCGATCACGCCGATATGCAGCGCATTCAGCGCCTGCGGCCGGTTGATGGTGATGGTGGCAATGCCATCGGCTTCGTCGAACAGGATATGCTCATAGGCCATGATCGGTCTCCTCTTGGCCTCAGTGATATGGTGGCCGCCGCAGCCCGTCACCCCACCATTCAGCCAAGGTCTGGAAGCGTTTCCAGGATTGCCGCCAGGCAATCGCGGCCCAGTTGCATCGATCGCGCCGGGGACCAGCCATGGACGGCACAGGGCAGATCGTCATTGTCCTTGAACGGCATTTCCAGCGTCATGGCCAGGCAGCCAAAGCGTTCGGCCAGCTGGTTGGTGCTCATCGCCAGATTGGCGGTGCCGGGCCGCGCCACCGGATAGCCCCTGGCGGTCTGGAAATCCGGGCTGATCCGCGCCAGCCGCGCCTTGTAGCCATTCAGCGCCGCCAGTTGCCGTTCGGTGATCGAGGGGATGCCTTCAAAGCCGGCGATGAACACATAAGGGATCGCCTCGTCACCATGCACGTCCATGGCCAGATCACAGCCGGCCTTGTCCATCGCGGCCAGCACGCCCAGCACTTCGGGCGATTTTTCGGCGCTGGGCGCATGCCATTCGCGGTTGAGGTTCACGCCGGCGGCATTGGTGCGCAGATGGCCGCGGACACTGCCATCCGGGTTCATGTTGGGCACGATGTGGAAGGTTGCCAATTGGCGCAGCCGCCGTGCCACCGGATCAGCGGGATCGGTCAGCCGCTCCAGCGCCCCTTCCATCCACCATTCGGCCATGCTCTCGCCGGGGTGCTGGCGGGCATAGAGCCACACGCGGCGCGGGCCGTCGCCCAGCACCAGCCGGTCGATCGGGCGGCCATCCAGGCTGTGGCCCAGCACATCGGCCGAAACGCCCGGCCGGGCGGCCATGCGGGCGATCAGATCATGGTGCTGTTCCAGGCTGTAGGGCGCGAAATAGGCGATCCACAGCTGGTCAACCGCAGGCGTGACGATGATGGTGAGCGTGCCATTGGCCTGGCGGGGATCGAAACTGGTCTCGGCCCGCGTCCAGCCCTGCCGGTCGGCCGAGATGCAGGCGCGATAACCGGGCCAGCCATCGGGGTAGGCCGAAAAATTCAGATCGATGATGCGGATGATGCAGCGCTGGCCCTTGCCGCCCGACAGGCGGAAATGGAACCATTGGAAAAATTCGCTGTGGGCATCCCGGTTGATCGACAGCACGATCTCGTGCGGGCCGGCGATGCGTTCCACTTTGATGTTGCCGGAATCAAAGCCGGCATCGATGCTGATCACGGGTCATGCTCCTCAGGGTTGCCGATTTGCTGGCAGAGCCGGTGCCATCAGGCAAGCGCCGCGCGGTTGACAAAGCGCCGGCCCTCCCTTAGCTGCCTGCCCTCGCAACGCCACCGATTCACAGCCGGAAACGACCATGAAGATCCGCAACAGCCTCAAGAGCCTGAAGGGCCGTCACCGTGATTGCCAGGTGGTGCGCCGCCATGGCCGCACCTATGTGATCAACAAGACCAACCGCCGCTTCAAGGCCCGCCAGGGCTGATTTCGGCGCCGCCGGCAGGCCTGCCGGCTGCTGTGGTGAGACCCCTGCCGCCCGGCGGGGGTTTTGCTGTTTGGGATGATGCCAATGCTGCGTGCCGTCGTGTTCGATGTCGGCAATGTGCTGGTCGATTGGAATGTTCGGGCCTTTTATGCCCGGCATATCGCCGATCCGGCCCGGCTGGACTGGTTCCTGGCCGAAGTCGTCACGCCGGCCTGGCATTTCCAGCATGATGCCGGCCGCCCCTTTGCCGAAACCAGCGCCGAACTGATCGCCCGCTTCCCGGCCGAGGCGGATCTGATCCGCCTGTTTGGCCCGCGCTTCAACGAAACCATCACCGGGCCCATCGCCGGCATGCCCGAACTGGTGGGCGCGCTTGCCGCCGCCGGCGTGCCGATCTTTGGCATCACCAATTTCTCCCACGAATTCTGGCCGCCATTCCGCGCCGCATGGCCGCTGTTCGATCAGTTTGCCGATATCATCGTTTCGGGCGAGGAGCGGCTGACCAAGCCCGATCCCGCCATTTATCACCTCGCCCTGCGCCGTTTCGGGCTGGCGCCCGGCGAAGCCATCTTCATCGATGACCGCGCCGACAATGTCGCCGCCGCGGCTGCCAACGGCTTTGTGGGCCACCAGTTCCGCGATGTCGCCACCCTGGCCGGCGAACTGCGGGCGCTGGGCCTCCTGCCTTAATAATTCTTCAGTTCATCCCCGGTCAGCCGCACGACATGGACCACGTTGGTGGTGCCGGGCGTGGAGAAGGGCACACCGGCGATCAGCACCAGCGGATCGCCGCCGCGCGCCAGCCCGGCCCGCAGCGCCATGCGCTTGGATTTGGCCACCATCTCCTCGAAACTGCCGACGTCGCGGGTGACAACGGCATGCACGCCCCACACCAGGCCCATGCGCCGGGCGGTGGCCAGCGCCGGTGTGAGGCAGAGCACCGGCACGGCGGCCCGTTCGCGGGCAGCCCGCCCGGCGGTGGAACCGGAAATGGTGAAGCACACGATGGCGCGTGCACCGATGGTGCGGCTGATGTCCGCCGCCGCCGCGGTGATCGCTGCCGCCGTTGATCGCCCCGTGGCGGTCTCGGTGAAATGCACCCGGCCCTGGTAGCCGGGATCGGCCTCCACCTCGGCGGCAATCGCGTCCATCATCGCCACGGCTTCGGCCGGGAACTGGCCGGCGGCGCTTTCCGCCGACAGCATCACCGCATCCGCCCCGTCATAGATGGCGGTCGCCACGTCCGACACTTCGGCACGGGTGGGGGTGGGGGCGGTGATCATCGATTCGAGCATCTGGGTGGCCACCACCACCGGCTTGCCCATCATGCGGGCGCTGGCGACGATGCGCTTCTGCGCTGGCGGCACCGCCTGCGGCGGCAATTCCACCCCCAGGTCACCGCGTGCCACCATCACCGCATCGGCCAGTTCCAGGATTTCGTCGAGCCGTTCCAGCGCCGCCGGCTTCTCGATCTTGGCCAGCAGCGCGGCGCGGCCGCCGATCAACCGCCGCGCCTCGGCCACATCTTCGGGCCGCTGCACGAACGAGAGGGCGATCCAGTCCACCCCGCAGTCCAGCGCAAAGGCCAGATCGGCGCGGTCCTTGGGGGTAAGCGCCGGCAGCGGCACCACCACATCGGGCACGTTCACGCCCTTGTTGTCGCGGATCGTGCCCGGCACCTCCACGACGCAATCGATCGCATCGGCCGAAACGGCCTGCGCCCGCAGCACGATCTTGCCATCATCCACCAGCAGCCGGGCGCCGGGGGTGAGCGCGGCGAAAATCTCCTTGTGCGGCAGGCAGGCGCGAGCCGCATCACCGGGCGCCGGATCGCGGTCAAGCCGGAAGGCGGCACCCTTGTCCAGCACCGCGCTGCCGCCGGCGATGCGGCCCACCCGCAGCTTGGGCCCCTGCAGATCGGCCAGGATAGTGATTGGCCGGCCATTGGCCTTCTCCACCTCGCGCACCGCCGCGATCAGCGCGGCCTGGCCCTCGTGGCTGCCATGGCTCATGTTCACGCGGAAGGCATCGGCACCTGCCTCGTGCAAGCGGGCGATCATGGCGGCGCTGGCAGAGGCCGGGCCAAGCGTCGCAAGAACCTTGACCCGGCGACCGCGGGGCTGGAGATGACGGGACATGGATTGGGCTCTGCGTTCGGGTGACTGGGGCGGGCGTATGCCCCGATTGAATAGACCGTCATGCGGCGGAATGCCACAGGAAGGAGCAAAAAAATGACCGACAACAACGTGCTGGCCGATCCTGCGCTGCGCGAACGGCTGGAGGCAGCGGCCTTCCGCCGGCTGCTCACCCATCTGCGTCAGCGCAGCGATGTGCAGAATGTCGATCTGATGGGCTGGGGCGGCTTCTGCCGCAATTGCCTGGGTGACTGGCTGCACGAGGAGGCCGAAGCCATGGGCCTGACGCTGGGCAAGGACGAGGGGCGCACCCACGTTTATGGCATGACCCAGGCCGAATGGAAGGCGCGGCACCAGTTGCCGGCCAGCCAGGCCCAGCTTGATCGCATGGCCGAATCGCTGGCGAAGAATGAGGCCGTCCGGTAACCCCCAGCCATCTAACCAGCCATCTAATCAGCCATTCAGGGACGATCATGAGCGACGAGAATGTCTCCGCCAGCCAGCTGCGCCTGTTCATTGAGCGCATCGAGACGCTGGAAGAGGAGAAAAAGGGCATCGCCGACGACATCAAGGACGTCTATGCCGAAGCCAAGGCCACCGGCTTTGACATCAAGACGATGAAAACGCTGGTGCGGCTGCGCAAGATGGAAACCCAGGCCCGGCAAGAGGCCGAGGCGCTGCTGGAAACCTACAAGGCCGCAATCGGCCTGTGAACGGGGAGGGGTGCATGATCCTGTATGGCGGCAAGCTTTCGCCCTTCGTGATGCGGCCGCTGCTGGTCAGCCGGGCCAAGGGCGCCGAAGTGGCGCTGGCGGCGTTTGAAGGCGGCATCAAATCGGAGGCGTATCTGGCGCTTTGCCCCACCGGCAAGATGCCGCTGCTGGTGGATGGCGATCTGGCGCTGCCGGAAAGCCAGGTGATCGCCGATTATCTGGATCAGGTGCTGCCAGGCCCGGCGATGGTGCCGGCCGATCCGCGCACAGCGGCGCTGGTCCGGCTGCTGGTCCGGCTGGTTGATGTCTACATGGTGCCCAGCCTGGGCGGCCTGTTCCGGGGGCGCGAACATCCCGCCGGGGTGCCCGATGCGCTGAAGGCCATGGGCGAGGCGCTGGGCTATATCGAACATTACCGCCGCGCTGATGATCCCTTCGCGGTGGGAGAGCGTTTTGGCATGGCCGATGCGGCGATGATCCCGGTGTTCTTCTTTCTGGATGCGCTGGATGGCCCGATGCCCACCAGGGCGCTGGTGGCGGCCCGCCCCGGCGTTGCCGGCTGGTGGGAACGGGCCAAGGCCAGCCCGCTGGGTGCCCAGGCGATCGCCGAGCAGGCCGAAGGGCTGAAAGCGATGATGGCGGCCCGCGCGCAGGGCTGATAGGCTGCATGCTCAATCGGGGGAACGGCATGGAACAGAAACTGACCATCAACGGCGACACCCAAGTGGTGGATGTGCCCGCCGCGACCTTGCTGGTGGAGGTGCTGCGCGACACGCTGGGCCTGACCGGCACCCATATTGGCTGTGATACCAGCCAGTGCGGGGCGTGCAACGTGCTGGTGGACGGGGTGGCGGTGAAAAGCTGCACCCTGCTTTCGGCACAGGCCGAAGGCGCTGTCATCACCACCATCGAAGGGCTGGGGACCGCCGAACGTCTGCATCCGATGCAGCAGGCCTTCCGCGATGCGCATGGCCTGCAATGCGGGTTCTGCACGCCGGGCATGGTCATCGCCGGGCTGGAAATCGTGCGCAAGCACGGCACCCGCCTGACGCCCGAACTGGTCGCGCACGAACTGGAAGGCAATTTGTGCCGCTGCACCGGCTATCTCAACATCGTCAAGGCCATCGTGGCCGGGGCCGCAGCCATGGAGCGGATCGATGCGTGATTTTGCCCTGCACCGCCCGGCCAGCCTGGCCGATGCCGCCGCTGCCTTTGCCGGCGGCGGCGAGGCAGCCTATCTGGCCGGCGGCCACACGCTGATCCCGGCGATGAAATCGCGGCTGCGCATGCCCGATGCGCTGGTTGATCTGGCCGGCCTTGGCCTGTCGGGCATCACCCGCGAGGGCGATCGCCTGTGGATCGGCGCCACCACGCGCCATGCCGACGTGGCGGCCGGCGCCACCGCGATTCCGGGGCTGGCGGCGCTGGCCGCCGGCATCGGTGACCCCCAGGTGCGCAATCGCGGCACGCTGGGCGGCAGCGTGGCCAACAATGATCCGGCCGCCGATTATCCCGCCGCCGCCCTTGCCCTGGATGCCATCATCGAGACCGATCGTGGCCGCCACGGCGCCGATGACTTCTTCCAGGGCATGTTCACCACCGCGCTGGCCGAGGGCGAGATCATCACCCGCATCGGCTTTGCCATCCCGCAGCGCAGCGCCTATGCCAAATTCCGTCACCCGGCCTCACGCTACGCCGTGGTGGGCGTTTATGTGGCGGATTTCGGCGGGGCCTGGCGCGTCGCAGTCACCGGTGCCGGGCCGGGCGTGTTCCGCTGGGCCGAGGCGGAGGCCGCGATCGCCGCCGGGCGCCCGCTGCCCGCCATGCCGGCCGATGATCTCAACAGCGACATCCATGCCGGCCCCGAATATCGCGCCCATCTGTGCGGCGTGATGCTGGGCAAGGCGCTGGCCGCGCTCATTTGAGGAAGGGAAGGGCGATGATAGTCACCACCACCCCCGCCATCGAAGGCCGCCCGGTTGCCGACTATCTGGGCATTGTTTCGGGCGAAGCCATCATGGGGGCCAATTTCTTCCGTGATTTCCTGGCCGGTATCCGCGACATCATCGGCGGCCGTGCCGGCGCCTGGGAAGAGGTGATGCAGACCGCGCGGGAAACCGCGCTGGCCGAAATGCAGGGCCATGCCGAAAAATTGGGCGCCGATGCGGTGATCGGCGTGCAACTCACGTTCAACGCGCTGGGCTCCACCGATTCGATGCTGATGGTCACCGCCAGCGGCACCGCCGTCCGCCTTGGCTGAGCCGCCTCAGGGCCGCACCACCCCCGACGCCGTGCTGGCATTGGCAACGGGCCCCGGCACGGTGCCCTTCAGCCAGCAGCGCGGTGCAACCGCAGCGCCGCGCCGGCTGCTGCCTGCGTGCCAGGTGAAGGCCCGGCAGCGTTCATCGCGCACACACAGCATGGCGCAACCGCGGCCATCATCAGCCACCGCAGCGCCGTTCCAGTAACCGCCGCCGGGCAGATCCACGCCGCGCACCGCCAGGGCCCGCCGCATCGGAGCGGCTGACAGGCCATAAGCCGCCATGTCCGGGGTGGCCGCCGCCACCGGCCGCCAACCGCGCGCTTCGGCCAGCGCATAGGCTGCCCACAGCGAACTCCACGCCCGGCTGGGGCGCGGCGCGATCTGCATCATCGCCGAAAGATCAGGCGCATAGGCCAGTTCCCACAGCTGCGCCGGCACATCGGCGCAGCGCACCAGTTTCACATCCTGGCCCCGGCTGGCCGGCGTCTGAAAGCCGGTGGTCGGCTGGCCCGGCGCGGGTGAGGCCGGGCCCGATGCCTGCGCGCACAGCGGCCCCTGCCGGATCTTCACCAGCTTGCGCCCGCCATCGCGGCGCCGCCGCTCCTCCGCCGGCACCCCAAACGCATTGTCGGGGCCATCCCACCAATCCAGCGTGAACAGTTGGTCGGCGCTGCCCTCGCAATAACCGACATCCAGCCGCGGATCGCCCAACACCACCCCGCGTGCCGCCATGGCGCAGCCGCTTTCACCGGCAGGCAACCGCACCGGCCGCAGCGAATGGCGGCCATCGCCTTCCGCCATCACGAAGATCGGCATCGGTGCCTCGCAGCTGCCCTGTGCCAAATGGGGCTGAACGGTCCCGGCCGCGCCAAAGCCCATGGCCAGGCAGGTTCCGGCCGCCACGTTGCGGATGGTGACATAGCCGGCGGCCAACCCGGCACCCTGGCGCAGATAATCCGGCCAGGCCGTCATCCCGCCGCTGATCACCCGATTGGCATCGGGCCCGGCGGCCAGTTGCGCCGCCGCCGGCCATGCCGCCGCAGCGGCCATGGCCGCCATCATCATCCACCGCATCGCTGCCCCCCCCGCACCGCTGCCCGATCGATCATGGCCATCCCGGCCACCATTGCGCGAACCCCGGCCAATCGCCTAAACACCGCGCCTCACCTTCGCGAGACATTTGCATGGCCGGCCATTCCAAATTCAAGAACATCATGCACCGCAAGGGCGCGCAGGACAAGAAACGCAGCGCCCTGTTTTCCAAGCTGAGCCGCGAAATCACCGTGGCCGCCAAGATGGGCATGCCCGATCCCGCCAACAATCCGCGCCTGCGCGCCGCCATGCTGGCCGCCCGCGCCGAAGGCATGCCCAAGGACAATATCCAGCGCGCCATCGACAAGAGCCAGGGCAACGACACCGCCAATTACGAAGAGGTGCGCTATGAGGGCTTTGGCCCCGGCGGCGTTTCGCTGATCATCGAAACCCTCACCGACAACCGCAACCGCACCGCCACCAACATGCGCACCATCATGGCCAAGAATGGCGGCAATCTGGGCGCGTCGGGCAGCGTGTCCCACGCCTTCGAGCGGCTGGGCCTGATCAGCTACAAGGCCGCTGCCGGCAGCGCCGATGCGGTGTTCGAAGCCGCGCTGGAAGCCGGCGCCGATGACGTGCAATCCAGCGAGGACGGCCACGAGATCTGGACCAGCATCGAGGCGCTGCACGAAGTGGCCCGCGCGCTGGAACCGGTGCTGGGCGAGGCCGAAGGCACCAAATTGGCCTGGAAGCCGGGCACGATGGTGTCCGTGGGCGCCGCTGATGCCGCCCAGCTGATGCAGCTGATCGACAAGCTGGACGATGATGATGACGTGGCATCGGTGTGGGGCAATTATGATGTGCCCGATGATGTGATGGCCGGATTGTGAAGCGCGGTCTGGCGGCGCTGCTGATGATCATGGCAACCCCGGCGGCGGCTGATCCGGTCGCCCAGATCACGGCGGCCCGCGCCGCCTACAATGCCGCAATCGCTGCCCGCGATGTGGCCGGCGTGCGCGCTGCGTTGGGCGATGGCTATATCGGCATTGCCGGCACCACGGGCGAAGCGATTGTCGGGGCCGATGCCATGGCGGCCTATTTTGCCCGCGCCTTTGCCACCAGCGGCTTTCTGGGCTTTGTGCGCACGCCCGATCGGGTGACCATCGCCGA
>JAIXUQ010000015.1 GCA_027483465.1 Sphingomonadales bacterium
CCGTCACCAGCACCACCGAAGGCGCCGACACGCTCAGCGGCGTCGAAATCGTCGACAGCGCCGGCCCAGGACGCTTCCTCCTCGTCGGCGGCGGCGGATTCGCAACCATCCAGGCGGCGCTGGCGGTGGCCACGTCGGGTGACACCATCGTGGTGGCCCCCGGCAGCTACAGCGGCACCATCACCCTCAACGTGGCCAATGTCACCCTGCTGGGTGCCAACCATGGCACGGTGGCGCATGTGGATGGCACGGTGAATGCGGCGCGCGGCACGGCATCGGTGCTGACCGGTGAATTCGTGGTGGCGGCCAACGGCATCACCATCGCCGGCTTCGACATCACCGGCGGCGCCGCGGCCATCCGTGCCGTGCAGGCCGGTGGCGACCGCACGCCGCTGAACGTCGACGATCTGACGATCAGCAACAACCACATCTATGCCACCACCGACAGTCCGATCCGCTTTGGCCTGGGCTTTGGCGGCGAGATCGGCAGCGAGAACTGGTCAATCACCGGCAACCTGATCGATGGCATCAACGGCAATGCCCGCACTGGCATGGTGTTGTTCAACATCACCGGCCTGGAGGTGACGGACAACGCCATCATCCATGATGTGGAAACCAGCACCGGCCGGCGCGGCATCAACCTGGATGGCATCCAGAACGGCCTGGTGGAGAACAACATCATCGATCTGGGCCTGCGCGGGCCCACCGATGCCACCGCTGCCAGCACCGCGGCCCCCTGGGCCATCCAGATCAGCATGAGCGACCGCATCGCCGAAAATGTCGATGTGATCGACAATGACGTGCGCGGCTCCTCAAGCGGGATCACCGTGCTCAGCCAGCGCAGCGCCAACGACATCCTGATCGAAGGCAACAATGTGCAGGATGTGATCAACGGCATCCTGGTCAACGCCGGTTCGACCCCGCCGGCCGCTGCCGGTGTGGTGTTGGATGTGACGGTGATCGGCAACACGGTTGCCGCCGCCACCAACGCCATCTTCGTGCGCGACCTGCACGACGCCCACCCCAACGGCCCGGTGGTCTTCACCGGTTCGGTCACCGAAAACGCTGTCACCACCGGTGCCGTGCTGGTTGGCCGCGCCGAAACCTTCGTCCCCACCGGCGCAACCGTCCCCGGCAACGGCCTGGTCAACATCACCGGCCCGGTTGACGTGGATGGTGGCAGCGGCAACGACCTCGTGCAGGTGGAAGGCACCGGCTCGGTCACCTTCACCGCGGCCGACGGCGATGACAGCTTCATCGGCGGCATCGGCGCTGACAACGTGCTGGGCGGCCGGGGCAACGATTCGCTGGCTGGCGGCGCGGGCGACGATACGCTGAACGGCGGCGCCGACAATGACAGCATCAGCGGCGAAGATGGCCTTGATCTGCTCAACGGTGATGCCGGCAACGACACGATCAGCGGTGGCGCCGGCAATGATGTGATCAACGGTGGCGCAAACGATGACAGCCTGACCGGCGGTGCCGGCGATGACAGCATCACCGGCGGCGATGGCAATGATGTTGCCGTCTTCTCCGGCAGCTGGCTGGACTATGTGATCACCGGTGAGGGCAGCTTCACCATCGCCGATGAGCGCCCCGGCACCGACGGCACCGACGAAGTGGCTGGAGTCGAGAGCTTCGCCTTCAGCAATGTCACCGCCGCGGCGGCCGACATCGTCAACGATGCGCCGGTGGGCGAGGATGACGATCTGGGCGAGGTCGATGATCTCGATACCACCGCGTCGCTCAACCTGCTGGCCAACGACACCGATGCCGACACCGCGCTGGGCGACTTCCTGACGGTGACCGCCGTGACCGGTGGCACCGTGGGCGCCGCACTGGCCGGCACCTACGGATCGATCACCATCGCCGCCAATGGCGATGCCGATTATGTGCTCGATACCACCGGCGTGTATCGCGGCCTGGCCGCGGGCGAGACCCAGGACGAGACGTTCACCTACGAGGTGACCGACGCCAAGGGCCTGGTTGCCACGGCCACCGCGACGGTGACGGTGGCGGGCATGAACGACGTGCCCGAGATCAGCACCCAATCCGGTGACAGCATTGCCGACTCGCTGACCGAGACCGACGCCGCGCTTTCGACCGCGGGCACCCTGACGGTGCGCGATGTCGACACCAGCGACACGGTGAGCGCCACCGTGGACGGCGTCACGTCGAGCGGTGTCACCGGCGGGCTGACAGAAGCCGAATTGCTGGCCATGTTCTCCGTCACCAGCACGCCGCTTGCGGCTGAGGTGGCAGACACCGGCAATCTGGACTGGTCGTTCGACTCGACCGGCACCAGCTTCGATTTCCTGGCCGACGGGGAACAGCTGGTCCTGTCCTACACCATCAAGGTGACCGACAGCGGCGCCAGCGCCACCGACACCCAGGTGGTGACCATCACCATCCAGGGCAGCAACGACACCCCGGTGCTGAGCGTGGAGACCGGCGACAGCGACAGCGCCACCCGCGCCGAGCCGACCGACAGCACGGGCATCACGGCCAGCGGCACGCTGACCGTGGCGGATCTGGATGCCAGCGACGGCATCACCACCACGGTGAAGAGCGTCACCCTCACGGGCGCCACGGGCAGCCTCGCCGAAAGCGCGGTGGCCGCGATGCTCAGCTTTGTCCCGTCGTCTGGTCTGGCGGCCAGCACGGGCGCCACTGGCAACATCGCCTGGTCGTTCAACTCGGACACCGAAAGCTTCGACTATCTGAACGATGGCGACACGCTCACCATCGCCTACGAGGTCGAGGTTGACGACGGCAACGGCGGCACCGACACGAGCACCATCACCCTGACCATCAACGGCCAGCGCGAACTGCTGGTGGGCGATGCCAATGGCAACACCCTGACCGGCGGCAGCTCGGGTGACCTGATCCAGGGCCTGGCAGGCGACGACGTGATCGGCGGCGGCGCCGGCAACGACGTGCTCGACGGCGGCACCGGCAACGACGTGGTGTCGGGCGGCACCGGCGATGACGTGCTGATCGGCGGGTCGGGCTCGGACGTGCTGACCGGCGGCACCGGCACCGACACCGTGGTGTTCGGCGGCAACTGGGTGGATTATGACGTCACCCAATTGTCCTCGACCTTCGTGTTCGCGGAACGGACCGACGTCGACAATGATGGCGAGCTCGACACCGACACGGTTACCCAGGTGGAGCAGGTCCGCTTTGGCGGCATCAATGGCACCAGCTTCGACATCGCCACCGCGCTCAACGATGCGCCGGATGCGGTGAACGACACCGGTGAGGGCAGCGGTTCGGTGCTGGCCAACGACACCGATGCCGATACGGTGCTGGGTGACACGCTCACCGTGGAGGCCGTGCGCCTCGGGGCGGGTGCGCTCAGCAACTTCACCACCTCCACGGTGGTGACCGGAACGCTGGGCAGCCTGACGATGAACGCCGACGGCACGTGGAGCTATGCGGTGGACACCGCCGCCAGCGCCTATATCGCGCTGGCCGCCGGGGCGACCACCACCGAAAGCTTCACCTACCGCACGGTGGACGCCAAGGGGCTGACCGACACTGCCACGCTGGTGGTGACGATCACCGGGGTGAACGATACGCCGGTTGCCGGCACCATCGCCGCCCAGACGATCAACGCCACCCAGGCGCTCAGCCTGAACGCGGCCACGGCCTTCAGCGATCCGGATGTGGGCGATACGCTCACCTTCTCGCTGGGCGCCGGCGCCCCGGCCTGGCTGTCGATCAGCAGCGCCGGCCTGATCACCGGCACGCCCGAAAATGGCGACGTGGGCACCACCACGGTGGAGGTGATCGCCAGCGACGGCAATCTCACCGCCCAGCTGAGCTTCAGCCTGGAGGTGATCTCGCTCGACGTCCCGGTCACCTACAACGGCACCGCAGGGGTTGACAGCTTCACCGCGCCCACCAACGCCCGGTGGATCATCAACGGCCTGGCCGGCAACGACGTGCTGGTCGGTGGCACCAACAACGACAGCATCACCGGCGGTCTCGACAATGACAATCTGTCGGGCGGCGACGGCGATGACGAGTTCGTCTATGCCGCCGGCGATGGCACGGACACGGTGGCCGGCGGTGCCGGCACCGACACGCTGCGCATCACCGGCAGCAACGCCGCCTATACCTGGGTGGGCACCACCACCGGGATCGAGGCCGTGGACGCCACCGGCGCCACCGGCACCGTCTTGCGCGGCACAGTCGGGGCTGACACGTTCAACCTGGCGGGGATCCTCGTCACCGGCGCGGTCATCCTGGATGGCCTGGCTGGCAACGACACGATCACCGGCACCGGCGGCAACGACAGCATCCGCGGCGGCCTCGGCAACGATGCCCTCAACGGCGGCGACGGGGATGATGTCTTCCTCTTCGGCTCGGGCGATGGCGTCGACACGGTGAACGGCGGCAGCGGCACCGACACGGTGCGGATCACCGCCAACAACACCGCGTTCAACGTGATGAACCTGAGCGGGATCGAGGTGATCGATGCCGGCAGCTTCACCGGCGTGACCCTGGTGGGCAACACCGTCGCCGATGTCATCAACCTCTCGGGGCTGACCATCGTGGGCGATGTGGTGATCGATGGCCTGAGCAGCGCCGACATCATCACCGGCACGTCGGGGAACGACACGATCCGCGGCAGCCAGGGCAATGACACGATGAACGGCGGGGATGGCAATGATGTCTTCCTCTACGGTTCGACCGACGGCGTTGACAGCATCAACGGCGGCGCCGGCACCGACACGGTGCGGGTGACCAGCAACAATTCCGCGGTGGATGTCACGAAGTGGACATCGGTCGAGGTCTTCGATGCCGGCGCCTTCACCGGTGTGACGCTGGTTGGCACCTCCGCGGCGGACACCATCGATCTGACCAGCCTCACCGTCACCGGCACGGTGGCCAGCATCAACGGCAACGCCGGGGCTGACCGGATCACCGGCACGGCGGGCAATGATGTCATCCGCGGCGGCGCCCAGGTTGACACGCTCACCGGCGGCGCGGGTGCTGACACCTTCACCTACGACAACGTCAGCGAAAGCAGCCGCACCGCCTCCGACCGGATCACCGACTTCGTGTCGGGCACCGACCGGATCGACCTGTCGACCATCGATGCCAACACGCTGGTCGGCGGTGATCAGGCCTTCAGCTTCATCGGCAACGGCGCCTTCACCCGCGTCGCCGGCCAGCTGCGGATCGAGGTGAGCGGTGGCAACACCCTGGTGCAGGCCGACAACAACGGTGACGGCACGGCGGACTTCCAGATCATCCTGGAAGGCGTCATCACCCCGATCGTCGCGGCCGACTTCGTGCTCTGACGGCCCATCTACCCCCGGCTGGCCGCGCCAGCGGCCGGCCATTCCCAGCGCCCGGCCGCGCCAGCGACCGGGCACCCCACGGCAAAAGGCCGGTCAGCACAGCGCTGGCCGGCCTTTTCGCTTCAACGCCGCGTCAGGGTTCAGCTTGATCCGCGCACCACCAGCCGCGCCGGCAGCGCCAGCGGTTCGGGCGCTTCGCCGCGCAGTTGCGCCAGCAGCATGTCCACCAGCGCCTCGCCGGCGCGGCGGGCGTCCTGCGCCACCGTGGTCAGCGGCGGGCTGGTCAGGCTGGCGGCGGGCTGATCGTCAAAGCCCACCACCGCCACGTCATCGGGCACGCGCCGGCCGGCCTCGGCCAGCGCCCGCATCGCGCCGATGGCGATCAGGTCGCTCACGCAGAAGATCGCATCAAACGGCCGGCCGCTGGCCAGCAGATCGCGCGCGGCGGCATGGCCGTCGTCCTCGCTGCTGTGGGCGCTGCGCATCAGCGCGCTGTCGGCCGCGATCCCGGCTTCGGCATGGGCCGCGCGCCAGCCTTCGGCGCGGTCCAGAAACTCCGGCGCCCCGGCATCGGCGGTGCCGATGAAGGCGATGCGCCGGCGCCCGCGCGCGATCAGGTGCCGCGTCGCCGCCAGCCCGCCGCCCATATTGTCACTGCCGATGGTGGTGCCCAGCTGGCCGGGGCGCATGCTGCCCCAGCGCACGAAATGCGTGCCCTGCCGCACCAGTTGCTCCAGCCGCGGCCGATATTCCAGATAATTGCCATAGCCCAGCAGGATCAGCCCGTCGGCCCGGCGCGCATCCTCGTAATCCACGTGCCAATTGCCCGACAATTGCTGGAAACTGATGAGCAGGTCATAGCCGGCTGTGGCACAGCGCTTGGTGATCGCCCCCAGCATCGACAGGAAAAACGGGTTGATCTGCGTCTCGCCCGGCGCCGGGTCCTCGAAAAACAGCAGCGCCAGCGTGCGCGTCGCCTGCCGCCGCAGGTTGGAGGCGTTCTTGTCCACCTTGTAATTCAGCGCCTGGGCGGCGGCAAACACCCGTGCCCGGGTTTCCTGCGACACCGCCGGGTTGCCCGACAGCGCACGCGACACGGTGGGCTGGGAAACCCCGGCCAGCGCGGCGATATCGAAACTGGTCACCCGTGCCATCGGCCCGGCCACCTTCCCCAACCGCGGCCGGCCGCA
>JAIXUQ010000087.1 GCA_027483465.1 Sphingomonadales bacterium
ACCTGTTCACCGGCCTTGGCATGCCCTTCTTCTTCATCGGCCTGTCCAGCCTGGCCATGGCCAGCGTGAAGCCGGAGGAAAGCGTGTCGGCCGCCGGGATCATGAATTTCTGCCGCACCCTGTGCGGGGCGATCGGCGCGGCGCTGGCCACCAGCCAGTGGGACGGCGAAGCCCGCCAGGTGCGCGCGGCGATGGCCGAAGGCATGAACGGGGTGGACGCCACCCTGACGCAATTGCAGGCCACCGGCCTGTCGGCCGATCAGGCCCGCGCCACGCTTGACCGGATTCTGGAGGTGCAGGCCGCGACGCTGGCCAATCTGCACATCTATGCCGGCACCGCGCTGCTGTTCTTTGCCGCCGCCGCGCTGGTGTGGGCCATTCCCAGGGTGCGGATCAGCGGACCACCCGGCGCCGGCCACTGAGCACAAGCAAACAGGGCCACCCGGTGGGGTGGCCCTGCGTGTTCAGACGGAACAGTTTCAGACGGCCCCGCTTCAGGCGGCCTTGTCGGTCACCATCAGGCGCACCGGCGGCTTGGTGCCTGACACGACCTCCTTGTCCACCTGCACCTCTTCCAGGCCTTCCAGGCCGGGCAAGTCGAACATCGTGTCGAGCAGGATGCCTTCCATGATCGAGCGCAGGCCGCGCGCGCCGGTCTTGCGCTCGATGGCGCGCTTGGCCACGGCGGTCAGCGCATCGGTGGTGAAGGTCAGCTTCACGCCCTCCATCTCGAACAGCCGTGCATATTGCTTGACCAGCGCATTCTTCGGCTCGGTCAGGATCTTGACCAGCGCCACCTCGTCCAGATCTTCCAGCGTGGCGATCACCGGCAGGCGGCCGATGAATTCCGGGATCAGGCCGAAGCGCAGCAGATCCTCCGGCTCACACTGGCGCAGCAATTCGCCCACCCGGCGTTCGTCGGGCGCGGCGACATGGGCGCCAAAGCCGATCGAACGGCCCTGCAACCGGTCCCCGATGATGCGATCAAGCCCGCTGAAGGCGCCGCCGCAGATGAACAGGATGTTGGTGGTGTCCACCTGCAGGAATTCCTGCTGGGGATGCTTGCGCCCGCCCTGCGGCGGCACCGAGGCGGTGGTGCCTTCCATGATCTTGAGCAGGGCCTGCTGCACGCCTTCGCCCGACACGTCGCGGGTGATCGATGGATTGTCGGCCTTGCGGCTGATCTTGTCGATCTCGTCGATATAGACGATGCCGCGCTGGGCGCGCTCGACATTGTAATCGCTGGCCTGCAGCAGCTTGAGGATGATGTTCTCGACATCCTCGCCCACGTAACCGGCTTCGGTCAGCGTGGTGGCATCGGCCATGGTGAAGGGCACATCCAGGATGCGCGCCAGCGTCTGCGCCAGCAATGTCTTGCCGCAGCCGGTGGGCCCCACGAGCAGGATGTTGGACTTGGCCAGTTCCACCTCGGCACCCTTGCCGCCGTGGTTCAGCCGCTTGTAGTGGTTGTGCACCGCCACCGAGAGCACGCGCTTGGCCTGGAACTGGCCGATGACATAATCATCCAGCACCTTGCAGATCTCGCGCGGGGTGGGCACGTCGCCGGATTTCTTCACCAGCGCCGTCTTGGTTTCCTCGCGGATGATGTCGTTGCACAGTTCCACGCATTCATCGCAGATGAACACGGTGGGCCCGGCAATCAGCTTCCGCACCTCATGCTGGCTCTTGCCGCAAAAGCTGCAGTAGAGGGTGCCCTTGCTGTCGCTGTTGCCCAGCTTGGTCATGACGTTCCTTCCTTGAGCCGGCGCTGCCCACCGACATCAGCAAACCACTGACCGGAGCCGCCTGCACGGCCGCCGGCCAAGCACTGTAGCGACGTTTTGGGGCCGCCCGCAAGGGCAGCCCCCGATATTCCTGCTGGACGGGCCGCAGGACCGTTGGCGTTGACCGTGAAAACCGGTCGTCTCATCAGGCCGCCAGGGTCTCGCCCTCGCTTGGCACCGGGCGCTTTTCCATCACCGCGTCCACCAGGCCAAAATCCTTGGCCTCTTCCGCGCTCATGAACTTGTCGCGTTCCATGGCGCGTTCGATCGTGTCCAGATCCTTGCCGGTGTGCTTCACATAGAGATTGTTGAGAATATTGCGGATGCGCAGGATTTCGCGGGCCTGGATCTCGATGTCGGTGGCCTGACCCTGAGCGCCGCCCGAGGGCTGGTGCACCATGATGCGGGCATTCTTCAGCGCCACGCGCTTGCCCGGCGTGCCGGCCGCCAGCAGGAAACTGCCCATCGAGGCGGCCTGGCCCACGCACACGGTGGCCACGTCGGGTCGGATATACTGCATCGTGTCATAAATCGCCATGCCCGAGGTGATCACCCCGCCCGGCGAGTTGATGTACATGAAGATGTCCTTCTTCGGATTTTCCGATTCGAGGAACAGCAACTGGGCCACGATCAGCGAGGCCATATTGTCTTCCACCGGCCCGTTCACGAACACGATGCGATCCCGCAGCAGCCGCGAATAAATGTCGAACGAACGTTCGCCGCGGTTGGAGCTTTCGATGACGATGGGCACCAGCCCGGCCTGCGGATTGATCATGATGGTCTCCTTCAAGCCCCTAGTTCGGACGTTTGGCCGCCGAGTTCAAGGGGGCGACGGCCGGGCGCGGCAAATCAGACGTGGACAAACCCAACGCAATGGGCCCCGCCAGCATTGCCGGCAGGGCCCCTCTTCGTGCGTTGGCGCCGGGATCAGGCGGTCTTCTTGGCTGCCTTCTTCGGCTTGGGCGCCGCTTCGGCCGTGCCTTCGGCAGGCGCGTCGGCCTCGGCCTTTTTCGCCTTCTTTGCCGGGGCCTTCTTCACCGGTTCGGCAGCGGCCTCGGCCGGCGCGTCCGTGGCTTCGGCTGCCGGCTCGGCGGCCTTGGCCTTCTTGGCGGCGGGCTTCTTGGCCGGCTTGGCCGGGGCATGATCATGGTCATGGTCGCAATCCGGGCCATGGACATGGCCGCCGGCGCTGGGCGATTCGTCCTCGCTGGCGATCGCGGCTTCCAGTTCGGCGCGGGTCACCACCCGTTCGGTGATGCTGGCCTGGCCGATCAGATAATCCACCACCTTGTCTTCATACAGCGGCGCGCGCAGCTGCATGGCGGCCATGGCGTTTTCCTGGAAGAACTTCACCACCTTCTGCTGTTCGGCCGGCGCATAGCGGGCCGCTTCCTGGCCGATCAGCCGGTTCATCTCGGCCTGGGAAACGGTGACCCCGCCGCGCTGGCCGATCTCGGAGAGCAGCAGGCCCAGCCGTACGCGGCGCACGGCGATGCGGCGATAATCCTCGCGCTCGGCCTCGATCTCGGCCTTGGCGGCTTCCGGATCGGCCTCGCGGGCGGCTTCGGCTTCCAGCGTCTGCCAAATCTGCTCGAACTCGGCCTCGACCATGGTTTCGGGCACATCGAAATCATGGCGGGCAGCCAGCGTGTCGAGCAGCTTGCGCTTGAGATGGGTGCGCGACAGGCCGCCCAGCTCGGCGTCAAGCTGGTCCTTCAGGATTTCCTTCAGCGCCTCCAGGCTGTCGAGGCCGAAGCCCTTGGCGAATTCATCATCGATGGCGGTTTCGGCAGCCACTTCCACCGCGGTCACGCGAATCGCGAATTCGGCCGGCTTGCCGGCCAGGTTGGCGGCGCCATAATCGGCCGGGAAGGTCACGCTGATGGTGCGCGCCTCGCCAGCGGTGGCACCCACCAGCTGGTCTTCAAAGCCGGGGATCAACTGGCCGCTGCCCAGCTTCACGCGCATGCCTTCGCCGGTGCCGCCATCAAAGGCCACGCCATCCACGCTGCCTTCATAATCGATCACCACCGTGTCGCCCTGGGCGGCCTGATGGTCTTCCGGGGCCGGCTGGGTGCGCTGCGCCGATTCGGCCAGCCGGGCTAGCGCCGCGTCCATGGCGGCATCGTCTGCCGGCACCACCAGCTTTTCCAGCACCAGATCGCCGGTCTTCACATCCTCGATGGTGGGCAGCACTTCCAGGCTGACGGTGAAGCGCGCATCGCCATCGTCGGCCAGTTCGCCATCCACATCCACCTGCGGCTGGGTGGCCGGCCGCAGCCCGTGGCTGCTGATGACCTGGTTCACGCCGTCGTTCAGCGCGGCCTGCAGGGCTTCACCGCGCAGCGCGGCGCCGTGCATCTTCTTCACCAGGTTGGCCGGCACCTTGCCAGGGCGGAAGCCGGGCATGCGGATGGTTTTCGACACTTCGGCCAGGCGGGTTTCCACCCGCGCGGCGATCGCATCGGCCGGGATCACCAGCGAATACGCGCGGCGCAGGCCCTGATTGGAGATTTCGGCAATCTGCATCGAACAACCCGTCTCTTGAAAGCTAGTGTGAGCGAAAATGGCGCAGCCCCGGCGCGGGCGGCAGCGGCTGGTGCGGGCGAAGGGACTCGAACCCCCACGTCTTGCGACACCGGAACCTAAATCCGGCGCGTCTACCAATTCCGCCACGCCCGCACCCGGGGCACGAAGCGCTGGCCTATAGCAGCCTGCCGCCGATGTGCAAGGCTGCACGGCACTGGTGGCGGCACGGCCGATCAGGGCATCAGCCAGGCCCGCAGCAGCAGCGAGACCAGGCCCACCACGCCCACCCCGGCCGCCCACAGGCCGGCAAACCAGCCCAGACGCTGCCAGCCGCCCCGCTCAGCCATGATGCTCAGCCATACTGCTCGGCCCCCACCTTGCCGCGGAACAGCCAATAGCCATAGGCGGTATAGCCCAGGATCACCGGCAGCAGCACGCCCACCCCCACCAGCATGAAGGCCTGGGCGTTGGCGGCGGTGGCGGCCTGCCAGATCGTCACCTGCCCCGGCACCGCCCAGGGGAAGATCGAGATGCCCAGCCCGATGAAGGTGAGCAGGAACAGGATTTCGGCCAGCACGAACGGGGCGACTTCGGCCCGCCGCCGCAGCGCGCGGATGAACAACAGGCCGGTGATCGCCACCAGCACCGGCACCGGCGCCGAATAATAAAGGCCCGGCACCTCGAACCAGTGGCTGAAATAATCATGGTTGAGGAAGGGCGTGGCGAGGCTGACGGCGGCGATGGCGGCGATGCTCGCCGCGCCCGCCCGCCACGCCATGCGGTAGGCATGATCCTGCACCGCGCCCGCCGTGCGCCAGATCAGCCAGCAGGCGCCCAGCAGGGCATAGGCCGCCACCACCGACACGCCGGTGAGCAGCGAGAAGGGGCTGAGCCAATCCCACCAGCCGCCGGCATAGCTGCGCCCGGCCACCTTCACGCCCTGCAGCACCGCGCCCAAAATCACCCCTTGCGCAAAGGCCGCCAGCGTTGAGCCGGCGAAAAAGGCGAAATCCCACAACCAGATGCGGCTGGTGCGCATCCGATACTTGAAGGCGACGCCGCGGAAGATCAGGCCAAGCAGCATCGCGATCAGCGGCGCATAGACTGCCGGCATCAGGATCGCATAGGCCAGCGGAAAGGCGGCAAACACACCGCCGCCGCCCAGCACCAGCCAGGTCTGGTTGGCGTCCCACACCGGCTTGATGGTGGCGATCGCGGTTTCCCGCTCGGCCCCCGGCGCCAGAATGGGAAACAGGATGCCGATGCCCAGATCAAAGCCATCGGTGACGACATAGATGAAGATGGCGGTGCCGATGATGCCGGCCCACACCAGGGTGAGCCAGGGATCGGGCGCGATGCCGGGAAGCACGCCCATGTTATTGCACCAGCTGGAAGCCGAAGGGCGCATCGGGCGGCAGGCTGCCAATATCGGCCGCCTGGTCCTTGGACGGGCCCTGATCCTCCGGATTGGGTTCGCTGCCCATCAGCTTGATGATGAACCAGGTGCCCACGCCAAACACGAAGAAATAGACGATGATGAAGGCGATCAGCGAGGCCGCCACCGCCGGTGCGGCCAGCGGGGAGGCGCTGTCGGCGGTTCGCAACAGGCCGAACACCGTGAAGGGCTGCCGCCCGGTTTCGGTGGTGATCCAGCCGGCCAGCACCGCCACGAAGCCGGCCGGGCCCATGGCCAGCGCCAGCCGCTGTTGCCACACACCATCAAACAGCCGGCCGCGCGCGAAGTTCCACGCCGCCCAGCCGCCCAGCAGCAGCATCAGCACGCCCAGCCCCACCATCACGCGGAAGGCATAGAAGGGGAAGGCCACTTTTGCGCGGTTTTCCGGGGCCACCTTGTCGAGGCCCATGGTCGGCGCCTCGATATCATGTTGCAGCACCAGGCTGCCCAGCGCCGGCACCTCCAGCTTGTACTGCATCACCTGATTGGCATCATCGGGCACGCCGAACAGGATCAGCGGGGCGGCGCGGTCATGGCTTTCATAATGGCCTTCCATCGCGGCGATCTTGGCCGGCTGGTGGTGCAGCGTGTTCACCCCATGCTCGTGGCCGGCCAGCACCTGCAGCGGGGCGGTGACCGCCACCATCCCCATCGCCATGGCAAACATGATCTTCGTGGCCGGCTGCGCGGCGCGGCCCAGCCGCCGGTCCTTGAGCAGGTGGAAGGCGCCCACCGCCCCCACCACCAGCGCGGTGGTGAGATAGGCCCCCAAGAGCGTGTGGGCGAGGCGATAGGGCATGGACGGGTTGAACACCACCGCCAGCCAATCGGTGGCATAGAATTGGCCATTGGCGGCAATGGCATGGCCCTGCGGCGTCTGCATCCAGCTATTGACGACGATGATCCAGAAGGCCGAAATGGTGGTGCCGATGGCAACCAGGCAC
This sequence comes from Sphingomonadales bacterium, assembly GCA_027483465.1. Classification (GTDB taxonomy): domain Bacteria; phylum Pseudomonadota; class Alphaproteobacteria; order Sphingomonadales; family Sphingomonadaceae; genus Sandarakinorhabdus. The sequence goes on from JAIXUQ010000087.1 coordinate 6,714, forward strand.
GTCGCCATGAAATGGAGTTTCTTGCCCACCCGGTCCAGCCCGAACAGCATCACGCCCAGAAAGCCGGATTCAAGGAAGAAGGCCGACAGCACCTCATAGGCCATCAGCGGGCCGATCACCGGCCCCGCCTTGTCGGAAAAGGCCGCCCAGTTGCTGCCGAACTGATAGGCCATGACGATGCCTGACACCACGCCCATGCCAAAGGCGATGGCGAAGATCTTCAGCCAATAGCGGAACAGCTGCAGATACACATCGCGTCCGGTCTTCAGCCACAGGCCCTCCAGCACGGCCAGATAGCTGGCCAACCCGATCGAGAAGGCCGGGAAGATGAAGTGGAACGACACGGTGAAGGCAAACTGGAACCGGGCCAGCGCCAAGGCGGAAACATCGTCGAACATCAGGGCAGTCATGGGGCGACCAACAGGCTCCTTCCCGGCGCTGCCCAAAGCCTGTAGGCGGCGAAGCCGGGACCATCAGATACGGCCCTTATGGCGGGGAATCATGGCATCGGACATTGAAATCGCGCGCGCAGCGACATTGCGCCCCATCCGGGAGATCGCCGCCGCCATCGGCCTGGCCGAAAACGCCATCGAACCGCACGGCCACCATATCGCCAAATTGCCGGCCGCCACGCTGGCTGGCCTCGCCGCCCGCCCGGCCGGCAAGCTGGTGCTGGTGACGGCGGTGAACCCCACCCCGGCCGGCGAAGGCAAGACCACCACCACCATTGGCCTGGCCGATGCGCTCAACGCCATCGGCCGCCGCGCCGTGATCGCCCTGCGCGAACCCAGCCTGGGCCCGGTGTTTGGCCGCAAGGGCGGCGCCACCGGCGGCGGCCAGGCCCAGGTGCTGCCGATGGAGAAGATCAACCTGCATTTCACCGGCGATTTCCACGCCATCACCGCCGCCCACAATCTCTTGGCGGCGATGATCGACAATGCGGTGCATTTCAACACGCCCATGCCATCGGGCCACCCGATCAACCCGCGCAGCATCACCTGGAAACGCGTGCTCGACATGAACGACCGCGCGCTCCGGCAGATCGTGGCCGGCATGGGGCAGGGCAACCACCCGCTGCGCGAAACCGGGTTCGACATCACGGTGGCCTCCGAAGTGATGGCGATCCTGTGCCTGGCCAATGATCTGGCCGATCTCCAGGCCCGGCTGGGCCGCATCCGGGTGGCGCGTGATGCCGCCGGCCAGCCGGTGACGGCCGGCGATGTGGGCGCGGCCGGGGCCATGGCGGCGCTGCTGGTGGAGGCCATGCAGCCCAATCTGGTGCAGACCATCCATGGCAGCCCGGCGCTGATCCACGGCGGGCCGTTTGCCAATATCGCCCATGGCTGCAACAGCGTGATCGCCACCCGCGCCGCGCTGGCGCTGGGCGAATTCGCCGTGACCGAGGCCGGCTTTGGCGCCGATCTGGGCGCCGAGAAATTCGCCCATATCAAGTGCCGCCAGGCCGGGCTGGCCCCGGCGGTGGCGGTGGTGGTGGCCACGGTGAGGGCGCTGAAATATCATGGCGGCGCCGAACTGGCGGCGCTGGGCGCGCCCGATGCCGCCGCGCTGGAGCGGGGGCTGATGGTGCTGGCCCGCCATGTTGAAAATCTGCAAGCGCTGGGCCTGCCGGTGGTGGTGGCGATCAACGCCTTTGCCGGTGACTTGGCCGATGAGCAGGACGCCGTGCTGGCCCATTGCCATGACCAGTTGGGCGTGGCGGCCGAACTGTGCCGCCACTGGGCCGATGGCCCGGCCGGGGCCGCGGCGCTGGCCCGGCGGGTGGCGGCACTGGCCGATGCCGAAGCCGATCCCGCCGACCGTTTCACCCCGCTCTATGCCAGCGGCGCCGATGTGATGGACGCGCTGACCGCCATCGCCACCGGCATCCACCGCGCCGGCAGCGTCACCCTCTCGGCCGCCGCCCGCAAGCAGTTGGCCGCGCTGCGTGCCGAGGGCATGGCCAATCTGCCGCTGTGCCTGGCCAAGACACCCTATAGCTTCACCGCCGACGACAAGCGCCGCGGCGCCATCAGCGGCCATGATCTGCCGATCCGCGAGTTCCGTCTGGCCGCCGGCGCCGGCTTCATCGTGGCGCTGGCCGGTGACATCGCCACCATGCCCGGCCTGCCCAAGCAGCCATCGGCGCTGGGCATCCATCTGGATGGCGAGGGCCGCATCGAAGGGCTGAGCTGAGCCTTCGGGTCACCCGGCCCAATCCGATATCTTCGCTGTTGCCGGCGGCGGGGCGTGCCCGCCGCCGTTTTTTTGCGCTTGCCGGCGCGAATGTCTGACTGCTAATGCATCTGCGAAGTAATCGCAACAAGGCAGATCATGCAGCGTTCCTCCCCGCCATCGCCCGCCCCCCACCGCGCCACCCACCGCCATCGCCACCTCGCGGCGCTGCTGCCGCTGCTGGCGCTGGCCAGCCCAGCCACCGCCGCCGAAACCGTAGCCGCTGGCGACGAGGCCCCGGTCATCACCGTCACCGCCACGCGCCTGCCCACCGATGCCGCCAACGTGCCGGCAACCATCAGCGTGATCACCGCCGAGCAGATCCAGGACAATCTGATGGAGGACATCAAGGATCTGGTGCGCTTCGAACCCGGCATCGATGTGCGCAGCCAGCCCAGCCGGCCGGGCGCGGCGCTGGGCAGCACCGGGCGCGATGGCAACAGTGGCTTCACCGTGCGCGGCCTGAGTGGAAACCGCGTCCTGATCCAGCAGGATCTGATCCGCCTGCCCGACAGTTTCGGCTTTGGCGCCCAGGCCGCCGGGCGCGGCGATTATGCCGATCTGGAATTGCTGAAATCGGTGGAGTTCCTGCGCGGCCCGGCCTCGGCGCTCTATGGCTCCGATGGGCTGGCGGGCGCGATCAGCTTCACCACCCGCGATCCGGAGGATCTGATGGCCAGGGGCCATGATGTCGGCGCCCGCGCCCGGCTGGGCTACAGCGGCGCCGACGATGGCTGGGCCAAGTCGCTGATGCTGGCCGGCCGCAGCGGCGCGCTATCAGCGCTGATCGCCTACAGCCGGCGCGACAACGGCCCGGCCGGCAATTTCGGCACGCTCGACATGCCCGACAGCCGGCGCACCGCGCCCAATCCGCTCAGCGTGAACAGCGATTCGCTGCTCGGCAAGCTGGTGCTGGATGCCGGCGGCGGCCATCGGCTGCGCCTGTCGGGGGAGGTGGTGCGCCGCCGCACCGTCTCCGATGTCCTCTCCGGCCGCACCCCCTTGCCGGCCAGCGGCATCCTGCCGGCCACCGCCGTGCTGCGGCTTGATCTGCGTGACGATATCGCCCGCGACCGCATCAGCCTCGATTGGCGCCATGCCGGCACCGGATTGGTGGAGGATGCCTTCCTGATCGGCTACTGGCAGGACAGCCGCAACCGCCAGTTCAGCGCCGAGGACCGCAACACGGCGGCCGACCGCACCCGCCTGAACCTGTTCAACAACCGCGTGATCGGGGTGAACGGCCAGGTCGCATTGAAATTTGCCACCGGGGGCATCGGCCACCGCATCCTGGTTGGCGGCGATTTCAGCCGCACGCGCCAGACCGGCCTGCGCGACGGCACGGTGCCGCCCTTTGGCGAGACCTTCCCGACCAAGGCCTTCCCCGACACCGATTATGACCAGGCCGGCCTGTTCGTGCAGGATGCTATCGCTGTCGCCGATGACCGCCTGCTGCTCTATCCGGCGCTGCGGCTCGATCATTACCGCCTGAGCGCCGGCCGCGATCCGCTGTTTCCGGCCCGCATCGCCGGGCAGAGCGGCGAGCGCCTGTCACCCAAGCTGGGGGTGGTGGGCTGGCTCACCCCGGCCATCGGCCTGTTTGGCAGCTATGCCGAAGGCTTTCGCAGCCCAACGCCCAGCCAGATCAACAATGGCTTCGCCAATCCGGCCAGCGGCTATGTCGCCATCCCGAATACTGATCTGCGCCCGGAAACCAGCCGCGCCTGGGAGGGCGGCCTGCGCCTGCGCGAGGCAAAACTGGCCGGCATCACCCTCAATGGCCAGTTGAACGGCTTCACCGCCCGCTATCGCGATTTCATCGATCAGGTGCAGGTGTCGGGCAGCTTCCTGCCTGGCGATCCGGCGGTGTTCCAGTTCATCAATTTCGGCCGGGTGGCGGTGGAGGGCATCGAGGCCCGGCTGGACGCAAGCTTCGGCGGCGGCTTTGGCGCCAATCTGGCCATGGCCTGGGCCCGCGGCACCGCCAGCGGCGCGCGGCCGGGGCAGGCGGCGGTGGCGACTCCATTGTCCCCCATTGCGCCGTTCAATCTGGTGGCGGGCGTGAATTGGCGCGGGCTGGATGACCGGTTGTTCGTGCAGGCGATTGCCACCCACAGCGCCGCCAAGCGCCAGGCCGACATCGCCGAGGCCTGCTCGCCCGACTGCTTTGCCAGCCCGGCCTTCACCATCCTCGATATCACCGCAGCTTATCGCATCACGCCCAATGTGCAGACCCGCATCGGCCTCTTCAACCTGACCAACCGCAAATACTGGTGGTGGAATGATGTGCGCGGGCTGGCCGGCAATTCCCCGATTGCCGATGGCTTCACCATGCCCGGCCGCAATCTCTCCGCCAGCCTCATTCTGCGCTGGTAAACTGCAAATGCGTCTCAATATTGAAAACGGAGGTCCAACGATGAAATCCCTGTTTGCCGCCCTGTTGCTCGCCAGCCTCTCGGCGCCCGCCCTGGCGCACGGCCCGATCGCCGCCCAGTCCAGCGCTGCCGAGGCCGCCAAATTCGCTGCCGACCGCGCCGCCATCCTCGCCATGGCCGGCACCTACAAGGTGCGTTTTGAGTTCACCGAAACCACGCCCTGGGTGGCCGATTACACGCCGATCCCGCCCAAGCCGTCGGGCGGCCACGAGGTGGTGCGGGTGATCGAGGACAGCGGCCGCCGCATCGTGCTGCAACATATCTTGGTGCACGAGCGGGACGGGCAGGCCTTTGTCACCAAGCATTGGCGGCAGGACTGGGTGTATGAACCGGCCAATGTGCTGGTCTACAAGGGCCCCGGCCAGTGGGTGCTGGAGGATGTGCCCGAACGCATGCGCAAGGGCCGCTGGAGCCAGACCGTGTGGCAGACTGACGACAGCCCGCGTTACGGCGGCTGGGGCGAATTTTCCGACGAGGGCGGCATCACCCGCTGGCGCTCCAACTGGACCTGGCGGCCGCTGCCGCGCCGCGATGCGGTGCGCAAGCCGGTCTATGACCGGTTCATGGCGATCAACCGCCACCAATGGACGCCCACCGGCTGGATCCACTGGCAGGACAACAGCAAGATGGGCCTGCGCGATGGCAAGGTGACCGCGATCGTGCAGGAACAGGGGCTCAACAGCTACAACCGCTTCGATGGCTTCAAGGCGGTGCGCGCCGATGATTATTGGGCCAAGACCAGGGGCTATTGGGCCGCCGTCCGCCAGGCGTGGGACGCGGTGATCGCGCGTGACAAGGGCATCGCGATTGCCGAACAGGCCGAATGGGGCAGTGTCACCTCCGAGCGGCTGATGACCATGGCCGACAAGCTGGAGGCCGGCACCCTGACCGAGGCCGCCGCCGCTGCCGAGGCCCGCCGCATCATCCTGGCCGAAACCCAGGTGAAGACCGCCAGTCGCTGAACCCCGCGCCGCCCCCGCCCGCACTGTCATGAAAGCGCAAGCCAATCACAATCGCCCTGTCACAGCTTGCCTCTAACCCCCGGGCCAAGGCGCCGCCCGGCGCGCGACAGACAGGGGACAGGCTGATGACACGGGCTTTCTGGTTGATGGGCGTTGCCTTGGCGGCGTGCGGGCCGGTGGCGGCGCAGACCGGCGGCGGCCAACCGGCCACTGCCCCCGGCGATGCCGAAATCGTCGTCACCGGGTTCCGCAAGGGCGAACTGGAAGCGGTGCAGGCCAAGAAGGAGGCCTTCATCGTTTCCGATCTGATCGTCTCCGACGATATCGGCCGCCTGCCGGACCAGAACACCGCCTCCGCGCTGCGCCGCATCCCCGGCGTTTCGGTGCAGGAAGACCAGTCGGAGCCGCGCTTCCCGTCGATCCGCGGCCTGCCGCCCACCTACAACCGCACCCAGATCAACGGCGCCATCGTGGCAACCGGTGACAATGGCGGCTCGCGAACGGTGCCGCTGGACACGGTGCCGTCAAACTTTGCCCAGCGGCTGGAGGTGTTCAAGACGATCACGCCGGAGATGGACCCCAATGCCGTGGGCGGCACCATCAACATCGTCACCAAGAGCGCGTTCAGCGAGAAGGGCCCGTTCCTCACTGGCACCGCCGCCTTCACCGATGTCGAACAGTCGGGCAACATCGCCTCCCGCCGGGTGAGCTGGCGCGCCAACGCGCAGGGCGGGGGCCGGTTTGGCCCGGATCAGCAATTCGGCATCGTCGGCCAGATCAACTATTCGGTGCGCGATTACGACATCACCCAGTTTGAAAATGCCACGCCCAGCTTCCGCGAATATACCGCCGCCGGCGCGCCGGTGAACCTGGGGCAGGGCAATGGCATTCCGGTGCCGGTGCAGGAACGCCTGTTCCTCTACAACAATGTGCGCGAACGCATCGGCGGCGCGCTGGCATTGGAATGGCAGGCCAATCCCGGCCTCTCCATGCGCCTGTTTGGCACCTACAACCGCTTCAAGGATGCCGAGACCCGCGACGAGAACCGGCTGGAGCAGGTGGGCAATGTCACCAGCCAGACGCCGACCACCGGCCGCTTTGCCACCGGCCGCAATGTCATCAACCTCAACCTGCCGATCAACAGCCAGAAGATCTGGAATGTGCAATACAACGCCCGCTGGGATGCCAGCGACGCGCTGCGGCTGGATGTGGATGCCATCTATTCGGGCGCCGAGGGCCGCGAGATCGGCCGCGGCGAAACCTTCCGTTCGGCCAGCAGCACGGCCTTTGGCTTTGCCTATGACACGACGAACTTCTTTTTCGATTTCAGCCCCTTCACCCCGGCCAGCCTGGCCAATCCGGCGCTGCATCCGTTCCTCAACCGCACCGAGTCGCTCAACGTCACCCGGCAGGACATTTATGAGGCGCGCGCCAATCTCACCTATCGGTGGGCGAGCGGCGGCGCCGAATTCACCGTGAAGGGCGGCGGGATCTTCCGCCAGACCGATCATGACCGCAACCAGGACCAGACGACCTGGACGCTGAATGCCGCCTCTGGCCTCAATTACACGCTGGCCGATGCCTTCGTGCGCAAGCCGCTGCCGGTGATCGGCGGCAAATTGTTTGATCTGGCCATCGATCGCGATCGCGCCCTGGCCTTCTTCACCAGCAATCGCAGCGCCTTCACCGCTGCCACCAACAATGTGAACGGCGATTTCACCGTCTCCGAAGATGTCTATGGCGGCTTTTTGCAGGGCCAGGTCAAGCTGGGCAGCTTCGAACTCCTGGGCGGCCTGCGCTATGAGCGCACCGAGGTCCGGTCGACGTCCGTCAGGGTGAATGGCGGGGTGGTCACGCCCGCTGATGCCGCCGGCGGCTTTGGCAATGTGCTGCCCAGCCTGCACCTGCGCTGGAACGCCAGCCCGGATCTGGTGGTGCGCGCCGCCTGGACCAACACCATCGGCCGCGCCAATTTCGGCGATGTCACCGCCCGCGAGACCATCAACATCATCGCCGGCACGCTGCCCGCGCTGGCGCGCGGCAATCCCGATCTCAAGCCGCGCCGGGCCATGGGCCTGGATGCCTCGGCCGAATATTACAGCGGCAACGGCGGCCTGGTGTCGCTTGGCCTGTTCTACAAGGACATCAAGGACGAGATTTTCAGCGTCACCTCGATCGAGACCATCGATCTGGGGCTGGGGCGCGGGGCGGAACAGGTGGCGGTGACCCGGCCCGACAATGCCCAGTCGGCAACGCTGTTCGGGATCGAGGCGGCGGTGCAGCAGTCGTTCACCTTCCTGCCCAGGCCGTTTGACGGGCTGGGAGTCAACCTGAATGCCACCTATGTGAAGAGCCGGCTCAACGTGCTTACCGAAGCCGGGCCGCGCCGGCTGGGCTTTTTCCTGCAGCCGACCTGGGCTGCCAACGCCACGATGTTCTATGCGCAAGGGGCGGTGGAGGGGCGGTTGGCCTACAACTACACCGGCGGGTTCCTGGAAACCATCAACCAGACCATTCCCGGGTCCGACCAGTTCTGGCGCTGGCGCGGCACGCTGGATGCGCAGTTGCGCTGGCGGGTGACCCCCAATATCCAGCTGTTCGTGGAAGGCGAGAATCTCAACAACGCCGGCCGCATCGAGCTGACCGGGCCGGGCCGCAACCTGCTGCAGGAATCGGCGCGCTATGGCCGGGTGTTCAGCTTTGGCGTCACGGTGGTGATGTGATGCGCCGCCGCCTGATGCTGCTCGCCCTGCTGGCAGCGCCGGCCTTGGCCCAATCGCCAGCCCCTCCGCCAGCCCCACCCCAGGCCCCGGCGCCGCTGGAACTGGCCCCGGCCACGCTGGTCAAACGCTGGATCGCGCCCGAAGCCCGGCAGGGTGTGGCGGTGGACGCCGGCCATTTCTATGCCATCGTCAACAGCCGCATCGGCAAATATCGCAAGGCCGATGGCGTGAAGGTGGCGGAATGGGCGGGGGACCGCATCGCCATCCGCCACCTCAACAGCTGCATCGTCGAAAAGGCCGAGCTCATCTGCGCCAACAGCAATTATCCGCAAACGCCGATGGCCAGTTCGGTGGAGATTTTCGCCACCCGCGATCTTGCGCATCTGCGCTCGATCCCGCTGGGCATGCGCGACGGCTCGCTCACCTGGGTGGAGCGGCACAACGGCCGCTGGTGGGCGGCCTTTGCCAATTATGATCCGCCGCGCAGCGACGGCGGCCGCACCCACCGCGACACCCGCATCGCCATCCTGAACGATGATTGGGCCGAAGTGGGCGGCTATATCCTGCCCGACAGCGTGCTGGCCCGGCTGCCGCCCAACAGCATTTCCGGCGGCAGCTTCGGCCCGGATGGGCTGCTCTATCTCACCGGCCATGATGCGCCCGAACTTTATGTGCTGCGCGTGCCCCGCCAGGGCCCGGTTTTGCAGCATGTCGCCACCATCCCGGCTCCGCTGCAAGGCCAGGCCTGGGGGTGGGATCGAACCGCCAACCGCACCCTTTATGGCATCACCCGCAAGGCCGGCGAGGTGGTGGTGATGACAGTGCCGCCGGTGCCCTGAATATGTGCGCTGAGTGGGCGCACTGGGTGACGGCCGCTATTTCACGGTCAGCACGATCTCCACGCGGCGCACCGGCTGGTCAGGCGTCCAGCGCCGGGCCAGCCGGGCGCTGATGCGATACTGGCCGGGGCCGGCGCGCACCTGCACCCGGCCGCCGGTGGCATCGCCCAGCTGGCCGCCGGGCCGGCCCGGGCTGTCGGCCACCTGCTCCACCCCCGGCGGCAGCACCAGATGCCATTCATGCCCGGTGGCCGGGCCGCGCGGCAGCGGCAGCTCGATGGCGGTGCCGGCGGCACCCGCCACCGGCACCGGCCCATCGCTCATGGCCGCCAGGCGGCGGTGTAGACCCGCCGGTCCGTGCCCACGCAGAAGATGTCGAGATGATCGGGCGCGCGCACCACCGCGGTCACATTGGTGCGCGGCGCCGCCGCCCCGCCCAGGATGCGCCACCAGCCGCGCCATTTGCTCAGCCCCGGTGCCCAGGCCGCCGAATAGACGCCGCCATCCTCGCCCACGGCAAAAATGTCCAGCCGGTCCGCCGATCGGGAGACGGCAAACACGCTGGTGCCAGGCGCTGCCTTGAAATGGCCCACCGGCCACCAGCCGCGCCAGGCGGTGTCGCCCGCCTGCCAGGCCGCGGTATAGACCTGCATGTCAGTGCCCACGCAGAAGATGTCGAGCTTGTCGAGCCCGCGCGACACGCCGAACACGCTGGTGCCCGGTGCCGCGATGCCGCCGGCCACCGGCCACCAGCCGCGCCAGCTGGTGTCCCCCGGTTTCCAGGCGGCGGTATAGACGCGCTGATCACTGCCCACGCAGAAGATATCGAGAAAGTCGGGGCGACGGCTCACCGCTGTCACGCTGGTGTTGGGCGCTGCCACGCCGCCCTGCACCCGCCACCAGCCGCGCCAGCTGGTGTCACCCGCCTGCCAGGCCGCGGTGTAGATGCCGCGATCGCTGCCCACGCAGAAGATGTCCAGCTTGTCGGCGCTGCGGCACACGCCATGGATGCTGGTATTGGGCGCCGCCACGCCGCCCTGCACCCGCCACCAGCCGCGCCAGCCGTCGCTGAATTCCGGTTGCCAGGCGGCGGTGTAGATGCCGCGATCGGTGCCCACGCAAAAGGCATCCAGCTTGTTGGCGCTGCGCGACAACAGGGTGATGCTGCTGGCCGGCGCCGTCACGCCGCCCTTGATTCGCCACCAGCCGCGCCAGCCATCGGTGAAGGCCGGTTGCCAGGCGGCGGTGTAGGTGCCGCGATCGGTGCCGGGCACCACCACGTCCAGATGGTCCCGCGCGCGCGAGGTGCCATAGACCGAGACATCCGGTGCCGCGACGCCGCCCGCCACCGGCCACCAGCCGCGCCATTTGTTGCTGGCCGGCGGGATCACGCCCTGGCAGCCATAGAACGCCTCATTGTCGATGTTGCTGTCACCATAGGCGATCTTGAAATAGCCGGCGCCGGTGCCATCGGGATCGGCCGTGCCGCCAAAGCCGGTGCCCCAGCTGTTGCGGCAGATCCAGCACTGGTCATCATCGTCATAGCCGATCACCATCACGGCATGGCCGCCGCGCACGCCGCCGGTGGCGTGGCTGTAGACGCCGCCATCATAGGCGTCGAAATCCTCATAGACGGTATAGCCGCACACCAGCGGGCCGACATTGGCGATATAGGTCTTGCGCGCATCGCCGGTCCAGGCGGTGATCTCGCGGATCTTCCACACCTTCCGGTCGCGGTCGGCGATGGTGCGGGTATAGGCGCGCCACAGGTCGTCGCCGGGCAGATCAAAGGGCGGATTGTCGAACGCGGCGCGATAGCCCAGATCGGCTTCGCCCACGATCCCGCGCGACTTGGCCTCCTGCAGGCAGGCATTGTTGTTCCAGCCGCCGCAATTGGGGCCATGGTTGCTGTTGAAGTGCGAATCGGCCTCCGAAAGATCGGGCGGGGCGATGCCCTGTTCGATGGCGGCCATGGTGGCGATCATGCCGCACACCGCAAAGCTGACACAGCTGCCGCACCATTCCTGATCGGTGACCGGGCCCACCACGCCGCGATCGCGCCAATCAAAGCGGCGCGGCCGGTTGCCGGGGGCCGAAAGCGCCTGCGAACGGGTGGAAATGCCGGGATTGCTGCCGGCCGGCGTGTTGAAGATCGGGCTGCGCATCGAATCTGCCGCAAAGATCGTCGGCATCCGGCTGAGCATCAGGCGCTGGGCATTGGCCAGCGCGGCCTGGTTCATCTCGGGCGTCGAGGGCTGATAGCCCAGCGCGCGCGGGCGGAAATCGACGGGCAGGGCGCGGGCCTGCCAGCGCAGTTTGCGGGCGCTGATTTCGCGCCGGATCACGGTGATGTCAGGTCGTGCCATGGCGTTTCTCCCCTCAAGAAAACGAACCGCGGCTTTGCTGCCGTCTTGGCGACTGCGAAGATGCTAACACCGAATCGTAATTCACCCAAAGCGGATTCGATTGCCTCCGCTTTGGGGGCTTGCCGTGGCCAGAAATGGCAGTATTATTGACCTATTCTGCCGATCAAGAGGTCCGTGCCATGGTTTCCGGCCTGCCGCCTGTCAGCCTGTCCGACAAATACAGCTTCCGCGAGGGCCGGGTGTTCATGTCTGGGGTGCAGGCGCTGGTGCGGCTGCCGCTGGTGCAGAAATGGCGTGATGCCGCCGCCGGGCTCAACACCGCCGGGTTCATCTCCGGCTATCGTGGCTCGCCGCTGGGCGGCTATGATCAGGAATTGTGGCGCGCCAAGACCTGGCTGAAGGCGCAGGACATCCACTTCGTGCCCGGCGTGAACGAGGAACTGGGCGCCACGGCCGTGTGGGGCACCCAGCATGTCGCGCTGAACCCGAAGGCGACGAAGGATGGCGTGTTCGGCATCTGGTACGGCAAGGGCCCCGGCCTTGATCGCGCCATGGACGTGCTGAAGCATGCCAATGCCGCCGGCACCTCCAGCCATGGCGGCGTGTTGGCCATTGTCGGCGATGATCACGGCGCCAAATCCTCCACCCTGCCGCATCAGAGCGACCATAATTTCCTCGCCGCCTTCGTGCCCTTCCTTGCGCCGGCCAGCGTGCATGAATTTGTCGAATATGGGCTGCTGGGCATTGCCATGAGCCGCTTTGCCGGCACCTGGGTCGGCTTCAAGGCCACGGCCGACACGGTGGAAACATCGGCGACGGTTGATCTGGCCGGCGAACAGCGCGCCATCATCATCCCCGAATTCGAATTTCCCGATGGCGGCGTGCATATCCGCCCCGGCGACATCTGGCGCGAGGAAGACACCCGCCTGCAACGCTACAAGGGCTTTGCCGCCATGGCCTTTGCCAAGGCCAACCGCATCGATCGGATGGTGTGGGATTCGCCGCGTCCGCGCATCGGCATCGTGTCCACCGGCAAGGCCTTTGCCGACACGATGGAGGCGCTGCACGAACTGGGGATTGATGACCGCGTCGCCGCGCGGATCGGCCTCAGGGTCTACAAGGTGGGCATGCCCTGGCCGCTGGAGCCCGACGGCATCCGCGCCTTTGCCGAAGGGCTGGAGGAGGTGCTGGTCATCGAGGAAAAGCGCGAGTTCATCGAGCATCAGCTGAAATGGCAGCTCTACAACTGGCGCGAGGCGGTGCGCCCGGTGGTGGTGGGCAAGCATGATGAAAGCGGCGAATGGCTGCTGTCCCCTGACAATGAACTTTCCCCCGGCGTCATCGCCCACGTGATTGCCGCGCGCATCCAGCGCATCCACGATAGCGACCGGATCCGCGCCACCCTGGCCTTTTTCCGCGACCAGTCCGCCAAGGCCGCCGCGCACGACACGCCGGTGAAGCGCAGCCCCTATTTCTGTTCGGGCTGCCCGCACAACACGTCCACCAAACCGCCGGAAGGCGGCCGTGCCCTGGCCGGCATCGGCTGCCACATCATGGCGATGTGGATGGACCGCGCCGAAACCTTCACCCAGATGGGCGGCGAGGGCGTGACCTGGGTGGGCGAGGCGCCGTTCGTGGCCGAAAACCATGTCTTCGCCAATCTGGGCGACGGCACCTATTTCCATTCCGGCCTGCTCGCCATCCGTCAGTCCATCGCGGCCGGTGTCAACATCACCTACAAGATCCTCTACAACGATGCCGTCGCCATGACCGGCGGCCAGAAGCATGACGGCGAACTCAGCGTCGATCAGATCGCCGCCCAGATGCTGGCCGAACATGCCCGGAAGGTGGTGATCCTCACCGAGGATCTGGCGCGCTACAGCGGTGTGCAACTGCCGGCCGGCGTGCGGCTGCTGGACCGCAGCCATCTCGACGCGATCCAGACGGAATTCGCCGCCACGCCTGGCTGCACCGTCATCATCTTCGATCAGACCTGCGCCGCCGAAAAGCGCCGTCGCCGCAAGCGCAAGCAGATGGACGATCCCGCCCGCCGCATCTTCATCAACCCGGCCGTGTGCGAAGGCTGCGGCGATTGTTCGGTGCAGTCCAACTGCGTGTCGGTGGAGCCGCTGGAAACCGAATTCGGCCGCAAGCGCCGCATCAACCAATCCAGCTGCAACAAGGATTACAGCTGCGTGAAGGGCTTCTGCCCCAGTTTCGTCACGGTGGATGATGCCGAGGTGAAGACATCCACGGCGGATTTCAGCCTGGAGGGCATCGCCGATCCGCTGGTGCCGGCGCCGGGTGCCGGCTTCAACATCATGGTCACCGGCATCGGCGGCACCGGCGTGCTCACCGTTTCGGCCCTGCTCGGCACCGCCGCCCATATCGAGGGGCTGGCCAGCACCACTGCCGACATGGCCGGCCTCGCGCAAAAGGGCGGTGCCGTCTACAGCCATGTCAGGATCGCCGCTGCCAACGCCGATCTCCTGTCTCCGCGCATCATGGCCGGCAGCGCCGATCTGGTGCTGGCCTGTGATGCGGTGGTGGCGGCCGACAAGCCGACCCAGAGCCTGATGGTGCCCAGCCGCACCGCGGTGATCGCCAATGCCGATATCGCCCCCACCAGCGATTTCGTGCGCAATCGCGATTTCGATTTCCGCACCGTCAGCGTGGAGCGCGCCATCCGCAAGGCCGCCAACCCCAATGCCTGCGATTTCGTCGCGGCCGACACGGTGGCGACCGCCCTGTTGGGCGATGCCATCGGCAGCAACATCCTGCTGATGGGCTATGCCTGGCAAAAGGGGCTGATCCCGCTGCAACGCGCCAGCATCGAGGCGGCGATCGATCTGAACGGCGTAGCCATCCCCTTCAACAAGCGTGCCTTTGCGCTGGGCCGCCTGCTCGCCAGCCGCCCCGATCAGGTGCTGGCGCTGGTGGAGGCCAGCCGCGGCCCGCAAGCCGAACCGCCGGCCACCAGCCTTGACGCGATGATCGCCCGCCGCGAGGCCGATCTCGTCCTGTATCAGGATCAGGCCTATGCCGCCCGCTACCGCCGCACCGTGGATCAGGCCCGTGCCGCCGGCGGCGATGGCTTTGCCGAGGCGGTGGCGAAAAGCCTCTACAAGCTGATGGCCTACAAGGATGAATATGAGGTCGCCCGCCTCTACAGCGATGGCCGTTTCGAGGCCGCCTATGCGGCGCAGTTCGCCGGTGGCCGCCCGCGCGTGCTGCTGGCGCCGCCGCTGCTCGCCCGCCCCGATCCGGCCACTGGCCGGCCGAAGAAGATCAGCTTTGGCCCGTGGATCTTCACCGCCTTCCGCCTGCTGGCCCGGGCGAAGGGCCTGCGCGGCACCGCACTCGACATCTTCGGCTACAGCGCGGAGCGCCGCCACGAGCGCGCCGACATCGCCGCCTATGAGGCCGAGGTGGCGCGGCTGTGCGGCCTGATCGGCCCGGCCACCAGCGGCATTGCCACCGCCATCGCACGCCTGCCGCTGGATGTGCGCGGCTTTGGCCCGGTGAAGGCCAAGGCCCGCGCCGCGGTGGCCGCCCGCCGCGCCGCGCTGTGGGCCAAGCTGGAGCAGCGCCCCGACAGCCTGGCGGCGTAACCGGTCAGGGCGCCAGCCGCACCCCGGCCAGCGCGGCTTCGGCAGCGGCGGCCTGGGCGCTGCCGCCCGCCATGTCGAACAGCGCCAGCCCGTCGATCACCGCCAGCAGCAGCGCTGCCAGTTGCTGCCGCTCCGGCCCCGGCGGCCGGTCGATGCGGGCATCCAGCCAGGCCATGAACTGCGCCAATATGCTCTGGGCGATGGCCGGGAAGGGCGCTTCCCGCCGCGCGGCGGCCGCGGCGATATCCAGCCACAGCCGCATCGATGGTGCCATCGCCGGGCTGCGCACCAGCCGGCTGGCGGCGATCAGCAGCGCCTCGGGCGGCAGCGGCGTGGCGGGCAGGGCGGCATCCAGCCCGTGGGCAAAGCCATCGGCGATCCGCCCGATCACCGAGGTCAGCACGTCTTCCTTGTCGCGGAAATAATAAAGCAGCATGCGGTCGCTGATGCCGGCAGCGGCGGCGAGCGGGCGCAGGCTGGTCTGCCCCAGCCCGTTGGCCAGCAGATGCGCGGCCAGCGCCCCGATCACCCGTTCGCGCTGTGCCGCCCTGATCCGCATGGCGCCATGGTGGCAAGCCCTGCGCCGGCTGGCAATTGCGCAATGGCGCAAGCCCTGCTAAACCCCTCACATGCATCGGCTCTGCCTCGACCGACGAATCTGACACTGTGCCCCCCGTGGCGCAGTGCCGTTGCCGTTCGTCCGCCCGCCAGCCGAAAGACCCTGCTTCCGTGATCAGCCTTGCGCCGCTTGCCGCGGCCCACCTGCCCGCCATCGAATCCCTGCTGGATGACCGCTTTGGCCCCGCCCGTCACAAGCGCACCGCCTATCGCCTGCGCGATGGCGCCAGCCCGCTGGCCGATTACAGCTTTGTCGCCACCGATGGCGACCAGATTGTGGGCAGCGTGCAATGCTGGCCGATCGCACTGAAGCCGTTGCACGGCGCGCGGCTGCCGCTGGTGCTGCTCGGCCCGGTGGTGGTCGCCGCCGCCCGCGAAGGGGAGGGCATTGGTTCGGCGCTGGTGCGCGCCGCGCTGGCCGCCATCGATGCCGCCGGGGCGCCGCCGGTGCTGCTGATCGGCGATGCGCCCTTCTATGGCCGCTTCGGCTTTTCGGCTGCCGCCACCAGGCTGTGGACCCTGCCCGGCCCGGTGGACCATGACCGGTTGCTGCTGCGCGGGCCCAGCACCGGCCTGCCGCGCCTGGGCGCGCTTGAGCCGGCGCAATTGGTCGCTGGCCGCGCCGCCAAGGTTGCCTGAAACGCCGCCCCGGCCAATAAGGCGGGCGTGAGCGCCGAATCGCCCGACTCCCGCTTTGCCGAACTGCTCGCCCTGGCGCGGGCCGGCCAGCCGCTGCCCGTGGAGCGCTGGCAGCCGGCGCATTGCGGCCACAGCGACATGCGGATCGCCGCCGATGGCACCTGGTTCCACGCCGGCACGCCGATCGGCCGCAAGGAACTGGTGGCGCTGTTCAGCCGCATCCTGCGGCTGGAGCCCGATGGCCGCCATGTGCTGGTGACGCCGGTGGAAAAGCTGGACATCGATGTGGAGGATGCTCCCTTCGTGGCGGTGGACGCCGATTGGGCCGGCGAGGGCCGGGCGCGCAGCATCCTGTTCCATCTCAACACCGGGGACATCGTGGCCTGCGGGCCCGATCATCGCCTGGATGTGCGCATCGATGGCGATGGCACGCCGCGCCCCTATCTCCATGTGCGCGGCGGCCTTGTCGCGCTGGTCAACCGCGCCACCTTCTATCGGCTGGCCGATCTGGCGCTGGCCGAAGCCGGCGACCCGCCCGGCCTGTGGAGCGATGGCGCCTTCTTCCCCTTTGCGCCGGCGGCCTCCGATGCCGCTTGACCGGGTGCGGGCGCTGCTGGCCCAGCCAATCACGCCGCGCCCGCACGGCGATTGGGATCTGGGCCGCGAGGCGCCGCCGGCCGCCGCCGCGCTCAGCCCCGCCGCCGTGCTGATGGCGATTTCCGACGAGGCGCAGCCGCAATTGCTGTTCACCCGCCGCACCGCCCATCTGAAACGCCACGCCGGCCAGGTGGCCTTTCCGGGCGGCCGCCGCGATGCCGATGATCCCAGCCTGATCGCCACCGCCCTGCGCGAAGCGGCCGAGGAGGTGGCGATGCCGGCCGATGCGGTGGAGGTGCTGGGCACGCTCGATCCCTATCGCACCGGCACCGGCTTCATCGTCACCCCGGTGGTGGGGGTGGTGCCGCCCGGCCTGCCGCTGCGCGGTGATCCGGCCGAGGTGGACACGCTGTTCCACGTGCCGCTCGCCCATGTCATCGATCCGGCCAACCATGTGCAGGAAAGCGCCATGTGGCAGGGCCGCGAGCGCCGGTACTGGACGATCCGCCACCCCGATTTCCATATCTGGGGCGCCACCGCCGGCATGATCGTCGCCTTCAGCCAGCGGCTGGCGGACTTGCGCTGATGGGCCTGCCCGCAATCCTGCCGCTGCCGCCGGCGCTGGCCGGCGCGGCCGGCACCGCGCTGCTGGCGGCGCTGGATGCGCCGGCCGGCGCCACCAGGCTGGTGGGCGGCGCGGTGCGCGATGCGCTGCTCGGCCTGCCGGTGAAGGATCTCGATCTCGCCACCATCTTCCCGCCCGACGAGGTGATGCGCCGCCTGCGCGCCGCCGGGCTGAAGGCGGTGCCCACCGGCATCGCCCATGGCACGGTGACAGCGGTGGGAGCCAAGGAGGATGGCGGCCTGGTGGCCGAAGTCACCACGCTGCGCCGCGATGTGCAAAGCTTTGGCCGCCATGCCGAAGTGGCCTTCACCGCCGATTGGCAGGCCGATGCGGCGCGGCGCGATTTCACCATCAACGCGCTCTATGCCGGCCTGCCCGATGGCGTGATCCATGATTTCACCGGCGGCCTGGCTGATCTGGCGGCCCGCCGCGTCCGCTTCATCGGCGATCCGCTCGCCCGCATTGCCGAGGATCATTTGCGCATCCTGCGCTTCTTCCGCTTTTCCGCCCGCTTTGCCGGTGCGCTGGATGATCACGGGCTGGCCGCCTGTGCCGCACGCGCCAATGATCTGATGGCGCTCAGCCGTGAACGGATCGCCATGGAATTGCAGGGCCTGTTGCTGGTGGCCGATCCGGTGCCGGTGCTGGCCGTGATGATCGAACAGGGCATCTGGCGCGCGGTGCTGCCCGAACTGGCGGCGGCGCGCCTGCCCGATCTGGCCGGCACCATCGCGGCCGAAGCTGCCGCCGGGGTGGCGCCGGCCTGGCCGCGCCGGCTGGCGGCGCTGCTGCCGGCCGGAGACACACGGCTGGCCGCCGAGATCGGCGCCCGGCTGAAACTGGCCAATGCGCTGCGCATCCGGCTGGTGGCCGCGGTGCAGCCGGCCGGCCCGGCGCCGCACTGGCGCGCGGCCTATCGCGACGGCGCCGAGGCGGTGGTGGACCGGTTGCTGATCGCCGGGGAGACCGATGCCGCCCGCCCGCTGATCGGCTGGCAGCGGCCCAGGCTGCCGGCATCAGGCAAGGACATCATCGCGCGCGGCGTGGCGCCGGGGCCGGAGGTGGCGCGGCGGCTGGGCGCCTTCGAACGGGCCTGGGTGGCCGCCGGCTTTCCCGCCGATGCCGCCGCCGTGGCCGCCCTGCTCGATA
Organism: Sphingomonadales bacterium; assembly: GCA_027483465.1. Lineage (GTDB taxonomy): Bacteria > Pseudomonadota > Alphaproteobacteria > Sphingomonadales > Sphingomonadaceae > Sandarakinorhabdus. The sequence continues at coordinate 25,510 of JAIXUQ010000087.1, forward strand.
CGGCGGCTCAGTCCGGCTGAGTGGGCGGCCGGCCGCGGCGTGGGGCCGGCGTGATCGCCACCTTCACGCCGCGCCGGGCCAGCGCCTCGCGCAGCAGCACCTCGATCTCGGCATTCAGGCTGCGCAAATCGGCCGCTGCGGCCCGTTCCAGCGCCGCGAACAGCGCCGGATCGAGCCGCAGGGCAAAGGGCTTTTTCGCCGACACGGCGTCAACTGTAGAGGCTGCCCGTGTTGACCACCGGCTGGGTGTCACGCTCGCCGCACAGCACCACCATCAGGTTGGAAACCATGGCGGCCTTGCGCTCGTCGTCCAGCTCCACCACCTGCTTGGCGCTCAGTTGGGCCAGCGCCATCTCCACCATGCCCACCGCACCCGAAACCAGCGTCTCGCGCGCGGCCACCACGGCGGCGGCCTGCTGGCGGCGCAGCATGGCGCCGGCGATTTCGGGGGCATAGGCCAGGTGGGTGAAGCCGCATTCGTCCACGGTGATGCCGGCCACGGCCAGCCGCTCGATCAGTTCGGTGCGCAATTCGCCCGACACACGCTCATGATCGCCGCGCAGCGTCACTTCCTTGTGCTCGAAATCGTCATAGGGGTAACGCGCGCCGATGGTGCGCACCGCCACCTCCACCTGGGCTGTCACGAAGCCGCGATAATCATCCACGTCAAACAGCGCCTGTGCCGAATCGGTGACGCGCCACACCAGCTGGGCGGCGATCTCGATCGGGTTGCCGCGCAGGTCGTTCACCTTGATCTGCTGCGAAATCAGGTTGTTGGCGCGCAGGGAGATTTTCTTCTTGCCCATCCACGGCCAGGTCCAGCGCAGGCCGGTGGTGCGATCCGTGCCCTTGTATTCGCCAAACAGCGTCACCGCCGCCGCCTCGTTGGGTTGCAGGCTGTAGAAGCCCGAAAGGATGAAGATCACGGCAAAGCCAAGGATGATCGAGGCCAGCACCATCCAGCCGCTGGCGCTGGCGATCAGCGCCAGCACCGCGCCGCCCAGGCCCACCAGGCTGAGCAGCAGCACGACCAGCATGGCAATGCCATTGCCGCCCACGCCGGTCACCTCGCGGTTGGGCAGGCGGGCGCCATCGGGGGACTGTGAAGACATGCGAATCGGCTCCTCGCTTTAATTTGATATCATATTTATATCGGATTGCCGCACCGGCGCAAGCGCAATCGGTTCAGCGGCGGCGCGGTGGCTGATCGGCCCAGGGCGCCACATCGGGATCAAGGGCGGGATCGATCATCGGATCAGGCGGGGCCTGTTGCCGGCGCGGGGGTGTTGGCGGGGGTGTGGGCGGGGATTGGGGCCGCGCCGGCCCGCCGCGGCGCAAGGCGGCCAGCAGCAGCAGCGCCGTGCCGGCCAGAACCAGAACATGCACAAGGCCAAAACTGCCCACCGCCTATCGCCGGCGGCCGGGCAGCGGCGGTTCAGTCGCAGCCGCCGCCGCCGCCATCGCCGCCGCAATCGGCGCTGCCGCCGGCGTCGGCGGCCACCGTGCCGCCGCCATCGCCGCCCTGGTCAAGCCGCTTGAAATTGTCGTTCTTGCGCGTGTCAGACAGCATGATGAACATCGCGACGCCAAGCGACAACAGGATGAGGACAATCACCACCATCGCGTCAATCCTGCTTGGGCGGTTCGTCGGCCGCCGGCGGCGGGCTGGGCGGCTGGCGCCGTTTCCACAGGTTCGCCTTGTCCTGGCTGAACTGGTAGCCGAACCAGACAAACATCAGGACGTTGAGCACGCCAACAAGGATCACGCCAGTCATGCCCGGCCTTTACAAGCTGCCGGCGCGGCTGGCGAGGGCTAGAGGCTGAACTTGTTGTCACGGGGGAAGCCGGTGGGCGGCATCCGCCCGGCGCTGGCCCGCGCGCCCTTCCAGAAACTCAGGTCAGCCTCGGTGCGGGTGCGGCCCGATCCGCCGCCCATCGGCCAGCTCAGCCCGTCGGCCATCACGAAGCTGCGGGCATCGCCCAGCCCGCCATCCTTGTATTTCTGCAACGCCACGCCCTGGCCGCGTGCCATCTGCGGCAGCTCGTCCAGGGGGAACACCAGCAATTTGCGGTTCTCGCCGATCACCGCCACCATGTCGTCACCCGGCGCGATCCAGCGCACCACCGCCAGCCGGGCGCCGGGGCGCGGGGTCATCACCGTGCGGCCCTTGCGGGTTTCGGCCAACAGATCGCCGCTGTCGATCTGGAAACCGCGCCCGTCGCTGGCCACCAGCAGCAGCCGGCGATCGGGCTGGTGGGCAAAGATCGCCACCACCGCACTGTCTTCGGCCAGATCGATCATCAGCCGCAGCGGCTCGCCAAAGCCGCGCCCGCCGGGCAGGCGATCGGGCATCAGCGTATAGAATCGGCCGTCGCTGGCGGCCAGCAGGATGCGATCGGTGGTGTGGGCGTGGAAGGCAAAGGCCGGGCCATCGCCCTCCTTGAATTTCAGCGCATCGGTGCCGGCCAGATCGGCATGGCCCTTCATCGCCCTGATCCAGCCCTTGGCCGAACAGATGATGGTGATTGGCTCCTTCTCGATCATCGCCTCGATCGGCACCAGCTTCACCTGCGGCGCGGCGGCCAGGCTGGTGCGGCGCCGGCCCAGCGCGGTGTCGGGGCCATAGGCGGTGCGCAGCGCCGCCAGATCGGCCGCCAGCCGCGCCGTCTGCCGGCCCGGATCGGCGATCAGCCCGCGCAGATCGGCGGCCTCGGCGGTCAGGGCCTTGTTTTCGCGGGTGATCTCGATCTCCTCCAGCTTGCGCAGGGATCGCAGCCGCATGTTCAGGATCGCCTCGGCCTGCACATCGGTCAGGTCAAAGGCCGCCTTCAACTCGGCCTTGGCATCATCGGCCTCGCGGATGATGCGGATCACCTCATCCAGGTTGAGATAGGCCTTGAGCAGCCCGCCCAGCACCTCCAGCCGGGCATCGATGCGCGCCAGCCGATAGGCCGCGCGGGCCAGCAGTACGCCGCGCTGGTGCGCCAGCCATTTCGCCAGCACCGGTTGCAGGCCCAGAACGCCGGGCCGGCCCTCGTCCAGCACGTTCATGTTCAGGGGCACGCGCACTTCCAGCGCGGTCATGCGGAACAGGCTTTCCATCAGCATGTCGGCATCGACATTGCGCGATTTCGGCGTGAGCACGATGCGCAGCCGGTCGTCGCTCTCGTCGGCCACATCGGCCAGGATCGGCAGCTTTTTCTCGGTGATCAGCCCAGCCAGTTCCTCGATCAGCTTGCCCTTCAGCACCTGATAGGGGATTTCGCTGATCACGATCGTCCAGGTGCCGCGGCCCTGGTCCTCGATCGCCCAGCGCGCCCGCAGCCGGAAACTGCCGCGCCCGCTGGCATAGGCCTCGGCGATGGCGGCCGGCGGCTCCACCAGCACGCCGCCGGTGGGAAAATCCGGCCCGGCCACGAATTGCAGCAGGGCGGTGGTATCGGCATCGGGCTGGTGCAGCAGGTGCAGCGCGGCATCGATGATCTCGGCCGGGTTGTGCGGCGGGATGGAGGTGGCCATGCCCACCGCGATGCCGGCGGCGCCGTTCACCAGCAGATTGGGGAACAGGCCGGGGAACACCTCCGGCTCTTCCTCCTCGCCATTGTAGGTGGTGCGGAACGGAACGCTTTCCTCGTCCAGCCCGTCCATCAGGCGGATGGCGGCATCGGTCAGCCGCGCCTCGGTATAGCGCATGGCCGCCGCGTTATCGCCATCGATGTTGCCGAAATTGCCCTGGCCATCCACCAGCGGCACGCGCAGCGCGAAATCCTGCGCCAGCCGCACCATCGCATCATACACCGATGCATCGCCGTGCGGGTGATATTTGCCGATCACGTCGCCCACCACGCGGGCGCATTTCTTGTAGCCCTGATCCGGGTTCAGCCGCAGCAGCCGCATCGCCCACAACAGCCGGCGGTGCACCGGTTTCAACCCGTCGCGCAGATCGGGCAGCGAACGGGCGGTGATGGTTGAAAGCGCATAGACGAGATAGCGTTCCCCCAGCGCCGCATCGAACGGCGTATCAAGGATGGTCTGCTCCATGTCGGGGGTCTGGCTGGCCATGGCGCAGCGTTAGCCGGGCTGGGGCCCGGCGGCAAGCAAGGCCGGCCCTGCCCCCGGACGCCGGTGCCGCGCCCCCATCGATTCGGGGCCGGCGCGCTGCCGCCGCCCCGGCAGCGCGCGGCTGTACCGGCCAAATACATCTAATATGGTTGTTTTTCGCCCGGCGGCGCCAAAAACATAAAGAAAGATTGATATGGCGCATCTTTTCAGGTTATTCAAAGGTATATGCAGGGCAGGGCCGGGTGGGCTCTGAACGACGCACCCAGGGTTAAAATGCCATGACGAACGCTCTTGTCCGTTTTGGACTGATTGCGGCTTGCCTGAACGCCGCGCCGGCAGCGGCTGTCACCGAGCTGACCGCGACCGGCTTCACCATGTTCAGCAGCCAGGTGGGCAGCACCGCGGTGGTGCGGTTCAACGGCGTGGTCAATGGCGTCAAGCAGGATGATCTGTCGGCCGATATCGCGTTCACCCTCACCGGGGTGCGCAATTTCGGCCGGCAGTGGAATTTCTCGGTCAATATCATCAACACCAGCGGCACGGCCTTCACCAGCGCCTCGATCGGCCTGTTCGGCTTTTCCACCGACAACCGCAACGTGGGCGGCAGCCAGTTCAAGCCGCTGATGGGCATCGCCACCCAGCCCGGCCTGTTTGACACCGGCCAGTTCAACAACGACGTCGGCTTCACCACGCCCGATCTGCCCACCGCCCAGCAGGTGTGTTTCAAGACCGGCGGCACGCTGGGCGAATGCGGCACCGGCGGCATCAGCGGCGTGGCCCAGGCCAGCAGCACCGGCCAGGCCTTCTCGCTCAATTTCGCCACGCCGCAGGGCTCGATCGTGCTGCAGAATTTTGTGCTGCGCTTCTTCAATGTGAACGGCGTGGCCAGCGGCGGCCCCGGCGGCCCGGCCGTGCCGGTGACCGGCGACGACATCTCCGCCCCCGGCATCGTGGTGCCCGAACCCTCGTCATGGGCGATGCTGATCGCCGGCTTTGGCCTGATCGGCGCCATGCAGCGCCGCCGCCGCCAGATCGCCGCCTGATCCCCCGCCTACGCCCCGGCCAGCAGCGCCACCGCCCGCGCCCGCGCCGCCAGCAGGCCATCGCGCCCGCGCGTGCCGGCCAGCGCATCGCGGGCCAGGAAATGCCCGCTCAGCCGCAGGCCATCGGCCACATCGGCGGCAGCAGCGGGCGCATCGCTGATCAGAAAGGCCGGCAGCGGCAGCAGCCGGCTGGCCCAGGGCGCACCGGGGCCGCGCGCCACCGCCTGGCGTGATCGGGGCGAGACATAGGCCAGATCGGTTCTGGCCCCGGTTGCGGCGCAGCGCGCCAGATCCAGCCCCAGCCCCAGTTCGGCCAGCAGCGCCAGTTCCAGCCGCACCAGCGCCGCCCCCAGCACCGGCCCCGCCGCCCCGGCACCGGCGCCGGCCAGCAGCGCATCGGCCATGGCAAACAGCCGCGGCTGCGCCACCGCTTCGGGCAGCAGCGCCGCCAGCAGCCCGCACACATGGCCCACCATTTCGATCGCCGCCGGCCCGTGCAGCATGGCCAGATTGGCCGCCAGCAGATGCACGCCGGCCACCGGCAGGCGCTGGCCGCCGCCATCGGCCAGATCCAGCGCCAGCCGGTTGCCGGTTTGCAGCACCGGGCGCAGCCGCCGCCCGCGCCCACCGTGGACATAGGCCGCCACCACGCCCTGATCGGCGCTGAGCACCCGGGCGATCACCGCCGTCTCGCCATGCGGCAGCGCGCTCAGCAGCAGGGCCGGCTCCAGGCGCTGCACGGCGGCTTACTCCACGAAATCCAGCCCCACCGCGCTGTAGAGGCTGCGGTCATCGCCCCAATCGGGCTTCACCTTCACATGCAGGAACAGATGCACCGGCCGGCCGGTGAGCGCGCTGATCGCCGCCCGCGCCGCCGCCCCGATGGCGCGGATGCGCACGCCGCCCTTGCCCAGCACGATGGCCTTCTGGCTGTCACGCTCGACGATGATCTGCTGGTGGATGGCGGTGCTGCCGTCGCGCCGCTCCTCCCATTTCTCCGTCTCGATGGTGGCCGAATAGGGCAGTTCGGCGTGGAGCTGGATATAAAGCTGCTCGCGTGTCAGTTCGCTGGCCATCAGCCGGGTGGTGGCATCGCTCAACTGGTCTTCGGGATAATGCCACGGCCCCGGCGGCATGGCTGCGGCCAGCGCCGCCTTCAGTTCGGGCACGCCATCGCCGGTGCCGGCCGAAACAAAGAAGGTCTCGGCAAAGGCCGTCACCCCATTGAGGGCCTGGGCCAGTTCCAGCAGCCGTTCCTTCACGCAGATATCCACCTTGTTCAGGATCAGATATTTGCGCTCCCGCCGCTTGCCCAGCGCCTCGGCAATCGCCGGCACCTCGCCGCGCAGCCCGGCCTTCGCATCCACCACCAGCGCGATCAGATCGGCGTCTTCCGCCCCGTCCCACGCCGCCTTCACCATCGCCCGGTCCAACCGGCGGCGCGGGCGGAAAATGCCCGGCGTGTCCACCAGCAGCAGTTGCGCCGGCCCTTCCACCGCGATGCCCACCAGCCGCTGCCGCGTGGTTTGCACCTTGGCCGAAACAATCGCCACCTTCTGCCCCACCAGCGCGTTGACCAGGGTGGATTTGCCCGCATTGGGGGCGCCCACCACGGCCACGGCGCCACAGCGTTGTTCGGGTATCGTCATGCGTCGATGGCTTTCAACAGGGCGGTGGCGGCGGCCTTTTCCGCCTCTTGCCGGGAACGGCCGCGGCCTTCGGCGGGCGGCTGGCCGCGCACCGTCACCGCCACCGTGAAAATGGGGGCATGGTCTGGCCCCTCGCGGCCGATCACCAGATAATCCGGCATGCCCAGCCGGCGTTTCAGCGCCCAATTCTGCAGGCTGCTCTTGGGATCGGCCAGATAGGGATCGGCGGCATCCATCAACGGCCCCCAGTGGCGCCGCACCAATTGCTCGGCCGCCGGCCAGCCGCCATCCAGATACACGGCGGCCACCAGCGCCTCGGCCACGTCACCCAGCACATTGTCGCTGCTGGCCAGGCCCTTGGTGCGGCTCACCGGCTCCATGGCGATCAGCGGTTCCACCCCCCAGCCGCGCGCCACCCGGGCGTTGGCCGGGCCTTCCACCATGGCGTGCAGCCGCGCGGTCAGCCGGCCTTCGGGTTCATCATGCTGGCCATAGAGCAGGCTGGCCACCGCACAGCCCAGCACGCGATCGCCCAGAAATTCCAGCCGCTGATAGGATTCGCCCGCCACCCGGCTGGCGCTGCCGTGGGTGAGGGCGCGATCGATCAGGCCGGGATCGGCAAAATCATGGCCCAGCACGCTGCTGGCCCAGCCGGCCAGAAGCGCCAGCCGTTCGGCGCGGCCGATGCCGGCATCGGGCAATGGCTTGGGCTTTTTGGCCATCGCGCCCCGTTGCGCCCATCACCGCCCCCCGGTCAAGCCCGCATGCGCGTTATGCCGCTGGACATTCCCGCCAGCCCGGCGGAAAACCCCCCGACCATGGACCATCTTGCCCCCTTACGCGCCGCCGCCGCCACCCCGGTTGACATCCTGGCCCTGTTCGCCGCCGAGCCGGATCGCCTGTCGCGCCTGTCGCTCAGCGTGGCCGGCATCCATGCCGATCTGTCCCGCCTGGCGCTGCCGCTGCCCGTCCTCGATGCGCTGCTGGCCGCCGCCCAGGCCGCCGATCTGCCCGGCTGGCGGGCGCGGCTGTTTGCCGGTGATGTCGTCAACCCCTCCGAAGGCCGCGCCGCCACCCACATGGCCGAACGTGGCGTCGGCCGGCCCGATCTGGTCGCCACCGCAGCGGCGGCAGCAGCAGCGGTGGCCGAAACCGCCATGCACCTGCGCGCCGGCGACGTGGATGATGTGATCCACATCGGCATCGGCGGTTCGGCGCTGGGCCCGGCATTGTTGATCGATGCGCTGGGCCGCGATGGCGATGGCCCGCGCATCCATGTGGTCGCCAATATCGATGGGGAGGCGCTGGCCCGCGCGCTGGCCGCCTGCAACCCGCAGCGCACCCGGCTGGTGATCGTCTCCAAAACCTTCACCACCGCCGAAACCATGACAAACGCGCAGAGCGCGCTGGATTGGCAGGCCGCCGCCGGCGTGGCCGATCCGCGTGGCCAGTGCATCGCCATCACGGCCCGCCCCGATCGCGCCGCCGCCTGGGGCGCCGGCACCGTGCTGGATTTCGCCGAATCCGTCGGCGGCCGCTATTCGCTGTGGTCGGCCGTGGGCCTGCCGCTGGCGGTGCGCTGCGGGCCCCAGGCGCTGGCCCAGTTGCGCGCCGGCGCGGCGGCGATGGACGCGCATTTCCGCGATGCGCCGCTGGCCGCCAATCTGCCGGTGCTGGCCGCGCTGGCCGATGTGTGGGCCGCCCACGCCCAGGGCCAGCAGACCCGCGGCGTCTTCGCCTATGATGAACGGCTGCGCCTGCTGCCGGCCTATCTGCAGCAACTGGAAATGGAATCAAACGGCAAGCGCGTCAGCCGCGACGGCGATCCGCTGCCCGGCCCCAGCGCCGCCATCACCTGGGGCGGCACCGGCACCGATGCCCAGCACGCGGTGTTCCAGCTGATCCACCAGGGCACCGCCATCGGCCCGATCGAATTCATCGGCGTGAAACAGCCCGGCCACGGCCTGGCGGCCGGCCACCACCGGCAATTGCTGGCCAACATGCTGGCGCAGGGCGCGGCGCTGCTCAAGGGCCGCAGCTTCGAAGCCGCGCTGGCGCTGTCGGGCGGCGATCCGGCGCTGGCCCGCGCCAAAAGCTTCCCCGGCAACCGGCCGTCTTCCACCTGGCTGCTCGATCGGCTGGATGCCCACACGCTAGGCGCGCTGATCGCGGCCTATGAACATCGCACCTTCGCCGCTGCCGTGCTGCTCGGCCTCAACCCCTTTGATCAATGGGGCGTGGAACTGGGCAAGGAAATGGCCAACGCGCTGATCGCCGGGGAGGATCTGGGCTTTGATCCCTCCACCACCCGGCTGGTGGCGCTGGCCGGGCTCTGAACAAAAAAAGACGGCGGCCACCCCGGGGGCAGGGGCAGCCGCCGCAAGGCCAGCCGGCGGGGCAGCCGGCCGGCAGGGTTTCAGCGCCGCTCGGCCAGCTGGATATTCTCGTTCAGCGCCAGCCGGGCGCGGGCCAGCTTGCGATTGGCCTCGTGGGCATTGCCCTCGGCACAGATTTTCTCGGCCACCGCCACCAGGCGCAGCGTCTTGGCGGCGGCTTCGGGGCGGGCGGCGGCGTCGCTGCGCAGGCTGCGGGCTTCGGCCATGCAGGCCGGCTCGGCGGCGTGCACCGGGCTGATGGCCAGAAACGGCATGGCGGCGGCCAGCGCCAGGGTGGTGATGGTCAGGCGGTCAATGCTGCGGCGGGTGATCATGATGGGGGTCTCCTGCATCGGGTTCGGCAGTGGCTTGCCGATGAGGAGGTTTTAAGTCACACTCAGACGGAAGATAATCCGGATAATCCTGGGCGGCCCATGAAGAAAGACTACACAATCCCGCGCAACCTGCTCGATGGCGTCGAAGCCTTCCTGCGCGTTGCCGATCGCGGCTCGTTCCGGCTGGCTGCCGATGATCTCGGCGTCTCGCCCTCCGCCATCAGCCAGACGGTCCGCCAGCTGGAAGACCGCATCGGCGTGCCGCTGTTCATCCGCACCACCCGCTCGGTCGGCCTGTCCGAAGCCGGCGCCCTGTTCCACGCGGCCGCCGCGCCCGCCTTCGCCGGCCTTGTCGCCGGCTGGGAACAGGCCCGCACCCTGGGGGAGCGCCCGGCCGGCCTGCTGCGCCTCAACATGCCGCGCGCCGTCGTGCCCCTGCTCATCGAACCGATCATCGCCAGCTTTTGCGAAACCTATCCCGAAATTGACGTGGAGATCATCGGGGAGGATGCGCTGGTCGATCTGGCCAGCAGCGGCCACGATGCCGGCATCCGGGTGGGCGAACTGCTGGAGGCCGACATGATCAGCGTCCGCCTCTCCACCCCGTTCCGCTTCGTCATCGTTGGCGCGCCGGCCTATCTGGCCGCCCACGGCCGGCCGCAGTCACCCGCCGATCTGAAATCCCACCACTGCATCCGCCAGCGCATCCCCGGCCGCAGCAGCCCCACCCCGTGGCGCCTGCAAGACGGCAACCGCCACATCGACGTGGCCGTGAAAGGCCGCATCATCGTCAACGAAGACCCGGCGGTGCGCGCGCTGGCCCTGCGCGGCCTCGGCCTCGCCCAGGTCGCCGAACCGCTGATCGAAACCGAAATCGCCTGCGGCCAACTCGAAATCCTGCTCCCCACCCTCAGCCCCACCAGCCCCGGCCTCTTCCTCCACTACCCCAGCCACAGCCAGATGACCCCCAAACTGCGCGCCTTCATCGACCATGTGAAACAGGCCATGGCCGCCGGCATGCTGGACCGGCTGACGATGTAGGATGTAAAATGCTCACAATACCAAAGTGACCAAATGCCCGGACCAAATACCTAAGCTTTACTGTAGAAGTGTTCTAAACGGAGACTTCTGGTTCCTGTCCAGATCGATATCAAGTTCGATCCTATCGAAGGGCTCGCCGAACAGAACCGACCTGGTTGTCACAAGATAAAGCTTTGCTTTACGAACAGATTGATCCTTGCCATCATCTTGGCCCTTAAACAAATATGATGCCGGGGCCTCGCTTACGAATGTAATGAGTTTCGATTCGCCAGGGGCGACAATAATCGCTTCCTTGACGGGAACACGATCAAGATCGGTTTCCTCATTGGTTGCAGCTTCTTCGCTAGTTGCAACTAGATAGAATGGCTCCTGCTGTTCAATTTTATTGCCACCTGCATTCTTCAGAGGTGCTATATCTAAGCGCGCTTCGGGAACTACAGCAGCGCTTCGTCCTCCCGTGTTGGTTAGCAGCAACCTCACAACCAACCTGGTCCGCTTTAGAAACACCATAGAACCGGGATCATCTTCAAGAATTGACTGAATTCGTTCAAGAATCATCAGTTGTTCTTGTGTAGACCTAAGTATCTGAAGCACGGGCTGCAACAGCGCAGCATTCCCGTCCGCTACTGCAACCGCCAGCTGGGCGTAAACCTTCCTTAAGTTCTCCCGCTCGAATTGATTATCTTTAACTCTTGTCCAAAGGAGAGGAATGCGTTTGGTCTGATACTCAATGAAATAGTTACCGTCTGTATTTATAGAAATTCTAAAAAATCGATATTGGCGATTCTGCGGAGTGACGTCACGAAATTGCGACATGTCGACCTCATTTCGCCGAACTTCTCCGCTTAAAGCTCCATCTATAGCAACCAGATTGTCTTGGAGAATATCAAAGAATTTTACGGCTTCATTCATGGTCCTGAAATCAACAGTTGGCCAATCACCTAATGTTTCAACTGCCGGCCTTAAAGTTGGGATAACGTCAGAGACTTGATCATCAACTGTCTTTAGCTTCTCCTTCTGATCAGTAAAGTTCTCTAAATCTGCGGCCTTTATTGTATTCGCCCATTCACTTTGCTCGGTTAGGCGTGCCAATTCGTTAACCGTCCGCTCACTCAAGGGCTTTGCGGCCGAACTTTCGCTGTCAACTCTGAGTTCGGCAAAAAGCACGGGCAGTTTTGTCACATTAAGTTGCTCTGAAGAAAGAAAAAATGGCACCAAGTAAGCAATGATGGCACCCGCTACAGCGGAGCCTAGCCATGGCAAAGCCTTTTTTACTGATTCGTTCATAACATTACGATGATTACCATCAAATGCCTTGTCAAGCTCGCCATAGCATTTTCGGGACTGCAATCTTTGTATTCAGGGTTGTAACAATACCAACCGAATGAGTTAAGGTTTAGCCAGGTGGAGGACAGATGGTCATAAATCAAAGGCGGCCTCCGCCTTGTGGGTGGCCTATTAAATTACCATTTCACACCAGCCCTCACGCCAATTCCCGCCACTGGCCGCCCATCAGGGCTTCGACCGGGCGGAATTTGGTTTTGTAGGCCATGCGGTTGCAGCCTTCGATCCAATAGCCGAGGTAGACATAGGCGAGGCCGGCGCGGGCGGCGCGGGTGATGTGGTCCATGATGATGAAATTGCCCAGGCCTTCGCGGCCGGGCAGATCGGGTTCGTAGAAGCTGTAGATCATCGACAGCCCGTCGGACTGTTTGTCGGTGAGGCAGCAGCCGACGAGGCGGCCAAGGCGGCCATCGGGCGTGGGTTCGCGATATTCCACCACCACCGTGTCAACCGAGGATTGTTCCACCATGTCGGCGAAATCATGCGCGTCCATGGCGGCCATGCCGCCGCCGGGGTGGCGGGCGGCCAGATAGCGGCGCAGCAGGGTCCATTGTTCCTCGGTGGCCCAGGGTTCGCAGGCGTGGACCTCAAGGTCGGCGTGGGCGGCGAGCAGTTTGCGCTGGGTGCGGCCCGGCTGGAAGCGGGCGGTGGGCACCCGCACCGACACGCAGGCCTGGCAGCCTTCGCACGACGGGCGGTAGACGACATTCTGGCTGCGGCGGAAGCCGATTCGGCCCAGCGCCTCGGCCATGGTCTGGGCATCGTCGCCCTTCAGTTCGGCAAACACCTTGCGTTCGGTGCGGCCGGGCAAATAGGGGCAGGGTGACGGGGCCGTCACGAAAAACCGAGGAAAACGATAGGATTGGTCGGTCACACCGCAGGCCCTTTTGCGCTCGCACTCTCAAAGGCCGGCCATATGCGCTGGCCAGTCCCTCTCCCTGTTACGGCGATGCTAACCAAGGCTTGCGTGTGTGCAAGCGGATATTGGGGGGTTTTGGTTTCAATCCGCCTCAACCATGCGCACTTCATATCCGGCGGCGCGCAGCGCCTCGATCAGGCGCTCCAGATGCTCCCGGTCACGGGTTTCGCACTCCACGTCGGCGATCAGGCCCTTGGCCGGCAGGGTGGTGAACACGCGCTGGTGGTACACCTCCAGGATATTCACCTGCTGCTGATCGAAAATGCGGGCCACTTCAAACAATTGGCCCGGCCGGTCCTTCAGGCGGATGCGCAGCCGCGCCAGCCGGCCGGCGCGGGCCAGATCGCGCAGCAGCACGTTGGCCAGCAGGCGCGTATCGATATTGCCGCCACACAGCACCAAGCCCACCTTGGCGCCGCGGAACCGGCGCGGATGGGCGAGCAGGGCGGCCAAGCCAGCGGCGCCGGCGCCTTCCACCACCGTCTTTTCGATGCCCAGCAGCAGGGCAACGGCGCGTTCCAGATCGCGTTCGCCCACCAGCACGATATCGTCCACCAACGCGCGCACCACCTCGCGGGTGAGGCGGCCGGGGGTTTTCACCGCAATGCCTTCGGCCAGCGTGTCCCCATCGCACACGGCGCCTTGGCCCTTCATCTCGGCATACATCGACGGGTAAAGCTCGGCCTGCACGCCGATGATGGCGATATCGGGCCGCCGCGCCTTGGCCAGCGTGGCGATGCCGGAAATCAGCCCGCCGCCGCCGATCGGCACCACCAGCGTGTCGATCTCCGGCGCGTCCTCCAGCATTTCCAGGCCCACCGTGCCCTGGCCGGCCATCACGCGCGGATCATCAAAGGGGTGGACATAGACCAGCCCCTTCTGGTCGGCCAGTTCCAGCGCGTGGGCGCTGGCATCGTCATATTTCTCGCCAAACAGCACCACCTTGGCCTGGTGGCTTTCGGTTTGCTGCACCTTCACGATCGGCGTGAAGCGCGGCATCACGATGGTGGCCGGGATGCCCAGCCGGCGGGCGTGATAGGCCAGCCCTTGCGCATGATTGCCGGCCGAAGCGGCGATCACCCCGCGCGCCCGCTCCTCGGCGGTGAGCGACAGCAGCCGGTTCAGCGCGCCGCGTTCCTTGTAGGCGGCGGTGAACTGGAGATTCTCGAATTTCAGCCACACCTCCGCCCCGGTGAGTTGGCTGAGCGTTTCGGATTTCAGGCAGGGGGTGCGGATCACCTTGCCGGCAATGGCCAGCGCGGCGGCCTCCACATCGGCAACGCCAATCGGCAGGGCCGGCCCGGCAGGCGCAGCAGATGGGGCAGATGGGGCAGAGGCGGAAAGCACGGTCATGCCCGTTCCATAACGCCGCAGGTGCCACAGCGCTACCCTCGTGCTAAGCGGCGTGCCCATGAGCAGGATCGCCTTGAACATCGCCTTTCTGGGGCTGGGCGTGATGGGCGCCCCGATGGCCCGCCACCTCGCCGCCGCCGGCCATGATGTGACCGTGTACAACCGCACGCCGGCCAAGGCCGCGGCCTGGGTGGCGGCGCATGGCGGCGGCCACGCGCCCACCCCGGCGGCGGCGGCAACCAGGGCCGATGTGGTGATCGCCTGTGTGGGCGCCGATGCCGATCTGGCCGCCGTCACCCTCGGCCCCGATGGCGCCTTTGCCGCGATGCGCGCCGGCGCGCTGTTCATCGATCACACCACGGTTTCGGCCGCCATCGCCCGGCACCTGGCCGATGCGGGCGAGGCGCGCGGCCTGCTGGTGGTGGATGCGCCGGTGTCGGGCGGGCAGGCCGGCGCGGAAAATGGCCGGCTCACCATCATGGTGGGCGGCAGCGCGGCGGCCTTCGCGGCGGCCGAACCGGTGATGGCCGCCTATGCGCAGCGCATCGGCCACATGGGCCCGGCCGGCAGCGGGCAGCTCACCAAGATGGTCAACCAATTGTGCATCGCCGGCATATTGCAGGGGCTGGCCGAAGGGCTGGCGCTGGGCCAGGCTGCCGGGCTGGATCTGGATGCGGTGGTGGAGGTGATCTCCAAGGGCGCGGCGCAAAGCTGGCAGATGGACAACCGCGCCCGCACCATGGCGCGCGGCGAATTTGATTTCGGCTTTGCGGTGGATTGGATGCGCAAGGACCTGGGCCTGGCGCTGGACGAGGCGCGGCGGCTGGGCGTGCCGTTGCCGCTGACGGCGCTGGTCGATCAATTCTATGCCGATGTGCAGGCGATGGGCGGCCGCCGGCAGGACACGTCAAGCCTGATCCGGCGGTTGCGGCCTCAGCCCTGATCCGCGTCGTAATGCGCGACGGATTCGAACAGCGCGGTCAGGCCGGCGCGTTCGGCCTTGCTCAGTTCCGGGCGCCAGATTTCAAAGATCAGCACCACGCGCACATCGTCGCTGTCGTTCCACGCCTCATGCTCGATGCTGTCGTCAAAGATCAGCATGCGCCCGGCCTCAACGCCGCGGGTGTGGTTGCCCACCCGCAGCCGGCAGCCGGCCGGCACGATCAGCGGCAGGTGGCAGATCAGCCGCGTGTTGAGCATGCCGCAATGGGGCTGGATATGGGTGTGCGGCGCCAGGATGGAAAACAGCGCCATCGGGGAGCGGCCGGCCACGCGCGGCAGCGGCAGCCCGGCCAGCGCCGCCATGGTGGCCGGGCAGCGGGCGGCGTGATCGGCAATCGGCTGGCCGGCGCGGAACAGGTGAAAGGCGCTCCAGCGCGGATCGTTCATCAGGCTGTGGGCCTTGGCCGGCCGGTCGGGCGGGGCCTCCACATAGGGCGCGATGCCGGCGCGTTCGGCCAGCACGCCTTGCGCCTCCGCCCGGATCGCCGGCATTGCCGCCTCCAGCGCCGCCGTCCAGCCGAATTCGGCCGGATCATAGAAGGCGCGTTGTGGCAGGCCGGGGAAATAGAAATTGGTCGGCTGTTGCAGGTGCGGCTGGGCCTTGCCGGCCAGGATGGCGAGGCACTCGCCAAAACGGTCTCCGGCGGCGGCGCTGTCAACCCCGGCGGCGCTGAGCGCCGTGTGCATGGTGGCAACGAACCGCCCCATGATGGCGCTGCTCTCCGCCTCGGCGCGGTGCAGCCGCTGCACCAGATCGGGCGGCAATTGCTGATAGCGGCCGGCGGCGGCCAGCGCCCGGCCATACCAGGCCACCGCAGCGCGGTCGTCCCCCTCCCGCGTGAGGATCTCGCCCATCATCACCAGCGCATAGGGGTTGTGTTCATCGGCGGCGAGCACCCGGGCCAGCGCGGCGCGGGCGGCGGCGCGATCGTCCAGCATGTCACAGCTTTGCGCCAGCAACAGCCACATCTGGGCGCTGGCGGTGCCGCTGGCGGTGATGGCGGCAAAGGCGGGCCGGGCGGCGGCGGCATCGCCGCGTTGCAGGGCGGCGATGCCCTGCTGGGCCAGGGCCTCCAGCCGGGCGCGATCAGGGGAGGCGGCGCTGCTCATCGCCACCCCTTACCGCCGCGCGGCCCCGGTTGCCAAGCCGGCCCGCCTGCGCCATCACGCCGGCATGGCCGTCCATTATCGCCTTGCCCGCCTGCCCGATGATGCGGCGCTGCTGATCGATCTCAACGCCGAATATCTGCACTTCGTCTTCGATGGCGTGGCCGAGCGGTTTGGCGTCGGCCTCGCCGATCTGTTTCCCGGTGGTGACATCCGCGCCTATCTGCCCGAGGCGCTGCCGAAAATCCTGGGGCCCGGCCCGCCGTCCAGCATCTTCTACCTGATCGAACGCGGTGGCGCGGTGATCGGCATGGGCGGCATCCGGCGGGTGCGCGACGGCGTGTGCGAGATGAAGCGCGTCTATCTGCGCGATGCCGCCAAGGGCCTTGGCCTTGGCCGCGCGCTGGTGGAGCGGTTGATGGCCGATGCCGCCGGCTTTGGCTATCGCCAGATGCTGCTCGATACCGCGCCCACGCTCACCACCGCGATCGCGCTTTATCAGCGGCTGGGCTTTGCGCCGATCCCGCCCTATCCTGAGGTGGAGGTGCCAGCCATCATGCATCCCAACTGGGTGTTCATGGCGCGGGCGCTGGGTTGAGAAAACGGGGGATTGCCATGAAAAATCTGCTGTTCGCGCTGGCGCTCGGCACGTCGGCGCCGCTGCTGGCCGATACGCTCTACACCAATGCCAATGGCTACACGCTGGATGGCGGCGGCGTGCTGCACCGCTTTGCCACGCTGGTGGTGGGTGATGACGGGCGGGTGAAGGCCACGCTGCCGGCCGGGGCGGCGCTGCCGGCGGGCACGCAGGTTGATCTGGCCGGCGCCACGCTGTGGCCGGGGCTGATCGATGCCCATGGCCATGTGATGGGCCTGGGCGAGGAGCGGTTGCAGATTGATCTGCGCGACACCGCATCGATCGCGGCGGCGCAGGCGCGCATCCGCGCCGGCCTGCCGGCCAGCGGCTGGGTGCTGGGCCGCGGCTGGAACCAGGAACGCTGGCTGGAGGGCGGCAAGCCCATCGGCCGCTTCCCCACCGCCGCCGAGCTTGACGCCGTGACCGGCAGCCGCCCGGCCTGGTTCGAGCGGGTGGACGGCCACGCCGGCTGGGCCAACAGCGCGGCGCTGAAGGCCGCCGGCATCACCCGGGAGACGAAGGACCCGCCCGGCGGCCAGATCATCCGCGATGCCGCCGGCAATCCCACCGGCGTGCTGGTCGACAATGCCATGGCGCTGGTGGCCCGGCAGGTGCCCGCCGACGATGCCGCCCGCCGCGATCTGGTGCTGGCCAAGGCATTGGAAACCATGGCCGAAGTCGGCCTGACCGGGGTGCATGACGCCGGCATGGACAAGGACACGTGGGACCGGTACGTGCGCTTTGCGTCCAGCGGCCGGCTGACGGCGCGCATCTATGCCATGGCCTTTGGCCCGGCCAACCGCGCCGCCATCGCGCCCAACGGCCCCATTGATTGGGGCTGGAATGATCTGATCGCGATGCGGGCGATGAAGCTGGTTTCGGATGGCGCGCTGGGCAGCCGGGGTGCCTATCTGCTGAAACCCTATGCCGACATGCCGAACACGCGCGGGCTGGAGATCATTCCGGCCGATGAGCTGAAGCGGTTGGTCACCACCGCCTCGGCCCAGGGCTTCCAGGTCAATGTCCACGCCATCGGCGATGCCGCCAACCGCGCCACCATGGCGGCCTTTGCCGCGGTGCCGCCGGCCGAGCGCACGGCGCGCCGCCACCGCAACGAACATGCCCAGATCCTCGACATGGGCGATCTCCACAGCTTTGCCGATCTGGCCGTGGTCGCCTCCATGCAGCCCACCCACGCCACCTCTGACAAGGGGATGGCCGAGGCGCGGCTGGGCGAGGCGCGGCTGGGCGGCGCCTATGCCTGGGCGGCGCTGAAGAAGAGCGGCGCGCAGCTGGCGCTGGGCAGCGATTTCCCGGTGGAGCCGCCGGAGCCGCTGTTCGGCCTGCATGCCGCTGTCACCCGCCAATCCCGCGACGGGTTGCCGGCCGGCGGCTGGCGGCCGTGGGAGAAATTGAGCCTCACCGATGCGCTGGCCGGCTTCACCCTGTGGGCGGCGCGCGCCGGCCATGCCGAAACCAAGGTGGGCACGCTGGAGCCGGGCAAATGGGCCGATTTCATCACGCTTGAGCGGGACCCGTTCGCCACGCCCGAAGGCCAGTTGTGGCAGATCAGAGTGTCGGGCACCTGGCTGGCCGGCAAGCGCGTCTACAGCCGCAAGTGATTCAGCCGCCCCACACCGGCAGGCGCGTCTACAACCGCAAGTGATTCAGCCGCCCCACACCGGCGGGTGATGGCGCGGGGCATCGCGGAACCAGGCGGTGATCACGTATTTGGTGCCGGCCCTGACCGGCAGGCCGGCGTGCAGGGTGAAGGCATTGACCCCGCCATCGGCGGTGCGGTTGTTCCAGGCGATCAGCTTGCCGGTTTCGGGCTGCACCGTCTTGTCCAGATGCACGAAGCGGGTGGCGCCGCCGGCCTGCGGCTCGTTCAGATAGACCATCAGCGTCCAGGTGCGCTGGCCGCCGTCTTCGGTGTGCGGGAAATAATCCAGGCCGGTCGGCTCGAAATAATCGGTGTGCGCCTTGAACTGCTGGCCGGGGGCATAGCGCTGGCCCTGCAAGGCCTCGGCATGGGCCAGTGGCAGGCCGGCATAATCGGCCAGGCGCGTGTAGACGGCGCGCACCAGCGGATCATCACCGGGCAGATCGGCGGTCTCGCTGGTGCGGAAGGCGGCATCGGCGCCATAGGCATCGGTGATGGTGGAGGGGCGGCGCAACCGGTCGATCAGCGCGATGATGCCGGCGCATTCGGCGGCCGAGAGGAACTTCTTGCGGATGCACATCTCCACGCGCTTGTCGGGCACGCGCTGGGCACCGGGAAAATTCATCGCAGCCGCTCCCCCCAATCCGGGCCGAGCATGAGCAGGATCAACGCCATGCCGGCCAGCAGCGCCCCCAGTGGCAGGGCGGTGGTGGCGGTTATCGCCCGGCCGCGCGCCCGGTCAAGCCCGGCCAGGCCGAGGCCGAGCAGCGCCGCGCCGGTCAGAATGAAGGGCAGCGGTATCCAGCCCAGCAGCGCGCCGATGCCGGCCATCAGCTTGGGATCGCCGCCGCCCATGCCCTCGCGCCCGGTGCGCCAGCGATAGCCTGCCCGCAGCGCCGCCAGCGTGCCAAAGCCCAACAGGGCGGCCAGCGCCCGGTCGGCCAGCGGCGCAAAACCGATCACCTCGCCCAGCGCCAGCCCGGCCGGGATCAGCGGCAGGGTGAGGGCATCGGGCAGCCACTGGTGCTCGGCATCCAGCACGATCAGCGCCAGCAGCCACCAGCCGGCGATGGCGGCAGCGAGGCCGGGCAGCAGCGGGTAACGCCACAGCAGCACGGCCCCCACCGCCGCCCCGGCCAGTTCGATGGCCGGGTGCCGCCGGTCAATCGCCGCGCCGCAATGGCGGCAGCGCCCGCGCAGCACGAGGAAGGACAGGACCGGCACCAGTTCCAGCGCGCGCAACTGCACCCCGCAGGCATCGCAGCGCGACCGGCCGGTGATCGCCTGCCCCGCCGGCCAGCGCCCGGTGAGCACGGCGAGAAAACTGCCGATGATGAGGCCGAGCAGGGCGCCGAGGGCGGCCGTCATGATCCTCCCCCTTGGGGGTGGCCCTGCCTTGATGATCCTCCCCCGCTGGGGGAGGTGCCCGCAGGGCGGAGGGGGCGGCGGGTTTGGAGATGTGCGCCTGGCCCGCCCCCTCCGCCTCCCTTCGGTCGGCACCTCCCCCCGAGGGGGAGGATCTGGGGTGGTGCGGCGATCATGATCCTCGCCCACTGGGGAAGAAGCTGAGGTGGTGCGCGCCAAGTCCCGATCCTCCCCCTCTGGGGGAGGTGCCCGCAGGGCGGAGGGGACGGCTCGCGTGGAGATGTGCGCCCGGCCCGCCCCCTCCGCCTCCCTTCGGTCGGCACCTCCCCCAAAGGGGGAGGATCTGGAGTGGTGTGGCGATCATGATCCTCGCCCACTGGGGCGGCCCTGCCTCGATGATCCTCCCCCTGCGGGGGAGGTGCCCGCAGGGCGGAGGGGGCGGCGGCTTGGGTGCATGTGGGGCCGCCTGGCCGCCGGTCACGGGATCAGGATCTGCCGCACGGCCTGGCCGCCGGCCAGTTCGTCGAGCGCGTGGTTGATATCAGCCAGCGGCAGCACGCTGGTCAGCAGGCGTTCCACCGGCAGGCGGCCGGCGCGCCACAGGGCGATGTAGCGCGGGATGTCGCGCGCCGGCACCGCCGAACCCATATAGCTGCCGATCAGCGTCTTGGCTTCGGCCACCAGGCTGACGGCCGGGATGGTGAAGGGATCGGCCGGGTTGGGCAGGCCGACGGTGACGATGCGGCCGCCGCGCGCCGTGGTGCGATAGGCCTCGGCCAGCACGCTGCCCTTGCCCACGCTCTCGATCGCGACGCGCGGGGCCCCGTGTTCGGCAAAGGCGGCGGCCACCTCTGCGGGCGCCACGGCGGCCCGGGCGCCCAGTTCGAGCGCGAGCGCGCGCTTTTCCGGCACCGGATCAATGGCGATCACCGGCTCCGCCCCGGCCGCCACCGCGCCCAGCAGTGCAGCCAGGCCAACGCCGCCCAGCCCCCAAATCGCCACGCTTTCGCCGGGGCGCACCACGGCGGAATTGAACACCGCGCCCACCCCGGTGAGCACGGCACAGCCGAACAGCGCGGCGATTTCGGCCGGAATGTCATCATCGATGCGCACACAGCTGCGTTCATCGATCACGGCATGGCTGGCAAAGGCCGACAGGCCCAGATGATGATGCACCTTGTGGCCGCAATCACTCAGCCGGAAGCCGCCGCCCAAGAGTTCGCCCTTGCCGTTGGCGGCCGCGCCGTTGCTGCACAGCCAGGGCTCGCCGCGGTGGCAGGCCTCGCAATGGCCGCAGGCCGGCAGAAAGGCCATCACCACGCGCGCGCCCGGTGCCAGCCGCGCGCCCGGCCCGGCGGCCAGCACGCGCGCCACCGCCTCGTGGCCCAGCGCCATCGGCAGCGGGCGCGGCCGATCGGCGTTCACCACCGAAAGATCGCTGTGGCACAGGCCGGCCGCCTCGATCTGCACCAGGAGTTCGCCGGGGCCGGGCGGGGCCAGATCCAGCCGCTTCAGCGTGAGCGGCCGGCTGCTGGCATAAGGTTGGGCGGCGCCCATGGCATCCAGCACGGCGGCGGTGGTGGTGGTGATCATGGCGCCACCCTATCGGGCAAACGCGCCGCCGCCAATGTGGCGCGGGCCAGCGCGGCGGTGGAATTGATCAGCGGCACCGCCACGTCATCCGGCCCCAGCGCCAGCGGCACTTCTGTGCAGGCGGCGATGATCACGCCGGCCCCGGCCGCCACCAGCCGCGCCGCCTCGGCCGCCAGCGCGGCGCGCACCTGTGGCCCGGCATCGCCGGCCTTGATGGCGTTCACGGCCGGCTGCACCACCGCCAGATCGCCGGCCAGCACCGGCACCGGGCTGGCGCGGCCATAAAGATCCAGCGCCAGCGTGGCCCCCACTGCCAGCACGCCGATGCGCTGCGGGCCGTGGGCCAGCGCCTCGGCCAGGGCGGCATCGATCATCGAAACAAAGGGCGCCGCCGTGATCGCAGCGGCCCAGCCATGGGCGGCGTTGCACGGCATCGCCAGCACCTCGGCCCCCAGGGCCACCAGCCCCTGCGCCATCGCCGCCAGCGCCGGGCCGGGGGCGGGGCCGCCGCCTAGGGCCGCGGCGTTGCGATCGGGCACATGGGGGTTGCTGTCCACCAGCACGCGCGGGTGATCCGTGTCACGCGCGGCGGCGGCGCCGGCCACCAGCAGGGCCATGAAATCGGCGGTGGCGGCCGGCCCCATGCCGCCGATCACGCCGATGGTGCGCCAGCCGGGCACGATCACGGTGCGCCAGCCGGGCACGATCACGGCGCGCGGGCGGTCGCGCGCCATCAGTTGAAGGCGGGATCGCGCAGCACGGGGGCAAAGGCCGGCAGGCTGGGGGCGCCACCGGTGTGCAGGAACAGCACCCGCTGCCCGGCAAAATCGCCGGCGCGGGCCAGCGCGATCAGCCCGGCCATCGCCTTGCCGCTGTAAACCGGATCAAGCAGGATGCCCTCGCTGCGGGCCAGCAGCCGCACCGCCGCCACCATGTCGCGGGTGGGCAGTGAATAGCCGGGGCCAACCCAATCGGCCAGCGCCACGATGTCGGCCGCCGTGGGGCGCGGCGTGCCGAGCAGATCGGCGGTGGCCTCGGCCAGCTTCAGCACATTGGCTTCCTGCTCGGCCCGCGGGCGGCGCACGTTGATGCCGGTCACGGGAATGCCGGCGTTCAGCGCCACCAGCCCGGCCACCAGCCCGGCATGGGTGCCGGCGCTGCCCGAGGCGACCACGATCCGGTCAAACGCCACGCCGGCATCGAACGCCTGGGCCATGATTTCCTGGGCGCAGGCGGCATAGCCCAGCGCGCCCAGCGGGTTGGAGCCGCCGCCGACGATCACATAGGGCCGCCCGCCCGCCGCCGTCACCGCCGCCGCCTCGGCCGCCAGTTCGGCGTTCAGATCACTGCCGGCCTTCACCATGCGGATGGCCGCAGCGCCCATCAGATCAAACAGGAGATTATTGCCCAGCGCATCGGGGCTGTAGCTGCCGGGCACCCGCTCCTCGATCACCAGCCGGCAGGCCAGCCCCTCCCTGGCGGCGGCGGCGAGCGTGAGGCGGCAATGGTTGGATTGCGGCGCGCCCACGGTGATCAGCGTGTCGGCCCCTTGCGCCAGCGCATCGGCAACCAGGAATTCCAGCTTGCGGGTCTTGTTGCCGCCGCCGGCCAGGCCCAGCAGATCATCGCGCTTGATCCACAGATCAGCGCCCAGCGCGGCCGAAAGGCGCGGCATCGCTTCCAGCGGGGTGGCGCCAGCCGTGTAGCGGCGGCGGGCAAAACGGGCGAGATTCACGGATTTTCCCCCATCACATCGCAAAGCGCAGGGACGCCATCACCGATTGCGCGGTGAAGCTGCTGGCCTGTCGCCGGTCATAGCCGAGCACGGCGACAAAGCCGCTGCCGGCATAGGCGAACTGGCCGCCAACCTGCAGTTCGCTGGGCCGGATCGCATCGGCGCCCAGCACGAAATCGCTGCCGCCGCCGGCAAAGCGGCCGCTGAGCGCCAGCGCCGAGGTGCCCAGCTGGCTGACATAGCCGCCGCGCAGGCCCAGCCGCCAGGCGCCATCGCCCGATGGCACGACATAATCGGCCGAAAGCGCCGCGGTGTTGGTGGTGATCGTCTGGCTCGACCGGTCCATCGTCACCGCCAGCGAACCCGCGCCGGTTTCGGTGAAGCCGTTCTGCCGCACCTTCAGCCAGCTGATGCTGTTCGATGGCATGATCGCCAGCCGTCCGGCCTTGATGGCATAGCCCAGCGTGCCGCTGGCGCCCTGGCTGGTGCCGCGCCAGCCGGCGGTGATCACCCCGCTCTGGGTGCCGAAGGTGAATTCCCGGCGCGAGCTGTAGCTGGTGAAGCCATATTGGCCTCCGATCGCCACGAACAGCCCGCCAAACCGCTTGGCGGCATAAAGATCAACCTGGTTGGCGGTGAGCAGCAGCGGCTTGCCGGCCACCCCGCCATAGCGCACGTCCGACCAGCCGATGCTGTAGGCCAGCCCCACCGCGTCCAGCCCCAGGATCGGCTTGTCCACCCCCACCGAAAGGCCCAGCATGTTGCCGGTGAAGCCCGGCGTGTTGGCGCCATCTTTCTGGCTGATGAAATTGCCGGTTTCCTGCACCCACAGCGCCAGGCCGTTCAGATTGCCCAGTTCATCGCGCGAACCGCCCAGCCGCACCGCCGTCAGCCGCTGCGCCACGGCGCCCATGCCGGCATCGGCCATGCTGGCGGCCATGCGCAGCGGCGCGGCGCTGAAGGTGGCCGGGGCCAGCACGCGATAGGCGGCCAGCACATCGGCCTGGGTGGCCAGATTGCCGATCGCCGGCCCCAGCGTGGCATCGGCGGCGAGCGCCGCCAGCGACTGGTTGAAGAAGCCGGCCTGCCCCGGCGTCAGCCCCACCTCGGCCGCCGATTTGCGGTTGAGCGTGACGGTGACGGCGTTGGCGCTCACCGTGGCGCTGCCCAGCGTGTAGAGGAAAGGCACGGTGGCCGTATCAACCAGCGTTGACGGGCTGGCCGCCGTGATGCCTCCGGCGGCGGAGACGAGGGTGAGCGTCTGGCTGTTGGTGATCGAGGAGACGGCGACGCGCAGCCGCGCCGTGTCGGCAAAGCTGGCCGCGCCGGTCACCGTCAGGCCCGGCTGGCCGGAGCGCACCGCCACGGTGAGCCGGCTGCTGCCGCTCATGGCCAGCGACGACAGCGTGGGCGCGGTGCCGGCCGAAAGATCAAGGCTGGTCGCGCCCGAGAGGGTGACGGCCAGTTGCCCGCCGCTGGTGACGGCGCCGCTGATCGTCGCGCCGCCGCTCATCGTCAGGCGGTTGGCGCCGCTGCCCAGCGCCAGCCGGCCGGTGAGGCTGCCGCCGCTGAGCGTCACGGTGGTGGCGCCGTTGCCGCCGATGATGTCGCCGGTGATGCTGCCGCTGTTGCTGATCGCCACGGCGGCGCTGCTGGCCGACAGGTCGATGGCGCGCGCCGGCTGGCCGGACACGCTCGCTGTCACCTTGATGGTGCCGCTGTTGCTGATGCTGGTGATGCTGCCGGCCAGATCGGCGATGCCAAAGGCGGCGTTGTTGCCGCTGGATTGCACGGTGATGGCGCCGCTGTTGACCACGCTGCCCAGATTGGCCCCGGCCTGCACCAGCACGCCCACCGCCAGCCCGCCGCTGCCGGCCGCCGTGGTGCCCTGTGCCGGGGTGAGGGCGCTGGCGACATTGGTGCTGCCAGCGAGATTGACCGCGGCCGCGCTGGCCCCGGTGCGCAGTTCGATGCCGATGGCGGTCGCATCCACCGCGCCCACGGTCAGATCGGCGCCGCCGATGCTGGCGATGCTGCCGGCCAGGCTGGCCGCGCCGCTCACCACGATGCCGCTTTGCGCGGTGCCGCGGTTGCGCCCCTGCGCCGCGATGCGCCCGCGGTTGACCAGCGATTGCCCGTCGCTGTTGCTGCCCAGCAGGATCGGATCATTGCCGGCCGGCGCCACCAACACGGCCGGCGTGCCGGCAAAGCTGGAAACGCTGCCCAGCACGGTGGTGGTGGTGGCGCTGCTGGCCGGTTGCACCACGCCGGCGGCATCGACGAAATACCGATCGATGGCAAAGCCGCCGCTGATCCCGGCGCCGATGCGCACCCCGGCGACGCCGGCGACGGCATTGACGATATTGCCCACCGCATCAAAACCCTGATCGCTGCCCACCACGATATTCGCACCGCTCAGCACCTGGCCGGTGATCGGGGCCAATATGGCCAGGCCGGTGTTGCCGGTGCCGGTGGCGGCCACCGTGCCATAGGTGGTGAGATTGCCGCTGAGCGGGGCGGCCACCACGATCGCCGCACTGCCGCTGCCGGCCACCGCCACGCCGCCCAGGCTGACATTGCCCACCACGGGCGCGGCCAGCCGCACGCCGGTGGCATTGTCCCCGGTCACGCTGATGCGGGAAAGGGTGCTGCTGGTCAGGCTGCCGGTGAAGCTGCCGCTGCCGCTCAGCAGCAGGCCGGTGTTGCCGGTGGCGCCGGTGGCGGTGCCGGTCACCGAAATCGCGCTGTTGTTGATCAGGCTGCCGCCGCTGGCGCTGTCGATGCGCACCGCCACCACGTTGGATGATCCGGCGCTGGTCAGCGTGCCGTTGTTGGTGATGCTGTTGGCGCTGTTGATGGTGGCGGCGGTGCCGTCGGTCACCGCCACGCTGATGCCGCTGTTCACCGTCACATTGGCCGGCTGGCCGCTGCTGGCGGTGGCGGTGGCCACCGGCGTCGTCTGGTTGGCGCTGATCACCACCTGGGCGGCGGCCGGCGTTGCAAGCATGGTGCCAGCCAGCAGGAGGAGACGGGGGGCGGTGCGGTCGGTCATCCGGGCTATTTTCCGATGCGGTGGATCTGGTGGCCAGCACAGCCGGCGCAGCGCCTGAATAACGGCTGAACCGGCAAAATCCACCCGAAAGGCAGCGGCGCGATCAGCCAAACCAGATTGGCGGCCGCCGCGCAGCCCAGGGCGCTGCCTGTTCCAGCTGAAAGGCCAGATCCATCAGGCGGGCATCATCACCGCGCCGGCCGGCAAAATGCAGGCCCAGCGGCAGGCCGTTGGTGGCCTGCATGATCGGCACGCTCATCGCCGGCGCCCCGGTGAGATTCTGCACCGGCGTGTAGGCGACGATGCGCATCATGTCGGCCATCACGTCGGCCGGCGGGCGGTGGTGGCCCAACAGGCCGATGGGCAGGGCATGGCGGGCCAGCACCGGGGTCAACAGCAGGTCATGCTCCTTGAAACTGGCGTTGTAGGCATCGCGATAGCCCGCCAGCCGCGCCATCAGCGCCGGCACATCGGCCACGGCGGCGCCCAGGCCGGCCAGATGGCGGGTCAACGGCTCCAGCGCGGCCACGCCCTCGGCGCCGAACGCCTTGTCCACGCCGGCCACCGCCTCGGCCGCGCCCAGCGCCCACAGCGCGGTGAAATCGCGCGCAAACGCCCCCGGATCAAAGGGCCAGGCCACATCGAACACGCTGTGGCCCATGGCGTTGAGCAGGGCGCGGGTGCGGGCCATGCCGCCCAGCACCTCGTCATCGGGGGCGGCATTGTCGGCCCCGTTGGTGATCACCCCGATGCGGAAGCGCTGGCCCACCGGGCCGTTCATCCGCGCCAGCGGCGGCAGGCCGGGCACATCCTGGCCCTGCAGGGAAACCAGCACCAGCGCCGCATCGCGCACCGAACGCGACAGCACATGGTCAACCGCCAGCGCCGCCGGATCATCGCCCTTCAATTGCCCGGCCAGCCGGCCGCGGCTGGGCTTGAAGCCGAACAGGCCGCACAGATTGGCCGGGATGCGGATGGAGCCGCCGCCATCATTGGCATGGGCGATCGGCACCACGCCGGATGCCACCGCCGCCGCGCTGCCGCCCGACGAGCCGCCGGGCGAGAAATCCGGGTTCCACGGGTTGCGGGTGGGGCCGCCGGCCAGCGGCTCGGTGGTGCACATCAGGCCGAATTCCGGCGTCGTGGTCTTGCCCAGCGGGTTGATGTTCATCTGGGCATAGGCATCGACGAAGCGTTCATTGGCCTTGGCTGCCGGGGCGCGGGCAAAGGCGCGGCTGCCGTTGCGGGTGGGCCAGCCCCTGTAGTCGTTCAGATCCTTGATGAAGCTGGGGATGGACGGGGTGCGCGGCGCATCGGGCACGCGGGCCAGCGCCCCCGGCCGGTCGATCAGCACCGCAAAGTTCAGCTTCGCCTGCGCCGCCTCGGCCCGGTCGAGCGCGGCGGCCACGGCATCGCGGGCGCTCAACTCGCCGCTGCGGATGCGGCCGGCCAGCGCGATGGCATCATCGGCGGCAGCAGCGGCGGGGGCCTGGGCCGCACCGGGCGCGGCCAGCGCCGCCGCGCCGGCGGCTGCCCCGGCCAGCAACTGGCGACGGTCGAGAATCTGATCAGCCATGGCGCACCTCTCCCATATGGTTTGCCGCCATGCTGGCACGCGCCGCGCCGCTGAAAAAGCCCCTTTGGGGCGGTGGCCACCAAAGCCCGCCACGCCGTCACCAGCGCCCGTCATGCCGTCACCGGCGCCCGCGATGCGGCCACCGGGGCCCAAACTGCCGCCACATATGGCCCGCCTGCCGTCACGCCGCGGCGGCCCCGAATCCCACAAACCGCGCGGTCAGTGCCGCATCCCGGCCCGGATCATGCTGAAATTCCAGTCACTTGGCTCCCGCCCTGTCCTACAGGGGGCGATTTCGGCCATGATGGCCGGGTTCTTTGACAGGAAAATCCCGCACACAGGTCGGCCGGCCCAAAAATGCGGCCGCCGGCCCGGTTGCCCCGGCCGGCGGCCCGAAATCGGCGCCGAAATCAGCGCGCCGTGCGATCAGAATTTGGCGCTGAGGCTGGCCTGGAAGCTGCGGCCGATCACATAGCTGTTGGTGTCGATCCGGCTGGCGTTCAGGCGCTGGAATTCCTGGTAGCGCGTGTTGGTGAGGTTGCGCCCTTCCAGCTTGGCCTCGATCTCCCGGCCAAAGATCTTGAAGCCCTGGCGGATCACCACATCGAGGCGGATGCCCGGCTTCTCGATCAGGTCGGGCTGGCCCGACGGGCCGCGGAAGGCGACGCGGTTGCTGGCATAGTTCAACAGGATCGTCTGTTCCGACAGGCCGGCATCATCCTGGAAGCCGAATTGCAGGTTGGCGACATGGTCGGACTGGCCGGTCAAGGGCAGGCCGCTGCGGAAAATGTCGGTCGCCGGCACCACTTGGCCCGAAAGCGGGAAGCGGGTGGTGTCCCCGGCCTTCACGCGGATCTGGCTGTCGGTGAAGGTATAGTTGGCCGAAACGAAGAAGCGCCGGGTTTCGAACAGGCCGCCCCAGCCCGACAGGTCGAAATATTTCTGCGCCTCGATCTCCGCGCCATACAGCCGGGCGTTGGGGGCGTTGGCGAAGGTGTTCTGGAAGGTGCCGCCCTGCACGAAGGCGATGGCATCGATCGGATTGTCGATATCCTTGAAGAAGGCGCCGGCGGCCAACCGCTCGTCACGGCCGAAATACCATTCATAGCGGCCTTCGATGTTGATCAGTTCCGAATTGGTGAGGAACTGGTTGCCAAAGCTCAGACGGTCGCTGTCGGTGTCGAAATAGGGCTGCGGCGCCAGTTCGCGGAACTGCGGGCGGGCCACCGTCTTCGATGCCGAGAAGCGGAACTGCATGTCCTCGGCGAAATTCCAGGTGACGGTGGCGGCCGGCAGCCAATAATCCTGGTTGATGCTGGTGGGCTGGTTGAACGCCGAACCGGGGTTGGCGTTGAACACATCCTGCGGCACCACCCGCTGGCGGCCCTGCTCATAACGCACGCCCAGCACCACCTGCACGCCGTCGGCCGGCTCCAGCTCGACCTGGCCATAGCCGGCGTTCACCGTCAGCTTCGCCTCATAGCGCGGCGCCACCGTGGAGATGGTGTTGAGGATGATGCCATAGGTGTAGACGTTGAAATCCGACAGCAGGAAATCCGGGCGCTGCTGGGTGACGGCGCCGGGCAGGGCGGCGTTGGACTGGTAGCGATAGTCGAACCGCTCCGAGACACGCTCGGCCCGGCTGAAGGCATAGCCGGCGGCCAGCCGGATCGGGAAGGGGCCGCCGCGGATCTTGTAGCCCAGATCGAGCCCGGCGCCATAGACATCCTCGTTCAGGCGGCTGAACGAGACCAGGCTGGACTGGCCGGGCGAGCGCAGATCGTTGACGAAGTCGTTGAACTGGCTGGAGAAGGCATAGTTGTTGAACCGCTCATAGGGCGCCAGGCGCTTGGAATTGGCATAGGTGCCGCGCACGTCGAGCGTCAGGTCGTTGAACTTGAATTCGCCCACCAGCTGGGTGTCGATCAGCTGGCGGCGGAAATGGGCGGTGGCGTTGCGCTGCAACAGCACGTCGCGGCCAACATTGATGTCGTCGATGCCGGACTGGATGCGGGCTTCCTTGATCGTGTCGTTCACATAGACATTGACCAGGCGGACCTTGTGATCGCCAAATTCGGCGCCGAACGACATCAAGCCATTGAGAACGCTACGGAATTCTGTGGCGGCGAAATCAAAGTCCTGATCCGGCTGCAGGGCGGCATTGGCGCCGGTGCCGGTGGCCCCGCCCGACAATTGCTGCCTGCCGGCCTTGGTCTGCCAATCGTTGGAGAAGCCGGCGGCAAACACGAAGCCGAGCCTGGCATCGCCCACGTCAAAGGCGCGGCCGCCCGACATGTTGGCGCTCCAGTTCACCGGGATATTGTCGTTGCGGAAGATGACGTTGGTCGCCGCGTTGTTCAGATCGGCGGTGATGTCCTGCAGGGCGCGCAGGTTGAAATTCTGGCCGATGGCCAGCGCCCGGCCATTGGCCTGGCTGGCGCGCAGGCCCTGCGGCGTGTTGCGGGCGCCATCGTCATAGCCGGTCCAGTCCTTGCCGCCGCCGGCATAGACATAGCCCAACTGGCCGGTGGTGGCGCTGTTGGCGCCGATGCTGCCGCCCACGTTGAAGAACGGGTCCTTGGGCACGGCGCGGGTGGTGAGGTTGATCACCCCGCCGCCGAATTCGCCGGGGAAGTTCACCGAATAGCTTTTCTGCACCACCGAGGAGGCCAGCACCGAGGTGGGGAAGAGATCGAGCGGCACCACGCGGCGCAGCGGATCGGGCGAGGGGATGGGCAAGCCATTGAGCAGGGCCAAGGAATAGCGTTCGCCCAGGCCGCGCACATAGACAAAGCGGCCGCCCACCACCGACAGGCCGGTGACCCGCTTGAGCGCGCCGGCGATGTCGCCTTCGCCGGTGCGGGCGATGTCGGCGGCCGAGAGCACCGAGACCACTTCGCGGCTGGCGCGGATGGTGTTGGGGATGCGGGTGCCGACGATGACGATCTCGTCGTTGCTGCCGCCGGGGGCGGACACGTCAACCGGCTCTTCCTCCTCGGCCGGCGGGGCCGCCGGCGGTGGGGCCGGCTGGGCCGCCAGCGCCGGCGCGGCAAGTCCGGCCAGCACGGTGGAGGAAAGGAGCAGACGCGCGAGAGTGGTGGTCATGATGGGCTTCCCCGGCAGACTGGGCAGGCGGCCGGCAGCCGTCGCAGCTGCCGGCCGGGGAGGGGGATCAGCGGATCGGCGACGGCGCGGCTTCGCAGGCGGTGGCGCCAGCGCCGACGCCGCAGGTCCAGCCGGCAAACCAGGTGTCGCTGGCGTTGCGGAACGCGCCGACATAGGTCGTCTCGTCGAAGAAGGTGCCGGTGCCGGTCAGCGCGGTGCGCGGATTGGTGGCGGTGGCGCCGGTTTCGAACGTGCCAGGCAGGAACAGGCTGGTGAGCGTGAGGGTGACCGGCGGCAGCAGATTGTTGTTGCCGGTGATGATCGGGGTGATGGTGGCCAGCGGCACATCGCTTTCATCGCGCGCCGCGCCCGAGCAGCCGAAGATCACCGAGCGGAACACCGGCGGGCCGGCCTCATCGGTGGCGGCATCGGCGGCGGCCGCGGTCTGGGCGCCGTCGATATCCAGGCACAGGCCGGTGCTGGTGCTGTTCTGGATGATGCCGTTCACCAGGCCATAATCGGTGCCGCCGCGCAGCAGCACGGTATCGGGGGTGCGGCGGCCGATGAAGGTGAAGTTGGCGATGCGCGGGTTGGAGCGCGGGGTGCGGGCTTCACCGCCGGCGGTGTCGGCCTCGATCACGCGGTCACCACCGTCGGTGCGCTGCACCACCAGCGCATATTGGATCAGGCCCTTGTAGCCCAGATCGGTGTCGATCGAATCGTCGTCGGCACCGGTGATGACGATATTCTTGTGGTTCACGCGGCCGCCGAACCATTCGATGCCGTCGTCCGAGCTGTTGTGGACCTGGATGAAGTTGGCGAAGGTGCCCGAACCCACGCCGGCAAAGGTGATGCCGTTGAGTTCGTTACCCGAGCTGACTTCGAAGCCCGGATAGCGGACCTGAATATAGGCGATGCGGCCCGAATTGTCGGTGGGGCTGGCGCCGCCATAGAAAGCGCCGGTGAGGCCTTCCACCGCCGACTGGCAGCCCACGGTGCCCGGCGTCACCCCCACGCCCACGCAGGTGTGGATCGGCGCGCGGCCAAGGATGACGATGCCGCCCCACTGGCCAATCGACGAGGCGTTGACCGCGCCTTCCATGTTGGAGCGGCTGGTGAACACGATCGGGCGGGTGGCGGTGCCTTCGGCGAAGATTTGCGAGCCGCGGTTGACCACCAGCGCATCGGCACCCGAGGAGCCGAACACCACCACACCCGGTTCGATGGTGAGGATGCCCTGCTGGCCGCCGGCGGCCGGGGCGCCCGGATCAGCGCCCAGATCGATGCCGACATTGACGCGGCCCGACAGCGAGTAAACGACGCCCTGCAGGTTGGCGAGCGTGAGGGCGCCGGTGATGGTGCCCGAAATCTGGCAATTGCGCAGATTGTTGATCACGCCGACGTTGGCGGTGCCGGTGGGGCAGCTGGCCGCCGGGCCGGTGGGGGTGGGCGTCGGCGTCGGGGTGGGCGCCGGGGCCGGTGCCGGAGCCGGCGGCGGCGTCACCAGAGTGCCTTCGCCCGGCGAGGCGATGTTGGACGCGCCATCGCAGGCGGCCAGCAGGGCGGCGGAACCGATCAACAGCAGAGCACGGAAACGGGTGGTCATGGCTTTTCCCTTGCGGCCCGGACAATGGCGTGCGGAGGAGCTCATGGCCTTGCTGATGCGCCCCCGCTTCAATCCGGGCGAATAGGCGCGATTCGTGGCGGCAGGATTACGGCTGCGTTGCGGTTTTTGGGCAGAAGGATTGCGATTTTGTGACAGCGGCCGTGCCCCCCGGCCGGCACCTCTGGCCTCAGGGCAGCGCCTTCGCCTCGCGCTCCACGCCGCCCCGGCGATAGCGCAGGATCAACTGGCCGTTGGCGGCAAGTTCTTGCGGCAGCTCGATGATTTTCTCTTCCGACAGAAGTTCCTGGCCGTTGGCGGCGATCAGCACATCGCCGGTGCGCAGGCCGGCACGTTCCAGCACCGGCAGCTCTGCCAGGCTGCCCAGCCGCCAGCCGCCGGCCGGATCGCGGCGGAGCGCCAGCCGCCACGGCGTCGGATCACCCCCCGGCGGCGGGCTGGGGCCGGCACCGGCGGCCGGCGCATCGGCAAAGGCCAGCACCCGCTCCCCGCCGGGGCCGGCCAGGATAGCCCGGCCCGGCTCCACCCGCAGCAGCCGCCAGCCGCCCGGCAACGCCCGGCCCGGCGCCAGCCTGACATCGCGCCCGCCGGCGCGGATGATCGCCATGCCGCCATCCGGCCCGGTGCGCAGGCCGGTCAAGGCCAGATCGGCCGGTGCGGCCGGTGCGGCCGGTGCGGCGGGCGGCGGTGCGGGCGGCGCAAGCGCCGCGGGCTGGGCGGCTGGCATCGGCGGTGGCGGTGGCGGAACCGGGGCCTCGGCCGCCGGCCAGCGCAGGATCGTCACCAGCGTGGCCGCCAGCGCCAGCCCGCCGCCCACGGCGATCCCCCATTCGCGCCGGCTGGCCGTGATCATCAGGTGCAGCCCAGGATGCCGGCCACCGGGATCACCAGCGCGCTGCCATCGGCTTCGGTGATGGTCAGGCTGCCGTCGCGCACCACGGCGCCGCCGCTGCCGGTGGGCAGGATCGTCAGCGCCACATCAAATTGCCGGCTGGCCGAACGATAGCGGGCGCTGGGCGCAAAGCCCATCACCGCGGTGCCGCTGGCGCTGGCAAGGGGCAGATCGGTCATCTGCCCATCGATGCGGCCGCGCAGCGCGGCCGGATTGGCCGAGAGCATGACGATGCGCTGGCGGCTCGACTTGTCCCACAGGAACAGCGCGCAGCGGCCCGGTTCCAGCACCTGCGGCGGCAATTCCGCCAGCGGGCCTGCCGGCGCCGCCGCCCCGGCCAGTTGCAGCGCGATCAGCAGCGCGATCACCATGGGCCCTCCCGCCCCAGCGCCAGAGCGCTGCCATCGGCGCGGAAGCCGGCGGCGGCCAGCGCCACCTGCTCGGCCGCGCTCGCCCCGGCCACGGTGGCGCGTGCCTGCCAGCGGCCGGGCACCAGCCGGATCTCCAGCCGCAGCCGGCCATCGCCGCTGGCCAGCGGCAGCAGCAGCGCCTCGCCCTCGCAGCGCGGGCTGCCCAGCAACTGTCTTTGCCCGGCCAGCGGTGTCGCCAGCACCGCGCTCAGCTGCCCGCCGGCGCTCTGGCAACGGCCGGCGGCGTCCTGCACAACGCCCAGCCCGGCCAGATCGATGCCGGCCACCGCCAGCCCCGGCAGCGCCGCACCGCCCAGCCGGCCGGTCAAATCCTCCACACCCTGGGCGCTGGCGCTGCGCCACAGCCGGCCATTGAGCCGGCCTGCCACCTGCCATTGCAGCCGGCCCTGCAGCAGCGCCAGCGGCTGCGCTGCCAGCGCCAGATCGCCCAGCGCCAGCCCGCCGGCCTGTGCCCCATTCAGCCGGGCGGACCACAGGCTGCCACCGATGCCGGCCGCGGCCAGCGGCGGTGCCGGCAGCAACAACCGCGCCGGCACCAGCGCCAAAAGGCCCAGGCCCAGGCCAACAGCGAAGGCGGCGGCGCGCATCATCCCGCCTTGCGCACCAGCAGCCTGGCGCGCACCGATTGATCGGCATTGCGGCTGGCCTCAAGCTCGTCCACCACCAGCCCGTCCCGCTGCTCCAGCGCGGCGGCCCAAGCGATCAGCAGCCGGCCGTTGACGGCGGCCAGTTCCAGCACGGCCTGGCCCTGGCCCTGTGCCTCCAGCCGGGTGGGAGCCAGCCCGGCTTCGGCCAGCCGGCGGCCAAGCAGATCGATCACCGGCCCAGCGGGCGGGGCCGGCCGGGCGCGGATGGCGGCGGCCAGGGCGCGGGTGGTGGCCAGTTCGCGCTGGGCCGTGGCCGCATCGTCCATCGCGCTGGCCCGTGCGGTGGCCAGCGGGCGCAGGATCAGCAGCCAGGCCAGCAGGCCGGCCAGCATCAGCGCGGCCAGCAGCAGCAGCGCCTGCTCGCGCCCGCTGCGCTGCCGCCACCAGGGGGTGAATGCCGCCATCATCGCTGCACCGTCACCGGTGTGTCGCTGCCGTCGGGCGTGGCGCGGGTGGCGCCGGCACTGGCCCTGAGGCCGCGCGCCGTCAGTGCATCGGCCAGCGCCTGGGCCTCGCCGGCGCCGCCGGCCACGCCGGCGACCAGCCCGCCGGCCGGCGTGTAGCGCAGGGAGGCCAGCGCGCTGCCGGGGCGGGTGGCGATCGCTTCCACCACCGGGCCAGCGAGCGCGCCCAGCCCGCCATCGGCGCCGCGCTGCCGGGCGAGTGCGGCCAGCGCCGCGGCCGGATCATCGGCCCCGGCCGGCAGCAAGCCGGCGGCGACGCCGGCGGCTTCGGCGCGGGCCGCCCCGGCAGCGCGCTTCGCCTGCACCAGCGCCGCCACATCGCCGGCCAGCCACAGGCCGGCCAGCGTGGCGGCCAGCAGGCCCAGGCGGCGGCCAAGGCCGGGTGGCGGCTGCCAGCGCGACACCGGCGCGAAATCGCCGCACAACAGGTTGAGCGGCGGCTCCGCTTCGGACGCGAAATCGGCCGCCGTGGTGGCGGCATCGCCCAGCAGCACGGCGGCCAGCCCGGCTTCGGCGGCAAAACCCTGATCGGCGGCGCGGGCCACCACGCGATCACCGCCGCGCCACACCGCAAAGCCGGTGGCCGGCGCCGGCAACAGCAGCGGTTCGGGCAGGATCAGGCTGGGTGTGAGGCCGGCGGCGGCCAGTTCGGCCAGCCAGCCGGCCATGGTGGCGCGTGCCACCACCGCCACCGGGCGAAGGCCGCTGCCGGCCGCCACGGCAATATGGGGATCGGCTTCGGCCAGCGCCTCGCCCAGCAACAGCCGCGCCGCCGCTGCCGCCTGGGCCGGGGCCAGCGCCGGCAGATCCAGCCAGTGCAGCGCCACCGCCTCCCCGGGCACCACCAGCAGCAGCGGTTCGCCGGGGGTGGCCGGGGGCAGGCCTTCGCCGCTGGCCAGCACGCGCCGGCCATCCAGCCGTTGCCAGTGCGGCGCTGGGGCAAGGAAAAGGCGGATCATTGCTCTGGCCCCCAGCGGCGCACCAGCAGCCGCGCCGGCCTGGTGCCGGCATCGAACAGCCCGGTGGCCTCCAGTGGCAGGCCGGGGCCGGCGTTGGCAAGGGTGAAGGCCACGAAGCGATCGCGCACCGCCACCTGGCGCAGCACATCGGCCGGCAACGTCCGCCCGGCCATCAGCGGCTGGCTCCAGAATTCATCCGGAGTGCGCCAGCCTTCGACCGGCCGGGCCGCAATCGCATCGCGGGCGGTGGGCAGCGGCACATTGGCCAGCGCGGCCAGCACCGGCGCATCGGCCGGCACCAGGCTGTTGACATTGGGCTGGGACAATTCGGTGTCGGGCAGGGCGCACAGATGCGGGCGGGCGCGGGCAAAGATCGCCGGTGTCACCCCGGCCACCGCGCGCCACTCGCTCACCTCGGCCAGCGGCAGGCCGGCGGTGCGATAGGGCACGGCCGCCCTGGCATAGGCCGGGTCTTCGGCGCCGCCGCTGCCGGGCTGGCTGTCGATGTCGATCCAGTCGGCCGTGGCGCTGGCGATGCGGGCGGCCTCATCGCCGGGCACATCCAGAAGGGTGAGCAGCCGGGCCAGTTGCTCCACGCCCAGCGGCCGGGTGGCGGTGCGCCCGGCCGGGCCGATCGCCACGCTGTTGAGATTGAAGCAATTGCCGCCGGGCGCCAGCTGCACCAGCGCCGGCCCGGCTGGCGTCTCCAGCCGGAAGGCACCGGCGGGCAGTGCCGGCAGCGGCAGGCGCGCCGCGATCATCGGCTCGGCGGCCAGCGCCGCGCTCTGGCCGGCGGCCACCGCGCTGCGGCTGGCATCAAGATGGCGGGCCAGCCGCAGCCGATCGAACAGGCTGGTGGACAGCGCCGCCATGATGCCAACCAGCACCAGCACGTTGATCAGCGCGGCGCCGCGCTCGGTGGGGCGGGGTGGCGGCATCAGGGCGTGCCCCCCGGCCCCATCGGCACCACCAGCCGGATGCGGCCAATCTCCGGCCCCTCCAGCATGAGTTCCAGCGCGCGCGGCAGCGCCTGGGGATCGGGATTGGTCCATCCGGCCTGCCAGCCGCGCCCATCATGCACCCGCATCGCCACGGCCGAAACGCCGCCCAGCAGCACGCTGGCCTCTCCTTCGGCCACACCATCCAGCATCGGCGCGGGGCGGCGCACCAGTGCGCCACCCTCAACTGACCAACGCACCCGTTGCAGGGAGGCGCGCGGCATGCCGGCCGGATTGGCCCAGCCGCGCCGCACCAGCGTGAACAGCGCGCCGTCACCGCCGCTGAAGGCGGCATGGGTGCGGCCTTCGCCATCGCGCCACGGCCGTGGTGCAGCCTGGGCGGCATCGGCCATCAGCAGCGCCTGGGTGCGGGCCAGCGCGCCGGCGCCATCGGCCAGCCGGGTCGCGGCGTCGCTGGCAGCCACGCTGCCGGCCAGCAGCGCGGTGCCGGCGCTGGCCATGAGGCCGAAAATGGCCAGGCCCACCAGCAGCTCGATCAGGGTGAAGCCGTTGCGGATCATCGCCGGCTCCACAACAGCCGGTCGCTGGCGATGGTCTGGCCGGCGGCGCCGCGCACATCGACGGCGATCAGGATGGTGCCGGGATCGGGGCCGGGGCTGGTGCGGCGCACCCAGGCCCATTCGCGCCGGCCGGCGCGTTCCTGCCCGGCGGCCGGCCCGGGGGCGGTGGGGGAAAGCCAGGCCTCCAGCGCCTGGTTGCGGGCGACGATGGCGGCCTCCCCCCGTTCGGCCAGTGTGGTGGCGCTGGCCAGGCTCACCCCTTGCAGGCGGATCAGCGCGACCGCGGCCAGGCCGAAGATGGCCAGCGCCACCATCACCTCAACCAGCGAGAAGCCCTCAGCGCGCATGGACCGCTCCGGCGGCGCTGATCGTCACGCTGGCGCTGGCGCTGTCTTGCTGCACCGTCAGCCGCGCCGGGCTGGCCAGGCCGGTGGGATCGAAGATGATGGCGCCTTCCGGCTCGCTGATCAGGCGCTGGCCGGCTGGCAGGCGCACCGCCGGCTGGCCGGCCGCCTGCCAGCCCTGCGCAGCGGGCATCACCTGCACCGGCCGGCCCGACAGGATGGCGGCATCGCGCGCGGCATTCATGTGGGCGGCCAGCCGCTGGGCGCTGCGGCGCACATCATCGCCGTCGCCCGGCAGGCTGAGCACCACGGCCGCCGCGGCAATGCCGATGATGGCGATCACCACCACCAGCTCCACCAGCGTGAAGCCGGCCGCACGCCGCCTTGGCGGGGCGTCACAGGTTCCAGTTGCCGATGTCATCACCGTCGGCTCCGGGCCCGGTCTTGCCATCCGGCCCCATCGACCAGACATCGAACGGCCCGCTGCGGCCGGGGGCGGCATAGCGATAGGGATGACCCCAGGGATCATTGGGCAGCCGGCTGAGATAGCCGCCGGGGCGATAGCGTTCGGGCTGGGCCAGCCCGCCGGGCGGCGCCTTCAGCGCGTCCAGCCCTTCGGCGGTGCTGGGAAACGCCATCTGATCGGCGCGATAGGCGGTGAGCGCGGTTTCCAGCGCGGCGATATCGGCGCGGGCGCGGGTGGAGGCGGCCTTGTCCACATCGGGCAGCACGTTGATCACCACCACGGTGGTGAGGATGCCGATGATCACGATCACCACCATCAGTTCGATGAGGGTGAAGCCGTTGATCCTCCCCCCCTGGGGGAGGTGCCCGCAGGGCGGAGGGGGCTGGGGGCGGCGGGCGGTCTTCATGCGCTGGCCAGGCTTTCCAGTTGCAGGATGGGGAGCAGGATGGCGAGGACGATCACCGCCACCGCGCCGCCCATCACCAGGATGATCGCTGGTTCCAGCAGGGCAAGCGCAGCGCGGGTGGCGGCTTCATGCTCACGCTCAAGGGCATCGGCACCGCGATCAAGCATGATATCCAGCCGCCCGGCGCTTTCGCCGCCGGCCGCCATCGCGACCAGCAGCGGCGGCAGGATGGCCGCCCGCTTCATCGCGGCGGTCAGGCTGGCGCCCTCGCTGATATCGTCGGCCATCTGCGCCACGCGGGCGCGGATCTCATGATTGCCGATGGTGGGCAGGGTGAGCTTGAGCCCGTCAACGATCGGCAGACGGCTGGCCACCATCATCGCCAGCGTGCGCGCCAGCCGGGCGGCCTGCCAGTTGCGGATCAGCCGCCCGGCCAGCGGCAACGTGAGCAGGCGGGCATCGATGCGGCGGCGGCTGGCGGGATCGGCCAGCGCGCGCGCCAGCACCATGGCCGCGCCGCCCAGCAGCAGTGCCAGCAGCCACCACCAGCCGGCGATCAGATCGGACAGGCCAACCACGATGCGGGTGAGCAGCGGCAGGGTCTGGCCGATATCGGCGAACTGTTCGGCGATGCGCGGCACCACGAAGGCCATCAGCGCCGTCACCGCCAGTGTGGCCACCACTGCCAGCGCTGCCGGATAGGCCAGCGCCGCCAGCAGCTTGCCGCGCAATTCGGCCTGCGCTTCCAGCAGGGCGGCCAGCCGTTCCAGCAGGGTGGGCAGGGTGCCGGCGCCTTCGCCCGCGGCCACCATGGCGCGGTAGAGCGGCGGGAAGCTGGCCGCTTCCTGGGCCATGGCTTCGGAGAGGCGGCGGCCTTCCACCACGGCACCGTGCACGCTGGCGATCACGGCGGCGGCGCCGTCGCGGCGGCCTTCGCTTTCGGCCTGGATGCGGATGGTGCGCAGTGCCTCTTCCAACGGCGCCACAGCGGCCAGGGTGGCCAGTTGCCGGGTGAACAGCGCCAGCGCGGCCGGCTTCAGGCGGCGGCTGCGCGCCGGCTGGCTGGCGGCGGCCAGCGGCTCAAGGCGCACCGGAAACAGCTTGCGGCCCAGCAGATCGGCGCGCGCCGCCTCGCGGTTGGCCGCCGCGATGCGGCCCCGGCGCGGCTGGCCGGCGCTGTCGAGCGCTTCCCACGCCCATTCAGCCATTGTCGCCCCCGATCACCCGCAGCGCCTCGGCCGGGCTGGTCAGGCCGGTGGCCACGGCGTGGGCGGCCACCGCCACCAGCCCCTCGCTGGCCCCGGCCAGTTCGGCGGCGCTGGCCCCGGCGTTGATCTGGGCGGCCAGCGCATCGTTCATGCGGATGAGATCATACAGGCCCACCCGGCCCTGCCAGCCGCTGTGGCCACAGGCATCGCAGCCGGGCGCCGCCCAGTTGGCGGTGCCTGCGGCCAAGCCCAGCGCCGCCAGCGTGGCCGGATCGGCCGCCACCGGCGCCCGGCAATGGGGGCACAGGCGGCGCACCAGCCGCTGCGCCAGCACGGCGCGCACCGTGGCGGCGAGCAGAAACGGCTCGATGCCGAAATCGCGCAGCCGGGTGATGGCGCTGGCGGCATCATTGGTATGCAGCGATGACAGCACGAGATGGCCGGTGAGGGCGGCCTGCACGGCGATCTGTGCGGTTTCGGCATCGCGGATTTCGCCCACCATCACCACATCAGGGTCTTGCCGCAGGATGGCGCGCAGGCCGGCGGCAAAGCTGAGGCCCACCTTGGGGTTCACCTGGGTCTGGCCGATCCCGTCCACGGCATATTCCACCGGGTCTTCCACGGTCAGGATGTTGCGGCTGCCATCGTTGAGCAGCTTGAGCCCGGCATAGAGTGTGGTGGTCTTGCCGCTGCCGGTGGGGCCGGTGACGAGCACGAGGCCGTTGGGCGTGGCCAGCGCGGCGCGGAACGCCGCATCGATGGCCGACGGCATGCCCAGCCCGGCCAGGTCGATGCCGGCATTGTCCTTGTCAAGCAGGCGCAGAACCACGCGTTCGCCGCCGCGCGCCGGCAGGGTGGAGACGCGCACATCCAGCCGCTTGGCCGCCAGTGCCAGTTCCATGCGGCCATCCTGCGGCAGCCGGCGCTCGGCAATATCCAGGCGGGCCATCACCTTGATGCGGCTGACCAGCAGGCTGGCAACGCCGGGCGGCAGCCGGTGCATTTCCTTGAGCTGGCCATCGATGCGCATGCGCACCACCAGCGCCGCTTCAAACGGCTCGACATGGATGTCGGACGCCTTCAGCCGGGCCGCCTCGGCGATCAGGCCGTTGATCAGGCGGATGGCCGGGGCTTCATCGTCGCTGGCCAGCAGATCCTCTGCCGATGGCAATTCCTCGGCCAGGTCCATCAGCCCGTCGGCCGCCACCGCGCCGCTGGCATAATGATCCTGCAGCAGCCGGTCGAAGGCGGCGGCGCTCACCTCGTGCAGGCGCAGCGGCCGGCCGGCGATGCGGCGCACCTCGGCCAGGGCGGCCGTGCGGCTGCCCGGCCGGCGCGCCACCTCGGCCAGATCATCGCCGGTGCCGGTGAGGATCAGGCCGTTGGCGCGGGCAAAGCCATAGGGCAGTGTGGCACTCATTTCGGCGGCTGGGCGGGCGGTTGGGGGCCGGGGGCGCCGGGGATCGGGCTCTTCAGATAGTCGCGCACCAGCGCGTCCAGGCTGGTGTCGCTGGTGCCTTCGCGCAAAGCCTGTTCGGCGCGCACATATTGATAGCGTTCGCCGGTCAGCCGGGCGGCGTCCTCGGCGCCCTTGATGATGGTGGGGCGGATGAACACCATCAGATTGGTCTTGGTGCGGTTGCGCGAGCGGGACTGGAACAGCCGGCCCAACAGCGGGATATCGCCCAGCAGCGGCACCTTCTCGATGGCGCGGCGCTCATTCTCGTCGATCAGGCCGCCCAGCGCGATGATCTGGCCATCATCCACGGTGACGGTGGTAGCGATCTCGCGCTTGTTGAAGATCAGATCGGGCACATTTTGCGTCACCACCGCCTGGGCGATGCTGCTCACCTCCTGCCGCAGGGTGAGCTTGATGGTGCCGCCGGCGTTGATCTGCGGGCGCACATCCAGCTGGATGCCGATATCCTGGCGCTGCACGGTGCGGAACGCATTGTCGAAATTGTTGCTGAGGGCCTGGCCGGTGGCGATCGGCACATTCTGGCCCACCAGGATGCGGGCCTGGGCATTGTCCAGCGTGACAACCGAAGGGGTGGAGAGCACATTGGATGCCGTGTCGGCCTTCACGGCGTTGACGACAAAGCCGAACACCGCGCCCGAACCCAGATTGCCGCCAAAGCCGAACTGGCCGCCATTGGCGTTGAGCAGGCTGTTCACCGCCGCCGTGCGCAGTTGCACGGTGGTGGCATTATCCTGCCCATAGCGTTTTTCCGACGCGATGGCGCCCGCCACCGCCAGCAGATTGGGCGCGGCATTGCTGTAGTTGGTGACCGAGAAGGGGATATTGCTGTTGCCGGTGCCGCTGAGCAGGAACTGCACGCCCAGCCGCTGGGCAGCGACATCGCTGATCTCCACGATCACCGCTTCCACCAGCACCTGTTCGCGCCGCACATCCAGTTGCCGCACCACCTCGCCCAGCCGGCGCTGCACATCGGCGGGTGCGGCGATCACGATGGCGTTGGCGCCTTCATAGCGGGCGATCACCGCCTGGCCGCGGCCGATGCTGGCGCCGGGCACAAAGCCCGACGTGCCCAGCCCACCCTGCGGCGCCGCCGGCAGCACGGTGGCGGCGGCCGCGGCGGGCTGGGCCTGGCCCGGCTGGCCGGCATTGGCATTGCCAAAGGCGCTCTGGGCGGGCTGGGTCAGCGGCGCGGCCTGCGAGGCCGGGCTGACCGGCTGGCCCACCAACTGCTGCAGCACGGGCACCAGCTTTTCGGCATCGGCATGATTGAGGAAGATCACCCGCACGTCGCTGCCGGCGGCGGCGGCCTGGTCCAGATCGGCGATGGTGCGCGCCAGCTTGGCCAGCGTGGCCGGATCGCCGCGCAGCACCAGCGAATTGCTGGCATCCACCGGCGCCACCTGCCAGCCGCGCCCTTCGGCCGAGCCTTGCGCCACCTGGGCCAGGCTGGTGGCAATCTCGC
This sequence comes from Sphingomonadales bacterium, assembly GCA_027483465.1. Taxonomy (GTDB): domain Bacteria; phylum Pseudomonadota; class Alphaproteobacteria; order Sphingomonadales; family Sphingomonadaceae; genus Sandarakinorhabdus. The sequence continues at coordinate 68,369 of JAIXUQ010000087.1, forward strand.
GCGCGCCGGCATGTTTCAGCGCCACCACCCGCACCGCGGCGCGATCCTGATCCAACTGGCGGGCCAGCGCGATGATGCGGGCGACATTGTCGGCAAAATCCGCCACGATCACCGCATTGCCGGTGCGGTTTGCCGTCACCTGGCCTTCGCGTGACACCAGCGGCCGCAGCGATTCCAGCGCCGAGGCCGCATCGATATAGTTCAGCGGCACCACGCGGGTTTCAAACCGGTCACGCCCCTGGCCAGCCGATGGCTGGGTCGCCGCCCCGTCGATCGGGGCCACGCGGAATGCCCCGCCGGCGGCCGGGGTGACCACCAGGCCATTGGCGCGCAGGGTGGAGAGAAACAGCTCGAAATAGCCGGCCTGATCGAGCGGCCGGTCCGACACCACGGTCACCTTGCCCTGCACGCGCGGATCGATGATGAAGCTGCGCCCGGTGGCCCGCGCCACATCCTGGATGAAGGCGCGCACATCGGCATCACGCAGGTTGACTGTGGTTTGCGCCAGCAGCGCCGGGGCGATCAGGGGCTGTGCCAGCAGCGCCGCCGCCATCACAAGGTGCCGGATGCGCCGCCTCATTTGCCGTCCTGCCCGGGCGCCGGCCCGCTTTCATCGATGTACAATGTCTCGCGCGCGCCGCCGCGATCCAGCGTCACACTGTCAAACGCCACCGCCACCAGCCGCACGCCCGGCATGATCTCGTCGCCGGTGGCAAAGCTTTGCTGCTGGCCATCGGGCGTGGCGATGATCGCCGAACCGCGCCCGGCGGCGGCATCCACGCGCGTGCCAACCAACGCCAGATCAAGGCTGGAGACGGCATCGGCCGGCACCTCACCCTGCGGGAAGAAGGGATCAACCGCCACCCCGGCCAGCGAAGGCGGAGCCGGGGCCTGCCAATCGCCCAGCGCCCCGGCCGGGGTGATTGCCAGCCAGACGGCGCGCGCCAGCACCAGCCCGGCGATGGCCCAGCCCAGCGCCTCGCCCGCCCGCATCAGCCGGGCCGGCCAGTCTGGCGGTGCATTCTCGTTGCGGATCAGCGGCTGGTCCCCCGACATGCGTGCACTTCCGTCGGCCTGCAGCCTAATCGGATTCGGCAATTGTTACAGCCCCTATCGGCGGCATGTGACGGTTGGATTACAGTGTCGCGGCGCCTGCCGTTATCCGCCGGTGCCCAGCCGGATTTGACTTTCCGGCCCAACGCGTCCATTGCGCTGCTCTGACATCACTGGGCGCGTGATCGGAGCATGAGGCCATGGGCCAGGCTCCAGAGCCCCACCCCCCCAAGCTTGCTTCCCTTATCACGCGGGTTGCTGGTCAACCCCCTTGCTCCGTCTGGCCCAGGCTCCGCCTGTCTGCCGGCGGGGTTGCACTGATATTGGAACATCCATGAACTTCTCCGATCTGGCGCTTGCCGAACCGATTGCCCGCGCCCTCAATGAAAAGGGCTATGCCGCCCCCAGCTCGATCCAGGCCGCCGCCATCCCGCCGGCGCTGGCCGGCCATGATGTGCTGGGCCTGGCGCAGACCGGCACCGGCAAGACGGCGGCCTTTGCCCTGCCCATGCTGCACCGGCTGGCCGCCGATCCCAAGCACCGCATCAAGATGAACACCCGCGCCCTGGTGCTGGCGCCCACCCGCGAACTGGCCAGCCAGATTGCCGCCAGTTTCCAGGCCTATGGCAAATTTATGCGGCTTTCGGTGGCGGTGGTGTTCGGCGGCGTGCCGATCGGACGCCAGGAACGCGCGCTGGCCCCCGGCGTTGACGTGCTGGTGGCCACGCCGGGCCGTCTGCTCGATCTGGTCATGAAGGGTGCCTGCGATCTGGGCCGGGTGGAGATGCTGGTGCTCGACGAGTGTGACCAGATGCTTGATCTGGGGTTCATCCATGATTTGAAGCGCATCACCGGCCTCTTGCCCAAGCAGCGCCAATCCATGCTGTTTTCCGCCACCCTGGCCCCGGCCATCGAACAACTGGCCGAGCGTTATCTGAAATCGCCGGTGAAGGTGGCGGTGCAGCCGGCGGCGACCACGGTGGAAAAGGTGGTGCAATCGGTGGTGCATGTCAGCCAGCCGGAAAAACTGGCGCTGCTGGCGCATCTGCTCGATCAGCCCGAAGTGGCGAGCAGCATCGTCTTCACCCGCACCAAGCACGGTGCCGACCGGGTGGTGCGCCAGCTTGCCGCCCATGGTCTGGTGGCCGAAGCCATCCACGGCAACCGCAGCCAGCCGCAGCGCACCCGCGCATTGGACGGTTTCCGCGCCGGCACGCTGAAGATATTGGTGGCGACCGATATTGCCGCCCGCGGCCTCGACATTCCGGCGGTGAGCCATGTCTTCAATTTCGAGCTGCCCAACGTGCCCGAACAATATGTGCACCGCATCGGCCGCACCGCGCGCGCCGGCCGGGCCGGGGTGGCGATTGCGCTGTGCGCGCCCGATGAGCGCCCGTTCCTGAAGGACATCGAGAAGACCATCCGCATGGCGCTGACCCCGGCACCGCTGCCGGCCAATTTCCGCGATCTGGTGGGCAAGACAGCCAAGCTGATCAAGTCCAACCCGGTGGCGGCCGAGCCACCGCGTGAGGAACGCGATTTCGCCCGCAGCCGCAATGGCGGCCGGCCGGGCCGCGATCCGCGTGCGGTGGTGCATGCCGAAGGCCGCCCGGCGCGTGCGCCGGCTGGCCGTGAGGGTGGCCGCGAAGAGCGGCGTGATTTTGGCCGCGAGGGCCAGCCGCGCCGCGATGCCGGGCAGGGCCGGCCGGCCGGTGGGCGTCCGCCGGGCCGCCCCGGTGGCGGCTTTGCCGGCCGGCGCGAAGGCCAGCGGCGCTCGCCAGCCGGGCGGTAACGGCCAGCCGGGCCACGCAAGGAAAACCCCGCCGGATCGCTCCGGCGGGGTTTTCGCATTCAGGTCAAAATGGTCAGGCGACCGTCGCCTTGACGATATGGCCCGGCTCGCGCGGGGGTTCGCCCTTGGGCAGCGCGTCGACGTGCTCCATGCCCGAGATCACCTCGCCCCACACCGTGTATTGGCGATCAAGGAAGCGGGCATCATCAAAGCAGATGAAGAACTGGCTGTTGGCGCTGTGCGGATAGGAGGTGCGCGCCATCGAGCAGACGCCGCGCACATGCGGCACGTCGTTGAACTCGGCCTTCAGATCGGGCAGGGCGCTGCCGCCGGTGCCGGTGCCCTTGGGGCAGCCGCCCTGGGCCATGAAGCCGGGGATGACCCGGTGGAACTTGATGCCATCATAGAAGCCCTGGGCCGCCAGCGTGGTGATGCGTTCGACATGGCCGGGCGCCACATCGGGGCGCAGCTTGATGACGACATCGCCGCCGCTGCTCAGCGAAAGGGTGAGGGTGGTCGGCGCATCGGCCATGGCAAGTCTCCGGTTGGGGGAAAGCGCCACCCCTAGCCGCGAAGTGCGAAGCCCTCAAGCCGTGTCCGCAACGGGGGCGGGATCGGGGCCGGGCCGCTGGCCGGATCGCGGTGCACCAGCACGCTGTCGCACAGCGCGATGCATTGGCCGTCCTGAAAGGCGGCCATGGCGACAGTGAAGCTGCTGCTGCCGATACGCGCGATGGCATAGCCGATGGTGACCGGGGCGGGATAATTGCCCTCTGCCAGATAATCGATGGCGACATGGGCGACCACGAAGCTGGACCGGCGTTCACCTGGCGCCGGATTGACCGGGCCAGCCCGGTTGAACCGCACCCGCGTCTCTTCGAACAGGCGGGCGAAGGCCACGTTGTTGAGATGGCCGTTCACGTCCATGTCGGCAAAGCGGGTTTCGAGCGTGAGACTGGCCGGATAGGCCGCCAGTTCCCGCCGAAGCGGATCAGCCTTCATCGCATCCGGTACCGGATCGGCATTGCCTTCAGACCGGAAACGAAATTGGCCACCGACAATTTCGGTTCGCCGGCCAGTTCGATCGCGTCCAGCCGCGGCAGCAGTTCGGCAAACAGCGCCCGGATTTCCATGCGGGCCAGATGCAGGCCCAGGCATTGGTGGACGCCATTGCCAAAGGCGGTCTGCGGGTTGTTGGGCCGGTCCACCCGGAAGCGGAACGGGTCTTCGAACACCGCCTCGTCGCGATTGCCCGACCAGTAGAAGAGCGCAACGCCGTCGCCCTTGCGGATCGTCTTGCCGCCAATCTGGGTGTCTTCGGTGCAGGTGCGCATGAAATGCTTCACCGGTGTCACCCAGCGGATCATCTCCTCCACCGCCTGCGGGATCAGCGCCGGGTCGGCCTTCAACTTGGCCATTTCCGCCGGATTCTGTGCCAGTGCCAAAAGGCCGCCTGATGTGCTGCTGCTGGTGGTGTCATGCCCGGCGGTGACGGCGATGGCGTAATAGCTGATCGCTTCCAGCAGGCCGATCGGCTCGGCATCCACCGTGCCCTGCGCGATCACCGTGGCCAGATCATCGCGCGGATTGGCGCGGCGATCGGCCAGAACTTCACCGAAATACTGGAAGAATTGCTGCACCAGCGCGAACAGATCAACCTGCGGGTTGCCGCTGGCTTCCGGGCCGCTCAGGCCCTGGGTGATGATCCGGCTGCGCGCCACCACGTCCGGGTCCTGCGGGCCGAAAATCTCCTGGGTCATCTGCAGCATGCGCGGCTCGTCAGCCTCCGGCAGGCCCAGGATCATCATGATCACCCGCAGCGGATACCAGAGCGCCACTTCGTTGACGAAATCGCATTGGCCGCCCAGTTCGGCCATGCGGTCAACATGGGCCCTGGCGATTGCGGCGATCTGCGGCTCCAGCTTTTTCAGATTCTGCGGCATGAACCATGTGTGGGTGATACGCCGCAGCTTCATGTGGATGGGATCATCCAGATCCACCAGGGTGCGGAACAAATGACTGTCCCCGGTGGTCTGCTTCACCCAGGTTTCGGCCTCGATCGGGCTGATGTAGGTGCGCTCCCGGTTGATGAAGCGGTCGTTGGCTTTGGAAATCGCCACGATGTCGGCATGGCGGGTGATCGACCAGAAGGGGCGAAAGCCGGCGGGCTCGGTCCAGTGCACCGGGTCCTCGCGGCGCAGCTGGGTATAGGCATCATGGATGCTCTCGTCGGCATAGGCCGCGGGATTGACCAGCCTGTTGTCCAGCGTGTCGCTGTTGAAGCCGGGAAAGGGCATGGCAGTCATTGGGCGCGTCCTCTGGCTTGCACGGCGCCGCGCGCAGCTTCCACCTCGGCGGCGGAAACCTGGGCATTGGCGGCGGTCGAGCGTTCGGCCTCCAGCGCCATCGCCGCGCCGAAGTTCAGTTCATAGCCATCGTTGATCAGCCGCTTGTAGGCGCGGGCAAAGCCGGGTGCGATGCCGGCCATGTCGTGCGCCAGCGCCACGGCGGCGGGCAGCAGCTGATCGGCGGGTACCACGCGGTTGAGCAGGCCCCAGCGCTCGGCCGTGGCAGCATCGAGGAAATTGCCCGACAGCGACAGTTCGCGGGCGCGATAGGGCCCGACCAGGCGTGAGAGCTTCTGGCTCAACCCCCAGCCCGGCATGATGCCCACCCGGGCATGGGTGTCGGCAAAGCGGGCATGTTCGCTGCCGATCAGCACGTCGCAGGCCAGCGCCACCTCGAATCCGCCGGTGATGGCAACGCCGTTGATGGCACCGATCACCGGCTTGCCGGTCTGTTCGATGGCCTTCACCGGATTGTCGTCGGGCCCATCGGCATTGGCCGCGCCCAGGCCCTGTTGGCCCAGTTCCTTCAGATCAAGGCCGGCGGTGAAGGCGCGGGTGCCGGCGCCGGTCAGCACGATGGCGCGCACCGCGGCATCGGCCTCCAGATCGCGGAAGGCCGCCGCCAGCGCGCGGCGCAGGGCCTGGTTGAGCGCGTTCATCGCCTGCGGCCGGTTCAGCGTGACGATCGCCACCGGGCCATCGCGATCGACCAGCACGACTTCATCGCTCATTGGCCTGTCCTCCCCAAAGGTCGCCCTTGTACCCGCCCGCCGGGCCGCTGCCGACTGCAATTGGCGATAGGGGCGCCTATTTGGCCCGCCGCAGAATCAGATAGAAGGCGCCGCTACCGCCATGGCGCGGATGGGCGGCACGCACACTGGCCACGGCGGGGCGCAGATCGGGCCGTTCCAGCCAGTGCATCAGTTCGGCACGGATGCGCGCTGGCCGGTCGGGCCGGCCCTTGCCGGTGATCACCAGGATCACGCGCGTGCCATCGCCGGCATGGATGGCGGCGGCCAGCCGGGCATGGGCATCGGCCAGCGTGTGGCCGTGCAGATCGATCACGCGATCGGGCACCAGCCGGCCACGGCTGATCTGCCGATCCCATGTGCCATCCAGCGGCGCACCCAGCGGATGCGGGCCGGACTTGGCGGCGGGCGGGGCGGGGCGGGGTTTTGGTGGCGCAGCGGCGGGCTGCGGCGGCGGCGGTGCAGGCGGCGGGGCAGGCGGCAACTCGGGCTTTGGCTTGCCGGGCAGCGGCTTCACGCTGGCGGCAACGCGCGCCCACAGTGCCCGTTCATGGGCGCTGAGGCGGCGCATCGGGCAGCAATTTCAGGCGAATGGCAGCGGCACGGGGGATCAGCACCGCGACCTGCGCCGGGGATGATTGTGCCCCGGCATCGGCGGCGGCCTCCGCCCCCGGCCCCAGGAAGAGATCAAGCCGGTTGGCGCCCTTGATGGCGCCGCCGGTATCCTGGGCCACCATCAACTGCCGCAGCGGCTGGCCGGTGCGGGTGAGCATGGTTTCCACCAGCAGTGGCGCGCCCAGCGGCACGAAGGCCGGATCGGCCGCCACCGAAACCCGCGGCGTCACCGCCACGCCCATGGCACCGATCGGGCCGTCGCCCTCCAGCAGGCGGAAGAAGATCTTGGAGGGGTTGGCATTCAGGATGGCCGGCGCCTCCTCGGGGTTGGCGCGCAGCCAGGCGAGGATCTCGGCCATGCCGGCACGCCCTCGCTCCAGCTTGCCCTGTTCAATCAGCAGCCGGCCGATGGCGACATAATCGCGGCCGTTCTGCCCATCATAGCCGATGCGCAGGATGCGGCCATCGGGCAGCCGCAACCGGCCACTGCCCTGGATTTCCAGGAAAAACGCCTCGAAGGGGTCGGCCGCCCAGGCCAGTTCCAGCCGACGGCCGACCAGCGCGCCGGCGGCGATCTGGGCGCGGCTGGCATAGGGCACCAGCCGGTTGCCCTCCACCCGGCCGCGCACCGTGCGGCCTTTCAGGCTGGGGGCAAAATCGCCCAGCGGCACATCGATCAGATCGGCCGGCCGGCGATAGAGCGGCACCTCATAGCCCGGCTGCCGGGTCAGGCTGGCGGCGATTTCCGGCTCGTAATAGCCGGTGGCAAAGCCCTGGCCGCCGGCCACCAGCACCGCGACAAGCGCGGTGTGGAAGAAATCATCCTCCTGCCCGGCCGGCACGGCGGCGGCGGCGGCGCAGGCGGCCTGCCATTCAGCCGGCTGGGTGAGGCCCGACAAATCCTCCCGCCGCATGAGGCCGGGGCACGAGGAGCGGAACGCCGCCAGCGCGGCCGCGGCGCCAGGCAGCGGGCCCAACGGCGGCAGCGGCACGGCGACCAGCCCGGCATCGACGGCGCGGGCGGGTGGCGGCGGGGTGGCCGGTTGGGCAAGCGTGACGCTTTGCGGTGCCGGCGGCTGGATGGTGACTGGCGCGGGGCGATCCTGCCGCCCGGCGCAGGCGGCCAGCAACAACAGGCCGGCCAGCGCGAACGGAAAGCGCATCGGGGAAAACGGATCAGGCCGCGTGATCGGGCGGCAGCTCGGCGCTGTCATCCTCGTTGTCGGTGGCGATCAGCACCCAGGCCGGATCGCTGCTGGTGACATGGCGGCTGAACGTCCACACATCGCGGCTTTCGATCTCGCCGTCGGCCGTGGCGATGCGGGCAGCGAAGCGCACGGTCAATTCCACCATCTGGCCCACCAGATCAGCGCCCTCGATCATCGCCGATGGCGTGCCCAGCATGCGGTTGGGCAGGGCACCGCCGCCGCGCGCAGCGACGGCAGAGGCAAGATTGTCCTGCACCTCATCCGAAACCAGGCCGTGCACGCCGGCCAGATCGCCCGACCAGAAAGCGGTGAGGATCAGGCCATAGGCCGCACTGGCGCCGGCCAGGAACCGGTCAGGGGCAAAACCGGGATCGGCGGCGGCGATGTCCTCCAGCGCCGGCAGCAGGCGCATGTCGGTGCCGGGCGGCAACACCAGCTTGCCGCGCGGGCCGCGATTGTCCTCGCGGCGCGGTGGCGCGGTGACTTCCGCAGCCGGGCGGAAACTGTCCCCGATCTGCTGCGGGCGTTCCTCCCCGGTGCGCTTGCCAAGCACGGAGACAAGGCGCAGACCGATGAAGGCCGCCAGCATGGCCAGCAGCACAATCTCGACCCAGGCGCTTCCGTCGGACATTTCAGATCCCCGGTCATCGCGCTCGCCCGATCAGGCGGCCGCGATGGCAAAAACAACAAAAGGTTTACGGGCAGGATGGGCAGAAGTTGCGCCTGTCCGCAATGCCGCGGCAAAGCGGGAATCACCCCGCGCTACACACCGGCACAAGCGTCACAATCGGCCTTTGCCGCCGTGATTGCAAGGCTGTGCGGCAATTGCGGACGCTTTGCAGCGTCGATTGCCCAGCTTCCTGGTGCGCCATGGTGCGGGCGGCGGGACTCGAACCCGCACTTCCGTTGGGAAAGCGGATTTTAAGTCCGCTGCGTCTACCGGTTCCGCCACGCCCGCCGGTTGTGCCCTGCGGGCTCCGGCGTGGCCCCGGCGCCCCCTCAGGCGTTCAGCTTCTCGCGTAATTCCTTGCCCGGCTTGAAATAGGGCACGCGCTTGGCATCCACCTCCACCGCCGTGCCGGTGCGCGGGTTGCGGCCGGTGCGCGCCTCGCGGGCGCGGGTGGAAAAGGCGCCAAAGCCGCGCAACTCCACGCGGCGGCCGCCGGCCAGCGCATCGGTGATCTCGTCAAAGATGGTGGTGACGATGGCTTCCACGTCCCGCACGGTCAGATGCGGGTTCTGCTCGGCAACGATGGCAACCAGTTCAGACCTGATCATGGCGCGCTGTCCCCAGTTGGGCCGGCGTTGTGGTGTCGATCCCGGCGGAGCTGTGATTTTGGTTGGGATTTTATTGTCTTCCTTACCCCGGTCAAGGCGCGCCGACGAAAAACGCCGGTTCGGTGCGGGTTTTGCAGCATTGCTATCCTTTGGTATAGGCGATCTGGCCTGGTCGGCCAAGAAAAACGCCCCGGCAGCCAGGCTGCCGGGGCGTGTTTTCCGGGCCAATGGGCCAGGATCAGTTCTTGTCGGCTTCCTCGCGCGCCTTGTTGAAGGCGGCGCCCAGGATATTGCCCAGCGTGGCGCCCGAATCCGAGGTGCCATATTGCGCCACGGCTTCCTTTTCCTCGCTGATCTGCAGCGCCTTAATGGACAGCATCGGCTTGCGGCCCTTTTCAAAGCCCACGACCATGGCATCCACCTTCTGGCCGGGCTGGAAGCGCTCGGCCTTCTGCTCGTCGCGGTCGCGGGAAAGATCGCCGCGCTTGATGTAGACGACCGGGCCATCTTCGCCGATCTGCACATCCAGGCCGCCATCGCGCGCGGCCACCACGGTGGCGGTCACGATGTCGTTCTTCTTCCAGTCACCGCCGCTGGTGTTGCGGGTGCCGGTCACCGGGCCGCCCTGCTCGTCCAGCTGCTTGATGCCCAGGCTGATGCGTTCCTTCTCGATGTCCACTTCCAGCACGCGGGCCGAAACGCGCTCGCCCTTGTGGTGGCGCGACAGCGCGGCTTCGCCGGTCATGCCCCAGGCGATGTCGCTCATGTGCACCATGCCATCGACTTCGCCATCCAGGCCGATGAACAGGCCGAATTCGGTGGCGTTCTTGACTTCGCCTTCGACAATCGAGCCAACCGGGTGGTTTTCCGCGAAAACCTCCCAAGGATTGCGCTGCGCCTGCTTCAGGCCCAGGCTGATGCGGCGCTTGTCCTCGTCCACCTCGAGGACCATGACTTCCACTTCCTGGCTGGTCGAAACGATCTTGCCGGGATGGACGTTCTTCTTGACCCACGACATTTCCGAGACGTGCACCAGGCCTTCGATGCCCGGCTGCAGTTCGACGAAGGCGCCATATTCGGTGATGTTGGTGACGCGGCCCGAATGCTTGGTGCCCACGGCATAATTGGCAGCGGCGGTGGTCCAGGGATCGGCTTCCAACTGCTTCATGCCCAGGCTGATGCGCTGGGTGTCGCGGTTGATGCGCACGATCTGCACGCGCAGCACGTCACCGATGTTGAGCACTTCCGACGGATGGTTGACGCGCTTGTAGCTCATGTCGGTGACGTGGAGCAGGCCGTCGATGCCGCCCAGATCCACGAAGGCGCCATAATCGGTGATGTTCTTGACGGTGCCGTCCACGATCTGGCCTTCGGCCAGGCTGGAGATCAGGCCCGAACGGGCTTCGGCGCGCGATTCTTCCAGGATCGAGCGGCGGGAGACCACGATGTTGCCGCGCTTGCGATCCATCTTCAGGATCTGGAACGGCTGCGGCAGGTTCATCAGCGGGGTGACATCGCGCACCGGGCGGATATCGACCTGGCTGCCCGGCAGGAAGGCCACGGCGCCGCCCAGATCGACGGTGAAGCCGCCCTTCACGCGACCGAAGATCACGCCTTCCACGCGCTCACCGGCGGCGAACTTGTGCTCAAGCGCATCCCAGCTGGCTTCGCGGCGGGCGCGGTCACGGCTCAGCATCGCTTCGCCCTGGGCGTTTTCCACCCGGTCCACAAACACTTCGACTTCGGAGCCGACCACCAGATCGACCTTGCCGGTGAGATCGGCGAATTCGCGCAGCGGCACGCGGCCCTCGCTCTTCAGGCCGACATCGATCACGGCGAATTCATTTTCGAGCCGGGTGACAACGCCGCGCACCACGCGGCCTTCGAAACCCTGATCCTTGCCAATGGTGGCATCAAGCAGCGCCGCGAAATCGTCGCGGGTCGGCTGGGCAGACGTGGCCATATGTTCAATCAAACCTTCAACTGGGGCCGGCACGGGCAAAGTCTGTCCCGCGAAACCCCTCGGCAAGGCACCATTGCCCGCCGTTCATCGCCGTCGCGGTGGCACCATGCCAACCGCTCACATGCAAAACCGGGAAAAAGCCAAGCGCCCGTGCAGGGAAAATCCCTGCCGGGGCGCCGATTGCCCGTTACCGGCCGCCGTGGCCCAATGCCCTTTCCACCAGGGCAATCGAAGCCGCGACGGCGGCGGCTATATCAAGCGTGCTGGTATCTAGCAAGGCGGCATCGGCGGCGCGCAGCAGCGGCGCGGCCGATCGGCCGGAATCGCGGGCATCGCGGGCGTGGATATCGGCCAGCACATCGGCCAGCGTCTGCTCACCGCCGCGGCCGGCCAATTCGGCATGGCGGCGCTGGGCGCGGATTTCGGGCGTGGCGGTCACAAAAAGTTTCGCCGGCGCATCGGGCGCGATCACCGTGCCGATATCCCGCCCATCCAGCACGGCGCCGCCAGGCTGGGCGGCAAAGGCGCGCTGGGTATCGAACAGCGCAGCGCGCACCGCCGGGTGGCTGGAGACGATCGAGGCATAATCGCTGTTGAGGCTGCTCATCAGATCAGGATCATCCAGCAGCGCGGGATCGATGCAGCGGGCGGCGGCGGCGGCGGCCTCGGCATCATATGGGTCCTGCCCGGCCAGACGCACCGCCAGCCCGCAGGCGCGATAGAGTTTGCCGGTGTCCATGAACGGCAGGCGGTAATGGCGGGCAAGCGCCTTGGCGATGGTGCCCTTGCCGCTGGCGGCCGGGCCATCTACGGCGATGACGAGTGGGGGATGTGCAATCACGCCGCGGCGTTAGCCGCTGTGCCGCCGGCCGGCAAGCGCCGGCTCAGCCGGCGTATTTCACCGAACAGCCATAGGGGCGGGTGACGGCGGGGGCCGGGGCCTTGCCGGCCAGCACGGCCTTCACCGCATTCAGTGCCCATGGCGTGGCGGCCTTTGCATCGGCCTCCACCGCGGTGGGCCGGTCATCAATGGCGCCCTGATAGGCCAGCACGCCATCGGGGCGGATCACGAACATGTGCGGCGTCGTCTTGGCGGCATAGAGCCGGCCGATGCGGCCATCGGCATCCAGCAGATAATGCGACGGCGCCGCCTTGTTGGCGGCGATCTCGGCGCGGGCGCCGGCACCATCGACATGGCCCTGCTTGCCCCGCGCACCGCTGTTGATCGAGAGCCAGACAACGCCCAGGCCGCGCGCCTCGCGCTGGCGGGCCTGCATGGTGCCGCTGTCATAATGGGCGCGCACGAACGGGCAGCCGCTGTTCGTCCATTCCAGCACCACCGTCTTGCCGCGCAGATCGGCCAGCCGCACCGGCTTGCCATCGGCATCGGTGGCGGTGAAATCCGGTGCCGGCAGGCCATTCACCGGTTCGGCGGCCACCGGCGCGGCGAGAACAGCAGCGATCAGGGCAGGCAGCAGGCGCATGGCTCAGGCTTTCAGGCTGGTCAGCAGATCGGCGGTGAGGATTTGCGGCAATTCGGTCTCGCCGCCGCCGGCATCATAATAGACATAGACCGGCACGCCGGCGCGCTTGTGCTCGGCCAACCAGGCGGAGATGGCCGGGTCCGACCGGGTCCAGTCCCCCTCCATCACGGTGATGCCCTTGGCCTTGAAGGCTTCGGCCACGCGCGGATCGGCCATGGCGCCCTTTTCGTTCACCTTGCAGGTGAGGCACCAGTCCGCTGTCATATAGAGGAACACCGGCTTGTTCTGCTGGCGCAGGCCGGCGAGCGCGGCCGGGGTGAATTTCACCGCGTCAAGCTCGCTGGCGGCGGCGGTCTGCCCGCCGGCGGCCGGCGCGGCGGTGGGCATCAGCGCCACGGCCGCCACCAATGTGGCCAGGCTGGCCAGGCCGGGCAGGGCCAGACTCTTGCCGCCATGCTGGCGGGCGCCCAGCCACCACAGGAACAGGCCAAAGCCCAGCGCACCGGCCAGGCCGATCGCCATGCCGTTCACCCCCACCTGCTGGCCCAGCACCCAGGCCAGCGCCAGCGCGGTGAGGAACATCGGCACCGACAGGATGGCGCGCAGCCGCACCATCCAGGCGCCTGGCCGGGGCAGGCGCTGGCGCAGCGCCGGCACGAAGCCGATCAACAGGAAGGGCAGGGCCAGGCCAAGGCCGAGCCCGGCAAAGACCGAAAGCGCCTGAAAGGTGGGCAGCACCAGCGCCGCACCCAGCGCCCCGGCCATGAACGGCCCGGTGCAGGGGGTGGCGACAAACGCCGCCAGCGCGCCGGTGAAGAAGGCGCCCGATGCCCCGCCGGAGCGCGCCTTGTCCTGCCCCAGATTGCCGGTGGAGAGGGTGATTTCAAACAGGCCGGCCAAATTGAGCGCAATGCCGGTGACCAGCAGCAGCAGGAAGGCGATCACGCGCGGATCCTGCAACTGGAAGGCCCAGCCAACCTGGCTGCCGGCGGCGCGCAGGGCCAGCACGATGCCGCCCAGCGCCGTCACCACCAGCACCACGCCGGCGGTGTAGGCCAACGCCTCGGCCCGGGCTTCGCCGGCGCCGACATTGCCGCGCGCCAGCGCCAGCGCCTTCAATGACAGGATGGGAAACACGCAGGGCATCACGTTCAGGATCAGCCCGCCCAGCACCGCGCCGAGCAGCACCAGCGCCAGACCAGGCTCACCGCCGCCGGCATCGCTGCTGCCGCTGCTAGCCAGCGGGCTGCCCGCCGCCGGCACCTGGCCCTGATTGGCGGTGATGGCAAAGCCCAGCGGCGGCCCATCGGCCATCTCCACCCGCAGCACGCCGGCCACCGCGCCTTCGGGGCCGGGGCTGGCGGCATCGGTCTCGATGCGCAGATTGTCCCCGGCGCGGGTCACCTGCTGCGGCGTCACATGGGTGATGACCAGATCGCCTTCCGGGAAGAACCAGGCCGATTTCACCTTGTCCAGCCCGGCCATCGGCACCGCCAGCACAAAACGCTTGCCCGCCAGCGCCCAGGTGGCGGTGGCCGCCAGCGGCTTGGGCAGGGCGGCGGCGGCGGCGGCCAGGCGCGGCGCCATCGCGGCATCGGGCGTGCCCGTGCCGACGGTGAGCGGCAGGCTGAGCAGTGCCTGTTCGGGCACGCATTGTTCGTGGCTGCACACCAGCCAATCCACCTGCACCTTCAACGGAAAGGCGCTGCCCGCCGCCAGCCCGGCCGGCACGGCGATGCGGGTGGTGAGCACGTTGGCCTTTTCATAGACATGGTTCATCAGGCCGGAGACGACGAGCGTGCCCGGCACCGGATAGGCCAGATCGGCCGGGGCCGGGGTGCCGGCCGGCAGTCGCCAATCCACCCTCGTGGGGGCGCCGGCATCGCCGGGGTTCTTCCAATAGGTGTGCCAGCCGGCGCGCGGGGTCAGTTCGATCCCCACCTCCAGCATCTGCCCGGCCGCCGGCGTGCGGCTGGCGGCGATCAGTTCCACCCGCGTGTGCGGCTGTTCGCTCACCGCCTGGGCATGGGCGGTAACAGGGGCCAGCAGCAGGGCAAGGGCGGTGATAAGGCGGCGAATCATGGCGTGCCTTGTGCCAGCATCAGGGCGGCCCGCAAAGCCCGGCGCGCCTTGGCCGCAGCCAAGCCGGGCTTTGGCCAGGCGGCCCCAGGCGCGGCGCAACGAAAAACGCCGGGGCGTTGCCACCCCGGCGTTGATCCTTGCGCGGCGATCCCGATCAGCGCTTGCTGAACTGGAAGCTGCGGCGGGCCTTGGCCTTGCCGTACTTCTTGCGCTCGACCACGCGGGCGTCGCGGGTGAGGAAGCCGGCCTGCTTGACGGGCGTGCGCAGCGCCGGTTCATACTTGGTCAGCGCCTGGGCGATGCCATGCTTCACGGCGCCGGCCTGGCCCGAAAGCCCGCCGCCCACCACGGTGGCCACCACATCATACTGGTCACGGCGCTCGGCCACGTCGAACGGCTGGTTGATCACCAGGCGCAGCGAGGGGCGGGCGAAATACACGGTCTGATCGCGGCCGTTCACGGTGATCTTGCCGGTGCCCGGCTTCAACCACACGCGGGCGACGGCGTTCTTGCGCTTGCCGGTGGCATAGGCGCGGCCATAGGCATCCAACTCCTGCTCGCGCAGAGGGGCCGGGGGATTGTTGTTGACCGGTGCTTCGGCTTCAAGGCCGGCGAGGTCAGACAGGGACTGGCGATTGTCGGTCATGGTCTATCCTCAACCAGCGATGGTGGTGTTCTTGCGGTTCATCGACTTGACGTCGAGCACTTCCGGCTGCTGCGCGGCATGGGGATGCTCGGTGCCGGCAAAGACGCGCAGGTTGCGCATCTGCTGGCGGCCCAGCGGCCCGCGCGGCACCATGCGCTCAACGGCCTTGATGATCACGCGCTCCGGGAACCGGCCTTCCAGCAGCTTGGCCGGGGTGGTTTCCTTGATGCCGCCGGGGTGGCCGGTGTGGCGATAGTAAATCTTGTCGGTCGCCTTCTTGCCGGTGAAGCGCACCTTGTCGGCATTGATGACGATGACATTGTCACCGCAATCGACGTGCGGGGTGAAGCTCGCCTTGTGCTTGCCGCGCAGGCGGTTGGCGATGATGGTGGCAAGCCGGCCGACCACGAGCCCTTCGGCATCGATCAGCAGCCACTTTTTTTCAACTTCCGCCGGCTTGGCCGGCGCCGTGGTACGGGTGAGCATGGCGTTGATTCCATTCGGCTAAAATGCAGCAGCCGGGGCGTGAAGGCCCCGGCGACGAGCGGCCATATCGCGCAAACGCGATTTTCCGTCAAGAAAATCCATCGCTTTGGCGTGTGGTATTTGAATACCTCAATTTTCGCGACGGATGCGCCGCTCCTCCACGCGGTGCCGCCGGCCATCGGCGATGATCTCGCGATGCCAGCTTGCCCGCTGCACGAGGCCGCCGGGCAGGGCAATCAATTGCTGGGTGCGCTCGCGAAAGGCCAGGCGTTGCGGGAATGCCGCCGCGCTGCCGGGCGTGCCAGCGCTGCCGGCCGATTCCAGCAGGCGTTCCGCCTGTTGCTGGGCGAGGCGGGCCATGTCCCCGGGATCGGCGCTGGCGGTCATGTGCACGCGCGCCCAGGTGCCGGACGGGTTGCGGTCCATGCCGATGGCAACCCGTTGGCTCACCAATTCATCACCCCAGCGCGCCGGTTTCGCGATGTCCAGTTCCAGACATTGCCCCACCGGCAGCGCGATCCCGCAGTGCAGCGCCATCATCGCGATTTCGAGCAGGTCGTTTTCCCGTTGCTCGTCGTCCTGCTCGTCATATTGCCGGGCCACCGCCGCCAGCATGGCGGCCACCTGCGCCCGCCCGGCCGCCGGCAGTCCGGAAAATTGTTCATCCACCGCCTCGGCCAGGCCGGCCACCAGATCGGCCGAAATCGCCCGCCACTCGGCCAGATTGGCGAGGCCCAGCACATCGCCGGCCGGGTCCAGATCGATCAGCAGCGGCCGGTCCAGCGTGCCGGCCGCCAGCCGGTTCATCGCCTGCAGCAACATACCAATGTCTGCCGATCCCGGGCCGGTGGCCGCATGGTTGGCCGCCCGTGTCACCCATTGCAGGCGATAGCCGGTGTCGCTGCGAAACAGCGTCATCTCCTCGCGTGAACTTGTGGTCTGCACCATGCCGCGCCGCTGCCGCTGCGACTGGTACGCATAGCGGATCGGCGTGCCCAGCGGCGGGTCGAACGGCAGCGGCATGGCGGGCGCGGCAACCGCGGCGGCACCGGCCGAACCCGTGGTGCGCTGCCCGCCCAGCAGCGCCAGAATATCGCCAAACAGGCTCATGCCAGCAGCAGCCGCAGCCGATCCTGCAAGGGCGCCACCGCATCGGGCGCGGCCAGGAAATCGGCGATGCCCAGCATGCGGGGGCTGTGGCCTTCGTTGCCAAAGCGGATGGCGGCGATCTCGGCGGCGGCCAGGTGCAGCGCCAGGAACCAGCCTGTTCGGCCCGGCGCGTCCATGGCCGGGAAGGGGCGGGCCCAGCAGATGCGGCTTTCGGGCAGGTGGATGCCGAATTCCTCGGCCAGTTCGCGCAAGCCGCAGGCCGCCGGGCTTTCATCGCCCTCGCGCCCGCCGCCGGGCAGATCGATCAGGCCCGGCCAGGGGATGCCGGGCTTCGCGTCGCGGCGATAGGTGAGGATCCGGCCAGCGTGCAGGGCGGCCAGCTTGGCGCCGGCAAAATCGCTGCCGTCCCAGCGCTGGATCACACGCTGTGGGCCTGGAGATGGCCCAGCAGCGTCACCTCAAGGGTTTTTTCGTGCGTGGCCTCCAGCACCACCTCGGGCGCGAAACCGGCGCGGCGGGCTTCCTCCCAGCGGCCGGCGCACAGGCACCAGCGATCGCCGGGCTTCAGGCCGGGGAAGCCATATTCGGGGCGCGGGGTGGACAGATCATTGCCCACCGATTGGCTGAAGGCCAGAAACTCCTCGGTCACCACCGCGCACACGGTGTGGAGCCCGCGATCGGCCGCATCGGTGTTGCAGCAGCCGTCGCGGTACCAGCCGGTCAGCGGGTCCATCGAGCAGGGGACGAGCGCCCGACCCAGCACATTCCTCGCGCTCATGCCCGCCCCCGCACGCTCCAGTGCGCGGCCCACACCGTGGCCGCCACCAGCAGCGCCGCCACGCCCTGGTGCGCCACGCCGAGCGGGATGGGCACATGATTGATGATCACCAGCACGCCCAGCGCAAATTGCAGCAGCACCAGCCCGCCCAGCGCCAGCGCGCGCACCCCGGCACCGGCCCGCCACAGCCGCACCGCCACCAGCAGCAGCGCGGCGGCCACTGCCCAGGCCAGGCTGCGGTGGATGAACTGCACGCTCACCGGATCGGCGATGGCATCGCGGGCGCTGGCCAGGATACCATCAGGCACCAGCGCGCCCAGCATCAGCGGCCAGGTGTCTGCCGCGTGGCCGGCGCGCAGACCGGCGGTGAAGGCACCCCACAAGATCTGCACCGCCAGCAGCGCCGCCACCGGCCACACCCAGGCACGCGGCCGGTCGCGGCGCGGCGCATCGCCGTCCAGCAGATCGAGCGCGGTCCACACACAAAGGGCCATGATGATCAGCGCATTGGAAAGATGCACCGCCAGCCGTTCCGGCGCCACCTCGGTGCGGTCCACCAGGCCCGATGCCACCATCCACCAGCCGATGGCACCCTGCAGCCCGCCCAGGGCAAACAGCACCAGCAGCCGCGGCTTGTACCCGGCCGGGATGTGCCGCCGCAGCCAGAACCAGGCCAGCGGCAGGGCAAAGGCCAGCCCGACCAGCCGGCCCAGCAGCCGGTGGACATATTCCCAGAAGAATATGCCCTTGAATTCCACCAGGCTCATGCCCCGGTTCATCAACTGATATTGGCTGGATTGCTGATACAGTGCGAACTGCCGTTGCCATTCCGCCTCGTTCATCGGCGGCAGCGTGCCCGAAACCACATCCCAGCGGGTGATCGACAGGCCGCTTTCGGTGAGCCGGGTGATGCCGCCCACCACCACCATGGCCAGCACCAGGCCCGCAATGCCCAGCAACCACAGCGCGATGGCACGGGGCCGCGCATCGCTGCGGGCGGCGGAACGGGCAGGGGCGGCAGCAAGCGTGGCCATGATCCCCGTCTAGCCGCTTGCGGGCCCGCTGGCCAGCCGGCTGCGGCTCAGCCGTGCCAACTGAACACATCCTCCACGCCCACGCCAAAGAAGCGGGCAATGCGGAAGGCGCTCTCCAGGCTGGGGGAATATTTGCCCTGTTCGATGGCGATGATGGTGTGACGCGTCACGCCGATGGCCTCGCCCAGTTGGGCCTGGCTAACATTGCCGCGCGCCTCCCGCAGTTCGCGCACGCGGTTGCCGATCGGCGGTGGCGGCGGCATCAAAAGCCCCGGCGCAGCAGCCAGGCCGTGCCCAGATGCACCACCGCCTGTGACGCCAGCAACCCGGCGAACAGCGAATGGAACAGCAAGGGGCCGTCGCGGTGGCCCACAAACCACAGCAGCGCCAGCACGATCACCATGGTGAGGACATGGCCGGCCCACGCCACGGCCTGCATGCTCGCCGCCGCCTCGCGCTCATCGGCCGGGGCGCCCTGCTCGCCGCGATTGGCAATCGCCAGCACCACCTGCACGACGATGCTGCCGGCGATGGTGAGGAACAGATAGGCGATCAGCATGCCCACCGGCAGCGCCCCGCCCGCCTGCCAGGCCGCCGCGCCCAGCCGCCCGAAATACCAGGCCGCCATGGCGATCATCAGGGCGCCCATCGCCCAGCCGGATTTTTCCCGCACCGACATGCCGTTCCAGACCATTGCCATTGTTCGCCCTCCATGGTGTGATGTTGAAAATCTTCGACATCGCTACCCGATTCGCGCCGTGATGTAAAATATTTTCGACATCGCGCCGCGCCGAAACCGCTTGTGCCGCAGATGTAACATTGTTACATTGGGCCCATGGCGTCTCACCATTCCCCGCTGCTGGACCGGCTGGCCATCGGCTTGTCGGGCCTGTGCCTGTTGCACTGCACGGCCGGGTTCCTGCTGCTCACCCTGTTCACCCTCAGCGGGGAATGGCTGGATCACCGCGTGCATGCCATCGGCCTGTTGCTGGCGATGCCACTGGCCGCCATTGCCCTGTGGCGCGGCTGGCGCCGCCACGGCCGCGCGGCGATCGGCCTGATGGGGGTGGCCGGGCTGCTGATCATGGGCCTGTCGCTGCTGATCGAGCATGGCGAGACGCTGGAAATCCTGCTGTCCATGGCGGGCGTGACGCTGCTGGCGGTGGCGCACTGGCAGAATTTGCGGGCGCTGCGCCGGGCCTGAGTTTCCGCATGGTCGAGGCTGCTTGCATGTGGCCGCGGCTGGGCGGATAAGGCGGCAGGAAACGAAAGCAGTGAGATGGCAGCACATCACGGGACAGGATTGACCCACGATCACGGCCAGATCGACAGCCGGCAGGATCTGGCCAGCGCCGCCCAGGCCCGGCTGCAGGCGGCCGGAGAACAGTGGACCCCGCTGCGCGCCCAGGTGTTTGGCGCCCTGGCCGGTTTTGGCCGCCCGGTGTCGGCCTATGACGTCACCGATGCGGTGTCGGCCGCGGTGGGCCGCCGCATCGCCGCCAACAGCGTCTATCGCATCCTTGATCTGTTCGTGGCCAACAATCTGGCGGCGCGGGTGGAAAGCGTGAACGGCTTCATCGCCAATGTTCATCCCGATTGCCCGCATGATTGCATCTTCCTGGTGTGTGACCGCTGCGGCCATGCGACTCATGTGGATGATGACCGGATCACCGGCGATGTGCGGGCCGCGGCCTCGGCTGCCGGCTTCCTGCCGGTGCGCCCGGTGATCGAAGTGCGCGGCGTGTGCGCCAATTGCGCGTGAAATCAAATAGTTGATCCGCTGCGGCAATGCATGTGTCAGGGTGGGCTGACAGTTTTGATGACAGCGGCAGTCAACATCGCTAAGGGGCATCCCCTAGTCTTCCACCGCGCGAGCCGTACTCATGAAGCTTGAAACCCCGCTCCTCGACCAGGTCAACATTCCGTCTGACCTGCGCAAGCTGGAGCCTGGGCAATTGCGACAACTGGCGGACGAGTTGCGGCAGGAGATGATCCATGCCGTGTCCTACACCGGCGGGCATCTGGGCTCCGGCCTGGGCGTGGTCGAACTCACCGTCGCGCTGCATTATGTGTTCAACACGCCCGACGACAAACTGGTGTGGGACGTGGGCCATCAGGCCTATCCGCACAAGATCATCACCGGCCGGCGTGACCGCATCCGCACCCTGCGCCAGGGTGGCGGCCTCAGCGGCTTCACCAAGCGCTCCGAGAGCGAATATGATCCGTTCGGCGCCGCGCACAGCAGCACCTCCATCTCGGCCGCGCTGGGCTTTGCCATCGCCAACAAGTTGCAGAACAAGCCGGGCAAGGGCATCGCGGTGATCGGCGATGGCTCGATGTCGGCCGGCATGGCCTATGAGGCGATGAACAACGCGCGCCAGGCCGGCAACCGCCTCGTTGTCATCCTCAATGACAATGACATGTCCATCGCGCCGCCGGTGGGTGCGCTGTCCTCCTATCTCTCGCGCCTGCTTTCGGGCCGCAAGTTCCTGGAACTGCGCGAATATCTGAAGCAGGTTTCCGGCCGCGTGCTGCCGCCGCCGCTGCAGAAGGCGGCCGCGCGCATCGATGAATATGCCCGCGGCTTTGCCCAGGGCGGTGGCACCTTGTTCGAGGAGCTTGGCTTTTATTATGTCGGCCCGATCGACGGCCACAATCTCGATCATCTGCTCCCGGTGCTGGAAAATGTCCGCGATGCCGCCGAAGGGCCGATGCTGATCCATGTCGTGACGCAAAAGGGCAAGGGCTATGCCCCGGCCGAGGCGAGTGCCGACAAATATCATGGCGTCGTCAAGTTCGACGTGGTGTCGGGCACCCAGCACAAGCCGCAGCCCAAGGCGCCGGCCTATCAGAATGTCTTTGGGGACATGCTGATCGAGGAGGCCAAGCGCGATCCCAGCATCGTCGCCATCACCGCCGCCATGCCGTCAGGCACCGGGGTTGACCGCTTCGCCAAGGCTTTCCCCGAACGCAGCTTTGACGTTGGCATTGCCGAGCAGCATGCCGTCACCTTCGCCGCCGGCCTGGCGGCGCAGGGCATGCGGCCGTTCTGCGCCATCTATTCCACCTTCCTGCAGCGCGCCTATGACCAAGTGGTCCATGATGTGGCGCTGCAAAATCTGCCGGTGCGCTTTGCCATCGACCGGGCCGGCCTGGTCGGCGCCGACGGGGCGACCCATGCCGGCAGCTTTGACATCACCTATCTGTCCACCCTGCCCAACATGGTGGTGATGGCCGCCAGCGACGAGGCCGAACTGGCCGACATGGTGCACACCGCCGCCCTGCACGATGATGGCCCGATCGCCCTGCGCTATCCGCGCGGCGA
>JAIXUQ010000068.1 GCA_027483465.1 Sphingomonadales bacterium
CTCGTCTGGCTGCGCCCCGCCCCGCCGCCGGCCCGCGCCGACATGGCCATCGCCCGCCTCTCCCCGCTGCCACCGGCCAACGGGCCCATCGCCCCCATCGCCACCACCGCGCCCGATCCGGCGCTGGCCAGCGCGCTGGCCCGCATCAAGCGCCAGATCGCCACCTGGCCGCCAGCCGCCGCGCCCGATGCCACGCAACGCGCCCGCAACCTGCTGCTGATCGCCGCCGTGCCCGATCTCTACGACAGCGAACCCCTGCAATCCCACCTGCCCGCCCTCGTCCGTGCCGAACTTCAGGCCCGCATCCCGGCCGCCGAACGGCCCGCCATCCTGCGCGCCATCGCCGCCCACCCCGAACAGGGCGACATCAGCGCCCGCACCAGCCTCCCCCACCTCGGCCTGCCGGCGAGCACCACGGCCGAAGCCCCGGTGCGCAACCGGATGGCGCTCTATGCGGCGCGCCTGGCGGGGTGAAGGCCGGCGCCAGCCCCGGTCAGTCGCCAGCCCCGGTCAGTCGCCTGTCACGGCCGCGCCGGCCGGCACCCGCCGCCGGCGCAGCGCCATGCCCATCGTGCCAAACCCCAGCATCATCATCAGCCAGGCGGATGGCTCGGGAACACCGGCCGATGCCGCCATCGCCGCAGCGCCGGTAAAGGCCACCGATCCATCCGGGAACAGGCTGGTCGGCTTGGGCACGCCGCTCAACACCGCGGCGATGTGCAGCGGCGCAAGCCAGTTGCCGGCGGCATCGACATTGCCGCGGATCAACGTTTCCAGATCGGCCGCCGCAATCACGGCGCCGGGCAGGCTGCTGCCCACCGGCGAATCCGCCAGGCCGCCGAGCAGCAGGAATTGCAGTGCGCCGCCAAAGGACGGATTGGTGACAACCGAAACATCAATCGGCGCGCCCGGTGGGCCGGCCCGGCTGACGGCAACGGTCAGGAACGAATGGGTGGCCGCCATGCTGCCGTAGAAGGCGGAAAACTGATAGGCTTCAAACACATTGCCGCTGCCAAGCGATCCGCCCAGCAGGCCGATGGGCACGAACAGCCGGAAACTGTCGTTCAGGCCAGCAAGATCGTCCGGGAAAATCTGGAACGGGTCGTCGCCCTGCGACACCGAGTGGTAATCGCCCGTGCCCGTCGCCGTGACGGACCAGGCTGCCCCGTAAAACAGCCCAGTGCTGCTGGAGCCGCGGCCGGTTGCAGAAACCGTGCTGCCGGCCGGGCCGGTGCCGGTGATGGAAAATCCGTTCCAGGTATAGGCGGGGGGAAAGCTTGGGTTGGCAGCCGTGTTGAACTTGGGTTCATTGAACGGCACAGGCGCCGTGGGCAATGGCGTCTTGTCCGCCTCAAACGTGGGGACGGTCCATTTGATCTGGGCCGTTTGCGACCAACTGAAGCTGCCGAACCAGACCGAACCGGAATCGCTGTCGCTGGCGGCGCGCCACCAGGCGCTGCCGGCCGATGCCTCGGCAGCCTGCGCATCCGCCGGCACCAGAAATGGCACAAGGCCTGCTGCCCACAAGGCAGCGGCGAACATCCTGAAGCGCGCCATCATCAATCCTCCGAGTGAAAAAACCCAAACGATGATCGAATGGCCATTCTTCGGGATAATGATGACAGGGATTTCAGATAAAGAAAGCCGTCATGTTGATTGACTGAAGAAAAATATCGGCCCGCCAGCCGGGCGCATTTTTCTGTCAATCCCGGCCGCCGGCTGCCCGCCTGTCCGCCCGGAACATCGCGCCATGCATGATGCCGCCCCGCACCCGATCAGGGGCGCGGGGCGGCGCAAGCGTCAGAACTTGAAGCCAACTTCCGCGCCGATCACGCGGCGTTGGCCGGGGGAGATGAAGCTGCCGCCGAATTCGATGGCGGGGATGACCTCGTTCAGCCACAGCTTGTCGAGCAGGTTGTTGGCGAACACCGAGACCTGCCAGTTCTTGCCTTCGATGCCGGCGCGCAGGTTGACGATGCCGAAGGCGTTGCGGCGGGTGACATCATAGCGGGCGTTGCCGACGACGGCGGGCAGGGCGAGGGCCGAGATGGGCAGCAGGCCGCTGAACAGGGTGGGTTTTTCCTGGTTTTGCACGCTGTGGAACCAGGTGGGGCCGGTGAGGCGGTAATCGGCGCGCAGATTGGCTTTCAGGCCATCGGTGACCGGCAGGCTGAGCTGGGTGCCAACATTGAGCGTGTAGTCGGCGGTATAGGGGCTCTTGTTGCCCACCGTGTCGGGCCGGCTGCTGTTCTTCTTGATTTCGCTGCCGTTCCAGTTGCCGGAGGCAAAGACGGTCCAGCCGTCGACCACCTTGGCGTTGATATTGGCTTCGGCGCCCCAGATATCGACGCGATCGATGTTGGAGACGACGCGCAGCAGGCCAAAGCCGCCGACGAAGAATTCGAAGAACTGCATGTCGCGCACCTGGGTGTAGTAGGCGGCGAGATCGTAGGTGATGCGGCTGTCGAACAGGCTGCCCTTGATGCCGGCTTCGAAGGCCGAGGAGCGTTCCAGGCGATATTGATCGTTGATGCGCACGCCGGCGTTGATGGTGCCCACGGTGACGCCGTTGTTGAAATTCTGCGCCACGATGGCGGCCGAGCCCTGGTTGTTGAAGCCGCCGGATTTGAAGCCGACTCCCCAGTTGGCGAACAGGTTGGTGCTGTCGTCCACCTTGTAGGCCAGGGTGATCTTGGGCTGGAGCTGACGGAAGGTGTTGGCGGCGGGCGGGATGGCGGCGCCGTTCTGGCCGGGGTTGATCGGCCCGCCGGTGATGGGATCGTTCACCAGCGGCACCAGGTTGGTGGCCTGGCGGCGTTCGATGTCATAGCGCAGGGCGAGGCCGGCGGTGAGGCCATCGACCGGCTTCCAGTCCAGCGAGCCGAAGGCGGCATAGACATTGGTGTCAAACCGGTCGTTGAACAGCTGGCTGGTGGGGTTGGTGGAGCCGGGGGCGTTGTAGAGGCGCGGCGAGACGCCCTGGCCCAGATCGGCGCCCAGGCTGACGCCGGTCTCACGCTCGATATTCAGATAATAGAGGCCGACCGACCAGTTGAGCGGGCCGTCGGACGTGGTGGCATAGCGGATTTCGGCCGAGACATCCTTCTGCTTGCGGATTTGCAGCTGGGTGCCGTCGCAGGTGGTGGGGCTGTAGGCGCCGAAGGTGGAGCCATTGGCCGGCGCGAAGATGAACGGCACCGGGATCTGGCCGATGAAGGTGGGCGCGGCCAGCGGGAAACCGGTGCGCTGGGCCGTGGTGGCAAAGCACTGGTTGTTCACCGCCTGGCTGGTGGGATTGTTGATGTTGCTGATATAGCGGGCGAAATCGGCCGAGGTGCCATCGGCGGTGAGCGACTGGTCGACATCGGAGAACAGGGTCCAGGCGGTCAGCTTGCCCTTCTCGAACTCATGCTCGATCCGGGCCGAGGCTTCCCAGGTGGTCTGCTCGTTGGTGGGGCGGATGTTGCTGTAATAGCGGAACTGCCGGGCGTTGACATTTTCATAGAAGGCCGGGTTCACCGCGGCGAAATTGGGCAGGTGGAAGCTGGCGTTGAAGTTGATCGAAGCGCCCTGCAGATGGGCGTGGCGGGCCTTCACGTCCAGCGTGGTGGCATCGCCCAGCCTGGCGACGATGCGGCCATCGAGGCCATAATTCTCCTGATCGTCCACCACCTTGGCATTGCCCAGGAATTCGTTGCGCCAGAAGCCATCGGTCGTCTGGTAATTGGCGGAGAGCACGAAGCCGATATTGTCGCTGATCGGGCCGGCGACATGGCCAAAGGCCTGGCCGGTGGCCAGTTCGCCATAATTGGCGCGGAAACTGCCTTCCAGCACGTCACCGGGCTTCACCGTGGTCATCACGATGGCGCCGGCGGCGGCGTTGCGGCCATAGATGGCGCCCTGCGGGCCCTTCAGCACTTCCACCTGGCGCAGCGTGCCCTGCACCTGGTTCAGCTGGGCGGTGTTGGTTTTCAGGATGCCGTCAACCACCAGCGCCACGCTGGATTCGGCATCGCGGGCGCCGTTGAGGCCGCGGATGTTGATCTGGGTGTCACCGGCTTCGGCGGTGCCCGAAACGATGGTGACGCCGGGGGTGAGCTGCACCAGTTCCTGGCTGCGGAAGGTGCCGGTGGCGGCCAGCGTTTCGGCGGTGATCACCGAAACCGTGGCGGGCACATCCTGCAGGCGCTCGGCATTGCGGCGGGCGGTGACGATGATCTCGTCGGTGGCCCCGTCAGCCGTCACATTGGCCTCCTGTGCGGCCACCGGGGCCCCCAGCACGGCCACCGACGACCAGAGTGCCGCCATCAGCGCCCGGCGATGGCGCACATTCTTCGCCGAAATCATCGAGTGCATGCGCATCTTCTTCCCCACTCCCGGTTGCGGCGCGGCAGGCCTCCCCCCGCGCGCTCACGCCGCTCTTGTATACAAATTATCAGGCTGGCAAGTTGTCATTGCGCCACATTGACCGCTTGTTGGCGAGGCGTCACATCTGGGCAACAGCGCGCCCGGTTGGCCAGGAGCCTGACACACCGCAATGAACACCGCGTCTGACCGTGCCTATGCCGAAATCCGCAGCCTGATCCTGTCGGGCGATGCCAGCCCCGGCACGGCGCTGCGCGAGGAGGCGCTGGCCGATATCGTCGGCGTGTCGCGCACGCCGGTGCGCGAGGCGCTGAAACGGCTGGAAGCGGAACATTATGCCATCCGCACACCCGGCGGCCGGCTGGTGGTGGCGGCGCTGGATGTGGATGATATCACGGAGATATTCACCCTGCGGGCGATGCTGGAGGGCCACGCAGCGGCGCGCGCCGCGCGCCGGCTGGGGGCGGCGGCGCTGGCCGATCTGCGGGCCAGCAACGCGGCGCTCACCGATGCGGTGGCCAGAGATGAACCCGATGTGGCGCAATTTCTGGCGCGCAACCGGGCCTTTCACGATGTGATCATCGCGGCGGCCGCCTCGCCGCGGCTGGTGTCGATGCTGGCCAGCCTGGTGGAACAACCCATCGTGCGGCGCACCGCCATCCATTATGCCCGGGCCGATCTGGAACGCTCGGCCCACGAACATGATCTTTTGATTCAGGCATTTGCGGCGCGGGACCCGGAATGGGCGCGCAGCGTGATGGCCGCCCACATCCACCGCGCCCTGCACGCCTTCCGCGCCGCCATGCCATCCGCGCAACCCTGAGCGGCCGGCCCGGCGCGACACCATGGCGGACGCGAACGGGCTATACAGGTGGCATGGCGATTTGTATACAAAAGCCATGAACGCGCCCGCCCCCATCCAAATTGTGGAGGTTTCCCCCCGCGACGGCCTCCAGAACGAGGCCGGGCTGGTCGCAACCGAGGTAAAAATCGCGCTGATTCAGCACCTTGTGGCGATGGGCGCGCGCCGGATCGAAGTGGCCAGCTTCGTCAACCCGCGCCGCGTCCCCCAGATGGCCGACGGCGAGGGGGTGATCGCCGGCCTGCCCGATGCCCCCGGCGTTCGCTTTATCGGCCTGTGCCTGAACGAACGCGGCGTTGACCGCGCGATCGCCACGCTGGACGGCCGCCGGCCGCTGGATGAGGCCGGCTGCGTGCTGGTCGCCAGCGACACATTTGGCATTGTGAATCAAGGACAAAGCATCAACGACGGCATCGCCGCCAATGCCGCCATGCTGGCCAAGGCCAAGGCCGCCGGCCTGTTTGCACAGGTGACGGTGAGCGCCGCCTTTGGCTGCCCCTATGAAGGCCCGGTGCCGGCGGCGCGGGTGATCGATCTGGCCCGGCGCATGGCCGATGCCGGCGCCCAGGAAATCGCCCTGGCCGACACGATCGGGGTGGGCGTGCCCAGCCAGGTTGGCGAACTCACTGAGCGGGTGATCGA
>JAIXUQ010000088.1 GCA_027483465.1 Sphingomonadales bacterium
CTGCCGTCACTGGCGATCCCGATGGCGGCACGTTTGGGGGCAAATCTCGCGGAAAAATCGGCGCACATGCCCTGGTATCAGGGGCCCAGCCTGCTCGCCCATCTGGAAACGGTGGCAGCGCATCGCGGTGCCGAGACGACCGGATTCCGCCTGCCGGTGCAGTGGGTGAACCGGCCAAATGCCGATTTTCGCGGTCTTTCGGGCAACATCGTCTCCGGCCAGGTGGCGGTGGGTGACCGGCTGGTCGTGGCCCGCACCGGCCAGCATAGCGCGGTCAGCCGGATCGTCACCGCCGATGCCGATCTGCCGGCGGCCGGGGCCGGCCAGGCCGTGACCCTGGTGCTGGCCAACGAGCTTGACGTGGCCCGCGGTGATCTGCTGGCCGGCGCGGCGGACCCGCCCAGCGTGGCCGATCAGTTTGCCGCCCAGATCGTCTGGCTGGCCCAGGAGCCGCTGGTGCCGGGCCGCACCTATCTGCTGCAATCCGGGCCGCAGCGCGTTGCCGCCTCGGTAACGGCCCTGAAACATCGGCTTGATATCAATGACTTGAGCGAACGGCCGGCGCGCGAACTGGCGATGAACGAGATCGGTCTGGCCAATCTCACCACGGCGCAGGGGCTGGCCTTTGATCCCTATGACAGCAACCGCGAGACCGGCAGTTTCATCCTGATCGACCGGATGAGCCAGGCCACGGTGGGTGCCGGCATGATCCGTTTTGCCCTGCGCCGGGCCACCAACATCCACCGCCAGGCGATGGACGTGGGCCAGGCCCACCGCAGCACGATGAAGGGGCATCAGCCGGCGGTGATCTGGTTCACCGGCCTGTCGGGCAGCGGCAAATCCACCATCGCCAATGCGGTGGAAAGCCGGCTCGCGGCGCAGGGCTGCCACACCTATGCCCTTGATGGGGACAATATCCGCCACGGCCTCAATCGCGATCTGGGTTTCACCGCGGCTGACCGGGTGGAGAATATCCGCCGCATCGCCGAGGTGGCGCGGCTGATGGCCGATGCCGGCCTGATCGTCACCTGCAGTTTCATCTCGCCCTTCCGCTCCGAACGCGAGATGGCGCGTGATCTGATCGGCGCCGAACGCTTCCTGGAAGTGTTTGTGGATGCGCCCATTGATCTGTGTATTTCCCGCGATCCCAAGGGCTTGTATGCCAAGGCCAAGGCCGGCCAACTGGCCAATTTCACCGGGATCGACAGCCCTTATGAACCGCCGGTGGCGCCCGATCTGGCCATTGCCAGCGGCCAACTTGCCGTGGCCGATGCGGCCGAAGCGGTGATCGACGCGCTGCGGGCGCGCGGGATCGTGGCCTGATCCGGCGCTGCCGCGGCGGCACAATTTCGGGCTTTGCTTTTGGCCAAGCCGGTGGAATAGCCGCGTCATGACGATGACCGTGACGCCCGAGGCCATTGCCGCCGCCCTGAACGGGGGCCGGCCGGCCGAAGCTGTGCTCCTGCTCGAGGCCTGGGTGGAGCAGCATCCGGCCGACGCCGATGCCTGGTTCAATCTGGGCTGGGCGCGGCGCCAATTGCTGCGCCATGCCGAGGCACGGGCAGCCTATCGGCAGGCGCTGGCCAACGGCATCAGCGAGCCTGAGCAGGTGCATCTCAATCTGGCGGCGCTGGAGTCGGATGTGTGCCATGATGCGGCTGCAGCGCGGGCCAGCCTGCAGGCGGCGCTCGCCATTCGCCCGGATTTCGTGCTGGCCTGGCAAAATCTTGGCCAGTTGGAGGAGGATGTCGGCAATCCGGCGGCGGCGCGTGCCGCCTATGCCGCGGCGGCCGCCCATGCCCCCGGCTTGGGCCGGCCGGTGGCGCGGCTGGCGGCGCTGGACGTGTTTGAAGGCCGGCCGGCCGATGCGCTGGCGCGGGTGGAGCAGGCGGGCGCCGAAGCGCGCAGCCATGATGATCTGGTGGAACTCTCCTTCGCGGCGGCCAACGCGCTTGATGCCTTGGGGCGTTATGACGAGGCCTTTGATCAGGCCAGTCTGGCCAACCAGTTGCAGCGCCAAACCTCGGGCCTGCCGCATTCGCCGCGGGAGATCGAGGCGCAGGTCAACGCGCTGATCGCGCTGTTCCCGGCGGGCCTGCCGCCGTCGCCGGTACCGGTTGCCGGTATCCGGCCAGTGTTCATCTGCGGCCTGTTCCGATCAGGTTCCACTTTGCTCGAATCGTTGTTGTCGCAAAGGCTTGGCATCGCCATGGGCGGGGAATTGGCCTTCACGCCGATGTTCATGAGCCAGCATGGCAGCAGCATCACGCCGGCCACCCGCGACGCGATGGCGGCGCAATTTGCTGCCGGCTATGCCGAATTCGCGCAATCGGTGCTGGCCGGTGCCACCTGCTTCACCGACAAGCGGATGGACAATTTCCTGTTTCTTGGCCTGATCAAGCGGGCCTTTCCCGATGCGCTGATCCTCCACTGCCAGCGCCGACCGATCGACAATTTCCTGTCGATGTTCTTCCTGCCGTTTGCCGACAATCTCAGCTATGCCAATGACTTCGACGACATGCTGCACTATTATCGGCAGTATCGCCGGTTGATGGCGCATTGGCAGCAGCAGTTTGGCGCCGATATCCTGCCGGTCGGTTACGAGCAGTTGGTCAGCGATCCCGACGGGGCTCTGGCCACCGTGCAGCAGCGCCTTGGGCTGGCGCCGGCGCCCGCTGTTCGCGCCGATGATCTGATCATCCGCACCGCCAGTGCCTGGCAGGTACGGGCACCGGTGCATGGCCGGTCGGCGGGCCGCTGGCGCCACTATGCTGCCCATATCGGTGAACTTGCCGCCGCGCTGGCGGCCGAATTTCCGGAGTTTGCCTGATCAGCCCAGCAGCGGTGCCGGCAGGTTGAGATCGAGATCGCGGCTGCGCGCCACGGCCTCGGCCCACATGGTCACCTTGGCAATCTCGTCGGCATGGGCGGCTTCGCTGGCCTGTTCCCGGGCGCGGGCGGTGGCGTCAAATTCGGTGCCGTGCTTGCTGTGGCGGGTGAAGGCGGGCCCCTGCACCACGCGCGCCACATCCAGCGCCAACCCGAAATGCGCCGCCAGCGCCGCCATCACCTCGGCCGACCGCCCGGTGATGAGATCGGAATTCAGGCTGCAGACGCGGTCCGGCCAGCGTTGTGCCAGCCGGGCAAAGAGCCGTTGCTGGGCCAGCCACCCCATCGCTGCCACCTGCAGATCGGTCTGGCGCAGATAATCATCAGCCGTGAAGCCGAAATCATGCAGCCGCTGTTGCAACTGCTTGGCCAGCAGATCGCGCACCCACAGCCGGCCATCCAGCCCCTTGCGCACGATCGATCCCAGATAGACCGGCAGCGGGGCGTGCAGCAGCAGGGCGCGGGCGCCCGGGCGCAGTTGCAGCATGCCGCCAATCAGGGCGTTGGCGATGTTGCTGGGCTTGATCACCACAGCTTCGCCGGGGCCGAACGGCCGCGCCAGCAGCGCCAGGCTGGCATCCAGGGCCGCCGCCAGCGGCGCGCCGCCGCCGCCGCGCAACTGCCAACCGGCCAGATCATTGAACAGCATCGGTTCCTTCAGCCCCATGGCCACGCCGGGCGCATCAAAGGCCCGCGCCAGCAGCGTGGACAGGCAGAAGGCGGAATGGAAGATGAAGTGCAGCGGCGCTTCGGGGGCGCGATTGGCGGCCACGGCGGTGCGGCTGGCTGCAAGCTCTGCACCGGGCCCCAGATATTCATCGGTGAGGAAGGTGGCGCTGGCATGATCGGCGCGCGACAGGCGCCGGAAACGAAACCCGTCGGCGGCTTCATCATAGCGCCAGGGAAACCACAGCGGGTCGCGCGCCAAGAGATCGGGGCTGGTCATCGCTGCCCTGTGTGGCCGGCCGCGGGATGCCGGGCAAGCCTGTTTCGGCCGGCCCGGCATCGCGGTTCAGGCCGGTTGCAGATTGAGCCGCCCGTCGCCCTCATCCACCGCCACGCTGCTGCCGTCGGGCACCTGCCCAGCCAGGATCAGCTCGGCCAGCGGGTCCTGCAGATGTTTCTGCACGGTGCGCTTCAACGGCCGGGCGCCATAGACCGGATCATAGCCCACCCGTGCCAGCCAGCGGCGGGCAGCGGCCGTGAGCGCCAGGCTGATCTTGCGGTCCTTGAGCAGCGCCTGCACCCTTGTGACCTGGATGTCCACGATCGGTCCCATGGCATCCTGGCCAAGCCGCTGGAACAGCACGATCTCGTCCAGCCGGTTGAGGAATTCCGGGCGGAAATGGCCGCGCACCACTTCCATCACAGCCCCTTCGGCATCGCTCACCGGGGCGCCATCGGGCAGGGCGGCGATGAACTGGCTG
Source organism: Sphingomonadales bacterium (assembly GCA_027483465.1). Taxonomy (GTDB): domain Bacteria; phylum Pseudomonadota; class Alphaproteobacteria; order Sphingomonadales; family Sphingomonadaceae; genus Sandarakinorhabdus. Next base: position 4,317 of record JAIXUQ010000088.1, read on the forward strand.
CCCAGATTGCTGGTGAGGATGATCAGCGTGTTGGTAAAGTCCACCGTGCGGCCCTGGCCATCGGTCAGCCGGCCGTCGTCCAGCACCTGCAGCAGCACGTTGAACACGTCACCATGGGCCTTTTCCACCTCGTCAAACAGCACCACCTGATAGGGCCGGCGCCGCACGGCCTCGGTCAGCACCCCGCCTTCCTCATAGCCGACATAGCCGGGAGGGGCGCCGATCAGCCGGGCCACGCTGTGCTTTTCCATGAACTCCGACATGTCGAGCCGCACCATGGCGCGCGGATCATCAAACAGGAATTGCGCCAGCGCCTTGGTCAGTTCGGTCTTGCCGACGCCCGTGGGGCCCAGGAACAGGAAGCTGCCCAGCGGCCGGTTCGGGTCTTGCAGGCCGGCGCGGGCGCGGCGCACCGCGCGGGAAACCGCCTTCACCGCGGCATCCTGGCCGATCACCTGGCCGCTCAGGATCTGCTCCATCTTCAGCAGCTTGTCACGCTCGCCTTCCAGCATCCGGTCCACCGGAATGCCGGTCCAGCGGCTCACAACGGCGGCGATATCGTCGCTGGTCACCTCTTCGCGCACCATGGCGGTTGCGGTGGCCTTCTCCGCCTCGGCCAACTGGCGCTCCAGATCGGGAATCCGGCCATAGGTCAGTTCCCCGGCGCGGGCATAATCGCCGGCGCGCTGCGCCTGCTCGGCCTCCAGCCTGGCGGCATCGAGCTGTTCCTTGATCCGGGTGGCGCCGGCCAGCTTCTCCTTTTCGGCCTGCCAGCGCAGGGTGAGGCCATTGGACTCCTCTTCCAGCCCGGCCAGTTCGGCATTCAGCGCGTCCAGCCGTTCGCGCGAAGCGCTGTCGGTCTCCCGCTCCAGCGCGGCCGCCTCGATCTTCAGCTGGATGATGCGGCGGTCCAGCGCCTCGATCTCCTCGGGCTTGCTTTCCACTTCCATGCGCAGCCGGCTGGCGGCTTCGTCCATCAGGTCGATGGCCTTGTCGGGCAGGAAGCGGTCGGCGATATAGCGGTTGGACAGGGTGGCAGCGGCCACGATGGCGCCATCGGTGATGCGCACGCCGTGGTGCAGCTCATATTTCTCTTTCAGCCCGCGCAGGATGGAGATGCTGTCCTCCACCGTCGGCTCGCCCACCACCACCGGCTGGAAGCGGCGCTCCAGCGCCGGGTCCTTCTCCACATATTTGCGATATTCATCCAGCGTGGTCGCGCCGATGCAGTGAAGTTCGCCGCGGGCCAGCGCCGGCTTGAGCAGATTTGACGCGTCCATGGCGCCATCGGCCTTGCCGGCGCCCACCAGCGTGTGCATCTCGTCGATGAACAGCACCACGTCGCTGCCTTCGGAGCGCACCTCGTCGAGCACGCCCTTCAGCCGCTCCTCGAACTCACCGCGATATTTGGCCCCGGCAATCAGCGCCCCCATGTCGAGCGCCATCAGCCGTTTGTCCTTCAGGCCATCGGGCACGTCGCCATTGGCGATGCGCAGCGCCAAGCCTTCGGCAATCGCGGTCTTGCCCACGCCCGGTTCGCCGATCAGCACCGGGTTGTTCTTGGTGCGCCGCGCCAGCACCTGGATGGTGCGGCGGATTTCCTCGTCGCGGCCGATCACCGGATCGAGCTTGCCGGCGCGGGCGGCCTCGGTCAGATCGCGGGCGAATTTCTTCAGCGCATCGAAACTGTCCTCGGCACCGGCACTGTCAGCCGTGCGGCCCTTGCGGACCGTCTCAATCGCCGCGTTCAGCGTCTGTGGCGTGATGCCGGCGGCTTTCAGGGCCTTGCCGGCTTCGGTGGTGGTGGCCAGCGCCAGTGCCACCAACAGGCGTTCCACGGTGACAAAGCTGTCAGACGCCTTGGCGGCAATCTGTTCGGCGTTGTCCAGCACGCGCACCGTGTCATTGTCCCAGCTCAGCGACTGGGCGCCGCTGCCCGAGACCTGGGCAATGCGCGCCAATGCCTGATCAGTGAGTTGCAGCGCCGTGGCCGGCGTGCCGCCAGCTGCGCGGATCAGGCCCGAGCACAGGCCCTGTTCATCCTCCAGCAGCGCCTTGAGCAAATGTTCGGGGGCCACGCGTTGGTGATTGTTGCGGATGGCTACGGTTTGCGCCGACTGCAGAAAACCTTTGGCGCGATCGGTGAAGCGGTCGAGATTCATGGGGTCCGTCTCCTGTCACAGCCGATATGGTGTGGCTTTGCAGCAACACAAGAGGGGCGGCAGTGACACGTTTCGCCCTCAGGCCGTTCAGGCGAGGGACGGGCGGAACCAGGCAAAGATCAGGCCGGCAATGGCACCGCCAGCCACGATCATCGCCACCCCGGCGGGATCGCGCGCAGCGGCCAGCGGTGTGATCGCCATCGCGGCCTTCATCAGCACCAACGTGACGGCAATCGCCACCGCGCCGGCCAGCGGATAGGCGATGGCGTGCGGAACGCGCCAGCCGCGCTGGATCAGGGCCGCGATGCCGAAGCCCAGGGCCAGTGCCACGCCGAACACCAGCGCCACCGCCGGCGCCATGCCGGCGGCATCGCGCATCAGCGTCTGGAACCGCAGCGGCGGCGGGATTTCGATACCCAGATCGATCAGCCGGGCCATCACCCGCCAACTATTGGCCCAGCAGGCAAACAGCGTTGCGGCGGCAGTGGCAAACAGCCAGTCCGCCATTGTATTGATCAGCCGGTTGCGCAACATCATGGGCGCGACCCTAACGAAAGACGCCGCCGGAATGAAGAGCGCTGCCGCCCTTTTGCTGTTGATGGCCGTGGCCGTGCCGGCCAGGGCCGAGCGGGTGGAAACCGTCGCCAGCGGGCTGGATCATCCCTGGAGCATTGCCTTCCTGCCCGGCGGTGCCGGCGTGCTGGTGACCGAGCGCGGCGGCCGGCTGCTGCACATCGCGCCGGGGGGCAGGCCGCGCGCCATTGCCGGGGTGCCTTCGCCCTATGTCGCCTCGCAGGGCGGGCTGTTCGATGTGGTGCTGCACCCCGGCTTTGCCCGCAACCGGTTGCTCTATCTTTCCTACGCCGCCGGCACGCCCGGCCAGAACCACACACGCATCGCTCGCGCCCGGCTGGATGGGGATCGGCTGGCCGATGTGAAGGTGATTTTCCAGGTGGGGCCAAGCAAGAACACGCCGGTGCATTTTGGCGGGCGCATGGCCTTCCTGCCCGATGGCAGCCTGGTGATGTCCACCGGTGACGGGTTTGACTATCGCGAAGAGGCGCAGCGGCTGCAATCCGGGCTGGGCAAGATCGTGCGCCTGGCCGACGATGGGCGCCCGCTGGCCAGCAATCCCTTCGCCGGCCGGGCCGGCGCGCAGGCCAGCATCTGGAGCTATGGCCACCGCAATCCGCAGGGGCTGGCGGTTGATCCGGCAACCGGCCGGCTGTGGGCGCATGAACATGGACCGCAGGGCGGGGACGAGGTGAACCTGATCCGCCGCGGCGGCAATTATGGCTGGCCGGTGGCCACATTCGGCCGTGATTACAGCGGGGCCACCATCAGCCCGTTCAAGCGCTACAAGGGCATGATCGATGCGCCGGTGGTGTGGGTGCCCTCGATCGCGCCTTCGGGTCTGGCGGTCTATCGCGGTGTGCTGTGGCCGGCATGGAACGGCGATCTGATTGTGGGTGCGCTGGCCGCCCGGCAGGTGCGGCGCATCGATCTGGATGACGCCGGCCGGGTGGTGGGTCAGCAGCGCATCTTCCCATCGATCACGGCGCGCATCCGCGATGTGCGGGTGGCGCCCGATGGCGCCGTGTGGCTGACCACCGACGAGGATCAGGGCCGGGTGCTTCGGGTCACACCCTGATATCTGTCGTGGTTTGGGGGCCCCGTACTCCCAAGGCTCAATGTGCGGTCCAGCCGCCGTCGATCACCAGTTCGGCCCCGGTCATGTAGCGGCTGGCATCGCTGGCAAGATAGAGGATGCCGGCGGCAATATCCTCTGGCCGGCCGGGATAGCCCACGGGCGCCCCGGCACCGATCAGATTGACATCCAGCGCATTGGCGCCCGGTGTCACCGCATCAGGCACCGATGCGGCCAGCGCGCCCGATGTGTCGAGCTTTTGCCAGATCGGCGTGTCGATGATGCCGGGGTGCACGCTGTTGCACCTGATGCCGTCCTTCATGGCCGCGCATTCCATCGCCACCGCCTTGCTGAGCAGCCGCACCGCACCTTTGCTGGCGCAATAGGCCGCCATGCCGGCCGATCCGCCGAGCCCGGCCACCGACGAGATGTTGATGATCGATCCGCCGACATGGCCATCCGGCCGCGGCGCGCGCATGGCCGGCAGGGCATGCTTGATGCCAAGGAAGCAGCTGGTGACGTTCACCGCCATCTGGCGGTTCCACATGTCCAGGCTCACGTCGGTGATCAGGCCGGAGGTGCCGATGCCGGCATTGTTCACCAATATGTCGAGCCGCCCATAGAGATCCATCACCCGGGTGATAAGCTCGGCCCAGCGCGCTTCCTCCACCACATCCTGGCCGCGGAAGGTGGCCTTGCCGCCGGCCGCCTCGATCATCGCCACGGTCTCGCGGCCGCCGGGGGCATCGATATCGGTCAGGAAAACCATGGCGCCATCGCCGGCCAGCGCCATGGCGGCGGCCCGGCCGATGCCGCTGCCGGCACCGGTCACAAAGGCCACCCGTCCGTCCAAGCTGCCCATCATGTCCTCCCCTTGGATGTTTTGCCGCAGCATGGCGCGCGCCGGCGGATTCGCCCAGCCCCTCAAAAGCGGCGGTTACGCAAGCTTCCTGATCCGCATTCGTCCGGAGGCAAAACTTGCGCCAGATCAAAGTGAAAGCCGCGCGCATCGGGAACAAGGAGGGCAGGCAAGAACAGAGGGAATGCAACAATGACGATGCTGAAAGCCACGGTGGCTGGACTGGCGCTGATGCTGGGGGCCACCCCGGCACTGGCCGAGGCGGGCGATGTGCTCGTGCGGCTGCGGGCGATCACCGTGCAGCCGCAGGAGAAGGTGGGCCCCGTGTTGCCGACCTTCCCGACCAGCGGCGGCTCGATCACAAACAGCTATGCGCCTGAGGTGGATTTCACCTACATGGTGACCAAGAATATCGGCATCGAACTGATTGCCGCCACGGTGAAGCATTGCGTGAACGGGGGCGGCAGCCTGGCTGCGGTGGGCCGTCTGGCCTGCACCTGGGTGCTGCCACCCACGCTGACCCTGCAGTATCATTTCGCGCCCGAAGGCAAGATCCATCCCTATGTCGGGGCCGGGGTCAACTGGACGATGTTCTACAACGAAAAGGCGTCGAGCCAGCTCAACACCGCCATTGGTGCCACCAACGTCAATCTGTCCAACAGCTGGGGCTTTGCCTTGCAGGCCGGGGCCGATTTTGATCTCAACGAGAAGATGTTCATCAACGTCGATGTGAAATATGTCGACATGGGCACCAACGCCCGGCTCACCTCCGGCACGCTGGTCAACAATCTCAGGGCCGATATCAACCCGCTGATCGTGGGTGTGGGTGTCGGCTGGCGCTTCTGAACGGGGTTTGCCCGCTACCGTTCCTCCCCGATGCCGGCCCTCTCCCGACACGCCGGCATCGCTCCCACCGGCCCGGTCCTGCCACGCGCAGGGCCGGGCCGGCTGGCGTTTCAGATCAGCGCGGCGATGGCGCCGTGCGCGCCGGCAAGCACCATCACCAGGCCTGGCAGCAGGGTGAGGACAAAGCCCAGGCTGCGCTTGGCGGGATCCCTGTAATAGCCCAGCGCGAACAGGATGCGGCCAACACACCAGATGGCCGCGAAACTGGCGGTGAACACATCGCCTTCCACCGGCGCGCACAGGATCACGCCCGGCACGAAAAACGCCAGTTGTTCCAGCGTGTTCATCTGCACGCGATAGCGTTTCTCAAACTCCGGATGCCCGCTGGTCTGCGGGGCGGGCACATTCCAGCGGGCGCGTGCCTGGCCCACAATCACGCTGAGGCCGAAATAGATCAGCAGGCCGGTCACCAGCATCAATGTCGTGAGCGGATATTGGGATGCCATGATCAGTCCTTTCACTGGGCCAACGCGGCCCGTGCCGCCGCTGCGCCCCCCACCACCGGGAGGGCGACATGGCTGGGCCGGGTGCCGTCCCGCCACACGCCTTGCGTGGCCTTCACATAATCCTTGGGCTCGGCATGGAAGATATTGGGAACAAAGCTTTGCGGGTTGCGGTCATAGAGCGGGAACCAGCTGGATTGCACCTGCACCATCAGCCGGTGCCCGGCCGGGATGACATGGTTCACGCCCGGCAGCAGGAAGCGGTAGCGTTCGGCCTTGCCGGGCGTCAGCGGCCCCGGCGTATCGAACCCCTTCACGTAGCGGCCGCGGAAAATCTCCATGCCGATGCCCAGTTGCAGGCCGGCCAGTTCCGGCTGTGCGCTGTTTTCCTCTGGAAAAACATCGATCAGCTTCACCACCCAGTCACTGTCCGTGCCCGAGGTGGAGGCAAAGAGATTGGCTTCCGGCTGGCCGTGGATCTGCAGCGGCGCCTTCAGCGGGGCCGAGACATAGGTGACCACATCCGGCCTGGTGCTGGCATGGCGCTGGTCGCTCACCAGCCAGGCGCCCCACATCGCCCGGTCGCGCACATTCACCGGCACCGGCACGAATGGCACCGGATGCGCCGGATCAGAGACATAGTCATCATGCGCCGCCTTGGCGGTGGGCGGGTTGAGCGACAGGCTGAACCGGTCATCAAGATAGAGGTTGACCGTCTCGCCGGCCGGGAAGCGGTCATGCCGTTCCCACCTGTCGGCCCCCACCGCATAGGTGAGCACCGGCGGCGTGTCGAACGGCTTGGCACCAGGCCGCAAGTGACTGTCAAGAAACGGTTTCATCACGTCGCGGCGGAATTGCAGGCCGGTGTCGCCGGCAAATTTCAGCACCCCCAGCGCTGATCCGTCATAGTTCACGCCGGAATGGCGCCACGGCCCGATCACGATGGAGAGAAGCCTGTTGTCCTTGTCCTTGGGTTCCAGCGCGCGATAGACCGCCGGCGCGCCATAGCTGTCCTCCTGGTCCCACTGGCCCACCACCAGCATGGTCGGCACCGTCAGCGGCCGGCTGCCCAGGATCTTGTCCAGCGCCTGGCCCTGCCACCAGGCGTCATAGGAGGGGTGCTCCAGCAGCTTCTTCACGCCAGGCAATTGATCCAATTGGTATTTTTTCACATAGGCGCCCACCGATCCGGCGGCCAGATATTCGGCATAATAGTCGCGCCGGCCCATCGCCACCGGGTCACCGCCGGTCTTGGCAGCGGTCTGCCCGGTGAAATAATCCAGCATGGTCTGGCGGAAGGCGCCGTTGTGGAACCAGTCGTCCCCCATCCAGCCATCGACCATGGGGGACATCGGCACCGCCGCCTTCAGGGCCGGGTGGGGATCAACCAGCGCCATCAGGCTGGTGAAGCCGGGGTAGGATGAGCCGGTGATCGCCACGTTCCCATTGGATTCGCTCACATTTTTCACCAGCCAGTCGATCGTGTCCCAGGCATCGGTGCTGTGATCGACTGGCGTGGGGTTGAGCGGCCCGCGCAGCGGCCGCGTCATCACATAATCGCCTTCGGATTTGTTGAGGCCGCGCACGTCCTGATAGACGCGGATATAGCCGTCCTCCACCAGTTCGCGATCGGAAATGGGAAGGATTTCCGTGATTTGCTGGCTGGGGTTGCGCTGCGTCGCCCGCCCCGCATTATAGGGCGTGCGGGTGAGCAGCATCGGCCCGGCGCTGGTGCCCTTCTTCATCACGATCACGGTGAACAGCTTCACCCCGTCGCGCATCGGGATCATCACCTCGCGCCGCACATAATCGGCGGCGGGCGTGGTGGCGGTGAATTTCGTGGCCACATCCGGGGCCATGGTGGGCGTTTGCGCGCCCGCGGTGGCCGCAAACAGGGCGCTGGTGACGGCCACGAGGGCGCGGGTGACGGCTGTATGGGCCATGATCGTCTGTCTCCTCCGCTGCCGTTCATGGCCTGTTGCAAGCCGGCTTGGCAATGGCCATAACGCCCCTCCGGAAAAGGATCAGACCATGCGCCAGCCTGTCGCCCTCTTTCTGCTGCTGGCTGCCCAGCCGGCGCTGGCGGCCGATCCGCCGCCGCCCCCACCCCCGCCGGCTGTTGTCCAGAAACTGCTCGATTGCCGCGGCCTTGCGGATGCGGCGGCGCGGCTGGCGTGTCTGGATGAAGGCGTGGCGGCGCTGGCCGGCGCGGTGGCCAGCCGTGACGTGCTGGTGGCCGACAAGGACCAGGTGAAAAAGGCCAAGCGCAGTCTGTTCGGCGTCACGCTGCCCAATTTCAACCTGTTTGGCGAGACCAAGGACGGCGCGGGCGAGAAGAGCGACGAGCGCGGCGCGCTGACCGAGATCGAGGCCAGCATCACCTGGGCGAAGCTGATGCGCGGCGGCAACTGGCTGCTGGTGCTGGATGACGAGACGCGCTGGCTGCAAACCGATGGCGCCGAACTGCGCCGCGATCCCCGCCCCGGCATGAAAATCCGTATCCGCCGCGCCGCAATGGGCAGTTTCCTCGCCAATATCGAGGGCCAATATGCCGTGCGCCTGCGCCGGCTTGTCGATTAGCGCCTAAAGGTTCCGGAACCAGCCGGTGATGGCATAGCGGCCGGGCGGCGCGAACGGCGGCACATGGCTCACCTGGTGGCGCATCGGCACCAGGAACAGGTTCAGCGTGTTGAAGCGTGGCATGAAGCCGGCGGTGATGTTGCCGGCGGCATCGAGGAAATTGAGATAGCCGCCCCAGTCCGGCTTCCAGTCCCTGGCCAGGTTGAGCACATAGGCCAGCCGCCGGCCTTCGTGCGCCACCAGATCATCATGCTCGGTCAGGAAATGCCCGCCGGCATAGAGCGTGGCCTGCGCATCGGCGCGGATGATGTCATCATGGCCCGACACCGCGCGGGCAAAGGCCAGGCTGGGTTCGGCGTTGATCTCCTCCAGCAGTTGATAGAGCGGGTGGCCGGGGTGCCATTGCTGCACATAGGCTTCAACCAGCGGATATTGGCCATAAAGAAAGGCAAAGCGCCCGGCCCCGGCAGCACTGGCGGCGGCATTGCCCATCGCCGCCTTCTGCGCCGGCGCCATGGAGCGCAGCTGTTCGGGCCGCACATGCTGGCCGCCCGGCTGGCCATCGCCGGCCCAGGCGAGGCCAAAGGGCGTCTGTTGCCGCAGGATCTGCCACAGCGCCTCGGCCGCTGCCGGCACCAGCGCCTCCTCCACCTGCACGATGCGGTTGGCGGCCAGCGCGGCGGCGATGGCCGGCACGTCCAGCGCCGGGTTGAGCGCGAACAGGGCGGGGGCGCCGCTCACCGGCCGGCCAGATCGGTGCGCGGCGGCAGCGGCGGCAGCAGCGGCAGCGGGTCCACCTTCACGCCGTGCCAGGTCATGCCCCAGTGCAGGTGCGGCCCGGTGGAGCGGCCGGTGGTGCCGATGCGGCCCAGTTCCTGCCCCTGCGCCACGATCTCGCCGGGCTTCACCATGATGCGTGACAGGTGCAGGAACACCGAATGCAGGCCCTGGCCATGATCCAGGATGATGATATTGCCTTCCAGGCTGAACGGCCCGTCGCTGGCCAGCCGCACGATGCCGGCGATCGGCGCCGTCACCCTGGTGCCGTGCGGGGCGGCGATGTCCAGCCCGGCATGATAGGCCGCCGCCCGCTCGCCATAGATGCGCTGCGAACCAAACACGCCGGAAATCCGCCCCACCGCCGGCCACTGGAATTGCGCCTGCCAGAAGGGCCAGGGCGTGGTTTCGGCGCGCGCTGCCTTGATGGCGTCTGTCTCGGCCTTGCGCAGTTTTTCCCAGAACGGGTTGGGCGCGGCGTTGGGATTCTGGTTGACCAGCCGCGCCGGCAGCCGGTCAATGTCCCAGGTGCCGGCGCTGATGCGCAGGGGGCGGCTGGCGCTGCGGCCGTCGGGCGTCACCCAGGCCAGGCGGTGATCGCCGCTGGCATCGCGATCAATGCCCAGCATGTAATGGCCATCGGCGGTGAGGGTGACGGGCGCATCATCCAGCGTGAGCGCGCGGCTGCCGGGTGGCAGCGCCCCGCGCACCAGTTCGCCCTGCCGCACCACCAGCGGATCGGCCACCACCAGCGGCAGCGGGCTGGCGGCGGCCACCAGGCCGGCGCCAATGCCCAGCAGCGGGATGGCCAGAAATTTCATTGGCCCGGTTTCATCACGCAAGCCGCCGCATCACGGAAACCGCCCCTGCGCGCGCAATTCGGCATAGCGGGCGCTGGCGATGTCGGCGTTGAAATAGGCTTCCTGCAACTCGTGGCTCCAGTAACGCAGGGCGGCCAGCGGGATGCGCTGCTGCGTCACGGCGCACAGCACATGATCGCCCGATGCCAGCACCCGGTAACTGCCGCTTTCATAATGCAGCCGGGCGGCACGGCCGAAACGATCAAGCATCAGAACAAACTCCCCTGCTGGGGCCGGGATGGGGGCACGGCCGGTTCACCCGTATAAACCGGGGTCTCGCCATCGCCAAAGCGGATTGTCAGGCGCGGCCGGGCGGCGGCAGCAGCGGCGCTGGCCACCACATGGCCGGCCGGATCGGTGACGATGGCATAGCCGCGGGCCAGCACCTGTTCCGGCCCCAGGCTGGCCAGCATGCGGCCGGCCTGATCGAGCCGGGCGGCGGCGGCGGCCAGCCGCTGTTCGATCAGGAAGGGGCGCAGCGCCGCGCCGCTGCGCGCCAGTTTCTGCGCGTCGGCATTGAGCGGCCGCGCCAGCGCCGGGGCCAGCCGCGCCGCGCTGCCGGCCAGCCGCTCCAGGCTGCGCGCCAGCCGGGCGCTGAGCAGCGCCGGGCGCAGCCGGCCGCCGGCGCCCGTCACCCGCAATTCCACCCGCCCCAGCCGGGCGGCCAAAGCGGTGGGCAGGCGCTGGGCCAGATCATCCACCCGCTGGGCCGAAAGCCCGATCAGGTTGCGCGGCTGCGGCAGCCGGCGGCCCAGCGCAACGCTGCGTTCGCGCCGCAATTTCCAGCCGCGCACCATGGCGGCATCCAGCCGGCCGTGCAGCATCGCCACCTGCGCTGCCAGTTCGGCGCGCACCGGCACGGCGCGCTCGGCCGCCGCCGTGGGGGTGGGGGCGCGCCAGTCGGCGGCAAAATCGATCAGGGTCGTGTCCGTCTCGTGCCCCACCGCGCTGATCAGCGGGATGCGGCTGGCGGCGGCGGCGCGCACCACGATCTCCTCGTTGAAGGCGGCCAGATCCTCGATGCTGCCGCCGCCGCGCGCCACGATGATCAGATCGGGGCGCGGGGTGGGGCCGCCCGGCGCAATCGCGTTGAAACCGGCGATGGCGGCGGCCACCTGCGCCGCCGACGCCTCCCCCTGCACGGCCACCGGCCACACCAGCACATGGCGAGGAAAGCGATCCCCCAGCCGGTGCAGGATGTCGCGGATCACCGCGCCCGTGGGGCTGGTGATCACGCCGATCACATCGGGCAGCCAGGGCAGTTTCTGCTTGCGCGCCGGATCAAACAGGCCTTCGGCCTGCAATTTCAGCCGCCGCGCCTCGATCTGGGCCAGCAGCGCGCCCACCCCGGCCGGTTCCAGCCGATCGATGATCAGTTGATAGCGCGAGCCGCCGGGATAGGTGGTCAGCCGCCCGGTGGCGATCACCTCCATCCCGTCTTCGGGGCGGAAGCTCAATCCGGCGGCCACGCCCTTCCACATCGCCAGTTCCAGCACGGCGCGCTCGTCCTTCAGCCGGCCATACCAGTGGCCGCTGGTCTGGCGGCGGAACTGCGACAGCTCCCCGCGCACCCGCACCTGCCCAAACGCCGCCTCAACGGTGCGCTTCACCGCGCCGGCAATTTCCGACACGCTATATTCGGGGGTGTTGATCGTGCTGGCCACGGCTTTCCGTTATCGCACTGGCCCCAAACTGCAAAGCCTGCCCGCCGGCCGATGCCACCGGTCGACTCAGCAGGCCCGGCCGCAGGCGGCCCGCTCCATCACCTGTTCAAACGGCGTGCCAAAGGCGCGGCCGGGCGGCTTCACATCGGGGCGGCGGGCATCATCGGCAGCGCTGGCCACCCGGCTGGCCAGCCGGTCCTGATACTCGCGGGCGCTGATCCGGCCATCCGCGCTGACGGTGAAGACCTGATCCAGGCTGGCCGGAATGCTGGGCATGCGCAGGCCAAACACCCAGGTGGGATTGTTGAGGGTGAACTGGCAGCGCACCTGTGGCGCGGTGCCGGTGCAGCGGGTGTTGCTCACCTCGAACCGGTCGATGATCATCGGCGCCCCCAGCATGCGGCGCACCACATTGCCGTTGCCGTCCAGTTCCACGGCGTCGCCCCAGAAATCCAGATGCGCCTGCACGATGGCCCCTTCGATATCGGCATTGCGCAACTCCCCGCGGGCCAGCCGTTCGCGGCGGGCGGCGGCCTCACGCGCGGCGGCCGCCTCGGCCACGGCCGCCTCATGGGCGGCGCGGGCTTCGGCCAGCCGGGCCTCTTCGGCCTTCAGCGCGGCCAGCCGCTGGGTGGCGGCGGCCAGCGCCTCCTCGCGGCCGGGCGCATCGGCAAACAGGCTGGACAGGCGCAGGCTGTTGATCTGCGCTTCCAGCGCGGTGGCGCTGGGCGCGGCGGCGGCCATCGCGGCGACACCTTCGGCAAACCGGTCCTGCCGGGCGGCGGTGGCGGCGGCCAGTTCGCCCGGCGTGCGGATGGCCAGCGGGTTGTTGAGGCTGGCGACGCAGTTTTCCAGCCCCCGGCCGAACAGATCGAGCCCGGCCAGCGGCGCGATGCTGCCGGCATCGGGCGGCAGCGCCTGCACGGCTTCGGCAAAGGCGGCATCATAGGCGATGACAGCGGCGGCCAGCGTGGCCAGCGCTTCCTTCACGGCGGCCTGGTGTTCGGGATCGTTGGCCGCCGCCGCAATCGCCGGGCCGCCGGCCTGCAACCGCTCGATGGCGCCCCGGCGCTTGATGTTGGACCAGACATAGCGATCATCATAGGGCCGGCCAAAGAGGCTCTGGCGGGCGCGGGCCCGCCACACCAGCAGGGCCTCCTCCCGGCTGAGATCGGCGGTTTCCAGGTCCCTGTCGAACGTGTGCAGGCGCAGCGCGTCCATATGCTCGCGGCGTTCCACCAGCCGGCGCAGGGCGGTGTTGGCGCTTTCCACCTGTTCGGCCGCAGCCGTGAGCGCCGCGCCCAGTTGCGGCGCCTTCAGCGCGCATTGCGGCAGGCGGGTGCGGACGACGCCCAGCTGGTTGCGCCCGGCCAGCCAGCCGGCCAGCTGGCCGCTGATGTTGGTGCCGACAACATGGATCAGGCTGGATTGCCGATCGAGCCGGAGCTGCCCGATCATGCGCTGGGGGCTGCACACGCCATCAAAGCGCAGGCGCTTGCCCGCCGCCAGCGCGCACCCACCCAGCGACATCGTGCCCGACAGCGGCAGTTCGATGCGGGGCGCGCCGCTGTTGAGGCTGGTCAGCCGGGCCGAACCGCTGACGCTGCCATCGGCCGCCGGCGTGATGCGCCATTCGATCACCGCCGTGGGCATCGGCTCCTCGCGCGGGCGCGGCTGATCCGGCACCAGTTCGGGATCGAGATGACCGGGAATGAACCGGGTGACGTAGGTGATTTCCTTCCACTCCGTTCCGCTCAGGCTGGTGGGCAGGCCGCCCGGCAGATCGGGCAGGGCGGCCGGTTCGGCGCTGCGGGCCGGGGCGGCGGCCAGCAGCGGCAGCGCCGCCAGCAGATGCAGGGTGCGGGCAAGGAAGGCTGTGGGCATGGCTTCACCTCAGTCTATGGCCGGCGGCAGTGCCACCATGGCCATAAACGCCCGCCAGCGGCAAAGCGGCTTGCCGCGACATTTTGGCATGGGTAAGGGAGGGCCATGAGCATCGTCCCTGATTCCCTCAATATTCTGGTGCTTGGGGGTGGGGGGCGCGAGCATGCGCTGTGCTGGCGCCTGAGCCAGTCGCCGCGTTGTGCCCGGCTGATCTGCGCGCCGGGCAATGCCGGCATCGCCGCCGTGGCCGAATGCATCAGCATCAGCATCACCGATGGCGCCGCCGTGCTGGCGCTGGTGCGTGACCATGCCATCGGCCTGGTGGTGGTGGGCCCGGAAGCGCCGCTGGTGGCCGGGGTCGCCGATGCGCTGCGCGCCGCCGGGGTGCCGGTGCTGGGGCCATCGGCGGCGGCCGCCCAGCTGGAAGCCTCCAAGGGCTTCACCAAGGATCTGTGCGCCGCCCATGGCATTCCCACCGCCCGCTTCCGGCGCTTTGCCGATGCGGCCGAGGCGCATCATTATGTGGCGGTCCACCCGCTGCCGGTGGTGGTGAAGGCCGATGGCCTGGCCGGCGGCAAGGGCGTGACCGTGGCCGAAACCAACGAGGAAGGGCTGGCGGCGCTGGCCGAAATCCATGGCCCGGTGGTGGTGGAACAATGCCTGGAAGGGCCGGAGGCCAGCCTGTTCATCCTGACCGATGGCGAGACGGTGCGGCTGCTGCCCACCGCGCAGGATCACAAGCGGCTGCGCGATGGCGACCAGGGGCCCAACACCGGCGGCATGGGCGCGATCTCGCCCAGCCCGCGCCTGACGCCCGACCTGATCGATCGCGCGATGGCCGAAATCGTGACGCCCACGCTGGCGGCGATGAAGGCGCGCGGCACGCCGTTCCAGGGCTTTCTCTACGCCGGGCTGATGCTGACGGCCGATGGCCCGCAGCTGATCGAATACAACGTGCGGCTGGGCGATCCCGAAGCCCAGGTGCTCATGCTGCGGCTGGCCAGCGATGCGGTGGAACTGCTGTGGGCGGCGGCCACCGGCCATCTGGCCGATGTGGAGCCGCAGTTCAGCGAAGATGCCGCCGTGACCATCGTGATGGCGGCCAATGGCTATCCGTGGCGGCCGGTGATGGGCACCGCCATCGAGGGCGTGGCCGCCGCCGAGGCGCTGGGCGTGACGGTGTTTCACGCCGGCACCCGCCTGAGCGAGGATGGCCGGCTGGTGGCGGCCGGCGGCCGGGTGCTCAATGTCTCGGCGCTGGGCCATGATATTTCCGAGGCGCGCGCGCTCGCCTATGCCGCTATGCGCAAGATCAGGTGGCATGGCGGCCATTTCCGGCGGGATATCGGCAAGCCCGATTGAGCCGCCCGGCGTTGGGGAGGCGCGGATGAGCGAGCGGCAGGAGCAGTTTTCGGGCACCAGCGCGGTGCGGCCCGGCCAGGAGATTGATGCCGGCCGGCTGCACGACTGGATGGCCGCCCATGTGGACGGCTATGCCGGGCCGCTGACCATCGAACAGTTCAAGGGCGGGCAATCCAACCCCACCTACAAGCTGATCACGCCGGGGCAGAATTATGTGCTGCGCCGCAAGCCGCCGGGCCAGCTGCTGCCATCGGCGCACGCGGTGGACCGCGAATATCGGGTGATCACCGCGCTGCATGCCCAGGGCTTCCCGGTCGCCCGCACCTTTGGCCTGTGCCAGGACAATGAGGTGATCGGCACCTGGTTCTACATCATGGACTGTGTGGACGGCCGCGTGATCTGGGACACGACCTTCCCCTCCGTGCCGAAGGACGAACGGCGCGCCTATTTCGATGCCATGAACAAGACCATGGCCGAACTGCACATGATCGATCCGGTGGCCGCCGGGCTCGCTGATTTCGGCAAGCCGGGCAATTATTTCGCCCGCCAGATCGCCCGCTGGAGCAAGCAGTATCTGGAGGATGTGGACGCCGGGCGGCACGCCGCGATGGACGTGCTGGTGGATTGGCTGCCGGCCAATATCCCGGCCGGGGACGAGGTGGCGATTGTTCACGGCGATTACCGCTGTGACAACATGATCTTCCACCCCACCGAACCGCGCGTGCTGGCGGTGCTTGACTGGGAATTGTCGACGCTGGGCCACCCGCTCGCCGATTTTTCCTATCACCTGATGATGTACCGGATGCCGCCCAGCACCACCACCGGGCTGGTGGGCAATGATCTGGCCGCGCTGGGCCTGCCCACCGAGGCCGAATATATCGAGGCCTATTGCCGCCGCACCGGGCGCGACGGCATTGCCGACATTGATTTCTATGTGGCCTACAACATGTTCCGGCTGGCCGGCATCATCCACGGCATCAAGGGCCGGGTGATCCGCGGCACCGCCACATCGGCGCATGCGAGGAAATCGGCGGAAGGGTTCGAGGCGCTGGCCGATCTGGCACTGGCGCAGGCGAAGAAGCTGGGCGCCTGAAAGGGGCTTGCCCGCCGGGCCGGGCCGCGCCACGCTGCGCGTCATGACCCGCTGGACCGCCTTCCTGTTCACCCTGCTGGCCGGGCTGGCCTGGGCCTGCGTGCGCATTGCCGTGCCCACCCCCGGCGATGGCGCCACCCCGCCCGATCAGTTCAGCGCGGCCCGCGCCATGGCCGATGTGCGGGTGCTGGCGAGGCAGCCCCATCCCACCGGTTCGCCGGCCGCGGCCGAAGTGGTGGCCGAACTGGAAGGCCGGCTGGTGTCGTTGGGCTTTGCCGTGCACCGGGTGGTGACGCCGCTGCCCGAAAAGGCGGCGCAGCGGCTGGCCAGCCGGGGCGGTGATGCCAGCAAGCCGGCGGTGAGCCTGGTGGCGGTGCGCCCCGGTGCCGATTCCACCCAGCCGGCGGTGGCGCTGATGGCGCACCATGATTCGGTGATCGCTTCGCCGGGTGCGGCCGACGATATCGCCGGCGTGGCGGCGATGCTGGAAATCGCCCGCGCCATCCCGCAGCCGGCGCAGGCCCGCGATCTGGTGCTGCTGTTCACCGATGCCGAGGAGCAGGGGCTGGTGGGCGCGCGGGCGCTGTTCACGCCGGGGGCGGAGGCTGATCCGATCGCCAATCGCATCGGCGTGGTGATCAATCTGGAGGCGCGCGGCGGCGGCGGCCGGGCGATGATGTTCCAGACCGGGCCCGACAATGGCAATCTGATCCGCCTGCTCAGCCAGAGCGTGCCCGATGCCGCCGCCAGCAGCATCGCGGTGACCATCTATGAAAATCTGCCCAACGACACGGATCTGACCCCGGTGATCGAACGCGGCGGCATTGCCGCGCTCAATTTCGCCTTCATCGGGGAGGCCTGGGCCTATCACAGCCCGCTGTCGACACCGGAGCGGCTGGAACAGGGCGCGCTCCAGCATCTGGGGGCCAGCGTGCTGGGCATCACCCGCGCGCTGCTCACCGCGCCGGCGCTGCCGCTGCCGGCGCCCAACGCGGTGTTTGCCAGTGCGCCGATCGTGGGGCTGGTGGTGTATCAGCCGGAAACCGGCTGGCTGCTGCTGCTGGCCTGTGCCGTGCTGCTGGGGCTGGCGGCCTGGTGGCGGCGCGGGGCGTGGAGCCTCTCCGGTGCCTTCCTCGCCTTTGGCCAGGCGGTGATCACGCTGGTCATCGCCGCCGGGCTGATGTGGGCCCTCAACCTCGTGTCGGGCAGCGTGGGCGGCGAATATTATGACCGGCTGGCCGCGCTGCCGCGGCTGGAGGCGGTGGCGCTGCTCGCCGCCGGGGCCGCCCTGCTGTTCACCGCCAGCGCGCCGGCCGGCAGCGACTGGGATCGCTGGATCGTCTTTGCCAAACTGCCCTTTGCCGCTGCCGTGGCGGCGCAACTGCTGCTGCCCGGTGCCGGGCCGCTGCTGGCCTGGCCGGCGCTGCTGGCGGCGCTGGGCCTGGCCGTGGGCGCGCGCATCGGCGGCAACGAGGCCGCGGTGGGCGGCGTGCAGATCGTGCCGGCGCTGCTGCTGGCGTTGCCCGGCCTCGCCTTTCTGGGCGAATTCGGCCATTTCGCCTTTCTGGGCGTGGGTGCGCCGCTGCCCCATGTCACGGCGCCGCTGCTGATCCCGGTGCTGGCGCTGCTGGCGCCGGCCATCCCCACCGGCCCGCGCCTGCCGGCGCTGAAGGCCGCCGCCGCCCTGCTGCTGATCGCCACCGCCATCGCGCTGTGGGTGCGGCTGGATGCCCCCGCGCTCAGCATCCCGCCCTATGCCGGGGATGAGAAACAGCAGGGCTGAGCCGGTGGCTGGCCCCGTGGTTTCCCTTGATGCCATGACCGCGCTGGCCGTGTACGGCACGCTGGCGCCGGGCCGCGCCAATCATCATCAACTCGCCGCGCTGGCCGGCTGGTGGACGCCGGGCTGGGTGCGTGGCTGGCTGCGGGCGCAGGGCTGGGCCGCGGCGCAGGGCTTTCCCGGCCTGCTGCCCGATGCGGCCGGCGATCGCATCGCCGTGCAGTTGTTCCGGTCGCCCGATCTGCCCGCCCACTGGGCCCGGCTGGATGGCTTTGAAGGGCCCGGCTATCGCCGCACGCCGATCATGGTGGCCACGGCCGATGGCGATGTGGCGGCCTGCATTTACGCCCTGGCCTGAGCACCGGGCATCACGGCAGCACCACCGGCCCGTCGCTCACCCGGCTGGCCAGCAGCTTGTCGATCTTGCGGCCGTCCATGTCGACAATCTCGAACTGCCAGTCACTCAGGGTGAATTTCTCGCCCACCACCGGCAGATGCTGCAACTGCTCCAGCGCCAGCCCGGCCACCGTGTCATAATCGCCGGTGTCGGGCAGGGTCAGGCCCAGCCGGTCGGCCAGTTCATCGGCCGGCAGTGATCCCGAGATCAGCCAGCTGCCATCGTCACGCTCCAGCGCCGGCGGATCATTGGCATCGTCGATATCGCTGCGGAACACGCCGGCGATGGCGGCCAGCAGGTCAGCGGGCGTCACGATGCCTTCGAAATGGCCATATTCATCATGCACCAGCGCCATCGGGATGGCGGCATCGCGCAGGGTGTTCAGCGCGTCCACCGCGTCCAGCACGTCGGGCAGCACCGGGGCCGGGCGGGCCAGCGCCGCCAGATCCAGCGGCCGGCCTTCGATCAGCGCCTGCACCACATCGCGGGCCTGCAACACGCCGATGATGTCGTCGATGCTGCCGCGCGCCACCAGCAGCCGGCTGTGCGGGGTGGCGGCCAGTTGCGCGCGCACCTCGGCATCGCCGGCCTCGGCATCGATCCAGTCAATCTCGCCGCGCGGGGTCATCACGCCGCGCACCCGCCGGTCGGCCAGCCGCATGATGCCGGAAATCATCTGGCTTTCCTCGGCCTCGATCACCCCGGCGCTGGTGGCATCGGCCACCACCGAGCGCAATTCCTCCTCGGTCACCGATTGGTCGGCATCGCGGCTCTGGCCCAAAAGGCGGAACACCGCCCGGCTGGATTGATCGAGCAGCCACACGAACGGCGTGGTGGCGCGGGCAAACAGCGTCATGATCGGCGCCACCCGCACCGCGATGGCCTCGGGGCTGCGCAGCGCGAACTGCTTGGGCACGAGTTCGCCGACGATCAGGGAGAGATAGGTGGCAATTGCGATCACCACCGCAAAGCCCACCTCCTCGGCGGCGGCGGCGGGCAGGGCAAACAGTGCCGCCAGCCGTTCGCCCACCGGCTGGGCCAGGGTGGCGCCGGAATAGGCGCCGTTGATGATGCCCACCAAAGTGATGCCGATCTGCACGCCCGAAAGAAACTTGCCCGGCTCCTCGGCCAGCGCCATCGCGGCCTTCGCGCCGGCCGATCCCCGTTCTGCCAGCCCGCGCAGGCGCGGCCGCCGCGCCGAAACGATGGCGAGTTCCGACATGGCGAAAAAGCCGTTGAGCAGGATCAGGCCGGCGATGATCGCGGCGTCAATCCAGGGGAAGGGGGCCATCGGCTCCGGGCTGTGCTGCGCGGGGCCAGGCTGCCCGCTCACCCCCTTCATAGGGGGTGGGGCAGCGGCTGCAAAGGGGTCTCAATAGGCCAGCGCCGCACCGGGCAGGGCGGCCAGCCCGGCATCGCGGGTGAACAGCGTCAGGCCGCGCGCGGCCGCCGTGGCAGCGATGATGGCATCGGGCGTTTTCAGCCGGTGCTGCTGGCGCAGGCGGGCAGCGGCATCGGCGATGGCGGCCGTGGCTTCAACCGTCACGAACCGGTCCAGCAGCAGCAGGGCCCGCTGCCATTCATCCGCGCTGCGCATGCCGGTGAGCACTTCGGTGCGGGTGATGATGCTGATGATGCGTTGCCTTGCTGCAATGCTGGTCATCAGGGCGCGGCCTTCCGCGCGACCGTTCAATATGTCGATCAGGATGACACTGTCGAAGCAGGCGCCGTTCATGCCGGCGCTGCGCCGGCGTCATTGTCCCACGGGCGATCCCATTCGGCCCGCAGCGCCTGCTGATAGGCAAGCCCGTCGATGCCGCGATCCTTCCACATGCCGAATGCCGCGGCCAGCGCGGCGTCATCGGCCGCACGCTCGGCGGCCTCCGCCTGCGCCAGCATGTCGTTCACGGCCCGGCGCACCGCCTCGGCCCGCGACCAGCCCCTGGAAGCGGCGAACGAATCGAGCCGGTCGATGGCGTCTTCCGGAATATCAACCAACGTGCGCATGCGCGGGATGATATCATGGCACCATTCCGATATCAATCAGCCGCGCAGCACAGCCCCCAGCTTCGCCGCCGCCGCCACCACCTTGGCGCTCACCGCCTCGATCTCGGCCTCGGTCAGCGTGGCGGTGGTGGGTTGCAGGGTGATGGCCACCGCCAGGCTGATCTTGCCCGCCGCCACGCCGGGGCCGGCATAACGGTCAAACAGGCTGACACCGGTGATCAGCGCCTTGTCGGCCCCGGCCACGGCGCGGATCAGGCTGTCGGCCGGCAGGCTTTCGTCCACCACGAAGGCGAAATCGCGGCTCAGCGGCAGCAGCGGGCTGGGCGCATAGGCCTCGCGCTTGCGGCTTCGGGGCGGCAGCGCGTCCAGATAGAGTTCCACCGCCGCCACCGGGCCCTTCACGTCAAAGGCGGCCGATGTGCGCGGGTGGATGATGCCGAAATCGGCCAGCACCTGCTTGCCCAGCACCAGCCGGCCAGCGCGGCCGGGGTGCCACCAGCCGTCGGCCGGCGCGGCCACGGCCAGCCGCTGCACCGGCGCGCCCAGCGCGGCCAGCGCGGCCAGCGCCTCGGCCTTGGCATCCCAGGCGTCGGCCCGCGTCGCCGGGCCGGAGCGCCAGTCGCGCGCCCGGGCTTCGCCGGCCAGCAGTATGGCGGCGGTGGGCCGTTCGCCGTCGGCCAGATAGCGCTGGCCCAGTTCAAACAGGCGCACAGTTGATTGGCCGCGATCCATGTTGCGCGCCGCCGCGCCCAGCAGGCCGGGCAGCAGGCTGGGGCGCATCGCCGCCATGTCGGCCGAGATCGGATTGGCGAGCACGAAGGCCGCCCCGCCAAAGGCCTCGGCAGCGGCCGGCGGCAGGAAGCTCCAGGTGATCGCCTCGTCAAGCCCGCGGCCGGCCAGCGCCCGGCGCAGGCGGCGCTGGCTGCGTTGCAGCGGCGTGGCGGTGGGGGCGGCCACGCCCTCGGCGCGCGGCAGCGGGGTGGAGGGCACAAGATCCAGCCCGTGGATGCGCACCACCTCCTCGACCAGATCGGCCTCGCCATCGACATCGCGCCGCCACGACGGGACGGACACCTGCCAGACATCGCCATCACCGCTGACGCCAAAGCCCAGCCGGGTGAGGATGGCGGCCTGTTCGGCTGCGGCCACATCAAGCCCGGCCAGGCCGGCAACCCGCGCCGGGCGATAGGCGATGCTGCGGCTGGTGTCGGGGATCTGGCCGGCAACCACCATCTCCGACGCTTCCCCGCCGCACAGATCGAGCACCATCCTGGTGGCCAGTTCGAGGCCGGGGACGACGAAGGCCGGATCAACCCCGCGCTCGAACCGGGCGCGGGCGTCGCTGTTGATGCCGAGCGCGCGCCCGGTCGCGCCGATGCGTTCGGGGGTGAACCAGGCCGCCTCGATCAGCACCTCGGTGGTGGTCTCCGAACAGCCCGAATGCTCGCCGCCCATGATGCCGCCGATGTCGTGCACCTCGGCCGCATCGGCGATCACCGTCATCGTCTCGTCGAGCGCATAGGTCTTGCCGTTGAGCGCCAGCACGGTTTCGCCGGCCCGCGCGCGGCGGGCGGTGAGGCCGCCGTTAAGACGGGCCACATCATAGACGTGCAGCGGCCGGCCGCAGTCGATGCTCAGGAAATTGGTGATATCGACCAGCGCCGAGATCGGGCGCAGGCCCACGGCGCGCAGCCGGCGTTGCAGCCATTCGGGGCTGGGGCCGTTCGCCACCCCGCGCACCAC
This sequence comes from Sphingomonadales bacterium, assembly GCA_027483465.1. Classification (GTDB taxonomy): domain Bacteria; phylum Pseudomonadota; class Alphaproteobacteria; order Sphingomonadales; family Sphingomonadaceae; genus Sandarakinorhabdus. The sequence continues at coordinate 26,482 of JAIXUQ010000088.1, forward strand.
GCGGCCGGCAAAGGCCGGGCAGCCCTCGGCATCCTCGATGGTGATCGGGCGCGGCATCGGGAACCTGCCGGCCACCGGCACGATGGCGCGCGGTTTCAGCGTGCCCAGGCCAGCGGCGGCAAGATCGCGGGCGATGCCGTTCACGCCCAGGCATTCCTGCCGGTTGGGGGTGATGGCGATATCGAAGACGGGATCGTTGAGGCCGGCCCAATCGATGTAGCGCGCGCCCACCGGCGCGTCATCGGGCAGGGCGATGATGCCGTCATGCTCGTCCGACAGTTCCAGTTCGCGCATCGAGCACATCATGCCCCTGGATTCGACCCCGCGAATGGCGGCCACCTTCAGCGTGATGCCGGTGCCGGGCACAAAGGTGCCGGGGGCGCCAAACACGCCCTTCATGCCGGCGCGTGCGTTGGGGGCGCCGCACACCACCTGCACGGGGGCGCCGGCGCCGGTGTCGACGCTCAGCACCTGCAACTTGTCGGCCTGCGGGTGCCGTTCGGCGGTTAGGACATGGGCGATGGTGAAGGCGCCCAGCCGGTCAGCCGGGTTCTCGATGCCCTCCACCTCAAGGCCGCAGCGGGTGAGCGCCTCGGCAATCTCCGCCACGCTGGCTGACGTCTCCAGATGGTCCTTCAGCCACGAAAGGGTGAACTTCACAGTTGCGCTCCCGCAGAAATCGAAGGCAGGTCAAAGGCCGAAAAGCCGTGGTGCCGCAGCCACTTGATATCGCCATCAAAGAAGGCGCGCAGATCGGTGAGGCCATATTTCAGCATGGCCAGCCGATCCACGCCGGTGCCAAAGGCAAAGCCCTGCCATTCGGCCGGGTCCAGCCCGCAGGCGGCGATCACGCGCGGGTGGACCATGCCGCTGCCCAGCACCTCCAGCCACTTGTCCACCTGGCCGGCGCCGGCCGGCTTGCCGGTCTTGCTCGAATAGCCCACGTCCACCTCCACCGATGGCTCGGTGAACGGGAAGTAGGACGGGCGGAAGCGCAGGGCGACATCATCCACTTCGAAAAAGGCCTTGATGAAGGTTTCCAGCGTCCACCGCAGGTGCGCCAGCGTGATGCCCTTGTCGATCACCAGGCCTTCGATCTGGTGGAACATCGGCGTGTGGGTGGCATCGCTGTCGCTGCGATACACCCGGCCCGGCGCGATGATGCGGATCGGCGGCCGCTGGCCCATCATGGTGCGGATCTGCACCGGCGAGGTGTGGGTGCGCAGCACCATGCTGGGCTGGCCGGCGATGTAGAATGTGTCGTGCATGGCGCGCGCCGGATGGCTTTCCGGGATGTTGAGCGCGGTGAAATTGTGCCAGTCGTCCTCGATCTCCGGGCCATCGGCCACGGCAAAGCCCAGATCCGCGAAGATTTCGGCCAGTTCGTCCATCACCTGGCTGATCGGGTGGACGCTGCCGCCGGCGGGCAGGGCAACGGGCAGGGTCATGTCCTGCCGTTCGGCGGCCAGCTTGGCGTTGAGCGCGGCGTCATCGAGCGCGGCCTTCTTCGCGGCCAGCGCCGCGGTCACGGCTTCGCGCAGGCCGTTGAAGGCCGGGCCGGCCACGGCGCGTTCATCCGGGCTCATGCCGCCCAGCGTCTTCAACAACTGGGTGACCTGGCCCTGCTTGCCCATGGCGGCCACGCGGATGGCCTCCAGCGCCTCGGGCGCATCGGCGGCGGCGATCTGGGCCAGCAGGTTGGCCTGCAGCGCGGCGGTATCGGTGCTCATCAATTCAGCTCACATGCAAAAGGGGCGCGCGCCCGTGAAGGCGCGCGCCCCTGTCAGCCCGTCAGGCAGCGTGGATTACGCGGCCTTGGCGTCCAGAGCGGCCTTCACCTGGCCGATGATGGCGGTAAAGCTTTCCGGCTGGTTCATGGCCAGATCGGCCATCACCTTGCGGTCAAGCTCCAGGCCCACCAGCTTCACGCCGTTCATGAACTGCGAGTAGGTCAGGCCTTCCTCGCGCACGGCGGCGTTGATGCGCTGGATCCACAGGGCGCGGAAATTGCGCTTGTTCACCTTGCGGTCGCGATAGGCGTACTGGCCGGCCTTCTCCACCGCCTGCTTGGCAATGCGGATGGTGTTCTTGCGGCGGCCGTAATAGCCCTTGGCCTGTTCCAGAATCCGCTTGTGCTTGGCGCGGGTGGTCACACCACGTTTGATGCGCATGGGTGATCCTCCTTACTTCAGGCCATAGGGGGCCCAGGCATGCACCCGGGCGGTATCGGCCTTGGCGAGCACTTCGGTGCCGCGGTTCTGGCGGATATATTTGGCGTTGTGGCTGATCAGGCGGTGGCGCTTGCCGGCCACGCCGTGCTTCACCTTGCCCGAAGCGGTGATCTTGAAACGCTTCTTGACCCCGCTCTTGGTCTTCATCTTGGGCATTTCGGTCTCCTTCATCGGCACCATGCCGAAAGACGCATCAAGAACCGCCATGGCAGCCCTTGTGGCCAGGCGGTCCGGTTCATGCGAAGGCGAGGCCCTTAGCGGCTCCGCCCCGCGCATGCAAGCGCCGCCGCAATATCGGCTTGGCGACTCGGGTATGTTCCTGATATGTTCATATCGTCACTAAGGAGGACCGCATGATCGGCTATGTCACCGTGGGCACCAATGATCTGGCCCGTGCCGCACGATTCTATGATGCCATCGCTGCCGAACTGGGCACCGGCCGCATGATGGAGTTCGAGAATTTCATCGCCTGGGGCACGCCGGGCGAGCCTGGTGCCGGCATCGCCGCCACCAGGCCGTTTGATGGCAATCCGGCCAGCGTGGGCAATGGCATCATGGTCGCCTTCGAAGCGAAGGACACGGCGCAGGTTGACCGGCTTTATGCCATCGCGCTCGCCCATGGCGGCAGCTGCGAAGGCCCGCCCGGCCCGCGCGGTGACAGCGGCTTTTACGCCGGCTATTTCCGCGATCCCGATGGCAACAAGCTGAATGCCTTCGTGATGGGCTAGGCCCGGCCATTCACGCCCGGCCATTCACGCCCGCCCCGGCGTGGCCACCAGGTTGGCCACCGCCACGCCGGTCAGCGCAAAGGCGCGTTCCCAGCGCTCCCCGGCCGGCACGTCCCACACGGTGGCGGCATCGCCAGGTGCCAGGTGCCAGCCATGGCGGTGCATTTCCCCGTCAAGCTGGCCGGCGCTCCAGCCGGCATAGCCCAGCACCATGTGCCAGCGGCGCGGGCCCTGGCCGCGGGTGATGGCGTGGAGGATATCCAGCGTGGAGGTGAAGGCCCAGGCATTGCCCACCCGGATGGTGCCGGCGGCGGCATAATCGGCCTCGTGCAGCACGAAGCCGCGCCCCGGCTCCACCGGCCCGCCGGCCAGCACCGGCACATCGGGCGCCGCGCCGGGCGCGATTCCCAGCTGGTCGAGCAGGCCGTGCAGCGACAGGTCAGGCATCGGCCGGTTCACCACCAGCCCCAGCGCGCCGTCCTCGTCGTGCACGCACATGGCGATCACCGTGCGCTCGAACCGCTCGTCACCGATGCCGGGCATCGAAAGCAGCAACTGGCCGGACAGAAAGGGGGCATTGGTCACGCCGGCAGCATAGGCCCGTGCTGGACGCGCGCCAAGGCCAAGGCTAGGGAGGAGTGGCAATCGCGCCCGCCGGGCGCCCAAGGCAGGAGAAGCCCGATGAGCATCAATATCGGCGAATCAGTTCCGGCAATGACCCTGATCAAGGCCACCGCCGATGGCCCGGCCCCGCTCAGCACCGCCGACCTGTTTGGCGGGCGCACCGTGGCGCTGTTCTCGGTGCCCGGCGCCTTCACCCCCACCTGCTCGGCCCGCCATCTGCCCGGCTATGTCGAAAATGCCGAAGCGCTGAAGGCGCAGGGCGTGGACGAGATCGCCTGCGTTTCGGTGAATGATGCCTTCGTGATGGCGGCCTGGGGCAAGTCTGCCGGGGTGGACGGCAAGGTGACGATGATCGCCGATGGCAATGGCGATTTTTCCAAGGCGCTGGGCCTCACCTTTGATGGCAGCAACTTCGGCATGGGCCTGCGCGGCCAGCGCTTTTCCATGCTGGTGAAGGATGGCGTCGTCACCCAGCTCAACATCGAGCCGCCGGGCGCCTTTGGCGTTTCCTCGGCCGAACATCTGCTGGGCCAGCTCGCCTGAGCGATCCTTCGCCCGCCATGCCCGAACCGCCCCGCCCGGCCCGGCCCGCCCGTGCCGGCGCCACCCGTCGTGCCGTGCTGGTGGCGGCGCTGGCCGGCGGCGGCCTCGCCCTCGGCTGGGGCCTGTGGCCGCGCGCCCGCGCCTTCAACTGGCCGGTGCCCGAAGGCGAGGCGCTGCTGAACGCCCATGCCCGCATCGCGCCCGATGGCCGCATCACCGTGGCGGTGGCGCAGGCGGAAATGGGCCAGGGCATCTGGTCGGCGCTGGCGCAGATCTTTGCCGATGAACTGGGCGCCGATTGGCGGCAGATCGGCGTGGAGCCGGCGCCGCTGGGGCCCGACTATGCCAATCCCGGCCTGGCGCTGGGCGCGGCGGCCGGCCGGGCCGAGCCGTTGCGCAGCCTGGTGCTGGGGGCCGGCCGGCAGGTGGCGCGGCTGCTGGAATTCCAGATCACTGGCGGGTCCAACAGCGTGCGCGCCTGGGAACTGCCGCTGCGCACCGCCGCCGCCGCCGCCCGCGCCATGCTGATCGCCGCCGCCGCCCGACGCTGGCAGGTGAACCCGGCCGAGTGCGACACCGAAGCCGGCCACGTGGTCTACAAGGCCAATCGCGTGCCCTTCCAGGCGCTGCTGGCCGATCTTGATCCCGATGATGCGCCGGCCGATCCGCCGCTGCGCGCCCGGCGCACGCTGGCCGGGCAGGCGCTGCCGCGGCTGGATGTGCCGGGCAAGGTGGATGGTTCGGCGCGCTTTGGCATCGATGTGCGGCTGCCGGGCCTGGCCTATGCCGCCATCCGCCAGGCCCCGCCCGGCGCCCGGCTGGCCCGGCCCGGCTGGCCGGCAGCCAGCCGGGACGTGCGCTTTGTGGACGGGCCGGATTTCATCGCCTGCGTGGGCGAAAGCTGGTTTGCCGCCAACCGCGCGCTGGCCGCCGCCCACCCGGCGTGGACGGCGCCGGCCAAGGCCCCCGGCCCCTGGCTGGAGGCGGCGCCCGCCGCCGCGCTGGCGGCTGCCGGGGCCGAGACGGCAACCGTGGCCGAAGCCGGCGACAGTGCGGCAGCGCTGGCCGGAAAGGCGGTGGTGAGCGCCGATTATCGCCTGCCGTTCCTGGCCCATGCCTGCCTGGAGCCGATGACCGCGACGGCGCGGGTGACGGCCGGCGGCGTCGAACTGTGGGCCCCCACCCAGAGCGCCAGCCTGGCGGCGCGGGCGGTGGCGCGGGCGCTGGATATCGATGCGGCCGATGTGGTGGTGCACCCCACGCTGATCGGCGGCGGCTTTGGCCGCAAGGTGGAGGGCGATGCCTGCGCCCAGGCCGCGCTGATCGCGCGCGCCGCCGGCCGGCCGGTGCAACTGATCTGGAGCCGGGAGGAGGATTTCGGCCACGACATGCTGCGCCCGGCCGTGGCGGCGCGGCTGCGCGGCACCGCCGGCCCCCGGGGGATCACCGCGTGGGATTGCACCATCGCCGCGCCCGATGTGGGCGCCGCCTTTGCCGGCCGCAATGTGGGGGCGATGCTGAACCGGCCGGCGGCCGGGGCCGGCGCCATCGAGGGCGCGGTGGACCTGCCCTATGCCATCCCCAATCTGCGGGTGCGCCATGTGCTGGTGGATTGCCCGGTGCCGCTGGGCTTCTGGCGCAGCGTCGGCCACAGCTTCACCGGGTTCATCGTCGAACGTTTCGTGGATGAACTGGCGGCGGCGGCGGGGGCCGATCCCGGCGCCTTCCGGCTGGCCATGCTGAACGACCGGCCACGCCATGCCGCCGTGCTGCGCGCCGTGCTGGCGATGGGCGGGCCGCTGGGCCGGCAACCGGGGGCAGGGCGGGTGGCGCGCGGGCTGGCACTGGTGGAAAGTTTCGGCAGCATTGTCGCCCAGATCGCCGAAGTGGAGGTGCCGGCCAGCGGCAGCCCGCGCGTGACGCGGGTGTGGGCGGCCGTGGATTGCGGGCGGGTGATCAATCCCGATACGGTGACAGCGCAAATCGAAGGCGGCATCATCTTTGGCCTGTCGGCCGCGCTTTTTGGCCGCATCAGTTTTGCCGAAGGCGTGGTGGAGCAAGACAATTTCAACGCCTATCGGTTGATCACCATGGCCGATTGCCCAGACATCGCGGTGACCATCATCGCTTCCGATGCCGATCCCGGCGGGATTGGCGAGCCCGGCACGCCGCCGATCGCGCCGGCCGTGGCCAATGCGCTGGCCGCCGCCACCGGGCAGCGCTGGGCCAGCCTGCCGCTGGTGCCGGCGTGACGGCGATGATTGCGCCGTTGAATCTGCCGCCCACGGCGCTGCCGGCCGATCATGTGCCGGTGAAGGCCGGGCGCGTGGGCGTGCTGCTGGTCAATCTCGGTTCGCCCGATGCGCCCGATGTGCCCAGCGTGCGGCGCTTCCTGCGCGAATTCCTGTCGGATCCGCGCGTGATCGAGATTCCGCAGTGGATCTGGCGGCCGATCCTCAACCTGCTGATCCTCAACGTGCGCCCGCGCACCACGGCGGCCAATTATGCCAAGGTGTGGCTGCCCGATGGCTCGCCCATCACCGTCTACACCAGCCAGCAGGCCGAGGCGCTGCAGGGCCGGCTGGGGCCGGCGGTGATGGTGGATTGGGCGATGCGCTATGGCACACGCTCGATTCGCGAGCGGCTGACGGCGCTGATGCAGGCCGGGTGTGACCGCATCCTGCTCGCCCCGCTCTATCCGCAATATTCCGCCGCCACCAATGCGACGGTGGTTGACGAGGCGGCGCGCGTGCTGATGGGCCTGCGCTGGCAGCCGGCGCTGCGCACGCTGCCGCCCTATTACGACAATCCCGATCATGTCGCCGCGCTGGCGCAATCGATCCGCACCGGGCTGGCCGGGCTGGATTTCGTGCCGGATCTGATCGTCACCAGTTTCCACGGCATGCCGCTGCGCACGCTGGAAGCCGGTGATCCCTATCATTGCCAGTGCCTGAAAACCGGGCGGCTGTTGCAGGCCGAACTGGGCCTGCCGGTGAAGGTGACCTTCCAGTCGCGCTTTGGCCGGGCCGAGTGGCTGAAGCCCTATACCGACGACACGCTGCTCAGCCTGCCCAAGGACGGCGTGAAGAAGATCGCCGTGGTGTGCCCCGGCTTTGCCGCTGATTGCCTGGAAACGCTGGAAGAAGTGGCGATGGAAGGCCGCGATGAATTTCTGGAGGCCGGCGGCAGCGATTTTGCCTATATCCCCTGCCTGAACGCCAGCGAGACCGGCATGGCCATGCTGGAAGCGATCGTGCGCCGCGAACTGGCCGGCTGGGCCTGATTTTCAGCCCTTCGGCCCATTGAATCAAAGGCGGTTCCGGCACAAAGTGCCAGCGGGAGACGGGGGATCAACCCCGGCCACAGATATTGGGTGAGACATGGCACGAGTGGCGGTGGTGACGGGTGGCACACGCGGCATCGGCGAGGCGATCAGCCTGGCGCTGCGCGATGCGGGCGTGACGGTGGCGGCCAATTATGGCGGCAGCGACGACAAGGCGCGGGCCTTCACTGAGGCCACCGGAATCAAGAGCTACAAATGGAATGTGGCCGATCACCAGGCCTGTCTGGATGGCTGCGCCCAGGTGGCGGCCGAACTGGGGCCGATCGACATCGTGGTGAACAACGCCGGCATCACCCGCGACGGCACGCTGATGAAGATGAGCTGGGAGGCGTGGGACGAGGTGATCCGGGTGAACCTGGGCGGCTGTTTCAACATGGCCAAGGCGACCTTTGCCGGCATGAAGGAACGGGGCTGGGGCCGCTATGTGCAGATCGGCAGCATCAACGGCCAGGCCGGCCAATATGGCCAGGTGAATTATGCCGCTGCCAAATCCGGCATCCATGGCTTCACCAAGGCGCTGGCGCAGGAAGGCGCGCGGTTCGGCATCACCGCCAACGCGATCGCGCCCGGCTATATCGATACCGACATGGTGGCGGCGGTGCCGGCCGACGTGCTGGCCAAGATCGTGGCGAAAATCCCGATCGGCCGGCTGGGCCAGGCCAGCGAGATCGCCCGCACCGTCGCCTTCCTCACCAGCGAGGACGCCGGCTTCATCACCGGCTCCACCTTGTCGGTGAACGGCGGGCAGCACATGTATTGAGCCATGCAGCCGCGCGCTTTCCGTGATTCGCTGTTGGCCGCCTGGCTGCTGGTGCCGGCCGTGATTGTCGCCATGGCCGTGAACGTTGCCGTGTGTGTGTGGTTCGGGCACGCACTCGCCCGGGTAACGGGCGTGGAATGGCTGAAGTCCATTGCGGTTGGGTTGGCGCCGATGCTGGGAGGGATTGCGGCGCGCCGTTGGAAGCCGTGACGGCCGGCCCGAAGAAATACAGCCTCACCATTCAGGGCCATGCCACCAGCCTGACGCTGGAGCCGATCTTCTGGCAGGCGCTGAACGAGGCGGCGGAGGCCGAGGGCAAATCGCTGGCCGGGCTGGTCGCGGAAATCGACGAGGCGCGCACCACCAACCTGTCCAGCGCCATAAGGGTATGGCTGTTTGAACGGGCGCGGGCGACGCCTTGATGCGTCGCCCGCGCCCGCCGGATCAGGCGGCTGCCACGGCGCTGCGGCGACGGCGCATCGCGGCGCCGGTGAGGCCGAAACCGGCGATCAGCATCGCCCAGCTGGCCGGCTCGGGCACGGCGCCGGTCGCAGAGATCGTCAGGTTATAGTTGTCCGGGCCCGAGGTCATCGGGAACGAGCCAAGTGTGAAGGTGGGCGCCGATGTTGGCCCGGTGAACAGGGTGGCGCTGTTCGTGCTGATCGACGTCAGCCCGCGGTTGAGCAGAAAGCCGCCGCCGGACAGATCGTTGAAGAACAGGAAACTGGAGCTCACACCGTTCACATTGACGCCGGTGAGCTGGAAGTTGTTGACATCGCTTGTAGTCGGCGTGGGTGAAGCGGGCAGTGCCCAGTTGAATGTGGCTGCGCCGGTCAGATTGAAATAATAGGTCGCAGGCGGGGCCGCGGCCGAGGGCACGGCGTAGGACAAGGCAGCCGTGGCCACCAGAAGCAGTTTGCGCATCCAATTCCCCCATCACAAAATCATGCCAGCAATGACCGGGCCGCAGGGGCCAGACGGAGCGCAGCCGCTGGCCGCTGCACCGACGCAATGGTTAACAGGATGAAAGACCCTGGGGCGCGGCTTGCTCCCCAAAATGAACCGGCAACGGCCTCGGGCGGCGGAGATGAGTCCCCATTTTGAACCAGGCCGGCCGTTCGCGGCTGTGCGTGCCGCCGCTTGTGCTAAGGCAGGGCATCCGGGTTCATCATGGGGTGGCGATGGGCGCTTCACTTGCGGCTTTGGACATCGCGCGGCTGTTGGGGCGGCATTTCGGCGATGCTGGCAGCCTGCGCACGGTGCGCTGGCGCACCACGCTGGGCCTCAACAACGCCGGTCTGGTGATCGTGCACGTCGCGCTCAGCGCCAATCTTTCGCATATCCGCGCCGATGATCCCGCCGGCGCCGGCCTGGCGGTGGAGGATGCCCGGCGCCGGCCGGTGAGCCTGATGAGCATTGCCCAATCGATGGGCGTGCCGCACGAAACCATCCGCCGCCAGGCGCTGGCGCTGCAACGGCGCGGCGCGCTGCTGCGGGTGGGCCCCGGCTGGATCGTGCCGGCGGCGCTGTTGGCGCCGGCGCCCGGCAACAGGCTGATCGCCGACGATGCGGCGGCGCTGGTGGCGCTGATCGGCGATCTTGCCCGGCTCGGCTCGGCATCGGCGCGCGGCATCGATCCGGAGGCCTTGCAGGCGCTGCCGGCCGATCTGGTGGCCCGGCTGTGGAATGATTTCACCGTGAAGGCGGTGGAGGCGGCCGGCGACATCTGCGGATCGGTGCTGGATTTCGGCCTGTTCATGACGATCATCCGCCTGAACGTGGAGCATATCACCGCCGATCCGCCCCGCACCCGCCACCACGCCGCGCTGCACGCCATTCCCGCCGATCATGAGCGGGTGCCGGCCAGCCTGCGCGCGTTGGCGCGGGCCGAACAATTGCCCTATCCCACCATCCGGCGGCGGGTTTCGGCGCTGGTTGCCCGTGGCCTTGCGGAGGAAGCCGAAGGCGGCGTGATCATTCCGGCGCGGGTGCTGGGCAGCGAGGCGCTGACCCGCAGCAACGTGCTGAACGTGCAGCGGGTGGAAAAGCTGCTCGCCGATCTCAAGCGGCTGGGCAGCGGCGCGGCCGCACCCTGCGCCCATCGGCGGGATCATCACTGCCTGGCCTAGTGCCGGTTGCGGCCATTTGCGGATTGGCCGGAACCGGCTCTGGCGGGCAGGGCGGTGATCAGGGGCCGGCCGCCCGGCGTCCGGCTGCTGCAACCGCCCTGCTCAGAGTCAGCAGGCGACCCTGAACGGCCGCCGACGCTGCACCAGCCCGGTGATCGCGAACCCGGCAATCATCATCAACCAGGTGCCCGGCTCCGGAACATAGGCGCCATCAAAGACGCCCTCCATGCTGGTCACGCTGATTTCCGACACTTTTTGGACGTGTGTGGTGCCATGGCTGAAGAGCGGCGCCATATCCAGCAACTTCATGAACGAGTAGCTGTTTCTTTGTTGCATATGCTGAAAGATATCGCCAATCTCGAAAATGTTGCTGACGCTGACATCAACAAACTTCGGCGGTTGGTCTGTTCCAAGGTTTATGTTGACGTTGAATTGCTTGTAATTCACCTGTATCCCGATGAATTTCGATTTGGTGAGATCGAACGTCCGCGTTTTTCCGCTTTCCTGAATGGTCTCCGGAAATGTTGGTGACACCAGATTCACAGTGGCTGACGAATTCGCGATCACGAAACCAAACTGATTGAGTTCGAGTACATAACTGGCAACCGGCACTTTCTCCCTGACAATGGTGACGGCGTGTGCGGCGCTGCCCAGCTGCAACAGCAGCAGTGCGCCGATGATGGCCTTGCCCATGGCTCCCCTCCCCGTGTGGTGCCAGCCTGATGCTGGCCTGTCCCACGGGATGATGGTGCGCCGGGGCGCCGGCACTGGCTTTGCGCCAGATCAAATCGGCGGTGCAATATCCGCTGTCAGTTTCGCGGCGGCCAGGGGAAAAAGCCCGACGTGCGGCGGATATAGGCCTCATAGCCCGGCCGGTGCTTTTTCAGGCCATGTTCCAGCATTGGCGCGCCCGACCAGCGGGTGAGGGTGAAGCTGAGGAACAGGGGGCCGATCACCGTCCACCAAGGCGCACCGGCGGCCAGCCCGACGATGAAGATGCCCCACCAGGCGGTGAAATCGCCGAAATAATTGGGGTGGCGGGTGTAACGCCACAGCCCTTTGTCCATCACCCGGCCCTTGTTGGCGGGATCGGCGCGGAAACGTTCCAATTGCGCATCGCCGATGGTTTCAAAGGCGATGCCGATCAGCGCGATGGCCGCGCCCGCCATGCCCCACCAGGGCAAGGGCGCGCCGGTATCGGCCAGCACGCCGGCCTGCGCGGGCAGGCAGACGCCCCACAGCAGCGGGCCCTGCAGGCCGAAGGCCCGGAACCAGGCCGCCTTCGCAAAGCTCATGCCCTGTTTTTCCATGGCGTTGCCCAGGATCTTCTCATAGCGCGGATCGCGGCCCATCCGGCGCCAGCGGCTGATCAGGTGGGTGCCCAGCCGCACGCCCCACACCGCCACCAGCGCCACCAGCGCCCAGCCCGCCGGCCCGGCCGGCCCGCCGGCCAGCAGCGCGGCGACGCCCACGGCAAACACCATGCCATAGGCCCAGATGGCATCGATGAACGACACATCGCGCACCGAGAGGCTGGCCCACCAGCAGGCGCCCATCAGGCCGACAACGGCAGCCAGGGTGATGGCAAGATCGATCAGCATGGGAAATGTTCAGGCGGCTTTATCGAAGCTCTGCACGCTGGCCGCCACGATGGATTTCATCGCCTTGTCCGGATGCCGGGGCGTGGTGGAGCGGTAGAATTCCTCCACCCGCGCCATGTCGGCGGCATAATCGCCGGTGGGCATGAAGGCCAGGCCCAGCCCGCCGGTTTTCCGGGCATAATCCATCATGCCGATGACCAGCGGCACCTTGGCGCCCAGGGCGATGTGATAGAAACCGGTTTTCCACTGGCCCACCGATTTGCGCGTGCCTTCCGGCGCGATGGTGAGCAGGAACTGGTCGCGCCGGTTGAACTCGTCGATCATCGCCTGCACATAATTGCCGCCCTGTTCGCGGTTCACCTCCACGCCGCCCATCTGGCGCATGAAATTGCCCAGCGGCCAGCGGAACAATTGTTTCTTGGCCATGAAGCTGGTTTCGATGCCCAGCTCGCGGGTGAGGCCGATATAGTAGATGAAATCCCAGTTGCTCGTGTGCGGCGCGGCGATGATCACCGCCTTGGCCGGGATCGGCCGCTGCGCCACGGCTTTCCAGCCCATCACCCGGAAGAACCGCACCAGCAGCCATTCCAGCAATGCCGAAAGCCAGCTCTTGCGCATTGCCGTCATCCCTTGTCCTTACCCCATTGCGCGGCGGCTCTGGCCCGGCCGCCTTTCAGTTTCGCGCGACACAGCATCGCGGATGCCGGGTGGCAAAGTCAATTGAGGTGTCAACCGCTGCGACACCGGTTAAGGCAGCGGCATGATCAAGATGCTCGCCGCCTATGGCCTTACCCTTGCCGCCTTTGCCGCGATCGATGCGGTGTGGCTGATCAATATGGCGCCGCGCCTCTACAAGCCGGAAATCGGCCCGGTGATGATGGAAAACGGCTTCCGCCTGGTGCCGGCGATGATCTTCTACACGCTCTATATCGGCGGCATCGTCTATTTCGCGGTGTGGCCGGGGCTGAGCGAAGGCGTGGCACGCGCGGCGCTGCAAGGGGCCATCCTGGGGTTCCTGTGCTATGCCACCTATGATTTCACCAATTATGCCACGCTGAAGGTGTGGAGCCTGAAGGTGACAGTGCTCGATCTGATCTGGGGCACCGTGCTCACCGGCAGCACCGCGGCGGTGGGCACCTGGGCCACCGCCAAATTGTTTCACCAATAATCCGCCATGATGGCGCGGGCCCAATCGGGTTCGCGCACGGGCCCGCGCGGCAGGAAGCCGGCCATCACCGGCTTGATGTCGAGCACCGGGGTGCCGTGGATGGCATCCAGCCCCTCCACCGCCAGCGCCAGGCCATCAACGCCGATGATCCGGCAGATGGTGACGCCCAGCCGGTTGGGCCGGTTCTTGCCGCGCTGGGCGAAAATCCCCACCCGCGGCCAATCGGGATTGCCGCGCGGGTGGCGGGCGCCGGTGCTGATCTCGTCATCGCCCACCCGGTCAAACAGGAAGACCACCTCGGCATGGCTGAACGCGTCGAGCCCCAGCAGCGCCGCGGGCGTGAAGCGGGCCGGATCAAGCCGGATCAGGGCGCGGCTGGCGCCCCAGTCATCATCAATGGCCTCGGCCCGGCCGCCGTCGACATGGCCAATGGGCGTCAGGGTGAAGCTGGTCATCCGATGCTCCCTTCCCCGCCAGTGTGGCAGGGCCGGCAGCCCGTGGCCACCCGTCGCCGCCTCATGCCTGCCAATCGGCCCGCACATAGCCCTGGGCGCGCAGCAGCACGGTGAGATCACCATGGCGGACATGGGCCTGCGCCGCCTGCGCCGCCTTGGGCTTGGCGTGATAGGCGATGCCCAGCCCGCCACCGGCCATGGCCGCGGTGATCATCGGGATGTCGTTGGCGCCATCGCCCACCGCCACCACGGCCGCCAGCGGCGTGCCATCGGCCTCCAGCAGGGCCTGCTTGGCGGCGGCGTCCACGATCGGATCGGCCACGGTGCCGGCCAGCCGGTCGCCGTCGCGCTCCAGCCGGTTGGCGATGGCGCGGGCAAAGCCGATCTGGCCGGCCACCGGCACGGCAAAATCCATGAAACCGCCCGACACCAGCAGTGAACGGGCGCCATTGGCCGCCATCGTCTGCACCAGCGCCCTGGCGCCGGGGTTCAGCCGCACCCGGTCGCGCAGGCAATCGGCCAGCGTGGTGACGGCCAAGCCTTTCAGCAAGGCCACGCGCGCCTTCAACGCACCGGCGAAATCCAGTTCGCCGCGCATGGCGGCCTCGGTCACGGCGGCAACCTCAGCCTTCACCCCGGCATAATCGGCCAGTTCGTCGATACATTCACAGGCGATCATGGTGGAATCCATGTCGGCCACGATCAGCCGCTTGCGCCGGGGGCTGGCGCCGGCCTGCACCACCACATCCACCGCCGGCAGCGCCGCCTCAAGCGCGGCGCGCACCGTGGGGCCATCACCGCGCGCCAAAATGTCAAAGGCGTCGCCGGCCTCCAGCCAGCTTTGCGCGACCACGTCGGCACCGATCCCGCGCACGACATCGCTTGCCGCCGAAACATCGCCGGGCGACAAGGCGCCTTCGGCAACCAGGGTGATGATGAGCGCGTCTGCCATGAACCTCGACCCATGAACCTCGATCTGGAACGGGTCACCGTCCTGACAGGGCCGACCGCCGGCGGCAAGTCCGCGCTGGCGCTCGACCTGGCGCAGCGCGTGAACGGCGTGATCATCAATGCCGATGCCAGCCAGCTTTATGCCGATCTTGCCATTGTCACGGCGCGGCCCGGCCCGGATGATTGTGCCGCCGCGCCGCATCGCCTCTATGGCGTGCTGGCCGGTGATGATCTGTGCACGGCGGCGCGCTGGGCGGCCATGGCGCAGGCCGAAATCGTCGCCGCCCGCGCCGCCGGGCAACACCCGATCATCGTGGGCGGCACCGGCCTTTATCTGGCGGCGCTGGTGCATGGCCTGGCCCCGGTGCCGGCGATTGCCGAGGATGTGCGTGCCGCCGTGCGGGCGCTGGACACGGCGGCCGCCCGCGCCGCGCTGGAACGCGAAGACCCCGCGGCCGCCGCCCGGCTGATGCCGGCCGATCGCCAGCGCACGCTGCGCGCGCTGGAGGTGGTGCGTTCAACCGGCCGCCCTTTGGCCGATTGGCAGCAGCAGCGCCAGGGCGGGCTGGGCGCGGCTGCCGTGCAGGGCGTGGTGGTGGAGCGGCCGCGCCCCGTGCTGCATGCCCGCGCCGAATCGCGGCTGGCCGCGATGCTGGCCGGCGGCGCGCTGGCCGAAGTGGCGGCGCTGCTGGCGCTGGGCCTGCCGGCCGATGCCCCGGTGCGCAAAGCGCTGGCGGTGCCGCAACTGGCGGCGCATCTGGCCGGCCGGTGCAGCCTGGCCGAGGCGACGGCCGCCGCGCTGGCCGCCACCCGCCAGTATCAGAAGCGCCAGCAAACCTGGGCGCGCCACCAGTTTCCCGATTGGGCCCGGCACCAGCCCGGCTGACCAATGTTGCTGGCCAGACATGCTGGGCTGCATCGCGTATTGATGCACCTGCGTAACTGTGAAACAATTGCAAATGCTGTGATCACCGGCCGGGGGGCAGGCACTGGCTCCAGGCCGGCCAAGTGATTGAGATGGGCGTGGGTTTGCGGGACAACCATCACACGACTGTCATCAATCCGGGTTATGGTGCGCTGCAGCATATCAGGGGGTCAGTCATGCGTTCGGTGATGAAGCTATTGGCAATGGCCAGCCTTGGGGCGCTGGCCACCCCGGCCACGGCGATCGTGGTGATCAACCAGCCGGTGCGGCCGCCGTCGGCCTGCTTTGAAGGGGTCAGCGATTGCACCCTGGCCCCGGTGCCCCAGCCGGTCACCACCGCTTCGGCCCCGATTCCGGAACCGATGGTGGCGGTGGTGGTGGGCCTGATGGCGCTGGGCCTGGCCTTTGGCCGCCGCAGCGGCTTGCAGGAAGTTGTTTCCTGATGAACGTTTGCGCATGAAAATTGCGCGATAATCCCTTGACCAGATAATTTCCTTCCCCTAACAGCAGCCGGCCGCCCATCCCGGCGGTTGTTTTGTTTTGGGACAAGGCCATGGGCACGGAGATCACCGGCGCCGAAATCGTTGTGCAGTCGCTGATCGACCTCGGGGTTGAGGTGGTGTTCGGCTATCCCGGCGGCGCCGTGCTGCCGATTTATGATGCGCTGTTCCAGCAGAACCGCATCCGCCACATCCTCGTGCGCCATGAACAGGCCGCCGTCCACGCCGCCGAAGGCTATGCCCGTGCCAGCGGCAAGGTGGGTGTGGTGCTGGTCACCTCCGGCCCCGGTGCCACCAATGCCGTCACCGGGATCACCGATGCGCTGATGGATTCGATTCCGCTGGTGGTGATCACCGGCCAGGTGCCAACGCACCTGATCGGCACCGATGCCTTCCAGGAATGCGACACGGTGGGCATCACCCGCCATTGTTCCAAGCATAATTATCTGGTGAAGGACACGGCGCGGCTGGGCCCGGTGCTGCACGAGGCCTTTTACATCGCCCGTTCCGGCCGGCCCGGCCCGGTGGTGATCGATATCCCCAAGGATGTGCAGATCTTCAAGGCCCGTTATGACAAGCCGGGCGTGATCGCGCACAAGACCTACAAGCCGCAGGTGAAGGGCGATCTGGCCAGCATCGAGGCGGCGGTGGACATGCTGGCGGCGGCCGAGCGCCCGATCCTTTATACCGGCGGCGGCATCATCAATTCCGGCCCGGTGGCCAGCCAGTTGCTGCGCGAACTGGCCAAGGCCTGCGGCGCGCCGGTCACCAGCACGCTGATGGGCCTGGGCTGTTTCCCGGCCGAACATCCGCAGTTCCTCGGCATGCTGGGCATGCACGGCAGCTATGAAGCCAACATGGCGATGAACCAGTGCGACCTGATGCTGTGCCTGGGCGCCCGCTTTGATGACCGGGTGACCGGCCGGCTGGATGCGTTCAGCCCGGGCAGCCGCAAGATCCATGTCGATATCGACCGCTCCAGCTTCAACAAGACGGTGCGGGTGGACCTGGCCATCCAGGGCGATGTGGGCAGCGTGATGGAGGACATGCTCAAGGTCTGGCGCGCCCGCGGCCACCGGGCGGCGGACCAGACTTCGTGGTGGAACGCGATCGCCGGCTGGCGCGCGCGCAATTCGTTCGGCTTTGAACAGAAGGGCGAAGCCCTGCTGCCGCAGAAGGCCATCCAGCGCCTGTATGAGCTGACCAAGGCGAAAAAGCCGATCATCACCACCGAAGTGGGCCAGCACCAGATGTGGGCCGCCCAGCATTTCGGCTTCCATGATCCGAACAAGTGGCTCACCTCGGGCGGGCTGGGCACCATGGGCTATGGCCTGCCGGCCGCCATCGGCGCGCAACTGGCCTATCCGGGCGCGCTGGTGATCGACATTGCCGGCGAGGCCAGCATCCAGATGAACATCCAGGAACTGGGCACCGCCATCCAGTATCGCCTGCCGGTGAAGATCTTCATCATCAACAACGAATATATGGGCATGGTCCGCCAGTGGCAGGAACTGAACCACGGCAGCCGCTATAGCGAGAGCTATTCCGATGCGCTGCCCGATTTCGTCAAGCTGGCCGAGGCCTATGGCTGGAAGGGCGTGGTGATCGAAGGGCCGGACGATCTCGATGCCGGCATCCAGGCCATGCTGGACCACCCCGGCCCGGTGCTGGTGGATTGCCGCGTGGCCAAGCTGGCCAACTGCTTCCCGATGATCCCGTCGGGCGCGGCGCATACGGACATGATCCTGTCCGCCGCCGACGAGGTGGGCCCGGCCGACGATGATGCCAAGGCGCTGGTGTAAGGGGCGCGCGTGATGAAACATCTCCCCTCCGAACGCCACACGCTGTCGATCCTGGTCGACAACGAGGCCGGCGTGCTGGCCCGCATCGTCGGCCTGTTCTCGGCGCGCGGCTATAATATCGAGAGCCTGACCGTGGCCGATGTGTCCGACGATCATGCCGTCAGCCGCATCACCGTTGTCACCAACGGGCCGCCGCCGGTGATCGATCAGATCATGGCCCAGCTTGATCGGCTGGTGCCGGTGCACAAGGTGATCGATCTCACCGATTGGGGCCCGCATGTTGAGCGCGAGATGGCGCTGGTGAAGGTGGCCGGCACCGGGGACAAGCGGGTGGAGGCGCTGCGGCTGGCTGACATCTTCCGCGCCCGCCCGGTGGACACCAGCACCACCAGTTTCGTGTTCGAGGTTTCGGGCTCCACCGAAAAGGTCAACCAGTTCATCGCATTGATGCGGGAGGTTGGCCTCGTCGAGGTCGCCCGCACCGGCGTTGTCGCCATCGCCCGCGGGGCGGAGGCGGTGTGAGCGCCCAAACCAGCCAATAAGGTCATTCCCGCGAAAGCGGGAACCCATCGCCCGCCCTCGGCGCGGCGGATGGGCAGGCAAGCAAAGGTCAACCAACAGGATGGAGAGAAGGAGCGGCACCGTCTACATTCTGGCCAATCGCAAACAGGGGGCGCTCTACACCGGCGTGACGTCAAATCTGGCTGGCCGCATCCACCAGCATCGCATGGGTGAGACACCTGGGTTTGCGACACGATACGGCATCAAGCGGCTGATGTGGTTTGAGCAGCATTGGGACATTGCGGAAGCGATCGTCCGCGAGACACAGATCAAACGATGGAACCGGGCGTGGAAGATCCAACTGATCGAGAAGGAAAACCCGGATTGGGATGATCTGGCGGTCAAACTGTTGGGGTTCGAGCCACTGCCGGGGGTTGCAGTTGTTCGTGCCCCGGTGAGTGCGGGCGATGGGTTCCCGCGTTCGCGGGAATGACACTGGATGGAGTTGGGTTCCCGCGGTCGCGGGGACGACAGATAGCGGAACGAAGGGACGGAAAAATGCGCGTTTACTATGATGCCGATGCCGATGTCGGCCTGATCAAGGGCAAGAAGGTCGCCATTGTCGGCTATGGCAGCCAGGGCCATGCCCATGCCCAGAATCTGCGCGATTCGGGTGTCGCTGAGGTGGCGATTGCCCTGCGGCCCGGTTCGGCCACCGCCGCCAAGGCGGAAGGCGCCGGCTTCAAGGTGCTGTCCAACAAGGATGCCGCCGCCTGGGCCGATGTGATCATGGTGCTGGCGCCCGATGAGCATCAGGCCGCCATCTACAATGATGATCTGGCCGCCAACATGAAGCCCGGCGCGGCGCTGGCCTTCGCCCACGGCCTCAACGTGCATTTCGGCCTGATCGAACCCCGGTCTGATATCGACGTGTTCATGATCGCGCCCAAGGGCCCCGGCCACACGGTGCGCAGCGAATATCAGCGCGGCGGCGGCGTGCCCTGCCTGATCGCCATCCACCAGGATGCCAGCGGCAATGCCCATGATGTGGCGCTGTCCTACGCCTCGGCCATCGGCGGCGGCCGTTCGGGCGTGATCGAGACGACCTTCAAGGAAGAGTGCGAAACCGATCTGTTCGGCGAGCAGGCCGTGCTGTGCGGCGGGCTTTCGCACCTGATCATGGCCGGCTTCGAAACGCTGGTGGAAGCCGGCTATGCCCCCGAAATGGCCTATTTCGAATGCCTGCACGAGGTGAAGCTGATCGTTGACCTGATGTATGAAGGCGGCATCGCCAACATGCGCTATTCGATCAGCAACACCGCCGAATATGGCGATTATCACACCGGGCCCCGGATTATCACCGATGAGACCAAGGCCGAGATGAAGCGCGTGCTGGCCGATATCCAGCAGGGCCGTTTCGTGCAGCGCTTCATCCTGGACAACCGGGTCGGCAACCCGGAACTGAAGGCGGCGCGCAAGCTGCAGAATGCCCACCCGATCGAGGAAACCGGCGCCAAGCTGCGCGCGATGATGCCGTGGATCGCCAAGAACAAGCTGGTGGACAAGGCACGCAACTGATTGCCGCCGCGCGAGCGCGCGTGCCGCGCGCCGACTCCGGCAAGATCGGCCAGCGAGCGAAAAGGGCGGCCCCGACAGGCCGCCCTTTTTGACTCGTCTGACGGCGTGGCTCCGTCACGCCCGTCCTTCGGGCCTTTCGTTCGACTGACAGCGGACTCGGTGGCTTTGCCGCGACGCCGCCCAATCCGGCGTCATCCGCCGCCCCGGCCGCGCAGCAGGTCCGCCGCGCGCACGCGCACGCTGCGCAGCGCCAGTTGCACTTCCCACAGGAACAGGCTGAGGCCGCCGGTGAGCAGCACGGTGGCCGACACGAACAGCCAGGCGATGCTGGTATCAAGCTCGATGCTGGACAATTGTTCGATGAACAGCAGCGCCACCACCACGCACACCAGCAGCGCGGCCAGCGTGCACAGCGCGATCGCCCAGTTGGCCGCCGCCATCCGCCGCGCCAGCACGGCCAGATCGTCCATGGCGATTCGCCGCCGTTCGGCCTTCCAGTCGCCGATATTGGCCTCCAGATGGCGGGCGCGGTCCACCACACGGCTCAGCCGGTGGGCCATCACGTTGAGCATGCCGCCGATGGCGGTGAGCAGGAACACCGGGGTGACCGCCTGTTGCACGGCGGAACCGATGTTGATGGTGGTGAACAAGGCGGGCATGGCCAGCATCAAGCCGCGCAATCGTGGCCGCTGCAAGCTCGCATTTTGCGCGCACATCTTGCGCAAGGGGGGCGCTTCACGCTATGTGCGGGCCATGGCACATGCGCCCGCCCTCCTGCTTCGACTTACACGCCCTCGGGCGTGATGGCGGCTGCTGGGCTTGTTCCCTCGGCCGCGCGCCTTGAGGGGAATGATCGCACATCAGATTTCAGCCCAGTTTGAACAGGCCCAAGCCATGAGCATCTTGAACAACAGCGGGCATATCCGCATTTTCGACACCACCCTGCGCGATGGCGAGCAGTCGCCCGGCTGCTCGATGAATCTCGAGGAGAAGCTGAAGGTTGCCGCCCAGCTGGAAGCGCTGGGGGTGGACATCATCGAGGCCGGCTTTGCCATCGCATCGGAAGGCGATTTCGAAGCCGTGCAGGCGGTGGCCAACCTGTGTGACACCGCCATTGTCGCCAGCCTGGCCCGCGCCAATGCCGCCGACATCGAACGCGCCTGGGCCGCGCTGAAGGGCGCCCGCGCCCCGCGCATCCACACCTTCATCGCCACCAGCCCGCTGCACATGAAAGTGAAGCTGAACAAGTCGCCGGACGAGGTGCTGGAGGCGATCCGCATGTCGGTCGGCCTCGCCCGCAATCTGTGCCCGGATGTGGAATGGTCGGCCGAGGATGCCACACGCAGCGATCCGGATTTCCTGTGCCGGGCGGTGGAAACCGCCATCAATGCTGGCGCCACCACGATCAACCTGCCCGACACCGTGGGCTATGCCACGCCGGAAACCTATGGCGCCATGTTCCGCGACGTGATCACCCGCGTGCCCAATGCCGATCAGGCGATTTTTTCCACCCATTGCCACAATGATCTGGGCCTGGCCGTGGCCAACACGCTGGCCGCCATCATGGCCGGGGCGCGGCAGGTGGAGGCGACGGTGAACGGCATCGGCGAGCGCGCCGGCAATGCCGCGGTGGAGGAAATCGCCATGGCGCTGAAGGTGCGCCACGACGTGATGCCCTATCAGACGCGCATCGTGACCACCGAGATCACCCGCGCCAGCCGGCTGGTGAGCGGCGTGACGGGGATGCAGGTGCAGGCCAACAAGGCGGTGGTGGGCGCCAACGCCTTCGCCCATGAAAGCGGCATCCACCAGGATGGCATGCTGAAGGACAGCTCAACCTATGAGATCATGACGCCCGACAGCGTGGGGCAGGGGGCGACCAATCTGGTGCTGGGCAAGCATTCGGGCCGCGCCGCCTTCCGCTCCAAGCTGGCCGAACTGGGCTATGACCTGTCCGACAACGAGTTCGGCGATGCCTTCAAGCGCTTCAAGGATCTGGCCGACGCCAAGAAACAGGTGTTTGACGAGGATATCGTCGCGCTGGTGGACGACGAGGTGCTGCGCGGCCACGACCGCATCCAGGTGCAGGAGGTGGAGGTCTATTGCGGCTCCAACGGCCCGCAGCGGGCGATCCTGACCCTGTCCATCGATGGTGAGGAGGTGACGGCGGCCACCCGCGGCAACGGCCCGGTGGATGCGCTGTTCAACGCCATCCGCAAGCTGGTGCCGCATGAGGAGGCGGTGCTGAATCTCTATCAGGTTCATGCCGTGACGGCCGGCACCGATGCCCAGGCCGAAGTGAGCGTGGTGCTGGCCGAGAATGGCCGCACCGTGCGCGGCACCGGCGCCCACACCGACACGCTGGTCGCCTCGGCCCGCGCCTATGTGAACGCGCTCAACAAGCTGATGGTGAAGCGGGGCAAATCGGCGCTGGCCGCCTCGGCGTGAGGCGCGGCATCGCCTGCCTGGCCGCCCTGGCCAGCCTGGTGCTGGCCCACCCGGCGGCGGCGCAACTGCCGCCGCCGGGTGGACCGCCCGCCGGGCCGGGGCGTATGGCCGGGCCGGGGCTGGCGCCCACGCTGGCCAATGTCGCCTATGCCGGCATCTCGCCGGCGCAGCGGTTCGATCTGTGGCGCCCCGAGGGGCCGGGGCCGTTCCCGCTGGTGATCAACATCCATGGCGGCGGCTTCATGATGGGCAGCCGCGCGATGCTGGATGGCGCCATCCTGAAGGCGCTGCTGGCGCGCGGCATTGCGGTGGCCAGCCTGGATTACCGCCTGTCAGGCGAGGCGCGGTTTCCGGCGGCGGTGCAGGATGTGAAGGCCGCCGTGCGCCATCTGCGCGCCAATGCGGCGGCCTATCGGCTGGATCCGCAGCGCTTCCTGGCCTTTGGCCAATCGGCCGGCGGCAATCTGGCGTCGCTGTTGGGCACCAGCGGCGGGGAAGCGGCGTTCGAGGATGCGGCGCTGGGCCATGCCGGCGTCTCCTCGCGCGTGCAGGCGGTGGTGGACTGGTTTGGCCCCAATGATTTCGGCCTGCTCGATACCCATGCCCGGCAACAGGGCTGCCCGCCCGATCATGATGCCGCCAATTCACCCGAATCGCGCTGGCTGGGCGCGCCGTTGCCGCAGGTGCCCGATCTCGTGCGCCGCGCCGATCCGGCCAGCTATGCCGATGCCGGCGATCCGCCCTTCCTGCTGCAAAAGGGCGACCGCGATTGCCTGGTGCCGGTGGCCCAGTCGCAACTTCTGCATCAGCGGCTGCGCGCCGCCGGGGTGAAGGCCAGTTTGGACATATTGCCCGGCGCCGGCCATGGCGACATGGGCCTGGCGACGCCGGTGTTTGCCAGCCCGGCCAACATCGAACGCGTGGTGGGCTTCATGGCCGAACAGCTCAAGCCATGACCGCGCCGCCCCGCCGCCTTGTCATCGTCTACAACGCCAATGCCGGGATCGTCGCTGGCGTGATGGACAGCGTGCACAAGCTCGTCTCACCCGCCACCTATCCCTGCCAGTTGTGCGCCGTCACCTATGGCCTCACCAGCATGCGCCGGGAATGGCGGGCGTTTCTGGACGAACTGGGGCTGGAAACGCTGTTCCACCACCGCCCGGATTTCCGCGCCGCCTTCCCCGCCGCCGCCGATTGGCCGCTGCCGCTGGTGGCGGTGGAACAGGCCGGCGCCCTGACCCAACTGGTGAGCGCCGCCGATTTCGCCGCCATCCCGGATTTGCCCACGCTGATCGGCGTGGTGCGGGCGCGGTTGGGGCAACTGGGCCAATAATCCCCCCGTCATGCTGAACTTGTTTCAGCATCCATGGGTATGCGCCCCCACCAGCGCGCCTTGCGGGGCATGCTCCCATGGATGCTGAAACAAGTTCAGCATGACGAAGTCTCTTTTGGTAAGATATGGCCATGGACCGTGCCCCTTGTGTCTATATCCTGGCCAGCCAGAAGCGCGGCACGCTGTATATCGGGGTGACCAGCCACCTTGCCCGGCGACTGCATCAGCATCGGGCCGATCTGCTGCCGGGCTTCACCCGCGACTATCATGTCCACCGCCTGGTTTGGGCCGAAAGCCATGCCACCATGCCGGACGCCATTGCGCGGGAAAAACAGTTGAAGCGCTGGCATCGTCAATGGAAAATCAACCTGATCGAAGCCGACAATCCCGATTGGCGCGACCTTGCCGTGGATTGGAACCTGGCGCCGCCGCTGGTGTCCCGCCCATAGCCCCCCTACCGCAGCAACTCCGCCAGCAGCGGGTTGGGGAAGCGGCGGCGTTGGGTGATGGCGTGGAAATCCTCGGTCAGGCCGGGGATGGAGTGAAGCTCCACCAGCGTGCCGGCGGCCAGTTCGTCCTTCACCACGATCGGCGGCACCAGGGTGAGCGCTTCGGATGAACGGGCGAGCAGGCGCAGCATGGCCATGTCGTCCACCTCGGCGACGATGATCGGCTGGATGCCGGCGGCATCAAGCAGCTGATCAAAGCCGGTGCGGATATCCAGCCCGCGCGCCGGCAGCAGCACCGGCAATTTCGCCAGATCCTGCGGAAAGGCCAGCGGCCGGTGCAGCAGGCCGGGCGGGGCGACCAGGCCCACCGGCTGCTGGGCGATGCGGCGGCAGATGATATCGGGGGCGATGGCGCCGCGCGGCGGCTGGTTGGCCAGCACCACGTCCAGCTCATGCGCTTCCAGTTGCGCCACCAGATCGCGCATGGTGCCCGAAACCATCACCAGATCAATGTCGCGCCGGCCGATCAGCGGCGCGATGAATTCGGCCTGGAAATTGCGCGACAATGTGGGCAGCGCCCCCACGCGCAACATCTGCTGATCAATGCGCACCCGCCCGGCCAGCGTCTGTTGCAAGGCCTCCCCGGCGGCAAACACCGTGTCGGCATAATCCAGGGCGATTTTTCCCGCCTCGGTCAAGGCCATGCGCCGGGGGCCGCGATCGAACAGGGCGTGGCCCAGCGCCTCCTCCAGGCTTTTCAGCTGCACCGACAACGCCGATTGCGACAGGTTCAGCTGCTCGGCGGCGCGGGTGAGGCTGCCGGCGTGGGCCACGGCATGGAAATAGCGCAGATGGTTGTAATTGAGCGCAGCCATGGCTCACTTTCACCATATCGAACGATCTTGCGCAATATATCTATTTTACCAAGGCCGGTGCCGCGCCTAAGGCATGCATGTTCCCCTCCTGCCGATGGAGTGTGCCGATGACCCTCTCTCCCTTGATCTGGGCCGCGCTGGCCGGCCCGCTGGCGCTGCTGGCGGTGGCGGTGCTGCCGCTCAATGCGCCGCGCCGGCGCGCCGATGCCGCCCGCGCTGCCGCCTTCCTGGCGCTGCTCACCGCGCTGGCCGGGGCCGCCGGCGTGCTGCTGGCCGGCCCGGCCGCAACCCCGGCGCTGCCGGGCGTGGGCCTCTATTTCGATGGCCTCACCGCGGTGATGTTCCTGCTGGTCAGCTTCGTCGGCAGCATCGTGGTGCATTTCGCCCGCAATTACATGGCCGGCGATCCCGGCCATGCCCGCTTCACCCGGCTGCTGTGTGTCACGCTGGCCAGCGTGCTGCTGCTGATCCTGTCGGGCAACATGGCGATGTTCCTGGTGGCCTGGGTGGCGACCTCGCTTGGCCTCAACCAGCTGCTGCTGTTCTATGGGGACCGGCAGGCCGCGATCCTGGCGGCGCGCAAGAAATTCATCGCCAGCCGCATCGGTGATCTGGCGCTGGCCATCGCCATCGGCATCCTGTGGGAAGCCACCGGCACGCTGGAATTCCCCGCGCTGTTTGCCGCGCTCAAGGGCCAGGCGGCCACCCCGGCGCTGGTGGTTGCCGGCGTGCTGATCGCGGTGGCGGCGCTCTTGAAATCGGCGCAATTCCCGCTGCACGGCTGGATCACCGAAGTGATGGAAACCCCCACGCCGGTTTCCGCCCTGCTGCACGCCGGCATCATCAACGCCGGCGGCTTTCTGGCGCTGCGCTTTGCGCCGCTGCTCGAAATGTCCACGCCGGCGCTCGATCTGCTGCTGGTGGTGGGCGGTTTCACCGCGCTGTTTGCCAGCGTGGTGATGCTCACCCAGAATGCCGTCAAGGTGGCGCTGGCCTGGTCCACCATCGCCCAGATGGGCTTCATGCTGCTGCAATGCGGGCTGGGCGCCTGGCTGGCCGCGCTGCTGCACATCCTGGCCCACTCGCTCTACAAGGCGCATGCCTTCCTGTCCTCCGGCAGTGTCGTCGATATCGCGCGGGCCAGCTGGTCCCCCAGCCCCGGCGGCGCGCCGCACCCGGCGCGGCTGGCGATGGCGGTGGCGCTGGTGCTGGCCGCCGTGGGCATCACCGGCACCCTGTCGGGCTTTGCCATCGCGGTGCAGCCGGGGGTGTTTGCGCTGGGCGCCATCCTGCTGATGGGCCTTACCCACCTGATTGCCCAGTCCATCGATGAACGGCCGACCGGCTTTGTCATCGCCCGCACCGTGGCGGCGGCGATGGCGGTGGCGGCGGGCTGGTTTGCCCTGCAGGCCGGCATGGCCGCGCTGATGGCCGGAACCTTGCCCACCGAAGGCGCGCGCAGCGATGCCCTGGCCCTGGGCGCGGTGGCGATCATCGTCGCCGGCTTTGCCGCCCTCACCATTGGCCAGGCCAGCTTCATCACCGCCAAGGGCGCCGCCACCCCGGCCTGGGCGCGGGCCTTCTATGTCCATGCCCACAACGGGCTTTACGTGAACACCATCGCCAACCGGCTGGTGCTGGCGCTGTGGCCCACCGGCCTGCCGCACAAGCGCTGAACCCCCCATCCCGCGAAAGGTCCCCCCGATGATGACCGACACGCTTGCCCGCACCGATGCCACGCCGGCCGCCGCCCCGGTGCCGCCGGCCCTTGAAACCGCCATCGCCGCCGCCTGCCAGCGCATCGCGCCGCTGTGGCCGCTCAAGCATTTCGTCGCGGTCAATCCCTTCCTCGGCTTTTCGGGGCAAAGCTTTGCCGCCACCGCCGCCACGATGCGCCGCGTGGCCAAGGTGGACATGCTGATGCCGCGCGGCTTTTACCGTGAGGCGCTGGCCGCCGGCATCATCGGCGATGCCCATATCGCCCAGGCGCTGGCCCGCGCCCCGGCCAATGCGCCCATCCCGGCGCCGCTGCCCGATGGCGTGGCGCTGGCCAAGGCGGCGCTGGCGCGCGATCCGGCACCGCGCGCAGGCGGCCCGGCCGTGGTCGCCACTATCGCCGAAGTGCTGGACCGGCTTTCGGCCGGGGATCGGCAGGCCAGCCGCACCGCCTTCATGGTGGATGAAATCTCGCGCTGGTGCGCCGCCTATTTCGATGAAGGCCAGGCCAGTTGGCAGATGCCGCAGCGCGGGCAGGGGCCGTGGGCGGCCTGGCGCGAGACGATGCGCCATGATCGCAATGCCGAAGCCATGGGCATCCGCGATTTCCGCCGCATCATCGCCGGCCTGCCCGCCGATCCGGTGGCGGCCATCGGCCTGATCGTGGAGGCCATCGGCATCCCGGCCAACGCCCAGACCGATTATCTGCACCGCGCCCTGTTCGATATCGGCGGCTGGGCGGCCTATGTCCGCTATCTGGTGTGGGACAATGGCCTTTATGGCCGGCCCGACAACCGGCTGGTGGAACTGCTCGCCATCCGCATGGCCTGGGGCTATGCCCTGTTCCGCCAGCGCACCGATGCCGAATTCCAGGCCGCCTGGGCCGCCGAAATGCAGCAGGCCGCGCAACTGGCGCCCGATCACGACAGCACCACCGGGCTGGCCGCCGATCCCGAACTGGCCATCGATCTGGTGTTTCAGGATGCCTATGAAATTGCCTGGCAGGGCCAGTTGCTGGCCAAGCTGGCGCGCAACGAGACGGCGCCGCAGCCCTTTGCCATTCCGGCGCGGCCGGGCCGCAAGCCGCTGCAGGCGGCCTTCTGCATCGATGTCCGCTCCGAAGTCTATCGCCGCGCGCTCGAACAGGTGGTGCCCGGCGGGGAGACCATCGGCTTTGCCGGCTTCTTTGGCTACCCGATCGAATATGTGCCGATCGGGCGCAGCAGCGGCGGCGCGCATTGCCCGGTGCTGCTCACCCCGGCCTATACGATCACCGAAATGGTGAACGGCGCCGATGCCGCGCTGGAAACCGAGGTGCTGGGCCTGCGCCTGCTCCGCCGGCGCGCGGCCAAGGCGTGGAAAAGCTTCAAGCAATCGGCCGTTTCCAGCTTCACCTATGTGGAGGCGATGGGCCTGGCGTTCGCGCCCAAGCTGGTTTCCGATGCGCTGGGCCTCACCCGCACCGTTTCCGATCCCAACACCGATGGGCTGGATGAGGCGGTTATCGGCAAGCTGGGGCCGCGGCTTGATCCGATGACGGTGGCCGGCCGCATGACCGGGCTCAGCGCCGAACAGCGGCTGAACCAGGCCGAAGCCGTGCTGCGCGCCATGAGCCTGACCGGTGATTTCGCCCGGCTGGTGCTGCTGGCCGGCCACGGCAGCACCACCGCCAACAATCCGCACGCCTCCGGCCTGGATTGCGGCGCCTGTGGCGGCCACACCGGGGAGGCCAATGCCCGCATCGCCGCCGATATCCTGAATGATCCGGCGGTGCGCATCGGCCTGAAGAGCAGAGGCATCCATATCCCGGATGATTGCTGGTTCCTGGGCGCGCTGCATTGCACCACCACCGATCAGATCACCCTGTTTGATACCGATCGGGTGCCGCCGGCCCTGCGCCCCGATGTGGCCGAGCTTGATGGCTGGCTGGCCCGCGCCTCCGCCCTCACCCGCCGCGAGCGCGCCCGCTTCCTCGATCTGGATGCGCCCGAAGGCGATATCGATGCCCAGGTGCTGCGCCGCAGCCGCGATTGGGCGCAGGTGCGCCCGGAATGGGGCCTGGCGGGCAACGGCGCCTTCATCGCCGCCCCGCGCCACCGCACCGCCGGCATCGATCTGGGCGGCCGCAGCTTCCTGCACAGCTATGATTGGCGGCAGGATGAAGGCTTTGGCATCCTCACCCTGATCATGACGGCGCCGATGGTCGTCGCCTCGTGGATCAACCTGCAATATTACGGCTCCACCGTGAACAACAAGGTGTGGGGCGCCGGCAACAAGGTGCTGCACAATGTCGTCGGCACGCTGGGCGTGCTGGAAGGCAACGCCGGCGACCTCAAGACCGGCCTCGCCTGGCAATCGGTGCACGATGGGACCAAACTGCTGCACGAACCGCTGCGGCTGAACGTGTTCATCGAAGCGCCGCTGGACGCGATGACCGGGGTGATCTTGGCCAGCCAGACGGTGCGCGACCTCGTTGACAACCAGTGGCTCCACCTCTGGGCCATCGACGATGATGGCCACGTCTCCCACCGCTACCACCGCGACGGGGAGTGGACCGCGCTCTGACCGGAGCGGACCGACACGGCGGCGGCGCTGCTGAACCGGCAGCGCCGCCGCCCCCTCTTTCCTTCCGCCCCCCGCCCCGCCATGATGCGCGGGCATGACGACCGCCTCCACCCCCCCTGACGACAGCGGCCGCTGGTTCCGCCGCGCCCTTGCCGCAATGGCCGGCATCGGGCTGGCCATTGCCATCTGGCAGTTGCAGCAGCTGGTGCTGGTGATCTTTGCCAGTGCGCTGGTGGGGCTGATGCTCAACGATTTTGCCGCCTTTCTGCAACGCGTCCTCAAGCTGCCGTTTGCGCTGGCGATTGCGGCGGCGGTGCTGATCCCGCTCGTGGCGCTGGCCAGCATCTTTGGCCTGTTCGGTTCGATGATGGTGGAACAGTTCATCATCCTGTCACAGCGGCTGCCGGCGGCGGTGGCCACGGTGGAAGGCTGGATCCGCGCGACGCCGGTGGGGGCCGATGTCATGGCCCAGGTGGCCAGCTATGCGCCCAAGGTCGCCCAAGTGGTGGAGTTTGCCCAGGCGGCGCTGGCCAATATCGGTTCGGCGATCACCGGGGTGGCGGTCGTGCTGGTGGCGGCGCTGTACATGGCGGCGCAGCCGCGGCTGTATGTCGATGGCCTGATCGAGATGCTGGCCCCCGAAAGCCGCCCGCGCGTGCGGGAGGCGCTGGCCGCGGTCAGGACCTCGCTCACCGCCTGGCTGAAGGGGCAGGCGATCGGCATGGCCTTTGTGGCGGTGGGCACGTCGGCCGGCCTGTGGCTGGTGGGCCTGCCTTCGCCGCTGGCCATCGGCCTGGTGGCCGGCCTGTGCGAATTCGTGCCCTATCTGGGGGTGGTGCTGGTGGCGGTGCCCACGGTGATCCTGGGCTTTGGCCAGGGCGTGGAAACCGGCCTGTTCACCATCGTCGCGCTGGTGGTGGTGCAGCAGTTGCAGGGCAATGTGGTGATGCCGATCGCCCAGAAAAGCTTTGGCGATCTGCCGCCGGTGCTCACCATTTTCAGCCTGATCGCCGCCGGCACCTTGCTGGGGCCGCTGGGCGTGATCCTGGCGGTGCCGATCACCGTGGTGGGCATGGCGCTGCTGAAGGTCAGGCTGGCGTGGCTGGGGCGCACCTCGCCACTCACCGGGGGATAACGGGCGGGGGATGACGGGCGGCTGATGCCCCTTGCGCCCCCCGGCGGCGCGTGTATCAGCCGGGCTCCAACAGATGACCAGCCAAAACCCTGCCCTGTTTCTGCTTGATCGCACCGCCGTGCTGTTTTGCGGCGTGGCCGCCGGTGTGGCCATCGGCATCGCCTATGCCCCGATGATCAATGGCTGGCTGGGCGAAACGCCGGCGGTTCCGGCTGCCGCGCTGCCGCCGCCGGCCGCCGGCCTGCCCGCCGCCGTGGCCGGGGATGCCGATGCGCCGGCCGCGCTGCGCCGCGCTGTGGCGGCAAAACGAAGTTTCCGCATCGGCGTGTTTGGCGACAGTTTCGGCGATGGCCTGTGGGCGGCGCTCTATCACCAATTGCCCCGGCGCGAGGCCTTTCAGGTGCTGCGCTATGCCCAGCAGGCCACCGGCTTCACCCGCTATCGCCAGCTTGATCTGGAGGCCGAACTGGAACGCCGGTTGCAGGAAGGCCCGGTGGACGTGGCGGTGATCAGTTTCGGCGCCAATGATGTGCAGGGCGTGGTGGCCGGCGGCAAGGTCGCGGCCTTTCTGTCGCCGCGCTGGAAGGCGGAGATCGGCGCGCGCATCACCCGCTATGTCAAGCGGTTGCGGGGGCAGGGGGCGGAAGTCTTCTGGGTGGGCCTGCCGCAGATGCGCGATGCCGGCTTTGATGGCCAGGTGCAGGCGCTGAACGCCTTTCATGCCGGGCTGATGGCCGAACTGGGCGTGCCGTTCATCGACACGCGCGCCGCCGCCGCCGGGCCGGACGGCCGCTATGCCTCCCACCTGATCAATCCGGCCACCGGCACGCCCTGGCTGGTGCGTGCCGGCGATGGCATCCACATGAGCATGAAGGGCTATCGCCTGCTCACCGAACAGGTGGCGGCGCGCGTGCGGGCCTGGGGCGCGGCGGCGCGCGGCGGCACGCTGCCCCCGCCTGAACTGGTGCCGCCGCCGGTGCTGGATGCGCCGCCGCCGCTGATCGGCGATCCGCCCGAAGCGCCCGCCGAACCGGTGACGGTGCCGGCGGAACCGGCCGCGCCCGCGGCGGAACCGGCCCCCGCCGCCGCCGGGCCGACCAATTTGTTGCCGCCGGTGGCAAGCGAGCCGCCTGCCGCACCACCCACACCGCCGCCTGCCACCCCGCCGCCTGCCACCCCGGCGCCTGCCACACCGGCGCCTGCCACACCGGCGCCCACCCCGCCGCAGGCCGGCTGATGCCGGCGGCGCTGGCCCTGGCGGCAGCCACCTGCATGGCCGCGCTGTGCGGGGCGGAGCAATTGGCCGCCGTGCCGCTCACACCCGCAAGCCTGCCGCCGGGCCGGCCGCTGCACATATTGGTGCTGGGCGATTCCCACACCGCCGGAGACAGCATCACCGGCGCGCTGCGCGATGCGCTGCAGGCGCGGCTGGGCAATGGCGGGCGCGGCCTGATGCCGGCCGGCCGCCCGCATCCCGGCGTGCGCACGCGCGGCGTGGTCACCGCCATGGCCGGCGGCTGGCAATCGCGTGGCCTGTTCGGCCCGCAGGCCGGCGAAGCCTGGCCGCCGCGCGGCCTCACCGGCTACACGCTCAGCGCCGGCCGGCCGGGCGCTTCGCTGTCGCTCAGCACCGATGACCGCAATGATTTCACCGCCTTTGGCCTGTGCGTCGCCGCCAGCCCGGCCGGGCCGCGCCTGGCGCTGAGCATCGGTGGCCGCAGCCAGACAGTGGATTTCAGCGCGACACGGGCCGGGCCGGTCTGTCAGCGCTTCACCGCCGACGCGCCCGCGCGCAGCGCCCGGCTGGAATTGCTGGCCGGCCAGGCCATCATCACCGGCTGGTGGCTGGAGCGGCCGGCGGGCGTGATCGTTTCCAATCTGGGCGTGCCGGGCAGCCAGTTGCAATTCCTCGGCCGGGCCGACAGCGAAACCATGGCGGCGCAGTTGCAGGCGCTGCCGCCCGATCTGATCATCCTGGCCTTTGGCACCAACGAAGGCTTTGCGCCCACGCTGGATGCCGCCCGGCTGGAGGGCCAGATCCGCGATCAGGTGGCGCGGCTGCGGGCGCTGGCCGGGCCGGTGCCGATCCTGCTGCTCGGCCCGCCCGATGCCGCCAGCCGCAACGGCGCGCTGATGGGCAATGCGCCGGGCAGCGCGGTGGATTGCAACCCGGCGATCCTGAACGGCCCCGGCCGGCTGCCGGTGGCGGGCATCGACATCCCGCTGTGGAATGATGCCGAAGGCGTGCTGGCCCCCGATCCGGTCACGCTGGCCGGGCCGGCGCTGCGGCCGGTGCGGCGCGGTGGGCTGCTGTTCACCCCGCCGGCGCTGGCCCAGGTGGCGGCGGTGCAGCGGCGGCTGGCCGGCGAACTGGGCCTGGCCTTCTGGGATTGGCAGGCGCGGCAGGGTGGCCGCTGCGCCGCGGTGAAATGGACCCAATCCTATCTGATGGGGCCGGATTTCATCCATTATTCCCCGGCCGGCGGCGCCGAAGTGGCGCGCCTGCTGCTGGCTGATCTGGATGCCGCCGCCAGCGGGGCCGCGCGCTGATGCTGTTTCCCACGCTGGATTTCGGCCTGTTCTTCCTGCCCGTGCTGATCCTGGTGTGGACGCTGGGGCAGGCCAGCAACGAATGGCGCAAGATCATCCTGGTTCTGGCCAGCTGGATTTTCTATGGCGCCTGGGATTGGCGCTTCGTGGCGCTGCTGATCGCCTCGGCGGCGATCAACTGGCTGCTGGCGCTGGCCATCCAGCGCCGGCTGGCCGCCGATGCCGGGGTGCAGCCGTGGCTGGCGCTGGGGGTGATCGCCAACCTCGCCATCCTGGGCTTTTTCAAATATTTTGGCTTCTTCCTCGAAGAACTGGCGCCGATCCTGGTGGCCGCCGGTTTTGGCCGCGATCTGCCGGTGCTGGACGTGGTGCTGCCGGTGGGCATCAGCTTTTTCACCTTCCAGGGCATGAGCTATCTGATCGACATCGCCCGCGGCAAGACCGCGCCGGCCAGCTTCCTCGATCTGGTGCTGCTGATGAGCTTTTTCCCGCATCTGGTGGCCGGGCCGATCGTGCGGGCCAGCCATCTGGTGCCGCAATTCCAGGCCGTGCCGCGCCTGTCGCGCGCCATGGTGGCCGGCGGGCTGATCCTGATCCTGTGGGGCCTGTTCAAGAAGACGGTGATCGCCAGCGAACTGGCCACGCGGCTGGTTGATCCGGCCTTTTTCGATCCGGCGGCGCAGACGGGGCCTGATCTCGTGGCGGCGGCCTATGGCTATGCCGTCCAGATCTATTGCGATTTTTCGGCCTATTCCGATATGGCGGTGGGGCTGGCGGCGCTGCTCGGCTATCGCTTCCCGCGCAATTTCGATCAGCCCTATCGCGCCGCCTCGCTGCAGGATTTCTGGCGGCGCTGGCATATCAGCCTCTCCAGCTGGCTGCGCGACTATCTCTATATCAGCCTGGGCGGCAATCGCGGCGGGCTGTTCTTCATCTGCCGCAACCTGTTCCTCACCATGATCCTGGGCGGCCTGTGGCATGGCGCCAAATGGACCTTCCTGATCTGGGGCGCGCTGCATGGCGGCGTGCTGGCGATCGAGCGGCTGTGGCGCGATCTGCGCCCGGCCGGCTTGCCGCGCCTGCCCACGCCGCTGGCCGTGCTGCTGATCTTCCACATCGTGGTGGTGGGCTGGATCTTCTTCCGCGCCGATGATCTGGCCGGCGCGCTGGCCTATCTGGCCGAACTGGCGGCGTTCCGGCCCGGCGTGGCGCTGGCCGGGCCGCTGATGTGTGGGCTGATCGGGCTGGGCATGGCCATCCACTTCACCCCGCCCGGCCTGTTTGCCGGCCTCACGCGCCGGGTGGCGGCCTGGCCGGCGCCGCTGCTGGGCGTGGCCGTGGCGGCGGCCGTGCTGATCATCGATGCGCTGCGCTTTGAAGGCGTGGCCGCCTTCATCTATTACCAGTTCTGAAGGCGTGCCATGGCCGATGATTTCACCTCCCCTGTTGATATCGAGGCCAGCGCCGACGGGCTGCCGGGGCTGGGGCAACTGGCGGTGGCGCTGGGCCTGGCGTTGATTCTGCTGGGCCTGTTCAACGCCCATGCGCTGGCGGCCTGGGCCGATGGCCTCACACCGGGGCCGCGCACCGCGCCAGTGGCGGCGGCGGCGCATGATCTGGCCGATCGCCTGGCGGCGCGCGGCCTGGATACGCCGCGCGCGGTGCTGCACGATGCCGGCGAACAGGCCAAGGCCGCGCGCTGGCCGGGGCAGGCCGATCAGCGGTAGAAGACGTGATCGTCCAGCCGGGTCACCCGGGTGCGGGTGCGGAAGAAGGCGTTGGCCGGCTTCCAGGTGGCGCGGTAGAACAGGGCGCCCTTGCTGTGGTCGGGCGCTTCGCCGGCCAGCACGGTGCGGGCCACCTCCACGGCTTCGGCCCATTCCGCGCTCTTGCGGTTCGGCTTGTAGCGGGCAAGGCGGAAAAACTGGCCGCGCTGGTTGGCGACCTTGCAGACATGATCGCCAAAGCCCTTTTTCACGCGGTTCACCAGCACATGGGCAACGGCGATCTGGCCCCGGCGGGGCTGGTTGGCGGCTTCGTGATGCACCACCTTGGCGATGCAGGTGACGGCGCGGGGATCAAGGGCGGCGCGGCGGGCGCGGGCCGCGGTCTCGCGGGCCTGTTCCTGCGCCAGGGCGGCTTCGGCGGCCTGGGCGCTGCGCACCCAGCGTTCATCCTGGGCGGGCCGGCCAACATTGGCGAGCGCCACGCCCGACACCAGCACCACGGCGGCACCACCGGCCACCATCAACATTCGCGGCGAAAATTCCACATCAACAGCCAGACGGGCGCGGCTGCGGCCACTGGGCACCCAAAACACCGGCACCGGGCGACAGACACGACTGACAGGAACAAGGCCAAAAACGCCGGACCGATCCTGCCCAAAACGGACAAATCTGCTGCCAAAGTTGCAGCCCATGGTCAATCACCGGCGCGACGAACTGCCGGCAGGGATCGGTGAACGGACAGCGCCGGCGGGGCGTTCAGGCCAGGCGGCGGGCCAGGCGCTGGCCGGGCTGTTCGATCAGGCGCTGGGCCAGCGCGGCAGCGATCAGCACCAGCGCCAGCATCAATCCGATCAGCAGCGCCTCCGTGAACGCCGATCCGCCCATCCCCAGCGCCCTGCTGCCATCGGGCATCACCACCATCGTCAACCCCGGCAGCCGGCCGCTGCCGATCAGCAGGCGCAGCACATCCTCCAGCCGGGTCTGCACAAAGCTGTGCACCATGTAGATCGCAAAGGACCACAGGCCGAGCGCCTGCAGCCAATGGTGGTTGAGCAGGCGCGAACACTGGCCGGCCTCGGCCGAAAACACGCGGACGGTGACGGCAAAGACCAGCGGTGCCGCCAGATTGGCCGGCGCCTCCTGCGCCCGCATGACAAACAGCAGCACCGCCGCGATCACCGCGGCTTCCATCGTGGTGCCGCCCAGCGGTGCCTTCGCCCGGTTCGCGTGCCACACCAGTGCGCCCACGGCAAAGCCATAGAGGCAGCGCCACAGGCTGTGCTGGAAGGTGGCGTTGATGCCATGGGGGGAAAGCAGCGCCAGCACGGCGGCGCTGATGACCGCCGTGGCCAGCAGCAGGGTGCGAACATGGGAACGGCCGACCAGCACCAGCGCCGCGAACAGCAGATAGGTCCAGAATTCGGCGGCGATGCTCCACGAGGGGCTGTTCCAGCCTGGCAGGCCGGGCGCCAGCCCGAAAATCTGGGCAAAGCCCAGGGCAAGCGCCAGCGACGACAAGGAGAAGCCCCCTTCAAACGCCGGCCGCTGCATCAGATGCAGATCATGCAGTATCAGGCCCACCAGCTCGGCAACCACAAAGGCGGCCAGCATGGCCAGGTGCAGCGGATAGACCCGGCCCAGCCGCAATATGCCAAAGCGCACCGCTTCACGGGCCGAGGTCAGCCGCTGTGACCACACCGCGGCGATGATGAAGCCGGAAAGGACAAAGAAGAAATCCACGAACAGCCAACTGCCCTGAATGAAGACGCTGTTGGCGATCGGGCCATCCGACGGGAAATGAAACAGGCAGACACACACGGCGCAGATGCCGCGCAGGCCATCAAGGGCGCGATAACGGCCGGCCGGTGCAGCAGACGGCCGCGACAGGACAGTTCCCGCAAGACCTTCGTGCTGGAACAAGACTGCCTCCGCCCGCCGAATCAGCGACGTTTGACTGCTACGTCATGGCGGCAACTGCGTCCACAATGAAGATTGTAAGGGCGACAGACGCATGGCGGCGCGCGACGCCCCACAGGCCGGCCCGGCAGCGCCGCCGCCGGTGCGGCCCGGTTCAACCGTCGAGCAGCGATTTCAGCCGGTCGTTCACCACGCCCGGTGCCGCCTTGCCAGCCATGGCGCGCATCACCTGGCCCACGAAGAAGCCGAACAACTTGTCCTTGCCGCCGCGATATTCGGCCACCTTGTCGGGGTTGGCAGCCAGCACGGCCTGGATGGCGGCATCGATGGCCCCGGTGTCGGAAACCTGCTTCAGCCCGCGCGTCTCGACGATGCTGGCGGCGCTCTCGCCGGTCTCCAGCATGGCTTCGAACACCTGCTTCATCAGCGGGCCCGACAAGGTGCCATCGGCGCCCAGCGCCAGCAGCTCGGCCAGCGCTTCGGGGCCCACCGGGCTGTCGGCGATATCCTTGCCCAGTTTCTTGAGCGCGCCGAACAGATCGGTTGAAACGAAATTGGCGACGCGCAGCGCCACCTCGGCCTCGGGCTTGCCCAGGCGGCGGGCGGTGGCGGCCAGCGCCGCCTCGAACCAGTCGGCGGTTTCCTTTTCCGCCGTCAACACCCCGGCCAGATAGGGGGAGAGGCCCAGCGCCGCTTCATAGCGGGCGCGCTTGGCCGCCGGCAGTTCGGGCAGGGAGGCGCGGCAGGCGGCGATGAACTCATCGTCAAACACCAGCGGCAGCAGATCGGGATCGGGGAAATAGCGATAATCATGCGCGTCTTCCTTGCCGCGCATCGAACGGGTGGTGCCGCTGCCCGGATCGAACAGGCGGGTTTCCTGCACCACCGTGCCGCCGCTTTCGATCACGTCCACCTGGCGCTTCGCCTCATGCTCCACGGCCGCCATGATGAAGCGCACGCTGTTGACATTCTTGGTCTCGGTGCGGGTGCCAAAGGGCTGGCCGGCCTTGCGCACGCTCACGTTCACATCGGCCCGCATCGAGCCTTCGTCCATGTTGCCATCGCAGGAACCGACATAGCGTAGGAGCTGGCGCAGCGCCGCGACATAGGCTCCGGCTTCGGCCGGCGAGCGGATATCGGGCCGCGAGACAATCTCCATCAACGCACAGCCCGAGCGGTTGAGATCGACATAGGACAGCGACGGGTGCAGATCGTGCACGCTCTTGCCGGCATCCTGTTCCAGGTGGATGCGCTCGATCCCCACCCGCTTGGTGGTGCCGTCGTCAAGGCTGATGTCCAGCCAGCCTTCGCCCACGATCGGGTGATAGAGCTGGCTGATCTGGTAGCCCTGCGGCAGATCGGGGTAGAAATAATTCTTCCGGTCAAAGCGCGACCATTTGTTGATCTGCGCGTTGATGGCCAGCCCGGTGCGCACAGCCTGGCGCACGCATTCGCCGTTGATCACCGGCAGCATGCCCGGCATGGCGGCATCCACCATGCTCACCTGCGCGTTGGGTTCGGCGCCGAAAGCGGTGCTGGCACCTGAAAACAGCTTGGCATTGGCCGTTACCTGGGCATGGACCTCAAGCCCGACCACGATCTCCCAATCGCCGGTGGCGCCCTTGATGGTGAACGGTGCAGCAGTGGCGGATTCGACGTCGCTCATGCCCCTCCCTTTGGCGACAAGCCCCAGCCTTGGCAAGTCAGGCCGCCGGGCGGGGCGGCCAACCGCCTGCGCCCACGCCGCACGCCGGCCCTGATCCCGCCGCCGCTGCCGGCGCCGCCCATGCGCCATTATCAGGCGCTGGATGGCGCGCGCGGGCTGGCGGCGCTGCTCGT
Organism: Sphingomonadales bacterium; assembly: GCA_027483465.1. GTDB lineage: Bacteria > Pseudomonadota > Alphaproteobacteria > Sphingomonadales > Sphingomonadaceae > Sandarakinorhabdus. The sequence continues at coordinate 64,875 of JAIXUQ010000088.1, forward strand.
CTGCCTGTTCCATTTCCATGCCGCAGGCCCGATCGCGGCATCGCCCCTGGTGCGCGGCGGCTGGCTGTGCGTGGATTTCTTCTTCGTGCTGTCGGGCTTTGTCATCGCGGCGGGCTGGCGCGGCCGCCTCAATCGGCCCGGCGATCTGCCGGTGTTCCTGGGCCTGCGGCTGGCGCGGGTGTGGCCGCTGCACATGGTGATGCTGCTGCTGTTCCTGGCCTTTGAACTGGTCGGGCTGGTGCTGGCCGGGGCCGGCATCATGCAGCGGCCGGTGTTCGGCCCCGGCCATCAGCCCGAACAATGGCTGGCCGCCGCCCTGCTGCTCAATTGCTTCGCCTTTGTGGGCGGGCCGGTGTGGAATGTGCCGGCCTGGAGCATTGCCGCCGAATATTGGAGCTGGCTGATCTTTGGCATCGCCTGGGTGGCCGGCGGGCGGCACCGGCTGCGGCTGGTCGCCGGGCTGGCGGCGCTGGCGTGGGGCCTGATGCTGGTGGATGGCGCCGATCTCAACCGCACCTGGGATGGCGGCCTGTGGCGGGCGGTGTGCGGCTTTCTGGCCGGGGTGCTGGTGCTGCACCTGCCGCGCTGGCAGCCGCCCTCGGTGCGCCGGGCCAATCTGGCCGAACTGGCCGCCGTGGGGCTGGCGCTGGCGCTGATCATCTGGGCACCGGCCGCGCCGTGGAATCTGGCCGCGCCCATCCTGTTTGCGCTGGTGGTGCACACGCTGGCCAGCGATGCCGGCGTGATCAGCCGCCTCCTGGCGCGCCCGCTGTTCCAGTGGCTGGGGCTGGTCTCCAGCGCCGTCTATCTGGTCCACAGTTTCGTGCAGGCGCGGCTGGGCGATGCGCTGGATCTGCTGCCCCGGCTGGTGCCCGGCCTGCCGCCGGTGATGCAGCATGGGCCGGCCGGCGAAGTCTTTGGCCGCACGCCGCAGCAGGGCCTGATCGCCACGGCGCTGATGCTGGTGCTGGTGCTGATCGCCGCCCATCTGGCGCGGCTGTGGGTGGAAGACCCGGTGCGCGAAGCCGCCCGCCGGCGCTGGCACCCGGCGCGCAAGGCCGTCTAAACCGGCATCTCGGCAGCGCCCGTCCGCCCGGCGCGGCCGCGCGCGATCAGCCATTCCAGCGCCTGCGCCGCCGCCACGCCGGCCAGCAGCCCCGCGCCCAGGCTGATCAGCGGCTGGTGCAGGCCCAGCCGCACCTCAAGCAGGTGAATCACCACACCGTGGGTGAGATAGATCATGAAGCTGGTGCGGGCGATCAGCGCCAGCAGGCCGGCCACCGGGCGCGGCACCGGCAATTGCGGTACCGCCACCAGGCAGCCCAGCGTGGCCGCCGCCCAGACCGGGCGGGATGAGGCCATGCCCCAATCGGCCAGCGCCAGCCCGGTGCCCAGCACCACCAGCGCCAGCCGCTGCGCTCGCGGCGGCGCCATCGCCGCCAGCCAGCCCAGCGCCACCCAGGGCAGATTGGCATCCAGCGTGCGGTGCAGCGTGTGCGCCTGATCGTGCAGCAGCCCGCCGGCCAGTTGCAGCAGCAGCGCCGCCCCCACCAGCGCCCAGCCCAGCGGCACCGGCGTCCGCCCGGCCAGCCGTCGCACCGCCGGCACTGCAAAGGCCAGCGCCAGCAGCAGCATCACCTGGGTGGCGACCTCGATGAACCACAGCGGTTCCAGCAGGTTGCCGGCCCGGCCCTGCCAGCCCGCCACCAGCAGCAGCGCCGCCGGATCGAGGCCACCGGTGGCCAGCCCGTGCGCCAGGATCAGCGCATAACAGGGCAACAGCACGCGCAGCAGGAAATCGCGCAGCATGCCGCCGCCATCGCCATCCAGCAGCCGGCCCAGCTGGAACCGCCCCAGATTATAGCCAAGCAGGATCATCAGCGCCAACGCCCCGCCGCTCAGGCCCGACATGATCTCGGCGCGGTTGCCGATGCCGGTGTGCATGGCCACGATCGCCGTGATGGCCAGCGCGCGCAGCGCGATGTCGCTGCCGATGCGGCGCAGCCCGCCCGGCCCGGCCGGGCGGCCGGCGCGGGCCGCCAGTTCGGCCATCGGCAGCAGATGCCAATCCGGCGGCAGCGCGCCGATCACATCCTCCAGCGCCAGGGCAAAGCTGATATGGTTGAGACTGTCACCGCCCAGGCTGGCGAAACTGTCGGCCGGGCCGATGCTGATGCCGGGAAAGGCGGCGGCAAACACCCCGGCCACGCTGCGATCGGCCAGCGCGGCGGCGCTGGCGGCGGCCGCGGCTTCGGCGGCGGCGGCCATCAACAGCCGCCGCGCCGCCGCCGGATCGGGCTTGCCCGATGGCAGGCGCGGCAATTCGGCGGTGCTGGCCAGCACGAAGGCAGCGGCCGGCACGCCGTGGCGCGCCGCCAGCCGGGCGGCCAGATCGGCCGGCAGCGGCCCTTCCACCAGCACGCCCAGCCGCTCCTCGTCGCCACTGGCCAGGCCGGTGGCCACCACGGTCAGGCCATCGGCCTCCAGCAGCCGCTCCACCGCGTCATGGCTGATGCGCAGGCCAAACAGTTTCGACAGGCGGGCCCGGCGGCCGATGATGCGCAGCAGCCCGGCCGGGGTGCGCTCGGCCAGATCGCCGGTGGCCAGTTCGGACAGGCCCGCGGGCGCGGCCAGATCGGCCGGGCCATCGGCATAGCCCATCATGATGTTGGGCCCGTGATAGATGATCTCGCCGGGGCCATCGCCGGCATCGCCGCCATCCGTGCCGCGCAGGCTGATGCGGCCGCCCGGAATGGCCTGGCCGATGCAATCGGGATGGGCGGCGGCCAGCGCCGGCGGCAGAAAGGCCATGCGGGCGCAGGCCTCGGTCTGGCCATACATCACGAAAAACCGCACCCCGCGCGCCGCCGCCCATTCGGCATAGGCCGTCACCAGCGCCGGCGGCAGCCGCCCGCCGGCCTGTGACAGCGTGCGCAGCGACGGCAGGGCCCGGTCGCGCAGGCCGATGCGCTCCATCAGGGCAAAGCTGTGCGGCACCCCGGCCAGCTTGGTTGCGCCCTCACCCTCGAACAGCGCCCAGAAGGCCGGATCGGTGAGGGAGGCGCCGGTGAGGATGGTGGCCGCCCCGGCCGCCAGATGGCTGTGCAGCACCGACAGGCCATAGCTGTAGTGCAGCGGCAGGCTGGTGATGGCGCGATCATCGGGCGCAATCGCCATGTAATCGGCGATGCTGGCGGCATTGGCGGCGATGGCGGCGCGCGACAGGCGCACCAGCCGCGGGCTGCCGGTGCTGCCCGATGTGGCCAGCAACAGCGCCAGATCGGGGTGGCAGGCCGGCCTGCTCGATGGGCTGCTGCCGGGCTGTGGCCAATCCTGCCCCGGCTGCCACGGACGGTAGAGATCGCGCACGGTGCGGCCAACCAGGCTGTTGGCATCATCAACCAGGATCACCGGGTGGCGGCGGCGCAGCAGCGCCAGATAGGTGGTGATGCTGGCGATATCGGGCCGGATCGCCAGCATGGCCAGCGTGGGCTGCGGCGGCAGCGGCACGGCATCGGCAGCGGTGGCCAGTGCGGCAAAGCTGAGGCGGGTGCCATCGGCGCCGATCAGCGCCACCGCCTCGCCATGGCGGGCCAGGCCATCGGCAAAACCGATCGCCGCGGCCGATGCGCCGGCCGCGCCCTCCTCCCCCTGTGACCCCGCCATTCCCGCCCCCGTCGTGCGGCCAATCCCCCTGGCCGATGTGTGCGGCGCGCTCCCCCCCCGAAACGCGGTGCCTGTTGATCCTGTTATGGCCGCGCGGTGAAGCCGGCGGCGCGTTCGATGGCGAGGCCAGCATCCAGCACGCCGCCCTCATCCAGCGGGCGGCCGATAATCTGCAGGCCCAGCGGCAGGCCGGAGGCCGAAAGCCCGGCCGGCACGCTCATCGCCGGCAGGCCGGCCAGGCTGGCCGGCACGGTGAAGACATCGTTCAGATACATGGCGATGGGATCGGTCTTGGCACCAAAGGCAAAGGCCGGGCTGGGCGCCGTGGGCGTGAGCAGCACATCGCACTTCTGGAAGGCCAGTTCGAAATCGCGGGCGATCAGCGTGCGCACCCGCTGGGCCTGGGTATAATAGGCGTCGTAATAGCCGGCCGAGAGCACGTAGGTGCCGATCATGATGCGGCGCTTGACTTCCTTGCCAAAGCCGGCGGCGCGGGTGGCGGCATACATGTCGTGCACATTGCCGCCCGGCGGGGTGATGCGCTGGCCATAGCGCACGCCATCATAGCGGGCGAGGTTGGACGAGGCCTCGGCCGGGGCGACGATGTAATAGGTGGGCAGCGCAAAGCGCGTGTGCGGCAGCGCGACCGAGACGATCTCCGCCCCTTCCGAGCGCAGCCAGGCGATGCCGGCATCCCACAGCGCGGCGATTTCCGCATCCATCCCGTCAAGCCGGTATTCGGCCGGGATGCCCACCCGCTTGCCCTTCATGCTGCCGGTGAGGCCGGCGGCGAAATCCGGCACCGGCAGATCAAGGCTGGTCGAATCGCGCGGATCAAAACCGCACATGGAGGTGAGCAGATGGGCGCAATCGGCCACGCTGCGCGCCATCGGCCCGGCCTGATCCAGGCTGGAGGCAAAGGCGATGGTGCCCCAGCGGCTGGCCCGGCCATAGGTGGGCTTGATGCCGGCGATGCCCACGAAGGCGGCGGGCTGGCGGATGGAGCCGCCGGTATCGGTGCCGGTGGCCCCGGCGCACAGCCGGGCGGCGACCGCGGCGGCCGACCCGCCCGACGAACCGCCGGGCACGAGTTCGGCATCCGAACCGCGCGCCTTCCACGGGCTGATCACCCGGCCGAAGGCGCTCGTCTCGTTGGAGGAGCCCATGGCAAACTCGTCCATGTTGAGCTTGCCCAGGAACACCGCGCCATCGCGCAGCAGATTGGCGGTGACCCCGGATTCATAGCGCGGCACAAAGCCCTTGAGGATGGCGGAGGCCGCCGTCGTCTGCACGCCTTGCGTGGCAAACAGATCCTTGATGCCCAGCGGGATGCCGGCCAGCGGCCCGGTGCGGCTGCCATCGTCCACCGCCCTGGCCTGGGCCAGCGCCAGTTCCGGCGTTTCGACGATGAAGGCATTCAGGTGGCGGTTGGCCGCCATCGCATCCAGATGCGCCTGCACCAGTTCGACCGCGCTGAACATGCGGGCGGCCAGGCCCGCCTTCATTTCGGTGAGGCTGAGATCGGTGAGCGACGTCATCACTCGATCACCTTGGGCACGGCAAAGAAACCGCTGGTGGCATCGGGCGCGTTGGCCAGCACCTGTTCGGCAATGCCGCCATCGGTGACGGCATCGGCGCGCCAGCGCAGCGCGCCGGGCATCACGCTGGCCATCGGCTCGACCCCGCTGGTGTCCACCTCGCCCAGCTGCTCGATCCAGCCAAGGATGCCATTGAGCTGCTCGGTCAGGCCCGGCACCTCGTCGTCGGTCACGGCGATGCGCGCCAGGCGCGCGATCTTCCGCACGGTTTCGCTATCAACAGACATGGCCTGCCGCTAGCAGGCATGCCGGCCGGCAACAAGGGGGCGAAACCGCCGGGTCAGCTGAGCGCGGCGCGGGCTTGGCCGGCGATATGGGCCAGCATGGCGGCGCTGATGCCGCCGCTGTCCCGCGCGCGGCCACAAGTGGCCGCGATGCGGGCCACGCGCGCCCCGTTTGCCGCCACCCAGGCCCCCAGTTCGGCCACCGGGGCCCCGCCAGCCGTCACGATCCGCTGCAACAGATCCAGCCTGATCTGCTCGAAATCGCGCACCAGGGCGGCGGCCAGCAGCCGTTCCCACGGGTCGGCGGCATTCAGCCCGGCGGCCGCGCCGCGCGCCCAATCCAGCCCGGTCGCCTCACCCAGCTGGGTATAGGCCTGGGCGGTGGCGGCCACGTCAAGCTGGCGTTCGGCGGCCAGCAGGGAGACGCCTACCGCGCCATCCAGCGCCTCGATCCGCACGATGGCGGCGGCCAGATCGGCCGGGGCGCCGGCGGCCGCAAGTTCGGCGGCCATCCGGTCAAGCTGCCCGCGCACTTCGGATTTCACAACCCGATCAAGGGCTTGCGACAGGGCGCCCAGCCCCGGCCGGATCGCGCCGACCAGCGCACCGGGGCTGCGGCCATGGCCCAGCCGCAACAGATCGGCCATCTGCCCGCGCAAGGCCCGCGCGGCGGCCAGATGCAGGCGGGTGGCGGTGGCGGCCGGCACCGGTGCCGCATCAATGGCCTGCCACAGCCGGGCAAAGCCGAACAATTCGCGCGCCGCCAGGAAGGCGCCGGCCACATCGGCCAACCCAACCCCCAGTTCCTCGGCCAGTTCAAACGGCGCCGCCAGCCCGGCCCGGTTGATCAACTCATTGGAAAGCTTGGTCGCCACCAGTTCCCGGCGCAGGCGATGGCCCAGAATGGCACCGCGCTGGGCCTGCTGCATGGCCGCCGGGAAGGCCGCGATCAGATCGGCCTCCAGCAGCTGTTCGTCCACCACGGGGCTGGCCACCAGCACATCATAGGCCGCCATCTTGGCATAGGCCATGATCACCGCCAGTTCCGGCCGGGTGAGGCCCTCGCCGGCCAGCGCGCGCTGGCCCAGCGCCTCGTCGCCGGCCAGGCCCTCCACCCGCCGGTCAAGCCCGGCGCGCCCTTCCAGCACCTGGATCAGCCGCTGGAACACCGGCATGGCCGCCGCCCCGCCGCTTTGCGCCAGGCTGAGCGCCTGGGTTTGCAAGCGATTGTCTTTCAACACCAATTCGGCGACATCATCGGTCATCGCCTTCAACAGCGCATCACGATCGGGTGGGCTGAGGCGCCCGGCCGCCACCTCGCCGTTCAGCGCGATCTTGATGTTCACCTCGTGGTCGGAACAATCAACGCCGGCCGAATTGTCGATGAAATCGGTGTTGATGCGGCCACCCGCCCCGCCGGCACCACTTCGGGCAAATTCGATGCGCGCCGCCTGGGTGAGGCCCAGATTGGCGCCCTCGCCGATCACCGTTGCGCCCAGTTCGGCGCCGTTCACCCGCACCGCATCATTGGCCCGGTCACCGGCATCGGCATGGCTTTCGCCCGCCGCCTTGGCATAGGTGCCGATGCCGCCGAACCACATCAGGTCCACCTTCATCCGCAGGATGGCGCTGATCAGTTCGGCCGGGGCCAGGCTGTTGGCGGCAATGCCCAGCATGGCCTTGATTTCGGGGGAGAGGGCGATGGATTTCAGGCTGCGGGAGAACACGCCGCCGCCCTTGGAAATCAAGGCCTTGTTGTAATCATCCCAGCTGGAACGCGGCAGCGCGAACAGGCGTTGCCGCTCGGCGAAGGCCGCCGCCACATCGGGCTGGGGATCAAGGAAGATGTGCCGGTGATCAAAGGCGGCGACCAGCGCGACGGCCGGTGACAGCAGCAGGCCGTTGCCAAACACATCGCCCGACATGTCCCCCACGCCGGCGGCGCGCACCGTCTCGCGCTGCACATCGATGCCCATTTCGCGGAAATGGCGCTGCACCGAAATCCAGGCGCCTTTGGCGGTGATGCCCATCGCCTTGTGGTCATAGCCATTGCCGCCACCGGAAGCGAAGGCATCGCCCAGCCAGAAGCCATGCGCCTGGGCGATGGCATTGGCGGTATCGGAGAAGGTGGCGGTGCCCTTGTCGGCCGCGACCACCAGATAGGGATCGGGCGCATCGTGGCAGACAACGCCGGCCGGCGGGATCACGGTGCCATCGCTGGCCAGATTGTCGGTCACCGAAAGCAGGGCGCGGATGAACACGCGATAGGCCTCGGTGCCTTCGGCCAGCCAGGCATCACGGTTGGCGGGCGGGGGCAACTGCTTGGGATAAAAGCCGCCCTTGGCGCCGGTGGGCACGATCACCGTGTTCTTCACCTTCTGCGCCTTCACCAGGCTCAGCACTTCGGTGCGGAAATCATCGCGCCGGTCAGACCAGCGCAGACCGCCGCGCGCGATCGGGCCGCCCCGCAGGTGGATGCCCTCAACCCGCGGGGAATAAACCCAGATTTCGCGATAAGGCACGGGTGCCGGCAGGCCGGGCATGGCGCCACTGTCGATCTTGAAGGCCAGTGCCTCGGGCGCATCGCCGGCAAAGGCATTGGTGCGCAAGGTGGCCAGCATGGCGGCGCGATAGAGGCGCAGGATCCGGTCATCATCGATGCTGGCAACATCGGCCAGCGCCGCATCGATGCGGGCCAGCACATCGGCCTCTGCGGCGGCGCGATCGGCCACATCGGGGCCAAAGCGCGCAGCAAACAGCGCCACCAGATCGCGGGTGATGGCCGGATAGCGCTTGAGCGCATCAACCACCGTCATCACCCCATAGGTCACGCCGGTCTGGCGCAGATAGCGGAACCAGGCCCTGAGCCAGCCGGCGGCACGGGCATCCAGCCCGCAGCCCAGGATCAGCGCGTTGAACCCGTCATTCTCGGCCAGTCCGGTCAACACCGCGGTCAACGCCGGTTCCATGCGCGCCACCAGCGCCGGCCAATCGGCCAGGGCCTGGGCATCGGGCACTTCGGCCAGAAAATCATGTATCCAGCCCAGCCGGCCGCCGGCCAGATCGAAGGGATATTCTTCCACCACCTTCAGGCCGAAATTCTCCAGCACCGGCACCGCTTCCGAAAGCGGGATGATCCGGCCAAGCCGATAGATTTTCAGCCGCACCTGGCCCGGCGTGTCGCTGCCGGTTGGCAACAGGCGCACACCGCGATCCGCCTCGCTGCCCAGTTGCGCCAGCGCCATGATGTCGGCCGCTGCCGCCTCGGCCCGGTGCTGGGCCCGATAGCTGGCGGAAAAGGCGCGGCCGTGGCTGATGGTCAGCCGGGCGGCGCGGGCGGGGCCGGCCAGTTCGGCCAGCGCGGCTTCCAGTTCCTCGTCCCAGCCGCGCACCAGTTGGCGCAGCCGCCGGTCGAGCAGATCGGCCTGATCGGCGCCAAAGCCGGCGGCATCGGCCACGTTCACCACATAATGCACGCGGGCCAGGCCCTCGGCGCGCAATTCCACCTCGAACCGGGCGATCTGGCCGCCCAGTTCGTGCGCCAGCATCTGCCCCACCGCCTCACGCTGGCGGCTGGTGTAGGTGTCGCGCGGGACGAAGACCAGCACCGAGATGAAGCGGCCAAACGGATCGGGCCGGGCAAACAGCTTGGGCCGCGGCCGGTCGAGCAGGGAGAGGAGGCCAAGCGCCATGGTCTTCAACTCGGCCGGGCTGGCTTCGAACAATTCCATGCGCGGGAAGCTTTCCAGCACATGCAGCAGCGCCTTGCCGCTGTGGCCGCTTTCGCCAAAACCCAGGCTGTCGATGATCTCGCCCACCTTGCGGCGCAGCAGCGGCACCTGCCGGGGGGACATGTTGAGCGCCGCCGACGTGTAGAGCCCGAGGAACCGGGTTTCCGACACCACCCGGCCTTCGCGGTCAAAGCCCTTCACGCTCACCAGATCGCCGTTCACCCGCCGGTGCACGGTCACCACCGCGCCGGCGCGGGTGATCAGCAGCGGTTCCGGGCTGGCCATCAGCGCGGTAAGGGCGCGTGGCCGGTCCGCATCGCCCCGCGTGCCGGTCCACAGCGGGTAATCGGGATCGCGCAGCAGGCCCAGTCCGGCCTCGGCCACGGTCTCGCCATCGGCGGCGAGATGATAGCGGCGGGCGCCGAGCAGGGTGAAATTGTCGGCCGCCAGCCATTCCAGGAAGGCCATGGCCTCGGCCGTGCGGTGCGGGGCCAGCGGCGGCGGATTGTCGCTCAGTGCGCGGATACTGTCACGCAGCAGGGCCAGCATTGCCTGCCAGTCGCCCACTGCGGCCCGCACATCGGCCAGCACTTCGGTCAGGCTGGTCATCAGCGCGGCGCGCGCCCGGGCGCCCACCCGCTCGATCTCCATGTAGATCATCGATTCCCGCAGCGCCCCGCGCACCGCCAGCCGGCCGGGGCCATCGCCGGCCACCGCTGTCAGTTGGCCATCGGCGTTGCGCTCCACATCGATGATCGGGTGGATCAGGCGGTGGATGTCGATGCCGGCAGCGGTGACCGCGGCGGCGGTGGAATCAACCAGAAACGGCCGGTCATCCCCGATGATGGCCAGCCGCAACCGGCGCTGCCCCACCGGCCCGTCGTCGGCCAGGGCCTCGATCTGCACGATGGGCGTATCGGCCGCCCGCTGGCTGGCCGCCCGCGCCATGAAGCCCACGATGGCGGCGCGCTGGTCTGCGTCCAGATCGTCGACTTCGCCGGGCAGGGCATGGCGGAACAGGGCTTTGGCAAGGGCAGCGGCAATGGGCTGGCTGGCATCCGGCCCCAGGCGGTGATGATCGGGGGCGGCGTTGGTCGGCCCCTCGTTGGTCTTGTTCCCGGACACGTCAATCGCTCCCGCGTCAGATGATGCAGAGCTATGCGCCCGGCCGGGCGGAAAGAAAAGCGTGATCTGGCGCGCAGATGTTAAATTATGTGATTTTCCTAACATGGCTGCCGAACGGGCGGCGCGGGAAGGGTTCGCCGGCGGGCTTGATCGGGGAAATCTCCGCCAGCGACGCGGCCAGTTCCGCGCGCAGCCGCTGGGCCGCGCTGTTGGTGAGCAGTTCGCGCCAGCTGAGCACCACCTGCACCATGGCGGCCGGATCGGTTTCATCGGCGATCGGCAGCGCCAGGCCGCGGACCAGGATCTGCGCGCCCAGCGGATCGTTGACATTGGCTTCAAACGGGATCGGCATCGGCTGCAAGGCCACCAGCTCGCTGGCTGCCACCAACTCCTCGGACAAGCCTGGATCCCGCAGCAACGGCAGCCCGGCCACCAGGCCAAAGCGCGCCGCCACCGGTCCGCCCACCGCCTCGATGATCGCGCGCCCGGCCGGATCGCGCACCAGCACGCTGTGATCGAAAAAGGGTGCGAGCGCCGCTTCGGTGCCGTTGGCACCGGCCTCCTGCCAGGCGCGCAGTGCCCGGTTGGTCAGCCGGCGTTCAACCGCCAGATTGTTGCCCAGCAAGGCCCCGCCCAGCCCCTTCGGCGCCAGTGGCGACAGGCTTTCAACCCCATCCGACGGCAGCGGAAAACGCATGGAAGGATTGTGTGTCATGCGCCTGATTACGGCATCTGCCGCCAGTGCTTGAGGCTTGCCAGCCGCCCCCACCCCTGTTAAGCGCCGCATCCTCGCGAGCGCCGCAGTAGCTCAGTCGGTAGAGCACGTCATTCGTAATGATGGGGTCGGGGGTTCGAGTCCCTTCTGCGGCACCA